>LVBI01000013.1 GCA_001603145.1 Spirochaetales bacterium Spiro_07 | reverse complement strand
CTTCAAGTTTATCCTTTGCTACACCCCAATGGTCACTGACTAGCGGTCACTGAGCGTAGTCGAAGTGACCGCGCTTGGTTGCTTCGACTACGCTCAGTGACCGGGCTTTTCAGAGCCGGACCAAAGGATAAACTTTCAGAGGAAAGCTTTTAATGTACCGTTTCACAACAAATAAAGGAAATAAATGAAAAAGTGCATCTTGCTTCCACAAGCTTCAAGTTTATCCTTTGCTCAAGCCCCTGATTATTTCAAAGAAGGCAGGCTGCCGTTAGGCAACCTGCCAGTTTCAATCTAAGCCGTAAGACCTAAATTAGAATCTGTAAGTCCAAGAAATCGGGAAGATGATCTTTGCTTCCTGACCGCGAAGACCTGTCCAAGCCCATTCCCAGCCTGACTTAGCATGTGGAACGATGTCGCCCCAAACGATTGACTTAACACCCATGCTGAATGTGCTTGCGCCCATGTTGAAGCTGAATGATGGATGAGCGTAAATCAACCAGCCGTAGCCACCATTTGTTGTTGGTGAAATAGCTGCGTTGTCAACACGAGCTGCCACATTTCCTGTAGTCGCAACAGTAGTATGTACACCATTCAAGTTGCCTGCACCGAAGTTGTCAGCAGCAGTCTTTGATTTCTTTGCAGAAAGACCAGCCTGGCAGTAACCCAATACGAAGCTGAAGTTAGCATCGCTTGATACTGAGTACTTGATTGTGTTGCGAACATGGAAAGGAAGAACCTTAGATGTTGTTCCACCAATCTTGCTGTAACCAACTGCTACGCTGATGTCATCAGAAATTCCGTTGCGGAAGTTGAGGTTTGTACCAACGTTGAACAAGAATGATGTAAGTGCATTAGCATTGCCACCATCTGCCGCTTTAACTGTTGATTTCTTAGCTGTGTAGAAACCTACGTTAGCATAGAGTGTTGTACCAATCTTTGCTTCCTGCAAACCTTTGAATGTGAAGTCAGCATAGATTGTGTGATCCTGATATGCCTTGTCGAGCTGAGAAGATTCTGTGAAAGCCTTCTGAACCTGAGCACCGAAGTTGCCCTTATAGATAGCGCCAACACCGAAAAGGTCATTGCCATAACCAGCACCGAATGAAATGCCGTGGAAGAGACCCTTCTTAGCCATTACAACGCGGTTGTTGTAGTTTTCTGCATTTCCGCCAAGACCGTTGTCATAGCCTTTGTAAGCAGAAGAGAGACCAGCGCCAACCCAGAGGTTAGGTACACCAGTGTATACTACGTGTACACCGTCATATACCAATGAAGAAAGTCTTTCCCATTTACCTACAACACCAGGAATTGCACCGAATCCCCATGCGTACCATGTTGACCATTCAGACCAGTCAAGGTTCTGTCCGGCACCCTTGTCATAACCAACTTCGCCGAGGTTACCGATACCGATTTCCAACCAGTCAACTGGCTTCAAGATAGCAGCAACGCCTGAGCGGTTGTTATTATCTTTATCGTTTGCAAGAGAGTTCCAAGACCAGCGCGGCTTGAAAGAAAGGATTGAAGAGCCCTGATCAGGTGTCAATGTTTCAACCTGGAATTTAACAACGCCCTTAACCTTTGCACGGCCGTCAGCTGTGATAGCTTCACCAGTTACCTTGTCTGTAAGGAAAGCTGAGTCAAAGCCCCAGTAAGTTGTTCCGCCATTGATTGTGATGGTCGGATCTGTAGACAGTTCGTTAGAAATTGAAACTGTCTGAGCAAATGCCATAGAAACTACAGCAAGTGCAAGCAAGATTGCAACAATCTTTTTCATTTTTTACAACTCCTTTATCTAGTAGATGTAGATTGTTAACACATCTACTGATGTTCTAAATTAAGTTTACATTTTTTTTTTTTTTGTCAAGGAAAAATTATTTTTTTTTGAAAAATTTCTTGAATTCCTGTAACCTTTTAAATTTTTAGCTGTTGAACCCGCTATTTTGCCCGCTTGCGGGCTTTTTTTTGGCAGAATTTTCTGATTTTTGGGTAAGATTGCCCGTGTCAAGCACAGGAATGACGGGTGCGCTTGAGCGTGCCGTATGTGTCATTGTCGGGCTTGACCCGGCAATCTTGGCATTTGCTTGATGTGCTTAAATTTGGTATGATGCGGCATCATGGAATCTCAAAACAGCAAGACACAGCTTAAGGGTGTGTTGATTCTTCTATTGACGGCTATAATCTGGGGCGCGTCTTTCGTTTCGCAAAGCGTCGGCGCAGAAACGGTTGAGCCGTTCACTTTTATGGCTATTCGCACATTGATGGGCGCAACTGTTCTCGTGCCGTTCATTCTGCTCCGCGACAGAATTTCCGCAAAAAAAATGACCGAAGCACAGCTTGAAGAGCGCAAAAAAACAGACAAAAAGACTATCGTTTACGGCGCAATCATCGGTGTTTTTCTCGCAATCGCGACTAACCTTCAGCAATATGCTTTCAATTATTCAACAGCCGGAAAAATTGCGTTCATTACGGCAATGTACATGTTCTTTGTGCCGATTGCCGGGCTTTTTATGAAAAAGCGCATACCGCTGCTCACGTGGCTCTGCATCGCGATGGGCTTTGTGGGTCTTTATTGTTTGTGCTTCAAAGGCGGCGACGATTTCAGTGTGAACATGGGCGACGTGCTCACGCTGATTTGCGCCGTGTTCTTTACGTGCCAGATTCTGCTTATTGAGAAATTTTCGCCCGAATGTGACGGAATCAAGCTTTCTTGCGCAGAATTTTACACGGCGGGCTTAATTTCGCTTGTGCTCATGCTGATTTTCGACACGCCGCAATGGGCTGGCATAAAACATGCGGGGCTTGCGCTGCTCTATTCCGGCATTATGAGCTGCGGAATTGCGTACACGCTTCAAGTTGTCGGGCAAAAATACTGCGAGGCGACGATTGCATCGCTTTTAATGTGCATGGAATCAGTTTTTGCAGCTCTTTCCGCCGCAATTCTGATTCAAGAGCGCTTGACCGGCCGCGAAATTTTAGGCTGCGTCATCATGTTTACGGCGATTGTCGTGTCTCAGCTTGCAGGCTTGAAAAAGCATTAGCACAAGCGCCTGCGGCAGATGCTGTCACAGTCGGGCGCGCACGGTCACTGAGCGTAATCGAAGTGGCCGCAGTTCGCCGGTGCAAAGTACAATCTGACAAGACGAAAAGATTATCTTATCCGCCGCAGGATATTATTCAGACAAACGGAGTACATTTCTAGTTCAATCAACGAACCCCGATGCAAGCATCGAGGTATGAGCCAGAGAAATAGAAATATCTATTTACAATAGCTTTATTCACCAAACACAGCAAGGGTTCGTTGTGAGAACCATGCTATCAGCTTGTGGGCTACGCCGAAATTGAGTATGCACAGCACAAGAGACAGGGCAATCGCCGCAACAGCTTGTGTCAAGCTGAAAGTTAGCGGCGAAAACCAGCACATCTGCACAAAAGCTTTGAGAATTATGCACACGCTCACCGGCAGACAGATTATGCTTGTGATAAGGCTTGGAATGTATTTTCTTAGAACAATGCACGAAACGATATGCACAACAAAATGCGCTGCAACGCCAATAAACGCACCGAGCCACATAAACTTAAAGAAATGTACATCAGTCCAGAACGCAAGGCCGCTTATCAGCATAAAAAAGACAAGCTCTTCGTAAACGCCGAGCGAAAAGCCTGCTGTGGTGTAGCTCCCATATCGTTTTGCCAAAAACGATGCTTTCTTTTGCAGTAATTCCTTGTTCTTTTCAAAGAACAACTTCATGCCCACAATCTCTTCCATATCGTGAAAAATGAAAATAACAACAAACAGCCAGATATATTCTTTCATGCTGATATTATAAAGCATTAAGGGGAATTTTGTACTTAAAAACTGCAACTTGAAACAATTTCGTTTTGATGATAATAAGGAAGGCGGCTGCTTTTTGTTCAGGCTTTGCTGCGGCGGGCTTTGCTTAAGGCTTAAACTTGCAATTTATGCAACTAAACGGAGATTTATCTATGAAAAAGGCATTTATCATTTTTGCGCTTGCGGCTTTTATGCTTTCGCCAGTTTTTGCAGACCAATCAAAAGACGAAGTTGAAAAGCTTGTCTGCTCTTTCATCAAAGACGGCAGCGTCATCAAGATTAACGGCACAGATTCTGCTAACAACAAATTCACGGTTATCTATGCAAAGCAGAACATCACAAAATACAGAATCGAGTTTTCAAAATTTTATGATTGTTATTCTCTGCTGATTGATGACGAAAAGACTTACTACTACTTCAGCGATTATGAGATTCTGCTTGATAAAGACAAGAACTTGATTATCAACGAAAAGCCAAGCAAAGACTAAGGCTTGCTTGGAAAGATTCCCGTGTCATTTGCAGCGAAGCTTCGAGCAAGCACGGGAATGACGGGTGCGCTTGGAGATTAATCTATGAAAAGAGATTGTCTGGCGCACCGCTGCAATTTTTGCTTTGCGCAAAAATTGAAAAGCTTTGCAGCTGCCATTATCGGGTGCGCACGATCACTGAGCGTAGTCGAAGTGACCGCACATGGCTGACTGTGCTGCATTTGGTTGCTTCGACTACGCTCAGCAACCGCGGTTCGCCGGTAGATTAATCTACAAACAGGATTATTCTGGCGAACCTGCCAAGATTTGCCTTGCGGCAAATCTTGAAAGACTTTACAACCACCGGTCATTGTCGGGCTTGACCCGACAATCTTTTGCAACAGAGGCGCAAGAGCAAGACAAGCTTATTTACATTGCGCCAATTGCAGCGTTCCGTTCATTCGCCTTGCCTGTTTTTCATTTTGGCAAGCGCATCATTAAGCTTTTCGTCTTCCTTCCTTGCAAAAAGGGTTGTTACAAAAATGCTTATGATTGTGCTAACTGAATAAGATGCCAGCACTAAAAGCCAGTACAAAAGCTTGTTCGGAATCCAGCTGAAAATTAGCGTAATAATCACAAAAGCTGCTATTGTCAAAACAAAGAACAGCACATACCTTAGCGCAAGCCCTGTTTTTTTTAGGAATACATCTGTGAAAAAAATGAATCTTAGCGCGCAAATTAAGAATGAAAACGCAAAAAGCTGAAATAAAGTTTGTACAGCAATTCCTTCGTTTTCAAGCAAAAAAAGATTTGGGAATTTTTCTGATTCTTTTCCGATAAGCGCTGTCGCAATTGCAAAAATTAAAATCATCACAGCAAAGATTTGCAATAAGCTTTCTATAAACAACCCCAGTCGCTTTTTCATTTCGTCCTCCTTAAACACCAAGCCTAAACACCGAGCTTGGCCTTAAAATCTTCCGCATAAGCGCGCGAAATTATCAGCTGATAGCCGTTTTTCAGCGTTACGCGGATACGGCGGTCAATATCAGATTTAAGGCTTTCAATCTTGTTAAGGTTCAAAAGCGTAGATTTATTCACGCGGAAAAAATTATGCTCCGACAGCATCAGCTCAAGCTCATAAAGCCGCAGCGCGCTTTCAAAGACTCCGTTTTCTGTATAAACGAACGTACAGCGGTCAACAACTTCTGCATACAAAATTTGCTTCAAATCAATAAGATGAACTTCGCCGTTTATCTTTACCGAAAGCTTTTTATCTGAAAGCCGCAACGCCTCAATAAGACGCTCCAGTTCGGGTGCTATTTCTTTGCAGGTTATGCTTATAGTTGTTTCCTGAACCGAAGCGTCTGTCTGAATTGTTATTTTCATGCTTCTATTTTATCAGAGTTTTCAGATTTCTGGTAAGATTTTTCCCGCATCAAACCAACCCAATAAAAGAGCATTGTCGGCAGTATCGGCGCTGCAAAATCATAAATCAGATTCATGTCTTTCAGCACAAGCCCTTGGTAAAGAGCAAAAATAAGTACAGAGCCGGCATAAAGAATAAGGGTTCTGAAAATCAGCTTTGGCTTTGAAAATAAAGCCAGCACAAAAGTAAGAATCATCGGCAGATAAAATTGCAGCATGTTTTTTATGTCTGTGTGCTCTGTGTTTATTTCAACCTTTTGAATTAATGCAAAAATGATTGAAACAATTGTGTAGACAAAAAACAATCCGACAGCAAGAATTATCGCCATTAGAACTGTGTTTTGCAAAATCGATTTCTTGTCTTCAGACTGATTGATGTATTTGCAAACCAAAATGCTGAAAAGCAAAGTCTGAGTCATTACTTCCGGCAGACCGATAAAATGAAAGGCAAGCGGCAGCTTAGAATAGATTACGCCTTCGATTGAAGAAGGTGCTGAAGACATAGGGCCGATAATTCCAATTCCTACAAACAAAAGCCAGAGAAAAAACCAGCCGTATTTTTTGGCTTTGAGAAATTCCTTGAACGGAAGAAGAATAAAGGCAAATAAAAGCCCTCTTATAATCTGGGCAAAAGGGCCAATCGCATTTGCTGTTCCGCCATATTCTCTGAAGTAATCGCTGACTCCGGGCTGCTGCCACCAATAGTCGTAGCGCAGAAGATTTGAGAAAATTACACCGCAGAGAAAATAAGTCAGGCAGTGAACCAATGTGACATACATTACATACTTAAAAGTTTTGTTGCTTTTCATGACAACCTCCGCTGCAAAATATAGCTTATGCTGCAACAGAAAGAAATCATCGTTTGCGCATGTTGCCGGTTCACCTTCGCAAGCTGCCAGAATCAGTTGCTGAAAAAATCTTTAAACTAAGACTTTAATGCACAAATAGAACAGCCGTTGTATATTCAGATTATGCCTGTCCGGGCATAATCTAATCTCAAAAGGAGGGCGGCCATGAAAAGCAATATCCCCACAAAATTATCCAAATCCTCAAATGGAACACGGCTGCCCTCTTTTTAATCTGATAGGCGCAACACCGCAAATTAAAAAAAGCAGATTAGCCGCACGCCGTTTCCATAATTTCAAACTTTAGAAGGAAAATGCCTGCAAGCCGGAAACTAACATTTAAAGACTGGCTTTTGGGGCGCAAAACATTTATGGAAATTCAAGGAAAATTTGCAGACGCAAAAATATTCGCTTCTTCAATTGAGGATGGCGCAATAAACCAGATAAAGAACATTTGCAATAACAGCGTTTCAGAAGGCTCGTCTGTCCGCATCATGCCGGATGTTCATCCGGGGCAGATTGTGCCGGTCGGTTTTACGATGACGCTCGGCAACAAGATAATGCCAAGCTTGACCGGCATCGATATCGGCTGCGGAGTAACGGCGGCGCGCATTGCAAAACACCGCGGAATGGAATACAAGCAGATTGATAGGCTTATACGTGAAAACGTTCCCGCCGGTTTCAGCATACGCAAAGAACAGCACAGATTTGCAGATAATTTCGATTTTTCAAAGCTTTTTTGTGCGCGCCATATACGCAAAGACAAAGTTTTGCTCAGCATCGGCACGCTCGGCGGCGGCAACCACTTTATCGAGATTGACACAGACGGAGACGATTTTTACATCATTGTGCACAGCGGTAGCCGCTGTCTAGGCAGAGAAGTAACTGAATGGTACATGAACTGTGGGCGCAACGAATTGCGCAATAGCGGTGCGCAAGTGCCTTATGAACTGACCTATCTTGAAGGAACGCTCATGCAAGACTATCTACATGACACCGAAACTGTGCAGAAATATGCCGCCCTGAACCGCCTGGCCATAATTGACGTGCTTGCAAAAGGAATGAAATGGAAGCTCGATGAGCCGTTCTCTTCGGTGCATAATTACATCGACTTTTCGGGCGGTGCTTCTTCAAAGCCGGTGCTCAGAAAAGGCGCGGTCAGCGCAAAGCAAGGCGAAAAAGTCATAATTCCGGTAAACATGAAAGACGGCACGATTATCGGCACAGGGCGCGGAAATGCAGACTGGAACTATTCTGCGCCGCACGGTTCAGGCCGAGTTATGAAACGCGAAGACGTTGGAAAATCTTTTACGGTGAGCGCATTCAAAGCTGAAATGAAAGGCATCTATTCATCTTGCATAGATAAAGGCACGCTTGACGAAGCTCCTTTTGCATACCGCCGTCTAAACGATATTGCACCGCTGATAGAGCCGTCTGTCTCAATTGAGAAAATCTTGAAGCCGGTTTACAACTTCAAAGCTGGGGGCGAAGCATGATTCTGCAAGTTTCAAGCGGACAAAGCCCGGCAGAATGCGAAATTGCTGTAAGAAAGTTTATCGAAGCAATTTCTGATGAATTCGGCAAAGACGAAATCAAGGTGGTTTCAATCAGAAAATCACGGAACTGCAACGGTTATGAATCTGTTCTTTTTGAAACAGGCCTTGATCTTTCTTTTCTTGAAGGCACAGTCGAATGGCAGTGCAAAAGCAGCCTTCGCCCCGGACACAAGCGGAAAAACTGGTTTATCGATGTTTCTGTACTGCCCGACTTTGCAGAAGAAACACAAGGCGGTAGAATCGAATGGCAGTTTTTCAGATGCGGCGGTAACGGCGGTCAGAATGTCAACAAAGTTGAAACAGGCGTGCGCCTTATACACAAACAGAGCGGCATCGTCATTACATGCACAGAAGAGCGCAGCCAAGCTCTTAACAGAAAACTTGCACTTAAAAAGCTTGATGATGCGCTCAAAAAGCAAGCTGCCGCCGCCGGAAAACAGCAGAAAAAAGCGGCATGGTCAGCCGGCAAAAACTTAATCCGCGGCAACCCGGTAAGAGTTTATAAAGGCGAAAGCTTTATGTTATAGCTGATTAGTTAAACAAAATCCGGGTGTTCGCCTGACCAGCCCATTTGCGGAAGGCAGCTCAAAAAGTACATGTCGTTTTCGGCAATTTCAAAGCTTGAAATGTCGAGGTTCTCCTTCATGCGCTCAAGGCTTGAAGCTTTTGGAATAACCGAAATGTTTTGCTGAACGAGAAACTGAAGCAGCAGCTTTGCAGGCGAGACTTTGTACTTTGCAGCCATCTCCGTAATTGCTGGCTCGTTCATTACGCGGCCTCTTCCAAGCGGGCTCCACGCCTGAAGTAGAATGCCGTTCTCACGGCAATAGCGGCAGGCTGTTTCTTGCATATAGCCCACGTGAAGCTCAAGCTGGTCAACGGCGGGCTTTATCTTCCACACAGGCTTAATCACTTCAAGATGGTGCGGCAAAAAGTTGCTCACGCCGATAGCCTTCGCCTTGCCCATTTCGCAAAGCTGCTCCATCGCTTTCCAGGTTTGTCTTAAAGGCTCTTCCCAGCCGGGCTGTTGATCTGCGCGCGGCCAATGCACAAGAAACAGGTCAAGATAATCTGTGCCGAGTTTCTTGAGGCTTTCTTCGCAAGACTTCAAAGTTTTTTCAAAGCCAAGCTCTGTGCGCCAGACTTTGCTTGCAATAAAAAGCTCTTCTCTTGCAATGCCGCTTTCTTTTATAGCCTGCCCTATTTGATCTTCGTTAAAATAAAATGCGGCAGTATCAAGATAGCGGTAGCCTGCTTCAAGCGCGCGCAAAATGTTGTCTTTTCCGTCTGTTTCTGTCGCCTTATATGTTCCAAAGCCTATCAAAGGCAGCGTAAATGGTGTTTTCATAGTTTCTCCTGTAATGTTCCGCGCAACGCGGGCAGAGTTGCTTTATTCTACACCAAGAAACATGAAAATGAAAGCTGAATCTTGACAAGCGGCGTACATTCAGCTAAGTTGAAGCACGCTCTAAAATTTTACGAAGGCAGGATATGCGGAACAAAGCAAGACAAAAGAACACGCTGATTCAATTTGCAAAGCTTGAAAACATTCTGAAGATTCTTGCGTTGACTGCCGCCTTGCTGCTTGTCTTTTCTGCGCCGCTTGCAGGCTATGAAAAAGAGCATCATCATTGCGAAGGCGAACATTGCCCAGTCTGCATGATGATTCAGCTAATAGAAGAAAATCACCAATTTGACTGCCCCGCAATCTATCAGCAAGCTGTTTTCATTTCATTTTCAGTTTCTTCAATTTTATTGATTTCAAAAAGCTATTTCAAAGCTCTCACACTTTTCAGTCTAAAAGAAAAACTGACATCTTGATTCCTTTTGAATAAAGCAAAACATGGATAACTAATAAGTTTTAATTGTCATTTTCGGGCTTGCCCCTGAAATCTATTCGCTATTTGCACGAACTTTAAAGATTGCCGCATCGAGTGCGGCAATGACAATCATTATTAGACAAGTCATGACAAAACCAAACAACAAAAGGAATTACTCAAATGAACAAGAAGCCAGTTACACTTATCACAGGTTATTTGGGTTCAGGAAAAACTACACTTCTGAATGAACTGCTTAAACAGGAAGAGCGCAAAGTTGCGCTCATCGTGAACGATATGGGCAGCATCAATGTTGATGCCGCAATTCTCAAGAAGAACGGCTCGAAAGTTGAGCAGAGCCAGATGTTCGAGATGCAGAACGGCTGCATCTGCTGCACTTTGCGCGACGAATTCATCGAGCAGATTGAAAAAATCTCGCAAGACGAATCAATCGAGACAGTGTTTGTCGAAGCTTCGGGCATAAGCGATCCAGGCGCAATCGCCGCTTCTTTTTTGGCGTATGAAGAAGACACGCCCGATACGAACGTCTATCTAAGCTCAATCGTTACCGTCGTTGACGCTGATCGGATTTATTCAGAATTTTTGGGCAAACTCAAAAAGCACGGCGAAGAACGCAAGACAGACGTGAACAATCTTACAGATTCTGACATCACCACGCTGATTGTAGACCAGATTGAGTTCTGCAACCACATTGTCTTGAGCAAATGCGACCTGATTTCAGAAGAAAAAATCGAAGAAGTCATCAAAGTCATCAGAGATTATCAGCCGAAAGCACCGATTATCAGAAGCGTCAACGGCAAAGTCGACATAAACGCGATTACATCTACTGAAAAATTCGACTATGACATGGTTGATTCGTCTTCTGCAATTCAAAAAGCCATAAATTCGCTTAACGGCAACAAGGGCTGCACAGACGAATACGGCATTTCTTCTTTTGTTTATGAAACTAAAAAGCCGTTCGACGGTCATAAGTTCATGAAATTCATAAAGGAAAACTACCCGATGAATCTGATTAGAGCGAAAGGCTACATCTGGTTTAAGGAGCAGGATGCCGATGTGCTTTTGTTTGAGCAGGCCGGGCGCAACACAAACGTTATGGCTGTTGCATATTGGATTGCCGCGCTCGACAAGCAGACGCAGAAGCAATGCTTGGACGATGATCCTGAATTAAAGGCAAACTGGGACAAAAAATATGGAGACAGGCTCAATCAGGTTGTCTTTATAGGCAAAGGCTACGACGAGAAGCATATACGCTCTTGTCTTGACGGCTGCCTCGCCTAAAGTGCTAGCAAAGCTAAAAGCGGGCGCAAGTTTCAGCTTTTAAAGCTGATTTTGCGCACCGCCCAACTTTTGAGTGCAGCCCAACTCTTGAGCGCCGCACGCCAAGATGAGCGCCCGGCTTAGTTCAGCAAAGGCAAAGCGCAACCACTGCTTTAGCCGGAATTGTGACAGTGCCGCCGAAAGAGACTTTTTCAGTCTTAAAAGCGGCTTCTTCCGGGGCGCGCTTCTGGCACACCTCAAAATTGCTCATGATTCTGCCTTTAAGCACTTTATTTCCGGCAGATGTATCAACCGCATCTGTAGGCACAACTTTTTTGGCTTTGCCTGATTTGGCGGCAACGCTTATGATTTCTGCACTGCACTTAATTGCTGCGCCTTTCTCGTCAACAAGGGCGAGCGTCTGCTCTTCGTCGCCGCCGTTGGCAATTTTGATGATTCTTTTGCCGTCAGCCGCTTTTACTGCTGAAACATAGAGCTTGTTTTCGCGCAAAGTCTTTTCCTGCCCGTCAAGCTCGATTGCTTCAACACCTGAATAATCAGAGAAAAGCTTCTGCACGTAATAAGTCGGCGTAAGCACAACCTTATCAGCGTCAAACCAAATCATGTCGGGCGTCCACTGCGAATGGCCGATGCGGTTAAAGAGCGGCGCATAAGACGCAAGCTTTACCAAATCGCCGTTGCGTTCCATGCCTGTCATCATGGCGGCTTCTGCTACAGCCGCTTCAACCGAATTAGAAAGATTGTCGTCGTGAGCGGCGTATTCGCCTGCAAAAACTGCAATGTCGCGCGGATAATCGTCGTAAAGCGCCACGTTGTCATAAAGCCACTGCGGCGCAACGTAGTAATGCTCGTCTACAGCGAATGCAATCTTCTTATTAGATTTCGCATTCTCATGATAGAAATTCCAAGCTTGCGCGTGCATTTCATTTTTGATGAAAGGCCCTGCCGTGCCGAGCGTCTTGATTTCAGGGTGCTTTTCGTGAATTGCTTTTTCAAACGCAAGATAGCGCGGTGCTAAATCAACTGCGCCGCTTTCCCACTGCTCGTTGCCGATGGCAATCATTTCAAGGTTGAAGCTTTCAGGGTGCCCCATTTCGGCGCGGAGCTTGCCCCACTTTGAAGTTACAGGCCCGTTCGCAAATTCGATTAAGTCAAGCGCGTCTTGCACATATTGCTGAAAATCTTCGGAATTGACCGGCACTGTTTCGTAAGAGCGGAACTGGCACGCAACGCCGATATTCACGACAGGAACCGGCTTGCACTTGCGCTTTTCGCTTGAAAGCAGCTCGCACAAGAGGAAATATTCGTAAAAGCCGATGCCGTAGCTCTGCATATAGTGGCAGTCCTGCATCTCCCATTCGGCGATTGTGTTGCCGCCCTGCACAGCCCAAAGGCTCGTCATAATCTTGCGGTCTTTCAGTTCGCCCACAGTTTTTTTCCATTGGTAGCGGCGCATAAGGCTTGTGCCTTCTACAATGCAGCCGCCCGGAAAGCGCAGGAAAGCAGGGTGCAAATCTTTGAGTGCTTCAAAAAGGTCTTTGCGGAAAACTCCGGCTACTGCGTTTTCTGGCATAAGCGAGATAAGGTCAAATTCAACAGAACCTGCCTTTGAAAGCTTAATCTGAAATTTTGCGCCCTGAACGTCAGCGTCTGCCTTAAGCACGGCTTCGTATTTTTTCCATTCAAGCGTGTCGCAAACAACGTGAATCGTGTCCATCCACTCTTTCGGCGGATTTTTCCCGTTGTCAAAAGCAACTTCAGCCTTTGCAAACGTTTTTCCGTCTTTGACAACAGACGCTATAATGTTTCCTTCCTGGTATTTTACTTCGCGTGCATAGAACGAAAGCTTATAGCTCATGCCTTTTTTGAGCGAAATGCCGTCATAAGCTTTGTTCTCAAAACCGTCGCCGTCATGCTTTGCGGTAAAACGCAGATAATGAGGATTGTTTTCGCTTACCGGCTGGTTGAAAGAAATCTCAAGGCTGTCATCGTCGCCGTTGATTGAACGCCACGCATAAAGATTGTCTTCTTTCAGCACATAATTGTGGTTTTCGCCCTTGCTTTTTACGGCTTCAAACGAGCGGTTTTCGATAAGCTCTGCATAAAGCCCGCCGTCTGCGGCAAAGTTGATGTCTTCAAAAAAAAGCCCGACCATGTCCGGCGTAATTTTTCTCGATGTTTTTCCTGATAAAATAAGCTTGTTTTCGTTCATGTTTCTATAATAAAGCAAGTTAATCGTTTTATCAACATACATCGCCGCAGAGTGTCGGGGTATGAACCCCTCGACACAATCAAGAAAACCTATTCTAGAATATGCCCGACGTGGCGTTTTTCAAAGAACATGTCGCGGTTGGTCAGCACGATGATTGCGGCGGCAACAAAAACCATCAGCGTTTCAACGCATTTGGTTGTCTGCGTCATCGCAATCTTTTCCTGCATGAAATTCACAAAAAGGTGAAAGATTATGCTTGAAAGCATACTTCTGCCGTTCTTCACGTAAACCCAAGTGGTGATAAATCCGAACGGCAAGACCGACACGAAAAAGTTAATCATATAAAGCACGTTCATCTGCCTTATCTCAAAATGATATGTGCCCGGAATGAAGAACAGCGGAAAATGCCACAACGCCCAGACAAAGCCGAAAATGATTGACTCTGTGAACCACGAGCAATATTGCGCGATTGAATCTTCGCCGTAGCCGCGCCAGCCCACCTCTTCAAGCACAGAAGCAAGCAGAATCGAAACAAAAGCCGAGCAGACACCGATGCCGGAAAAGGAAAAATCTTTTGTAAGCGAAAACTGTTCGAGCGTCTGCCCGAAAAGCGTTGAAAGCAAGATTGAGCTTGCAACAATCGCAGAAAAGGCCAAAACAGCGGCGACAATGCACAGCGGCTTTAACTTCCAGAAATTGAAAATTTTGCGCTTAAAGTCTTTTTTCAAGGCATCGCTCTTTGAAGCAAAAACAGTAATTACCGCAACAGTTGCCGGGCTTATAAGTCCCAAAATCATCCCGGTTACGCGGAGCATTTCATTATTGCAAAAAATGCCCAAAAGCCAGAATGCCCATGTGAATGCAAAAGCTGTAATATAAAATCTCTTCGGTCTGTATGTGTACATGGGCTGCCCCCTACTCTGCCTGAAAAATCTGAACTTCTGACTTCCAGCCGTTGAGCTCGATTATCAAATCTGTTTCGGCGGCAATCTCGTTCTTGTTGTTTTTGCCGACAAGAATTTTCGCGTCTTTATCGACAAACTTCGTGAAACGCCCTGCGTTTTTCAGATAGAAATTGGTATCTTCTGCAAAAGCAAGTCTTGAAATTGCGTGAAACTGGTTGAAATCGATTTTGCCTTTCATGCGGTTTAGCTCAACTGAAAGATTCGAGCTTGTGTCTAGCTCAAGCAGCCCAGTTGCATTTGCCACATAGACAGACTTGGCCTTGCCCGAAAACTCGATTTCGTCAAAAGTTATGTCGCGGATTTTCAGATTTTCAAGTTCAGCATAAACCTCAACGTCTGCCACAAACTTTTCAGGAATGCGCACCAGAATAAAGAGATTTTCGCTTGCGGCAATGTCAGACAAATCGGCAGCATGTTTTACCGTAACGTCCATGCGTTTTTTGTTTTCTTCGATTTTCACCTTAACTTGCTGCGCAAGATACGCAAGCTTGTTTGAAGCGGCAATGACCTGAATCTTCTCGTCTTTGGTCTTTTCAATTATCACTTCGTGAGCGACGCCAATCTTAAAGTCAATCTTTTTCGGGCTGTCGAGATCATATTCGGTGCGGCTTTCATAGAGAAATTCGCGCTTTGAGATAAGGCTTTTCTCTTCGCTCAAAAGCGAATCGAGCGATTCGTTGAACAGCGAAGAAATCGCGATAAGATTTTCAATATCGGGAATCCCGGCTCCGCTTTCCCACTTTGTAATGGCCTGGCGGCTTACATGAATCTTTTCCGCAAGCTGCTCCTGCGAGATGTCTTTCTGCTTTCTAAGTTCTTTAAGTTTTTCTGCAAAGTTCATAAACTGCCTCTCTTTCAAGTTTTATGGCTCAAGCATAAGACGCGCCGCCGAATCTTAAAAGAAATTATACATTACATTTGCGCTTTTTTCCGCTACTTATAGTAGCTATTTGTCAGATGAGAATCCGCTGTTTCGTTTCTGCCGGCCTGCACGGCGCAGGGCAGTCCGCATCCACAATTCCGCTTCTTCTCATCTGATAAAAACAAGCTGTTGAAGAAAAAACTAACACGGAACTCGTCAGAAGCAAATATCCAAGCCGCCTTCGTTTTTGCGGAATTCGAAGGCTTCGGCGATATGGGCGGCTTTTACGTTTTCAGAACCTTCCAAGTCGGCGATGGTGCGCGAAAGCTTCAAGATGCTGTGCTCTGCCCTGCCGGAAAAACTCACGCTGCTTACAAGCTCGTCGAACAAAGATTGCGCGTCTGGTTCAAGCACAATCTTCGCACCTATTTCTTCGGGCGTAAGCGAAGCGTTGTTCTTGCCCTGACGGCGGCGCTGCATGTGCACGGCGAGCGCAACTGCGGGTCTTAGCTTTGCAGAAGAAATATCGTCGTAATATGAAAAGCGGTCTTCATCAGCAGATGAATCTAAAAGCGGCACTCTTATGTCGATGCGGTCAAGCAGCGGCCCAGAGAATTTCTTCCAGTATTGCTCCACAGAATGAGGGCTGCATACGCAAATTCTATCAGGCGAGCCGTAGTTTCCGCAAGGGCAAGGGTTAGTCGCCATAAGCAGCTGAAACCTTGCCGGAAAAACTGTATGCCTGCCAGCCCTGCTCAAAGTGATGCTGCCGAATTCAAGCGGAATCCGTAAGCTTTGCAGCACGCTTGTGCGAAATTCAGCCGCTTCATCAAGAAAGAGAACACCGTTATGCGCCAGCGAAATCTCTCCGGGGCGGCATTGATGACCGCCGCCGACCATGCCTTCAAGAGTTGCGCTTTGGTGCGGCATTCTGAACGGGCGGTTCTTTACAGACTCGCCGCCCGGCGGAATGAGCCCCGCAAGACTGTAGATTCTGGTTACGGTGCGCGATTCTTCTAAAGAAAGGCATGGCATAATAGACGGCACTCGCTGAATCGAAAGAGTCTTGCCGCAACCGGGCGGGCCGTAAGCTATAAGGTTATGCCCACCGGCGGCGGCAATCTGCAAACCGCGCACAAGCCGCCCCTGCTTTTTGACGGACGAAAAATCCATGGCAGGGTCTAAAGGCGCAAAACAGACTTCTTCAGTGCCTTGCAAAGCTGAACCGGCTGAATCTGGTGCATAAGGCGCTTCGTCCCTAATGTCGGCGGCAAGGCAGCTGAAAGCTTGTGCCAAGCTGCCCACAGCACAGACACCAAGCCCTGCGTTCAGCGCTTCGCGTTCGTTGTCAGCCGGAACAATGCACCACTTTATGCCTTGTTCTCGTGCCGTAGAGACGGCGGCGTTTATGCCACGCACCGGGCGCACATTGCCCGAAAGGTCAAGCTCGCCCATAACAAGACAATCTTCGCCGCCTGCAAAACCACTCTTTGCGGCAAGCACAGCCAGCGCAATCGCAAGGTCAAAGCCTGCGCCCTCTTTTTTTACGTCAGCTGGCGAAAGGCTTATGAGCACCCTGTCTTGCGGAAAATCAAAACCGCTGTTGCGTATGGCGGCGCGCATCCGCTCTCTTGATTCTTTTACTGCGCCGTCCGCAAGCCCGACAACATCAACAGACGGAATGCCACGGCGCAAATCCACTTCTACATTGACCATTGCACCTTCATAGCCGAAGGGCGAAAAACTGAATATGTTCATACTTTAATATTGAAAAGAAATAATTTTTTCTGTACTTTTTCAGAAAAATTTTTTGAAATTTCTTCAGTTTTTCAACTATCAGTGCCTAAAATGGGCTGTCATGAGATTGTTTTTCTATAAATGATTATGCGGAATGATTCTACAGCTATTCTTCGTCTGCCATATAAAGATAAGCAAGAACGGCAAGCTCCGGCCGGTACTCAAAATGCATTGTGTCATACTCGTCCCAAGTGCCGCCCCAGACAAAGCCGTATTTCTCAAAGATTTTGATTACAGGCTCAGGCGGCAACCACAAGCTTGATTGCGGCACGAGCATCCATTTGCTGTTCCAAGTACGAACCCACTCCCAATATGTGGGTTTCTTATTGCTTTTTGCGTTTATATCTATGGCCAAGCCGTAACTGTGATAGCTTCTTCTGCCGGCCGTGCCGTCTATGGTGCGCCAGTTGTAGCCGCCAATTTCAGAAACGTCGGCAATAAATTTTGAAACTTCTTTGCTAGTTTTTGCAGCAGCTCTTATTTCGCCGTCTATTTTTTCCATGAACGGCACAATCATTTTGTGAACGTTGACCCTGTGACCAAGAAAATTCACCGAACGGATGTTGCGCTCCGTTACAATGCGGTCATTCGTCTGAAGCAGGAACTGCGTAAAAGTGTTGTCCACAGGCTTTTCAGCTGCAAGCGCGGCTTTCGTGCCCTTCTTCATCAGTTCCGCAATGTCTTCTTGAGTATAAGCTTTTGGGTTTCGTGGCTTGCCGTTGTTCGGATAAATTATCTGCTTGCCGTAGCTTTCCGCTTCAACGCGCTTGCTGAAAGGCAGCAGCCTGCCCTCCGCCCAGGCAAAAATCATGCCGTCAAGCTCTATGCACCAGTCGCCCTCTTTTTCATAGATTTTCATCTTTTTGTCTGGGTACGCAAGCCTGTAAGCTTCAAGCACGATTGCACCGAACGGCAGCAAATCTCTATCGGGCATCTCAAGCTGACCAGAATAAGCTTCAAACGGAATCTCGAAACGTTTTTCGTAATTCTTTTCGATAAAATCAGCAATCTGCTGCGTGTTCTTCACTTCCGGCAGCGGAAAATTCAGCGCGTTTTCGGTCTTTTCTTTTTGAGCAGCTTCTTTTTCTTTAGCATCAGCTTCTTCAGCTTGAACAATGCCTTTTTCTGCGGCTTCAGTTTCTGCGTCAGTTATGGTGCTCTCTATCAACTCGATTATCTCTTTTCTGCTCAGCTTCTTTTCTTCAGAAGCGTTTTCAGTATCAGGAAAAGCATCAAGCGACGAGTCTTTGTCTGAAACGCATGAAATTATTGCAAGGCATATATATAAACAAAAAATCAGATTTAAAAATTTTTGCATAATCTTTTAATTATCGTCAAAGATATGCATTTTCTGCAATTGCATCTTGCAGCAGCTGATATCCGCCTTGTCTTTATCAGCCTTGTACAGAAACTAGAGCCAGTTTGCAATCATGAACTCAACCGCCATAACAAGCAGCTCGTCGGCGACGGCGGCTTTTCTTAAATTGCCGGAATCATCGTATACGTTTTTGGAATTCACGATTTCGTATGATTTTTCGATTTTGTCGCCGCTATAAATCTGCATGATATAGCTGCCTTCGAGCAAAGCTTCTTTAATGGCAAAGCCGTTCGGAATGCGAGTAGCGTTCCTTATTTGATTTACGATTTTGGGCGCATTTTTCAGCTCGCAGTCGAAAAAGAGGATGTTGCCGCGGTCACAGATTTCACCGTCATCTTCTAGCGCAAACGGCCGCGAATCAAGATAAAAGCAAGCCCTTTTTGTGCCGGAAAGCTTGTTCTTTTTCAGCGCGTCTGATTTGTAAAAATGCTCAACCGCATAAGTTGAAAAATTTGCATAAATGCTTTTGGTTAGGCTTTCAAGCTCAAGAAACACCTTGTTCTTGCAGTCATAAACGTCGAAGCCGTTCTTAAGATAATAAGACTTTTTGCCGCCGTTGCCGTAATAAAAATCGATTCTGAATCTGTAGCTGAAATCATCAGACAAATCTTCGTGCAGCCTGCCGCTGCCAAAAGCTTTTTTTGCGTTAAGCACCAGCTTGTCAAAGCGGTTGATTTCTACGCTTGAATCTGTAATATAGAATTCAATCTCTTTCAGTGCGCCGTTTGCAAAATATTCAAGATTATATGTGATAATCGAACCGTCTCTTGCGGCAGCAAAGCACAACGCCGAAACGCAAAGGCAAACCAAAGCAAATGCAAATTTTTTCATAACCCCTCCCATAAAAGCTCATAAGACGTGTTCGGAAACTTCAGTTTTCCGAACACGAACTTTAGTAAATCGCAATTTTGCAAGGCTTTAGCCTGAAAAATTGCTGATCTGTTCGAAAACTGACCGAGTTTTCGAACAGATCATTTATTCTTCGGCAATATCGATGTTGCGGTAAACTTCTTCGCGTGTGTGAAAGCCGTTCTTGATGATTACATCTTCAATGTTGTCTTTGGTCACAACCTGCGGGTCAAGCCACAAAACAGGCACATCTGAAAAGCCGTTGTTAATCTTATTGTTTCCGGTGATAATCGAAATGTTCGGCTTGCCCCGCGCCAAAATGCACGCACATTCAGCGGCGCACTTTGCAAGCTGCGTAATCGGCTTATAGACTGTAATCGACTGCTTGTTCTCAACTATGCGCTGGCACGCCGCTATATCAGCATCTTGCCCCGAAACAGCAACATCATTTATGCGGTGCTCAGACAAAGAGCGCAGCACGTTCTCGGCAATTGCGTCGTTTCCGCAGATAACCGCTTGCGGAATTTTCTGTGCTTCAAGCATTTCGTTCATCTTTTTGTAAGCCAAATCATAATTCCAGCCGGCCGTAAAAAATTCCATGCCGACTTCAATATGATGATTTTTGCGCACGTTTATAAGCTTTATCGCCGCCATAACGCCGTCTTTGAGCATCTGCATGTTGTGGTCTTCTTCCGCACCGTAAATGGCGAACCACGAACCTTTGGGCTTTATCTTACAAAGCTCTTCCGCCATCAAAAGCCCAACCTTGCGGCTGTCTATGGTCACATACAAATCTATCGGAGCGTCAAGAATCAGCCTGTCATAAGAAACAACCGGAATGTTCTTTGCATGTGCTTTCTGAATAACGTCAGTCAAAGAAGAAGCGTTTTTCGGCACAATTACAAGAACGTCAACATTCATGTCTATAAGATATTTTATCTGCTTTATCTGCTCTTCAATGCTGTTGCCGGCGTTCTGAACGATTACAGAAGCACCGTATTCTTTTGCGGCGGCTATAAAAATGTCGCAGTCGCGCCGCCACCGCTCAATTACAAAGCTGTCGATTGAAAAGCCGATTGTAAGGTTTTTCTTATCCTGGTTTTCGGCTGATTTATTAGCTTCTTTTTTTGAGCAGCCGGAAAACAAAACCAGACAAGCTAAAAAAGATAAAGCGATTCTTTTTATGTTCATTTCATCCCCCTTTATATAAACCGCCGAAACAGTGCGCCGCTTTTAATATTGAACGCCGTTTTACTGAATCTTAGGCAGCCGCAGCACAAAACATGCGCCGCCGCCTTCGTTCTGCAGAATATCAAAAACCGAAGCGTCTGAATAAAACAGTCTCAGCCGCGAAATTACGTTGAACAAGCCTACGCCATGCTCAGAAGGTGCAGTTTCTTCCTTTTTTCTAAGAGGCGCGGCATTTTCGTCTAGAAGCTGCGCCCTAATCTCTGGCGGCACGCCCGAACCGTTGTCAGACACTTTTATCTCGATGTTTTTTTCCGTTTCAGACACATTAAGCTTGACGATGCCGCCCTTGTCAATGTTCTTAAGCCCGTGCCTTATGCAGTTTTCCACAATAGGCTGCAGCACCATCGTGGGTATGCACCAGCCAAGCGACGCGCAATTGATAGTCTTTTCAAAAGACAGCTTTGAGCCGAAACGCATCTTCATGATATAGACGTAATTATCGATTAGACTAAGCTCGTTTTCAAGAGTGGTTTCTATGCTGTTCTGCTGAATGTTATGCCTGAAAAAGTCTGCAACCTGCGTTATAAAGTACGAAGTCTTGTCTGCGTCTTCAAGCATGGCAAGCTGCGCGCCCGTGTTCAGCGTGTTGAACAAAAAATGCGGGTTAATCTGCGACTGCAAAGCTTTAAGTTGCGCGTCTTTATAGAGCGAAGCCATCTCCATCTCTTTTTTGCGCAGTTCGTTCTCTTTTTCAGCCTTTTCCCAGATTGTGTCGATGTATTCCCTTATGCTGATTATCATGCCGTTAAAGGCGCGGCAAATGTTTCCAACTTCGTCGTTAGTGTCTTGCGAAAGCAGCGGAATATCGAATTCGCGGTCGGCAAGCTTGTTCGCCACATTCGAGATTTTCTCAAGCGGCTGCGTAATGTTGTTGACGAGCATATAAACAAAGAGCAGGTCAAGCAGCGCCATCAGCACAACAATGAGAATGCAAAAAAACGAAACGCTGCGCAAGTTCTCAAGCGCCTTTTTGTATTCCTGAATGTTGCGCTGAAAATACAGATTGCCGAGCGTCAGAATGTTCGCGTTAATCAGCTTGTAGCCTTTGCCCGCTTTTGTGTAGAGCATGTCTGAAACACCGATGTTGTTCGCCCTTCGCGCTGCCACCGCCGCATCAGCATAATGTATGAACGATTCGACAAGCTTTGTAAGCGAATATTCGCGCAAGATTATTTCGTTTCTCTGCGGCTTTGTCGCAAAAATCATTGCGGTTTCGCCTTCAATTTTGCCTTTCAGGCGATAGTAGCTGTCAATGCTGTCAAACGAGCCGATTTTGATATACTGTTCAAGCGAAGCTTCCATTTCTGCAAGCCGCATCGAATATTCGTCGAGCTTGGCGTTGCTTCTGTATGCAATTGCCACAGAATTGACGACGGTGCTGAAAATAAAGATTATGTAGATAACCACAAAACACATGATTGAGCTTGCAACGATGAACGACAGCAGAAGCTTTTTGCGTATCGTAGTGTTGAGGAACCAGTTTCTTACAGCAAGTATCAGTTTCATTTCAGATGTTCCCGCCGTGACAGAGTTTCTTTTGTTATAACGTTTATGTCGTTGACGATATAGCCGTTGGCGTAGCCGTGCTGCTTGTAATCGAAAATCTCTTTCATTGCCCTTTTGCCGATTTCTTCCGGTTCAAATGAAATTATTGCAGACAAAATACCTTTGCTAAGATACTCCAAAGTTTTTGCGCTTTCGTGAAAGCCGATTATCTTTATCTGGCCTGTCTTGCTTAAGTCGATTACGCTTTGAGTTACGCGCAATGTGTCTTCAAGCGAAAGGCAGATAACCATGTTAATTTCAGGCTTTTTGATGAAGGTCTGCCTGATAATCTCATCCGGTCTTATGTTCTTGTCTCTGCCGGTCTCAAGCAAGTTCCATCTGACGTTTGCAGTTTTTCCTAAACTTTCTGTAAAAGACGCCACCATTATGTTCGTCGCTTCGCTGTTATGGTTAGTGTCTGCAACAATAAGTAGCTCTGCATTTTCGGGCTTTATTGATTTTACAAGCTTTGCAAGCTGGCGGCCAAGCTCATATTTGTTCGTGCCTATATATGAAATGTGGCTTGAATTCGGATTGTCGTTTCCGAGCGTTACAAGCGGAATTTTTGCGCCATAAATATCAACAGGCGGCACTACGATTTCTTTTTCGTCATCAACATAGGCAATTATGCCTGAAGCACCGACATATTCGGCGTATTCAAGCCAAGAAGAGATAGTCACGTCGTCAGCGTGAGAATCTGGCAGCAGCAGCTCAACCACAGCGTCATATTCTTCGGCCACAGAAGATGCGCCTTCGTAGACTTCCTGCAAAAAAGCTGCGTCTGTGTGCGTGCCTGCAACCAGAATATGATTTTTATGCCCTTCCGATGGCACAGCAACGTAGCGCTGCTGCTTGTGCAAAATGTTCACCGAAAAAAACACAAGCGCAACAATAAAGAAGAGCATCAAAGAGAATATTAACGAAATAATTTGGGTTGTACTGTTTTTCATCTGCTATTTAATAATAGCATAAAGACAGATTCTTCAAAAGATAAATCTATGGAAAAAGCTTTCCAATACCATATGTTGACCGACAATCTTTATTTTGATATATTAGCCTTATATTTGCCAACTTAGCTCACCCGGTAGAGCAGCACCCTCGTAACGTGCAGGTATTCGGTTCAAGTCCGAAAGTTGGCTTATAAAGGCTGCAAACTGTTGCAGCTTTTTTTTTACATCAGCACAGCTTTATCGATAAGCGGTTTTAGCTCTTCATAATAAAATTTGTCGTCTATCTTTCTGTTGCCGGCCGTATAGCCCATGTGGCGGTCGCTTCTTACAGCCTCACCATGATAGTCGCTGCCAGCTGTAATGCAAAAACCAAGCATTCTTCCCATTTCCTCAAGACGCAGACAGTCATTCAGCTTTGCACCGGGGTGAAAAGCTTCGATTCCGGCGATGCCGCGTTCTTTCAAATCTGTAAGAACGTCTTTCATCTTGCCCCATGAAACATAAAGCGAAAGCGGGTGTGCAAGAACCGGCACTGCCCCGCTCTCAACGATGGCCGTAATCGATTCATCAACATTGCAGCCCGCTTTTTCAACATAATAAGGTCTGCCCTTTGCGATATATCTGTTGAATGCGTCTTGGCGGTTGCGCACAAGTTTTTTTCTCATCATATATTCAGCAACATGCGGCCGCCCTATGCATTTGGCATCAACCGACGATACAAGCTCTTCATAAGACACATCAAGACCGTCTTGCTGCATCTTTTCAATCATGTGCCTGTTGCGTTCAATTCTGTCTTTTTGCAGATTTTCAGTTATTTCCGCAAGCCGTGCTGACACTTTTTTAATGCCCAGACCGAGCAGATGAAACTCACCTGTCGGCCAAGTTATTGTCAGTTCCACGCCCGGAACAAAGTCGATTCCTTCGATTTTAGCCTGCCTAGAAGCCGCTTCTATTCCGTCTGTTGTATCATGGTCTGTCAACGCCACGGCTTTTAAATTTTGTGATGCCGCATAAGAAATTAAGTCTATTGGATTTAGAATTCCGTCCGATATATTAGAATGAGTATGCAAATCTACCATAAAAAAACCATAGCATAAAATGAAGAATTGTGGTATCATAGATTCAAGGATGTACATAAATGCCAAAGGTGATGCAATATTCAAAAGGTTCTGTTGTATATTTCGAAGGAGATAAAGACGACAGAATTTTTATTCTTCAAAAAGGTACAATAATTTTAAGTTCTATAGATGTTGAGACCGGAAAAGAAGTCGCTGAACAAGTCCGCGAAGGTGAATTTTTTGGTGTTAAATCTGCATTAGGACATTTTGTACGCGAGGAAACTGTCCGCGTTTTGACAGATTCTATAGCCGTCGCGATGACTGTGCCTGAATTTGAGAAACTCTTCAGCGGAAATAAAGCAATTATCATGAAGATGCTTCAGGTTTTCTCTGGTCAGCTCCGCACTATACATCATAAGATTAAGTCAATTCTCAACAGCGCCGAAGAGAGCATTGATGACGGTATCCTCGATGTCGTAAAAAGCTTTTTTGATGATGAAAACTATGTAACAACTTTTGATCTGTGTAAGCGCTATCTTACAAAATTTCCGACAACTTCTCACAAGAACGAAATTGCAAAGTATATGGCTGAAGCCAAGCGCAAGAACGAAATCGAGATGAACCGTCCTGGCAAAAAAGCTATTGAAGAAACTGCCGAGGAAGATGCAGCCGCAACAAGTGAAAACTCAACGATGAAGCAGTTCTCATTGCCTGCATTCAGCCGATTTGCAAAGACATACAAGCCGGGCGAAGTTCTTATTGCAGAATTTGAGCCGGGCGATTGCTTTTATCTGATTAAGTCTGGCCGTGTTCAGCTTTCAAAAGCAATGAACGGCATCAACAAGAACATCGATGTTCTCGGTCCATCTGAATTTTTGGGCGAAATGGCGATTCTTGAGAACACGCCGCGCTCTGCAACTTGTGTAGCCGTAAACACTGTAGAAGTTCTTGAATTCAATAAAGCGAACTTTGAGCTCTTAATAGCGAACAACCCGGCAATTGCATTGATTCTTCTTAAAATGTTCTGCCGCCGTATCAACGAACAAAAGCGCAGATTAAGAATTCTCGTTATTTCAGATGTAACCGCACGTATCGGCGATGTATTCTTGATGCTTGACGAAACACAGCCACAGCAGATGCCAACTTCTAGCCCTATGAGACGTTTCGATGTTTCAATTCAGGATATTTCGCACTGGGCTGGTCTTTCGCTTGATGAAACCCGCGACGAAATCAACCGCTATGTTGAAAAGCGCCGCATCGAAGTTATGGAAAACTACATCATGGTTAAGAACATCAACGAAATTCAGCGTCTTGTTGAACAACGCAAGAACATCCGCGCCGTCTGACAAGCTTTTAAAGCTTTTAGAAATGCACCCCGATTTTCCGGCGGTGCATTTTTTTTTGCTTACGCCATTTTCGACGCACACCACAGCTCAGCGTTTGCCATTTAAAATAAAAAAAGCTGCCCTTCTAGAGGACAGCCTCTTTTGCATGTTTAGGAACATGCTTATTTATCAGACAGATTTTCCGTTCTTGATGGCAGCCTTGCAATATTTGCAAATCTGAGCTTTTACGCCATCAATTTCCTGTTCATAAAGAACTTTGATTCCGTCTTTCTTGCAACGTGCGCAAGTACCGCGACCATGAGCTGGTTTGTCAAGAAGACCTTTTCCGCGATGAGATTTTGACATAGTTTTTCTCCTATACTAAATTATTCATCGCTCTTTGACGATGCGGGTTCTGCATCTGCTTTTTTTGCAGAAGCCTTTTTCTTGCCTTTTTCAGCTGGCTTTTTTGCTTCAGCCTTTTCAGCATCTTTCTTTGCTGGCTTAGATTCTTTCTTTTCTTTCTTGCCTTCTACATCAAGTTTGTAGTCAACAAGCTCAAGAATAACCATGTCAGCAGCATCGCCCTGGCGAAAACCGATTTTCAGGATGCGTGTGTAACCACCGGCGCGATCCTTCATTCTTGGTCCAATTTCATTGAACAATTTTGCCAAAACGATATCGTCCTGAATATAGCGAGCAGCCTGACGGCGGTTGTGAACAGAATCAACCTTGCTGCGTGTGATTAATTTTTCAGCTGCCTTGCGCACTTCAAGAGCTTTCGCCTTTGTAGTGGTAATGCGTTCATATCTGAAAAGTGAAGTCACCATATTCCGAGACATTGCACGGCGATGAGCCGTAGTCCGTGAAAGCGGATTAAAACCGTTTTTATGATTCATCAGATTCTTCCTTCTGCTTTGGTAAATTTACCGCATTTTTAAGATGTGAATAGTCTGTCATGCCGAGGTTAAGGTTCCATTCAAGCAATTTCTCCTTAATCTCAAGAAGGCTCTTCTTGCCGAAGTTTCTTGTCTTGGCAATGTCATCTTCTGTCTTGCGGGTCAATTCGCCAATAGTACGAATATTTGCGTTTTTCAGACAATTAGAAGAACGAACGGACAGTTCGAGTTCTTCTACCGGAGTATTAAGCAACTGCTTGATGCGGTCATCGCCGTCGTCAAGCTCATCATTGCGACTCTGCTCTGTGTCGTTGAAGTTTACAAAGACTGAGAAATGATCTTTTGCAATCTTTGCAGCTTCTGCCAAAGCATCGTCTGGAGCAATAGTACCGTCTGTCCAAATTTCAATAACCAGCTTATCGTAATCGCTACGCTGTCCAACACGACAAGGCTCAATTGAATAGTTTACCTTCGGAATCGGAGTGAAAATTGCATCCATCGGAATAGTTCCGACGATGTCGATATAATTTTCATTCACTTCTGCAGGAACATATCCTCTTCCCAAATCAACCTGAATTTCGAAAAGCAAATTTGCATTTTCCATCATTGTGAAAAGGGTAAAATCCTTTGGCTTCAGAATCTCAAGAGCGCCTTCCTTGTTGAGCATATCGCTTACAACAGTTCCCGGTCCCTTGAATTCAAATTCCAAAGTATCCTGTTCAACGTCAGCAGGAAGCCTTACGCGAAGTTGCTTAAGATTGTTGATTACTTCAAGCGTATCTTCAACAACATTCGGTATGGTCTCAAACTCACTCGAAATTACATGTGCAACGCCATCAGCGTCATACGATGTAATGCGAACAGAGGTTATTGCATAGCCCTGAATTGATGATAACAATACTCTGCGCAGGGTATTACCTACGGTTGATCCGAAACCAGTTTCAAACGGGTACGCAATGAACTTTCCATAATCAGGATTTGATTCAATATGTTCAAATGTAACGCCTTTAGGTTTCTTAAATCCTTTAAGCAGATTTTTGCGGGCCATTTATGCTCCTTATCTAGAGTAAAACTCAACAATGAGGTTTTCTTGTACAGAATAATCGATATCAGCCTTAGTAGCCAAAGCGACTACTTTGCCTGTAAAGTTGTCTCTGTCAACTTCAAGCCAACCCGGAACAGCTCTGTCGCCGTTCTTTGCAAGAATCAACTTGATTCCAGGCATTGACTTACTCTTTTCCTTGATAGAAATTACATCACCAACTTTTACAAGGTATGACGGAATATCAACTTTCTTGCCATTAACAAGAATATGTCCATGGCTTACCATCTGACGAGCTTCATCGCGGGTCTTTGAAAAGCCCAGTCTGAAAACTACGTTGTCGATGCGGCTTTCCAAAAGCTGAAGGAGCATCTCACCTGCAACACCATGTTTCTTAGTTGCCATAACATAATAGCGATGGAACTGTTTTTCCATGATGCCGTAAATGAACTTAACCTTCTGCTTTTCTTTAAGCTGAAGACCATATTCAGAAACTTTTCTGCGGGTTTCTTTCTGATTCCGTTTTGAAACCTTTCCATAACCCATTACTATAGGATTAATTCCCAAAGCTTTGCAGCGTTTTAATAACGGTTGTGTGCTTTTTCCCATTATTCACGTTCTCCTTGATTACATGCGGCGTGTTTTTCTTGGTCTACAGCCATTGTGTGGAATAGGAGTTATATCGCTAATAGATTTAACTTTTAATCCCAATGCTCCCAAAGAGCGGACAGCAGATTCACGACCAACGCCTGGTCCTTTTACGAACACATGTACTTCACGCAAACCATAACTAGCTGCTTTCTGTACAGCTGTTTCTGCAACAGACTGAGCTGCGAAAGGTGTTGATTTCTTAGCACCACGGAATCCAAGTCCGCCAGAAGATGCCCAAGAAAGAGCATTTCCGTTCAGATCAGTAATTGTTACGATTGTATTATTGAACGTTGCCTGAATGTAAACATTACCTTCATAAACGCTCTTTTTCTCTTTTCGTTTTTTTACGGTTGCCACTTGATTCTACCTCCGGTTAGCTATTACTTCTTCTTTGCAGCAACGGTCTTTTTCTTACCCTTGCGTGTGCGAGAATTTGTACGAGTCCGCTGTCCGCGAACCGGCAAACCTTTTCTGTGACGAAGACCACGATAGCTACCGATGTCCATCAAACGCTTGATGTTCAAACCAATTTCAGAACGAAGACGTCCTTCAACCTTATACTCTGATTCAATCAGCTTGCGAAGTTCGTTTACTTCATCTGTAGACAAATCGTTCATCATTTTTGTCGGATCAACATTTGCTCTTTTGCAAATCTTATCAGCTGATGAACGTCCAATACCGTAAATATAGGTCAACGAAACATGTACATGTTTATTTGGGAGGTCAACTCCCGCAATTCGAGCCATCTAATTTACTCCTCAGCCCTGGCGCTGCTTGTGTTTTGGATTACTGCAGATAATGCGGACAATGCCGTTTCTCTTGATAACCTTGCACTTATCGCAGATGGGCTTTACGCTGGTTCGTACTTTCATAAAATCCCCCTTGGATTTGTGTCAAAGAGATGCCGGATTCACACGCCTCAATGGCAGCACCGGCATCTTAGTATTAAACACTAAATTCCAAATTTAATCTACAGGTTAGATTAAAAACTACAGATTTCTTGATCTCAACTTGCCTTTTTTTACCAATCCATCGTGATGATGCATCTTCAGCATGGCTTCAACCTGGCTCATCGTATCAAGGTCAACACCTACGACAATCAGCAACGAAGTGCCGCCCATAAGCATTGAGATTGACTGCGGGAAACCGAACCAGTTCTGAATGAGTGTCGGAATTACCGCAATAAATGCAAGATACAAAGAACCCGGCAGAATAAGTCTGTTCAATACTTTCTGCATGTAGTCTTCTGTTTTGTCTGTTCTGATTCCAGGAATCGAGCCGCCGTTTTCCCGAATCTGCTTTGCAATTTCAGTGGGGTTCAGTGTTACCTGAGTGTAGAAGTATGCAAAGAAAACAATCAACAAAACCAGAATAATGTTATACCACCAACCGGCCGGATTAAGGATTGCAGCAACCTTGTTCAAGAAACGGTTTGAAGCTGCAAGTCCGTTAACAATCTGTAACGGGAATGTCAAGAATGTTGAGGCAAAGATTACCGGAATAACGCCTGACGGATTGATTTTGAACGGAATGTATGTGCTCTGACCGCCATACATTTTGCGTCCTACAACACGCTTAGCATAATGGATAGGAATCTTGCGCTCGCCCTGCTGTTCCAGAATTACAAGACCGATGATAGCAATGAACATCAAGAAAACAACTATTACTGGCACAATGTTTACATCACCGTTGCTAACCATGCGGCCAAGCTCCCAGATGGCAGATGGCCAGCGTGCAACGATACCGGCAAAAATCAACATTGAAATGCCGTTACCGATTCCGCGGGCTGTAATCTGATCACCCATCCAGACAGTAATCATTGCACCTGTCGTGACAGTAATCAGAACGATAGCGGTAAACACTATGCGGTTATTAAGAATGATTGCGCCTGGAATGCTTGAAGCATAAGCAACAACAATGCCTGACTGAATCAGACATACAAAAACTGTACCGATTCTTGTCCAGGCATTAAATTTCTTCTGGCCGCCGTCGTCTTGAACAATCTTCTTGAGCGACGGGAAGATTATCAATGCAAGCTGCATGATAATCTGTGTAGAAATATAAGGCATAACACCAAGCATAAACACAGAGAAATTCGAGAAGGCACCGCCTGCGAAAAAGTCCATGTAATCAACAAACGCATTTCCATGAGTAAGTGACTTGAAGTAAGCAGTCAAGGCCTGGGCACTGATTCCCGGAATAGTGAGAACACTTCCCAAGCGGAAAACTGCAAGCATGACGAAGGTAAAGAAGATGCGCTCGCGCAGTTCCTTAACCTTTAGCATATTAACTATTGGATTGTTTGCCATTTTTCCACTTGCTCCGTTTATTCGTTGGTAACAGCTACTGTTCCGCCGAGCTTTTCGATTTTCTCCTTTGCAGAAGCAGAAACCTTGTCTACAGCAACAGTAAGTTTTTTGGTCAAATCTCCATCACCAAGAACTTTTACCAACATACCTGCTTTTTTGAGCAGACCTTTTTTAACCAATGATTCTTTGTCTACTGTCTCGCCGTCAGAAAACTTCTCTTCAAGCTGTGAAAGATTGAAGATTGCATATTCTTTCTTGAACCAGTAGTTTGAGAAACCACGCTGTGCGATGCGGCGGTAAAGAGGCATCTGACCGCCTTCAAAACCGACGTACACCTTGCCGCCAGAACGAGACTGCTGACCTTTGTTGCCTTTGCCAGCAGTTGTACCGCGACCAGAAGATGAACCGCGACCGACAATCCGCTTTTTCTTGTTTGCACCAACAGGTGCGCTCAGATTGAATTCAGACATTATTTCATCTCCTCTACTTCAACAAGGTGAGCAACAGCCCTGATTTTTCCGAGGATATCAGGAGTTGCATTCTGCTCAACTGATGAACTGATTTTTCTCAAGCCGAGGCTTTTTACAGTTGCTACAACAGCAGGTTTCTGTGAGATGGTGCTTCTTACCAATGTAATCTTAAGCTTTTTTGCTTTTGCCATGATTAACCCCACAAATCTTCCAGAGATTTGCCTCTGTTTTTAGCAACAACTTTAGCATCCATCAAAGAATTGATTGCTTCAAAAGTTGCGCGAACTACGTTTACAGAAGAGTTTGATCCAAGAGACTTAGACAAAACATCTGTAACACCCACAGCTTCCATAACAGCACGGACTGCACCACCGGCGATGATACCGGTACCAGAACAAGCTGGTCTGAGGAGCACTGACGAGCTCTTATATTCAGCCTGAACATCATGTGGAATTGTTCCGTTCTTGAGCGGAACAGTTACCAAGTTCTTCTTGGCCTTATCGATGCTCTTTCTAATAGCTTCAGAAACATCGTTAGCCTTGCCGAAACCATAACCAACACGGCCTTTCTGGTCTCCTACAACAGTAAGAGCAGAGAAAGACATTCTGCGGCCGCCTTTTACGGTCTTAGAAGTGCGGTTAAGCTTTACAAGCTTCTCGATGAATTCCTTTGGCTGGTCTTTATCATAATTTTTCTGGTGTTCCATAGCCAACTCCTAAAATACAATACCGGCTGCACGGGTTCCGTCAGCAAGAGCTTTCACTACACCATGGTAGAGATAGCCGTTTCTGTCGAAAACTACTGTCGTAATTTTCTTGTCCTTTAAGCGGGCACCCATAGCTTCACCGAGCTTTGTTGCACCTTCAGTGTTAGGCTTGAGAGATGCAAATTCTTTCTCGAGAGTTGAAATAGAAGCCAATGTTCTTCCAGCATCGTCGTCTATAACCTGAACATACAGATTCTTGTTGCTGCGTGTAACAGTCATTCTAGGACGGGCAGCTGTACCGCGAAGGTTCTTGCGGATATGAATCTTTCTCTTAAGACGTTTTCTATCTTTCTCATTAAGTTTTCTAAACATATCGCTTTACCCTTATTTAACGCCGGATTTACCGACTTTTCTTCTGATGTATTCGTCTTCATAGCGGATACCCTTGCCTTTGTAAGGTTCAGGCTTGCGCAAGCTACGAATTTCAGCAGCAAACTGACCGACTAACTGTTTGTCGATGCCGGTAATTGTTACTTTTCCCTGAGCATCAGCAGTAACAGTAAGACCTTCTGGAATGAGTGCAATGAAATCAGTTGAATAACCGAGGTTCATTACAATCATCTTGCCCTGTACTTCCGCACGGTAACCAACGCCATTGATAATCAATGACTTTGTGAAACCTGCTGAAACACCGGTAACCATATTCTTGATAAGGTTGCGGTACAAGCCGTGTGATGCCTTTGCAACACGAGAATCATCCTTGCGGCTGATTTCTACGTCTGAACCGTTAACCTTGATTTCAACGTTGTCAAATTTCTGAGAAAGCTTTCCTTTCGGACCTTCAACAGTAACAACATTGTCATTAACGCTAATTTTTACTCCCGCTGGAATAGACACCGGAAGTTTACCAAGTCTTGACATACTTCCTCCTATTACCAAACTTTGCAGAGCAATTCACCGCCAACGAGCTTTTCAACAGCTTTCTTTCCGGTTGTTACGCCGATAGATGTTGAAACGATAACGGTACCATAACCATTGAAAACGCGCGGCATATCTTTGTAGCCAGAGTAAACACGGCGGCCAGGTGTAGAAATCTTCTGGATTCCGTGAATAACTGATTTGTTCTGGTCATCATATTTCAAAGAAACGCGGATGATATTCAAACCGTCCTGTGTTACTTTTTTGAAATTCTTGATATAACCTTCGTTTTTCAAAATCTTAACAATTTCCAGCTTTAATTTTGAAGTAGAAATGTCAACACTTTCGTGTCCGGCCTGAGCCGCATTTCTTACCTTTGTCAGCATATCTGCAATCGGATCTGAAACGCTCATTCTATTCTCCTACCAGCTAGACTTTGTAACGCCTGGCAACAGGCCTTCACTTGCCAATTTGCGGAAGCAAACACGACACATTTGGAACTTGCGCAAATATCCACGAGGGCGGCCACAAACTCTACAGCGGTTGTATTTTCTTGTGCTGTATTTTGGTTCCGCATTCGATTTAATAATCAAACATTTCTTAGCCATGAACTCCTCACTTACTTTCTGAAGGGCATGCCAAATTTGGTAAGAAGAACACGGGCATCGTTGTCAGTTGTTGCACTTGTCACGATATTAATATTCAGACCGGCAACTCTTTCAATTTTGTCGAAGTCGATTTCCGGAAAGATAATCTGTTCTGTGATACCAAGGGAATAATTTCCGTGGCCATCAAAGCCTGTTGCCTTGATTCCGCGGAAATCCTTAACACGTGGTAATGCAACATTGATAAGACGGTCGAGGAACTCGTACATACGTGCTCCGCGCAATGTTACCATTACACCAACTTCATTGCCCTGACGAAGCTTGAAGTTTGCAATAGATTTCTTTGCCTTGGTTTTCACAGCTTTCTGACCGGTGATTGCCGTTATATCAGTAACTGCGGCATCAAGGAGTTTCTTATTTGCAAGCGCTTCGCCAACACCCATGCTGACTACAATCTTCTTAATTGCAGGAACCTGCATGACTGACTTATAACCGAGCTCTTTAAAGAGCTCAGGGGCGATTGTGTCTCTATAGACTTTCTTAAGCCGAGGTTCGTAATTACTCATTACAGTGTGTCTCCACATTTACGGCAAACACGGATTTTCTTGTCGCCGTCGAGCTTATATCCGATTCTGGTAGGACCGCATTTTTTACATACGATCATAACATTTGAAATGTGCAGCGGAGCTTCAACTTCCACGATTCCGCCGCGATCCTGCTGGCTGCGTTTCTTCATTGCTTTCTTAACAAGGTTTGCGCCAGAAACGATTACTCTGTCTTTGTCGCGGATAATGCGGATTACATTACCACGCTTGCCCTTGTCTTTTCCTGCAATGATCTCAACCATATCGTCCTTGCGGATCTTAAACTTCTTTTCCATTGTTTATTCTCCTTACAGAACTTCTGGTGCAAGTGAAACAATCTTCATGTAATCCATATCACGAAGTTCACGAGCCACAGGGCCAAATATACGCTTTCCTTTCGGGTTCTTGTTGTTGTCGATGATTACGCAAGCGTTGTCATCAAAACGAACGTATGTACCGTCAGGACGGCGATATTCCTTTGAAATGCGAACGATTACAGCCTTTTCAACTGAACCTTTCTTGATTGTTGATGTAGGGATAGCATCCTTTACAGCAACAACGATAACGTCACCGATGCTTGCATAACGGCGGTGTGAACCACCGATTACTTTGATACACTGGACTTGTTTTGCGCCGGAGTTATCGGCGACGTTCAAATACGTCTGCATCTGAATCATAGCTTCTTCTCCTTTGCTTATCTAGCCCGCTCAACGATTTCTGCAAGCCGCCAGCACTTGTCTTTTGAAAGAGGACGACATTCAACAATACGAACTGTATCGCCAATATGTGCATCATTATTCTCATCATGTGCCTTATACTTCTTGACGCGCGTTACATATTTTTTATACAGTCTGTGCAATTTCTTAGTTGTAACAGCAACAACAATTGTCTTCTGCATTTTGTCGCTTGTTACTTTTCCAACAAATTCACGTCTTACTGCCTTACGAACTTCTTGTTCTGCCACGGGTCAGCTCCTACTTATCCTGTCCGGCAATTTCTTTCTGCCGGATGAGCGTGTTCAATGTCGCAATCTGTCTGCGCATTGTACGCTTCTGCATTGGATTATCAACGTGTCCGATTACCATCTGGAAACGAAGATCCATGTATTTTCTCTTCAGCTCATTACGCTGAGCAACCAATTCGGAATATGACATTTCTTTCTGTTTCTTGTTAGCCATGCTATTCCTCCTTATTGCACATCATTACTGTAAGCGATCTTAGTTTTGATCGGCAACTTGCTTCCTGCAAGGTGCATAGCGCCTTCTGCAGTTGCACGGTCAACACCACCTACTTCAAAAATAATCTGACCCGGCTTGATTACTGATACCCAGTATTCCGGAGAACCCTTACCTTTACCCATGCGAGTGTCGGCAGGCTTCTTTGTATATGGCTTGTCAGGGAAAATACGAATCCATACTTGTCCGCGACGGTTCATATAACGGTTAAGGGCAACACGGGCAGCTTCCAGCTGACGGTTTGTCAACCAAAACGGCTCCATTGCAACAAGTGCTACGTCACCGAAATCCAGTTCGTTTCCGCGTGTAGCATTGCCATGGATTCTGCCGCGCTGTACCTTTCGGTGAATAACTCTTTTAGGACTAAGTGGCATCTACTAGCTCCTTGAAGATTTAGCAGCACGTGGTGCGCGTTCTTTACGCTCAGACTTTTCAGCAGCAGGCTTATCACCCTTAGCAGAATCAGCTTTATCAGTGCGTTCGCGGCGTTTTTTCAGAAGCTGTCCAGCATCTTCATTCAAGTCGCGACCATAGTTCATTCCGTTGAATACCCAAACCTTAACACCGATCTTACCGAACGTTGTAAGTGATTCAACGAATCCATAATCAATATCAGCACGGAGAGTGTGAAGAGGAACGCGTCCCTCTTTGTGCTCTTCAGAGCGTGTCATTTCAGCACCGCCGAGACGGCCGCTCAAACGAATCTTGATGCCCTGTGCACCTGCTTTCATTGCGCCGCTTGAAGCCTGCTTGAGGCACTTGCGGAAAGAACCGCGGCCAGCGAGCTGGCGAGCAATGTTCTGTGCAATAAGAGAAGCTTTGACTTCGGCTCTTTTGATTTCCTTAATCTTAATCTGAACCTTCTTTGTCAGGCTTTTCTGAATTTCAGCACTAATCTTTTCGATTGTAGCACCTTTAACACCAATGATTACACCAGGACGTGCTGTGTGAATTACAATTGTGACGCGCTGAGGATGTCTTACAATCTCAACTTCAGCGATATCAGCATTCTTGCATTCCGGCAATTCGCTTACGAGCTTTCTGATTTTCAGATCTTCGTGAAGCAAATCAGCATATTCACGCGGGTCAGCATACCAGCGTGACTGCCATGTTTTGTTAATTCCAAGCCGCAGTCCAATCGGATTTACTTTCTGTCCCACGTTATTTACCTGCCTTTTCAGCTACTACGACTGTAATATGGCACATACGTCTTACGAGCATGTCAGCGCGGCCGCGTGCACGGCACCAGACTCTCTTAAGACGAGGACCTTCGTCGATGCGAATTTCCTTTACGTACAGCATATCTTCATCAAGCTTCTTATTTGCATAAAGGGCGTTTGCCATAGCTGACTTCATTGTCTGATGAATCAAGCCAGCACCTTTCTGCGGCATATTCTCAAGAATTGCCATAGCCTCTGAACAGGTCTTCCGTTTAATTACATTAGCTACAGGACGAACCTTTGTAGGTGATGCAATAAGGAATTTTGTAGTGGCTTTATAGTTAATTGTATCAGCCATCATATCCACCTATTTACCAGCCTTTTTGTCTGAACCGCCATGGCCGCGGAAAGTACGTGTAGGAGCAAATTCGCCGAGCTTGTGGCCGACGAGGTTTTCCGTAACGTATACAGGCACCCATGACTTACCGTTATACACAGAAATGGTGTTTCCAACCATATCAGGTATAATTGTAGAGCAACGCGAATATGTCTTAATCATCTTCTTGTCGCTCACCTTGTTCATTTCATTAACCTTTTTAAGAAGGCTCTTTTCAATGAAAGGACCTTTTTTTACAGATCTTGACACGGTTAACTCCTACAACTATTTCTTACGTCTCGAGACAATAAACTTGTCAGAAACCTTGCGCTTGTTGCGTGTCTTGTAGCCACGACAAGGCTGTCCCCACGGTGTAACCGGGTTGCGACCCTTACCAGCGCCTTCACCACCACCAAGCGGATGGTCAACAGGGTTCATAGCCATACCGCGAACGGTTGGTCTGATACCTCTCCATCTTGCACGACCAGCTTTTCCAAGACTGGTGTTCATGTGGTCTTCATTGCCTACGATACCAATAGTTGCGTAACACTTCTTATGAACTTTGCGCAATTCACTTGAAGGAAGGCGGATAATTACGTATTCACCTTCTTTTGCCGCGACAAGTGCACTTGCACCGGCAGAACGAACAAGCTGTCCGCCGCGTCCGAGTGTCAATTCAATATTATGAACAGTAAAACCTACTGGAATTGCCTCTAACGGCAAGGCATTTCCGATTTCAGGTGTAGCATTCTCACCTGAAAGAATTTTCTGTCCAACTTGCAAACCTTTCGGTGCAATGATGTAACGTTTTTCACCGTCTGCATAGAAAATCAAGGCGATGTTTGCACTTCTGTTTGGATCATATTCAATTGAATGAACTGTTCCAGGAATTCCGTGCTTATCTCTCTTGAAATCTATCTCACGGTACTTGCGCTTATGTCCGCCGCCCTGGTGACGAACTGAAAGACGTCCGCCAGCGCCGCGTCCACCATTTGAACGCAAACCATATGACAAGCTTTTTTCCGGTTTGTCACAGGTTATTTCATCTCTGCGAAGATCGATTCGTGTTCGAGTTCCTGCAGTTACCGGCTTATATACTTTTAGAGCCATCTAGGTTCCCCTTTTACCACGTCGAGGTTATACACCCTCGAACACTTTGATTGATTCGCCAGGTGCTAACTTGACGATTGCCTTTTTCCAGCTTGATGTTTTACCAGGTCTATAGCGGACACGCTTAACCTTTCCGTCAACATTCATCACTGTGCAATCAACCACTTTAACATTAAAAAGACGGCGAACTGCTTCTTTAATCTCAATTTTGCTTGCATCAGGATGTACTTTAAATACGTACTTGCCCTGCTCGCGGAGCAAAGTTGCTTTCTCTGTCATTACAGGCTCAATAAGGATATCTTCGTAATTCATTATTCAGCTCCCTTTTCTGCCTTGTAAAAGTCACCAAGATTCTTTGCAGCTGTTTCAAGCATAACAATCTTCTTGCCGTAGAACAAATCATGGGCACGAAGTCTGTTGAACGAAAGGAATGAAACAGTTGGAATATTACGTCCGGCCTGCTTAATTTTTGCATCATCATCCTTAAGAACGATTACAGTACGTTCGTCTTTTCCGAAGTTGCTCAAAATCTTTACGAGGTCTTTAGTCTTTCCGCTTGCAACAGTAAAATCTTCTACGATTGTAAGTCTGTCTGTCTGAGCTTTAAGGCTCAAGATAGACTTCATTGCCAGACGCTTTACCTTTTTTGGTAATGCAAAGCTAAAATCTCTCGGTTTCGGTCCAAAAACAACACCGCCGCCTCTTACAAGAGGTGATTTCTTATCACCACGGCGGGCGTTACCTGTACCCTTCTGTTTGTATGGCTTAGCATTGCTGCCATGAACCTCTGCACGTCCTTTTGTACATGCAGTACCAACACGCTTGTTGGCTAATTCATTATTGATGGCATAATAGATAACATCTTCATTGACCGGAAGGCCGAACACGGTATCATCAAGATTAATCGTTCTAAGTTCTTTGCCATCGACTGAATAGACTTTCTTTTCCATTGTCTTCTCCTGTCGTTAGGATTTCTTAACCGCAGACTTGATGATCAGCGCACAGTCTTTATTCCCGGGCACAGACCCGCGAACCATCATTACTTTCATTTCAGGATCAATCTTAACGATTTTAAGATTCTGAACAGTCACACGCTCACGGCCCATACGGCCAGGCATCTTAATGTTCTTAAAGCATCTTCCTGGTGAAGTACACTGACCGGTACCACCCGGCTCGCGATGAAACTTTGAACCATGTGTAGCACGTCCACCATGGAATCCCCAGCGTTTCATAACGCCCTGGAAGCCTTTTCCTTTTGAAGTTGCAGTTACATCGAGGTAACGAACTGATTCAAAAAGCTCAACACCAATTTGATCACCAACTTTTACTTCGCCTTCAAAATCACGGAATTCTTTAAGCTGCTGCTTTGGTGTGATTCCTTCTGGAAACTGACCAGCATAAGGCTTAGTGATGTTCGATTTTTTCTTATCACCGAGACCTAAAACTACTGCGTCATAACCAAAAGTTTTCTTGTCTTTAAGTGCTACAACCGTATTAGGCTCGACGTGGATCACGGTAACAGGTGTCAAGTTGCCGTCTTCGTCGAAAACCTGGGTCATACCCACTTTTTTTGCAATCAGACCTTTCATTCTGACATTTCTCCTTGAGAATGGCTTGCGCCGTTCCCGTTTTCAGCCGCCATCCCCTGATCCTGGGGACCGTACTGTTTTTTATTCAGCACAATGTGCTTACTGTTTAATTTCTACATCAACGCCTGCAGGCAGTTCAAGCTTCATCAATGAATCCATAACATCTGCTGATGGTTCAATGATGTCAATAAGACGTTTGTGTGTTCTCATTTCAAACTGCTCACGTGACTTCTTGTTTACGTGAGGAGAACGCAAAACAGTTACCTTATTGATTCTTGTAGGAAGCGGGATAGGGCCTGAAACCTTTGCACCTGCTTTCTGTACAGTCTGCACGATAGCTTTTGCACTCTGATCGATTAGCTCTACATCAAAAGCACGAAGCCTGACACGAATCTTTTCGGTCGCCATTTTTCCTCCAGGGAAAATAAGACGGAAGCTCTGCACTTCCGCCTTATTTAAATCCTAATTATTCGTCGATTTTTGTTACCTGACCAGAAGCGATTGTGCGGCCACCTTCGCGGATAGCGAACTTCAATCCCTGATCCATAGCAACTGGGTGAATCAATTCACCGAGGATTGTTACGTTGTCACCAGGCTTAACCATATCTACGCCAGCTGGGAGAGATACAGTACCTGTGATATCTGTAGTTCTGAAATAGAACTGTGGGCGATATCCTGTGAAGAATGGGCTGTGGCGTCCACCTTCTTCCTGTGTAAGAACGTAAATCTGACCTTCGAACTTTGTGTGCGGGTGAATTGAACCCGGCTTTGCAAGAACCTGACCGCGTTCAACATCTTTCTTTTCAATACCGCGGAGAAGAATACCTACGTTGTCACCAGCGATACCCTGATCGAGTGTCTTCTGGAACATTTCGATACCTGTTACAGTTGAAGAAGCTGTCGGCTTGATACCGATGATTTCAACTGCATCGTTCATGTTTACAACACCGCGCTCGATACGTCCAGTAACTACTGTACCACGGCCAGAAATTGTGAATACGTCTTCGATTGGCATCAAGAATGGCTTATCGCTGTCGCGTACTGGATCATCAAAATATGTATCCATTACTTCGAGCAATTCGTCGATGCACTTTGTATCATCAGCAGTAGCACCGTCAGCCAAAGCCTTGAATGCTGAACCTTTGATGATTGGTGTATCACGTGGATAACCATAAGATTCAAGAACGTCGCGAACTTCTTCTTCTACCAATTCGAGAAGATCCGGGTCGTCCAACAAGTCGATTTTGTTCAAGAAAACGATAATCTTTGGAACACCAACCTGACGTGCAAGCAAGATGTGCTCGCGTGTCTGTGGCATAACTGAGTCTGGAGCAGAAACAACGAGAATTGCACCATCCATCTGAGCAGCACCAGTAATCATGTTCTTAACATAGTCAGCATGTCCTGGGCAGTCGATGTGAGCATAGTGACGCTTGTCTGACTGATACTCAAGGTGGCGTGTGTTAATTGTAATACCACGAGCTTTTTCCTCTGGAGCATTATCAATTTCATCATACTTCATAGCCTTGTCGCCATATTTCTTGGCACAATGCATTGTGATTGCCGCTGAAAGAGTTGTCTTACCATGGTCAACGTGACCGATGGTTCCAACGTTCATATGCGGCTTCGTTCTCTCGAACTTTTCCTTTGCCATTTGATCCTCCTTAACAGATAAAGGCAATCGCATTAAATTTTATGTGTTTTATTTTCAAGATTTTTCAATCTAAATAGAAAAATCTATCACACACATATAACCTGTAGAAATTTGATTTTGATTATTAAGATGGGACAACCGCTTTTACGCGGATTTTCTTGCATATCAGTCCATACTTTCGGGCTGATTCGCTCGGAACCACCAATCACCATCAAACTTCGTTCAATGACCGGTCTGGCATCCAAGAGCCTGGCACAACACGGTGCAAACAAAACCCTTAATGACCAACTTTTGCAGTTGCTGCCAACGGCAGGTAGCTTCTTCATCAAGGGCGGCGAAACCTGATTTTGAAATCTTTACGGTTAATCGCCCTGCGCTAAACGCTTTGACTCTCAAAGAACCTGAGTCTTTACACAATTCTGCAAAATACTCGGACTTCTTTTATACCAATTATTATTTTTTTATGCAAGAGCTATAATGAAATTAACGCAATTCTTTGCGCTTTTTTGCAGATTCATACTCATTTTTTACATTTGCGGATAAAAAAAAAGAGCCGCCCCGATCGGAGCAGCCCTTTTTGAACAAACCGGAAGACGGTTGTTACTACCACCTGAAATGTGCAAATGCCTTGTTTGCATCTGCCATCTTGTGTGTGTCTTCCTTCTTCTTGTATGCAGTACCAGTGTTGTTGTATGCATCCAAAAGCTCAGAAGCAAGTCTTTCGCTCATGTTGTGACCGCTCTTGGCACGTGCAGCTGCAATAATCCAGCGCATAGCCAAAGCTTCGCGGCGAGCTTCACGAATTTCGATAGGTACCTGATATGTAGCACCACCTACACGGCGTGACTTAACTTCAACCAAAGGCTTTACGTTATCAAGAGCTTTCAAGAATACTTCAAGAGGATCCTTGTCAGTCTTTTCCTTCAATTTATCCATTGCATCGTAGATGATTCCGATACAAGTTGTTTTTTTGCCGTCAAGCATCATTCTGCCGACGAATTTTGATACAACTACGCTGTTGTATTTGGCATCCGGCATTACATGACGGTCAATAGACTTATTCTTTCTTCCCATCTTATGTCTCCTTATGCCTTAGGACGCTTTGCGCCATACTTTGAGCGTCCGCGCTTGCGGTCTTCTACACCGAGAGTATCTTTTGTACCACGGATGATGTGATAGCGCACACCAGGAAGGTCCTTTACACGACCACCGCGGATAAGAACAACTGAGTGTTCCTGCAAGTTGTGTCCAATACCAGGAATATATGCAGTAACTTCAATACCATTGCTTAAGCGAACACGAGCAACCTTGCGGAGTGCCGAGTTCGGCTTCTTAGGGGTAACAGTCATAACACGTGTACAAACGCCACGTTTCTGCGGACAAGACTGAAGCGCGGGAGACTTCGTTCTGTTCGCGGCTGATTTACGTCCCTGACGAATCAACTGATTAATTGTAGGCATTAGCCTTCTCCTATTTTTTATACCGGTCAGCACCCCGGCAGAATTTAACAAACAAAAATGCACAAATCTTTACAAGATTTGCTAAACATAGCAGAAACTGCAAGTTTATGTCAACAGATGCAAGCTTTTGGCTGCGACTGCCGGAACAATTGCCTGCATTAAGGCAGAAGCCCGGCAATAGCAGAATTAAGCTTTTATTCTTCGCCCATTACGCCGTCGTCTTCATCCTCAGCGTCTTCAGCCTGCTTTTCAAGCTTGCGCCTTTCGAGGATTTCGTTCATCTGCGCGTCAAGGTCTGTCTCGTTAGAGTCGAACAGCTTGATGTCGCGGTATTTTCTGCTGCCTGTACCAGCCGGAATCATGTGACCGATAATTACATTCTCTTTAAGACCATGCAATGTATCTACAGCACCGGCGATTGCGGCGTTAGTCAATACGCGTGTCGTTTCCTGGAACGAAGCGGCAGACATGAACGAATCAATGTTCAAAGAAGCTTTTGTAATTCCCTGGAACAACGGTCTTGCTACGGCCGGCTGTCCGCCTTCTTCCATAACTCTGCTGTTCTCTTCGTGGAACTTATATTTATCAACCTGCTGTCCGTAAATGAATCTTGTATCACCTACAGCGACAATCTCAACCTTGCGGAGCATCTGTCTAACGATAACGCCGATGTGCTTGTCGTTGATATTTACGCCCTGTGCGCGGTAAACCTGCTGGATTTCGTCCATCAAGTAGCGCTGCAATGCGTTTTCACCAGAAATTGCAAGAATATCGTGCGGGCTCAATGAACCGTCGCAGAGCTGCTCGCCGGCAACAACTTCGTCACCGTCGCGCACAAGCAAACGCTTTGTCATCGGAATCTGATGCTCAAAAGTCTTGCCGTATTTGTCTTCTACAACGAGAATGCGCTTGCCTTTTGAAACGCCTTTCTGGAAGACCTTGCCTGAAATTTGGGCAAGAACTGCCGGATTCTTCGGCTTGCGTGCTTCGAACAATTCAGCAACACGAGGAAGACCACCGGTAATATCGCTAGTCTTTGATGTTTCTTTCGGCATTTTAGCGATAAGCTCACCAGCATTGATGTGCTTTCCGGCTTCAACCTGAAGGATAGCGCCTGCCGGCAAGCTGTAAGAGCTCAATTCATAACCGTCATCATCACCAATCCAGATGCGTGGCTGGTGTGTATCAAGGTGAAGGTCTGAAATGCGCTTTTCTTCAGTGCCAGTTTCTTCGTTTACTTCAATTTCAAGAGTCAAATCTTCTATAATATCTTCAAAGTGAACAAGACCAGAAGCTTCTGCGATAATCGGATCTGAATACGGATCGAATGTTGCGATTGTCTGCTCTTCTTCAAGAAGCTGACCAACTTTTACGACAACAGAAGAACCATTGTGGATTTCAAGTTCCTGATCCTTGCCAGCGAGATAAATCTTGCCGTCGCGCAAAAGAACCTGTGCAATTTCTGTTGACTTTATTTCCTTGTTGCCAACCTTGAAAAGCGGTGCATCCATGTTCACGCGGTCGCCTTCTTTTACAAGAAGCTCTGCATTCTTCGGAATATCAACAATGTCGAGGATTCTTGTTACGCGCATCTTGCCTTTGCGGGTAAAGAGCCATGAACCGTCTTCCATTTCAACATGTGTACCGTCAATTGACTGAACGAGAACCTTGTCTTTAAGAACGATGCGGTTATCTTCAGTTACCTTTGTAGCTGTACCACCGACGTGGAATGTACGCATCGTAAGCTGTGTACCAGGCTGACCGATTGATTGTGCAGCAATAACGCCGACAGCTTCACCGATTTCGACAATCTTGTTTCTTGCAAGGTTTCTGCCGTAGCACTTGCAGCATACGCCGTGGCGGCTTTCGCAAGTCAAAACTGTGCGGAGCTTGACGCTTTCTACACCAGCTTCATCGATTTTTGCAGCAAGCTCGTCTGTGATGTACTGGTTCACGTCGCAGATAACTTCCTGTGTAATCGGGTGGCGCACTCTTTCAAGCGTGAAACGGCCGACGATGCGGTCTCTCAAAGTTTCGATAACCTTGTCGCCGTCTTTCAATGCTGTATATTCAATTCCGTTGATTGTTCCGCAGTCGTCTTCGTTTACAACAACATCTTGCGCAATATCAACAAGACGGCGTGTCAAATAACCTGCTTCCGCAGTCTTAAGAGCTGTATCTGACAAACCTTTGCGCGCACCAGACGTAGAAATGAAGAATTCGATAACCGAAAGACCTTCTTTAAAGTTTGCACGAATCGGAAGTTCGATGATGTCGCCGTTAGGTTTAGCCATCAAGCCACGCATTGCGGCAAGCTGAGAAATCTGCTTCTTAGAACCACGGGCACCAGAAGTTGCCATCATGTAAATTGTGTTGAAGCCTTCTTTGTCTTTTTCAAGCTTTTCATACATGATGTCTGTAAGGTTATCGTTTGTCTTCTGCCAAACTTCGACTACCTTGTTGTATCTTTCGTCCTGTGTGATAACACCGTGCTTGTACTGCTTTTCGATTTCAGCAACTTTCTTGTTTGCTTCTTCCATAATTGCAGGCTTTTCTTCCGGAACGATGATATCGTCCATTGAAAGCGTTGCACCGAAGAATGTTGCATACTTATAACCGCATGCCTTGATAGCATCAAGCATTGTTACAGTGAGCCACGGGCCGCTCTTCTTATAGACTCTTTCAATAAGCTTACGGATTTCTTTATCACCGAGAAGCTCGTTTACATAATCAACTTCCGGCGGCATAAGTTCGTTGAAAATCAAGCGGCCGGCTGTTGTTTCAATCAAATCGCCTTTCTTGAAAGCGCCTTCGATTGAATCTTTCGTAGCAGGAACTTTGATTTTTGACTGATAGTCAATGTTCTTAGCTTCTGCTGCAAGCTGAACTTCGTTTGCACAAGAGAAACGTTTGCCAGTGCCTTTGCCTGACGGCTTAATCTTTGTCAAATAGTAAATACCAAGAACCATGTCCTGTGACGGATAAACGATTGTCTTTCCGTTTGCAGGGTCAAGAAGGTTTCTGGCTGAAAGCATCAATGTCCAGCATTCCATCTGGGCAGCCTGTGTCAGCGGCACGTGAATAGCCATCTGGTCGCCGTCAAAGTCTGCGTTGAAAGCCTTACAAACAAGCGGGTGCAGGCGGATAGCCTTGCCCTCAACAAGCACAGGCTCAAATGCCTGAATACCGAGACGGTGCAATGTAGGCGCACGGTTCAGCATAACAGGGTGCTCGCGTACAACTTCGTCAAGAATCTGGTAAACTTCGGCAGATTCGCTTTCAACGAGCATCTTTGCTTTCTTAATATTGTATACAATGTCTTTGTCGACAAGCTTTTTCATGATGAAAGGCTTGAACAATTCAAGAGCCATCTTTGTAGGCAGACCGCACTGCCACAGCTTAAGCTCTGGACCAACGATAATTACAGAACGGCCAGAGTAGTCAACGCGCTTACCGAGAAGATTCTGGCGGAAGCGGCCCTGCTTACCTTTGAGCATGTCTGAAATAGACTTGAGCGGGCGGCTTGATGCGCCTTTAACTACGCGCTTTCTCTTTGAATTGTCGAACAAAGCGTCAACTGCTTCTTGAAGCATGCGCTTTTCGTTTCTGATAATAATATCTGGTGCCGAAAGAGACATAAGCCTCTTCAAGCGGTTGTTTCTATTGAGCACACGGCGGTACAAATCGTTCAAGTCTGATGTGGCAAAGCGGCCACCGTCAAGCTGAACCATTGGGCGCAGTTCCGGCGGAATAACAGGAATTGCGTCAAGAATCATCCATGAGCATTTATTCTGAGAAGATCTGAAATTTTCTACGATTTCAACTCTCTTCAAAAGGCGCTTGTCGCTTTTTGCGCCTTTCTCAATCATTTTAGCGCGAAGCTCAGCTGCAAGTTCGTCAAGGTTGAGGTTTTCAAGCAAAATCTTGATTGCCTCTGCACCCATTCCGGCAGAGAATGAACCGCCGTAGCGTTCCTGTGCTTCAGAATATTCATCTTCGCTCAAAAGCTGCATCTTTTTAAGGTCTGTGTCGCCCGGATCGATAACGATGTACTTCTCATAGTAAAGAACAGACCTAAGAGCGGCAACCTGAAGGTCGAGCAGCAAGCCCATGCGCGACGGAACAGAACGATAGTACCAGATGTGAGATACAGGAGCGGCAAGGTCAATGTGTCCCATGCGTTCGCGGCGGACTTTAAAGTGAGTAACTTCAACACCACAGCGGTCGCAGATAACGCCCTTGTAGCGGATTGACTTGAATTTACCACAATAACATTCCCATTCCTTAGTTGTACCGAAGATTCTTTCACAGAAAAGACCGTCTTTCTCCGGGCGCAATGTACGGTAATTGATTGTTTCTGGTTTCTTTACTTCACCATAAGACCATGCACGGATGGTTTCCGGTGAAGCGAGTTTAATCTGCAAACTATCAAACTCTTGTATATCTCGCATCTTTTTCTCCTATCAAATTGCTTTGCATTAAACACATAAGCAAGGGAACTTCTATGTTTTATAGAAAGAAGTTCCCTTGTCCGTAAATTAGAACGTCGAATTAGACTTTTCGATAAGCTCGCGGTCGCGTTCTGTCAAACCGATTTCTTTGCCCTGTGCATCATAGATTGTAAAGTCAAGGGCAAGACCACGGAGTTCCTGAACCAAAACGTTGAACGCTTCCGGAACACCGGCCGCTGTTGTCGGTTCACCTTTTACGATTGATTCGTAAATCTTAGAACGTCCTGTCATATCATCTGATTTGATTGTCAGAAGTTCCTGCAATGTATTTGCAGCACCATAAGCTTCAAGAGCCCAAACTTCCATTTCACCAAGACGCTGGCCACCAAACTGAGCCTTACCGCCCAACGGCTGCTGTGAAACAAGTGAATATGGACCAGTAGAGCGGGCGTGCATCTTATCGTCAACCAAGTGGTGCAGCTTCATAAAGTAGATAACACCAACGAAAACCGGGTTTTCAAAAGGCTGACCAGTGCGGCCGTCTCTTAAAATTGCCTTTGAGTTGCTCTCAAAGCCTGCTTCAACAAGCTTCTTGCCAATCTGCTCGTTTGAAGGAGACTGGAAAACTGGTGCTTCGTACCATTCATCAAGGTAAAGACCAGCAAGGCCAAGCTCTGATTCCATAATCTGACCGATGTTCATTCGCGAAGGAACGCCCAACGGGTTCAAGCAGATGTCAAGCGGTGTTCCGTCTTCCATGTACGGCATATCTTCAACCGGAAGAATGCGGGCAACAATACCTTTGTTACCGTGGCGTCCGGCCATTTTGTCACCTTCACGGAGCTTGCGCTTTGTGGCGATGAGAACTTTAACGATTTCATCAACGCCAGGGTTCAAGTCGTCACCGGCTGTGCGTCTCATGCGCTGAACATCGATGACAGTTCCTTCGATTCCGTGCGGAACACGCAATGAAGAATCGCGGACTTCCTTAGCTTTTTCACCGAAAATTGAGTTCAAAAGCTTGAATTCCGGCGTTGTTTCAGTTTCAGATTTCGGCGTAACCTTTCCGACCAAGATGTCGCCTGAGCGGACTTTTGCACCGATGCGGATAATACCTTCCTGGTCGAGATTGTCCAAAGCTTTCTCGCCTGTGTTCGGAATATCGCGCGTAATCTTTTCTGGGCCAAGCTTCGTTTCGCGGATTTCTGTATTGAATTCCTTGATATGAATAGAAGTAAACATATCTTCTTTGACAACGCGCTGAGAAATGAGGATAGCGTCCTCATAGTTGTAGCCGTTCCACGGAACGAATCCGACGAGAATGTTTCTTCCGAGAGCAAGCTCGGCGTTATATGTTGCAGGGCCGTCTGTAAGCGGCGTGCCCTTCTCTACATGCTGACCGAGAGTTACGATTGGTCTCTGGTGATAGCATGTATCCTGGTTTGTGCGCTGATACTTCAAAACTGGATAGACATCAATGTCTTCCGGATTTTTCTGAGTTGTAGGCTTTACGCGGATTTCTTCTGATGTTACCCAGACAACTTCACCTGCACGCTTTGCCTTTACAAGAACGCCTGAATCGTAGGCGCATTTCTTTTCCATACCAGTTCCAACGCGCGGTGGTTCCGGGAAAAGAAGTGGAACAGCCTGACGCTGCATGTTCGAGCCCATCAATGCACGGTTGGCGTCGTCATGCTCAAGGAACGGAATAAGCGCCGCAGAAACTGAAATAATCTGCTTCGGCGAAACGTCCATGTACTGAACATCTTCCGGCGCGCGTGATGTATAGTCACCGCGCTTGCGGCAAGAAATTGTGTCAGTCGTGAATGAGCCATCCGGCTTCATATCTTCAGAAACCGTACCGATGTAGTAGCGGTCTTCTTCGATAGCAGAAAGATATTCAACTTTCTGTGTTGCCTTTCCGTTTTCAATCTTCCTATAAGGTGCTTCGAGGAAGCCGTAATCGTTTACGCGCGTATAAATTGCAAGCGAAACAATAAGACCGATGTTCGGGCCTTCAGGTGTTTCGATAGGACACATTCTTCCGTAGTGCGTATAGTGAATATCGCGCACTTCAAAGCTTGCACGGTCGCGTGAAAGACCGCCCGGGCCTAATGCGTTCAAACGGCGCTTGTGAGTAAGTTCTGCAAGAGGGTTTACCTGATCCATGAACTGTGAAAGCTGGCTTGAACCGAAGAATTCCTTAATTGCGGCTACAATCGGCTTAATGGAAATCAAGTCCTGAGGCTTCATAGTCTCAGTTTCTTTCATGCTCATTCTTTCTTTGGCGATTCTTTCCATTCTGCTGAATGCAGTCTTGAGCTGGTTTGTCATAAGCTCGCCGACAGAGCGCACGCGGCGGTTGCCGAGGTGGTCGATATCATCGATTGGCTCGTCGCCGTTGTAAACCTTTATAAGGTACTTCATCGTTGAGATGATGTCCTGCTTTACAAGTGTATGCTCTTCGACATTGTCTTTGTATTCAAATTTCTTGTTGAGCTTGTAGCGACCAACGCGGCCCAAGTCGTAGCGGCGCAAAGTAAAGAACATTGTGTTCAAGTCTTTTTCTGCGTTCTCAACCGTAATCGGCTCGCCCGGCAGAAGCACTGAATAAACTGCTGCGAGTGCATCTTCCTTTGTCGGCTCATCACTTTCAGAACCTTCTTTTGTAAAGCGGATTTCTTCCCTTTCAAAGCAGTTGATGAGCATCTGAGAGTTGAGCGAAGTTTCAGCTTCAAAATCAATTACAGTGATTTTCTTGATTTCGTTTGCAAAAAGCTCGTCGATGCTATGCGGGTGCAGCTTTTCGCCGGCGCGGAACAATTTCTTTTCTTCGCCAGATTCTGCGTCTTTGATGAAGACTGCGCTTGCAAGAACCTTGCCTACAAGGTCTTCTTTCTTGCCAGATGAAATGTCAATGTCTGTTACATCATAGAAGCATCTGATGATTTCTTCGCGTGTTTCATAGCCCAGCGCGCGCAAGAAGATTGTGCCGAGAATGCGCTTCTTGCGGTCAATCTTTGCGTAGATGAGCTCTTTTTTCTGGTCAATTTCAAATTCAAGCCACGAACCGCGGTACGGAATGATGCGGCTTGAGTATACGCCCTTTTCGTGGCAGAAAATAACGCCCGGCGAGCGGTGAATCTGAGAAACGACGACGCGCTCAGCACCGTTGATGATGAACGTGCCGCGGTCTGTCATGAGCGGAATATCGCCCATGTAGATGTCTTTCATGCGGATTTCGCCCGTCTGCTGAAAGACGAGATTTATATGAGCTTTAAGAGGAACTGCATAAGTCAGCCCCTTCTGTTTACATTCAAGTTCAGAGAATTTGATGTTTTCTTCATCAAGTTCATAAGAGTCATATTCAAGAGACATGTCGCCATTCGGGCTTTCAATAGGGAACGTCGAACGGAATACTTCTTCCAAGCCTTGAACTGCAAGTTCCTGTTTTGCATCAAGCTTTTCCTTCTGAAGGAAACTTTCGTATGAAGAAGTCTGGATTCCTATCAAGTCAGGAAGTTCCATAAAGTTCTGGATATTTTTACCAATATATTGACGATTGATTATCGCTTTTTTTGCGGACATCGATCCCCCTTGCCTTTTGCCACATGGCTTTAACTTATACGGGTTGCGCCTTAATTCTCTGGCCGTCTATGGCTTTGCGCAATTTTCCCGGAGTTCAAAAACCCTATAAATAGATACAGCTACCGGAATACGTATTCCAGTAGCACACGCTTAAATTTGAGTAAAACTAACGCTGTTAGAAAAGCCGTGGCACAAGCTTGCGCCCGCGCCAAAGCTTTTGATTTTTAAGCTAAAATTATGCAATCTTAACTGTTCCACCAGCTGCTTCAACAGTTGATTTAATCTTATCTGCTTCTTCTTTAGAAACACCCTCTTTGAGAGCCTTTGGAGCACCTTCAACGAGGTCTTTTGCTTCTTTAAGACCAAGACCAGTAACTTCACGTACAGCCTTGATAACAGCGATTTTCTTTGCAGGATCTGCTGCTTCGAGAGATACGTTGAATTCTGTCTTTTCTTCAGCTGCTGCTGCGCCGCCAGCTGCGCCGCCAGCCATTACTACTGGAGCTGCTGCTGTTACACCGAACTTCTCTTCAATAGCCTTTACGAGGTCTGAGAGTTCAAGAATTGTCATTGATGCGATTGCATCCAAAATCTGATCGTTAGTTAAAGCTGCCATATTATCTTCTCCTTAAAATAGGCATTATTTTTTTTGGGACAGGACGACAGCGATGAAGCCTGACACCATTTTAATTCAGTTTCTCCGAAACTGTTATCGCAGATTAGTTTGCACCTTCTGCGTTTTTCTTATCAACAACAGCCTGCAATGTAGCAGCAAGTTTCTGTGTTGTAGAATTGAGAGCACAAGCAAACATAGTATAAAGCTGCATTTTGCTCGGCAATTTTGAATAAGCTTCAATCTTTGCCTGGTCATACACTGTCTTTTCAATGTATGCGCCTTTTACTACCAATGCCGGAACTTCTTTTGCAAAATCAAACATGATTTTTGCAACTTCGTTTGAATCTTCTTTTGCAAGAGCAATAGCTGTCGGTCCAGAAAGATAATCTGCAACGTTTTCAACTTTAAGCTCATCAAAAGCAACACGAGCAAAATTGTTCTTAACAACTTTGAATTCGCAATTTTTTGCACGAAGCTGTTTGCGCAAATCTGTAATCTGAGCAACAGTCAAGCCGCGGTATTCAGCAAAGATGAAATCGTTGTATCCTTCCAGAACTGACTTAACTTCGGCAATTGCTTCTACTTTTGCTGGTTGGAGTTTTTTTGCTTTTATAGCCATAATTACTCACCATCCTTGTAGTCAATCCAGATTCCAGGTCCCATTGTTGAGTTTACTGAAATAGACTGAATATAATCAGCTTTTGCATCAGCTGGCTTCTTGCGTGAAATTTCAGAAAGCAAAGTTGAGATATTTTCAGCAACCTTGTCAGCACCCATAGAAACCTTGCCGACTGCAAGGTGAACAACACCACCCTTGTCTGCGCGGTACTCTACGCGACCTTTCTTAAGTTCATTGATAGCAGCTGTGATGTCTGTTGTAACAGTGCCTGTCTTCGGGTTAGGCATCAAGCCTTTGCGGCCGAGAACCATACCAAGACGGCCAACGTCTTTCATCATGTCAGGAGTTGCAACAGCAACGTCAAAGTCGAGCCAGCCGCCCTTTACTTTGTCGATGTATTCAGCTGCACCTGCATAAGCTGCGCCTGCATCAAGAGCTTCTTTTACGCGGTCTTCTTTACAGAAAACAAGCACTTTCTTTTCGCCCTTGAACTGATTCGGCAGAACCAAAGTGTCGCGCACTGTCTGAGACTTGCCGAGCTTGAGGCTGACATGGATTTCTACAGTTTCATCGAACTTGGCAAATTTCAATTCATTTACCAAAGCACATGCTTCTGAAAGTCCATAAAATTTTGTCGGATCATACTTTTTCAGCGACTCGCGATATTTCTTTCCGTGTTTCATGTTACCGCTCCACCTCTACGCCCATACTGCGAGCAGTACCGGCAATGATTCTTTTAGCCGCTTCAATGTCATTTGCGTTGACATCAGGCATTTTAGTCTTTGCAATTTCTTCAAGCTGTGCTTTTGAAAGCTTTCCGACTTTGTTCTTAAGAGGATTGTCTGAACCCTTCTCGATTCCGAGAGCCTTGCGGATAAGAACTGCTGCAGGCGGAGTCTTGAGAATGAACGTGTAAGACTTGTCTTGATAGACTGTGATTACAACCGGAATGATGAGGCCCGGTTCCATTGACTTTGTACGGTCGTTGAACTGCTGTACAAACTGAGGAGCACTGACACCGTACGGACCAAGTGCCGGACCAACTGGAGGAGCTGGTGTAGCTTTTCCTGCTGGACACTGCAACTTGATAACGGCCGTTACCTTCTTTTTTGCCATATATATCTCCTTATTAAATTGGTGACGCCGGATTTTCCGGCTTTAACGAGACGCCCTTCACCGACGGTGCGCAGTCTCTCCCAAAACAGAAAAACCCTCTTTCAAGGGCTTTTCTCAAGGAATTAAACCTTTTCAACTTGCAAAAGATCAACTTCAACAGGTGTAGCGCGGCCGAAGATGGCTACCACAACCTTAAGTCTGTTCTTTTCAAGATTAACTTCATCAATAGTGCCGGTAAAGCTTGCGAAAGGTCCGTCAATAACCTTAACAGTTTCACCGACTGAGTATGTCTGTCTGACGCGAGGTGTTTTTTCGCCCTTAATGTCACCTGCTTTCTGAAGCAAGGCTTTTGCTTCTTCAGCCGGAATAGGACGCGGTTTCACGCTGTTCGAAGTGCCGACAAAACCTGTAACACCGTTGATGCGGCGGATAGCAGAGCAAACTGGCTTCCAGCCCAAACCGTCAGGCAAATCAAGCTCTGCCATTATATAGCCCGGAAGAAGAAGTTTCTTGACTTCTTTCTTTTTGCCGTCTTTGACATCTACGACCGTTTCGACAGGAACTTTGACATCAAGCACTTCATCAGAAGAAAGTTCGCCCTGCTCAAGCATTGAACGAATCGTTCTTTCGATTTTAGCTTCGTAACCTGAAAAAACGTGAAGGATATACCAACCCCTTGCCATTGAACTACCTTAGAAAATAAGATTCATGCCAGATACAAACAGCCAGTCAAGCAGGCCGAGTACAATTGCGACAAACAAAGTTGAAAGCAACACAACCTTAATTGAAGAAACTACATCATCAAAGCCAGGCCATACAACTTTCTTAAGTTCTGCAACACTTTCTTTAAAGAAATTTGTGATTTTTCCCATCACGGACCTCGTTTTTCAACTTGAGAATCTAAAAAAATGCTGCACTGAACGATTAAAGAACAGGGCAGCAGCAAAATACAGGCCAGGCAAGACTCGAACTCGCAACACTCGGTTTTGGAGACCGACGCTCTACCATTGGAGCTACTGGCCTAAAAGTAAAACTAAAAAACCGCACGCAGTCTTTTAGTTTTACCGGCGAACCGAAGCTCGCCATTAAAAGCATTATTTTGCCTTTGTTTCCTTGTGCAATGTGTGCTTGCGGTCAAAAGGGCAATACTTCTTCAGTTCAAGCTTTCCCTGAATGTTCTTTCTGTTTTTATAAGTAGTATAGTTCTTTCTTTTGCATTCGCTGCACTGCAATGCAATAATTTCAACAGCAGTCTTTTTTGAAGCCATTTTAATTCCCCTTACTATATAACCAGTAACTTTTGTTACTATTCTGTATACACATTAAAGCAAAAGCCTTCAAGCGGAATCGGACCGCTGACCTCGTCCTTACCAAGGACGCGCTCTACCATCTGAGCTATAAAGGCATGCTCTCAACCTAGTGTTTATAAGCAGATTCAGTTTGTAGAGAATAACGATAAAAACCCATTTTGTCAACAAGAAAATGCTATTTTTCTGATTTTTTTTCATTGATTTTGTAATACCAAAGAGCCGCGCGTCCGATAAAGCCCGGCAAAAGCCTTATCATTATTGAAAAGTTCCATCAAAACCGCTATTATCAACCTATGAAAACAATAGACAATCTTGTCGATGACATCTTAGATTCATACCAGAATTACGGCGGAATCAATTTCTCTGAAGCAGAAAACTTTCCGAACAGACAGACTGTTCAGGATATTTTGAGAGACCTTCAGAATATAGTTTTTCCGGGCTTCAATACAGCTGAAAAACTTGACCGCGACAGCCTCAAATATACAACCGGCGAACGCATCAACAGACTTATAAGCAATCTCACGTCTGAAACGCAGAAGGCGCTGCTTTATATATGCAAGACAAAAAACAACGGCGAGATGAACTGTTTCGGGCTTGCCGAAAAGACGGTGCTTTCGCTGATTGAGTACATACCGGAGCTGCGCCGTCTTGCACGGCTTGACGCAGAAGCGGCTTTGCTGAACGATCCGGCTGCAAACAGCATCGAAGAAGTCATTCTCTCTTACCCAGGACTTCAGGCGATTCTGGCTTACAGGATTGCACATTTCCTTCACAAGAACGGCGTTCCGCTGATTCCGCGAATTATGACTGAATATATCCACGGACGCACCGGCATAGACATCAACCCGGGCGCAGAAATCGACGAATCGTTCCACATTGACCACGGAACAGGCGTTGTAATCGGCGAAACTTGCGTAATCGGCAAGCGTGTCAAAATCTTTCAGGGCGTAACTCTCGGCGCGTTGAGCGTAAAAAAGGAACTTCAAGCCAAGAAACGCCACCCGACAATTGAAGACGATGTTACAATCTATCCGGGCGCGACAATCTTGGGCGGCAACACCGTTATAGGCAAAGGCAGCATAATCGGCGGCAACGTGTGGATTATTTCGTCTGTGCCGCCTTACAGCAAAGTAAAGTATCAGCTTGCAGACAAACCGAACGAAACAGCAGATGCAAGCCAAGACTGAACGCTGGTTTGCCTGATCTAACCCTGCAATGACAGATTGTTTGCAATAAAACTTAAATTCGATATTCAGGCTATGTGAGGAACAGACAAATGGCAAAGAAGAAAGCGAATTCTGTTGTGTACAAATGCTCAAACTGCGGCTTCTCTCAACCGCGCTGGCTTGGCCGCTGCCCTGAATGTGGCGAATGGAACACCATGGAAGAGCACGCCGCCGAAACAAGCGCAGCCGCATTGCCCTACGGCAAAATGCCAGGCACAACTGAAAGAATAACGCCTGTGCCGCTTTCTTCCGTAAACCCGATGGAATGTGCCCGCATTTCGACAGGCAACACTGAATTTGACCGCGTTCTGGGAGGCGGTGCGACAAAGCGTTCTGCAATCTTAATCGGCGGCGAACCTGGCATCGGAAAATCTACATTGCTTTTGCAGACAGCTTCTTCGGTTCAGACCAGCGGAAGAGTTCTCTACATTTCAGGCGAAGAATCTGCGTCTCAAATAAGGGCGCGCGCCGACCGTCTTAAGATAAACTTTGAAAACATAGACATTCTCTGTACGCTGCGGCTTGACGACATTGAGCATGCGCTTGATTCGCTCAACCCGATGTGCGTTATCGTCGATTCGATTCAGACAGTCTACAGCGCAGAAGCCGGAATCGTGCCCGGCACAGTGAACCAGCTCAAATATTGCTCGAACGAGCTTATCTCTTGGGTCAAGGAGCGCGATTCGGTGCTTTTCCTTTCCGCGCATGTTACAAAAGACGGCGTAATTGCCGGCCCGAAATCGCTTGAGCACATGGTCGACACGGTCATCTCTTTTGAGCGCAATTCAGACGACATAAGATTTCTGCGCGCCCAGAAAAACAGATTCGGCTCCGTTGACGAGCTTGGCATTTTCTCGATGAGTGAAACAGGGCTTATGCCGGTCGAAGACCCTTCGGCGATGTTCATCACACAGCGCGAAGGCAGCCTGCCCGCCGGAATTGCGATTGTGCCCGTGTTTGAAGGCTCGCGCGTTTTCATGGTTGAGATTCAGGCTTTGACTGTGCCGGCAAAAGCTTCTATCGCGCGCGTTTTTTCTGAAAAGATTGAATCTGCCCGCGTCAGCAGAATTGCGGCGGTGCTTGAAAAAAAATCAGGCTTAAAGCTCAGCGAATACGACTTGTACGTAAACGTGGCGGGCGGCGTACGCCTAAACGAAAGCGCGATAGACCTTGCACTTGCGGCCGCGCTTTATTCTGCAAGAACAGACCTGCCCTGCCCCGAAGCGACCGCCCTTGCAGGCGAAATCAGCCTTGCAGGTGAAATCCGCCCAGTAAGCAGGCTCAAGCAGCGCGTCAAAACGGCGCAGAACCTGGGTTTCAGCCGCGTTCTAGCCCCGGAAAAAAGCCCCGAAACTGTGTTCGTCAGCGACATAAAAAGCCTTATAAAAGAGCTTTTCGCAAAATAATTTCAATATTCAAATTATTATAATAAATAAGTTTGAAAAATCATAAATCTTGGTTTAGAATTGTAATGCTATGAAAAGGAAAATTGCCGTACTTGCAAACGGCTGGAACAACATCAGTATTACACAAGCTCTGAAAGGAATCCGCTCGGTAACGGATGAGCTTAATATCGACATTTTCCTTTTTTTAAGCTACGCCGCATACGGCAGAAGCAAAGTGCGCAACATAGGCGAAGATTCCATATTTGACTTGCCGGACTTCAAAGATTTTGACGGCGTTATCACATTCTCAAATATGCTGAATTCCGAAGAAACACCAAGACGGATTGCAGACAAGCTTATAAAAGAAAAAATCTGCGCCGTAAGCGTCGGAATGCCCTATAAAGGCTTGAACTTTGTCGGCATAAACAACTCTGACGGAATGTACGAGCTTGTAGAGCATCTTGTCCAAAAGCATCATATAAAAAATCCGGCTTTCTTGGCCGGAACGAGAGACCACCCCGACTCAATCGAACGGCTTGAAACAACCAAAAAAGTGCTTGCTCTCAACGGAGTTGAACTGAAAGAAGAGAACATCCGCTACACTGACTGGGAATATCTTACAAGCATTAAATATGCAATCGAGCTGTGGCAAAGCGGCAACCGGCCGGACGCTTATATTTGCGCGAACGACCATAACGCGATCGGCGCTTGCATCGGCTTGAACAATATTGGCGTATCCGTTCCAGACGATGTAATCGTCACCGGATTTGACAAAATCTCTCATGCGGAAACATTCTACCCTTCAATAACGACTGTCTATCAAGACTACGAAAAAATCGGCTACATTGCCGCGTGGCAGCTTGTCGAGCAGATTGAAGGCACGTCAAAAGAAGACCATGTTGTCGTTTCTTCAAAATTTGTGATGGGCGAAAGCTGCGGCTGCAAAAAAACTTCTGAAGCCGATGAAGTCCGCCATGATTTCTGTGTAAACGCCTATAAAAAAGAGATGGAAAACATCTTGTTTCAGACTGCCGAAGCTGACATGACGACTTCTGTGTTCAATTGCTCATCTTATGATGAATTTCAGAAGAACCTCATTAATTTTTATTCAACGCATCAGAGCATTGGCGGCGGCGAGTTCTATTTTGTGATTGACGAAAATGCGCAAAAAGCATTCAAAGACGCATTGTTCCCGCTAAAAACTGAATATGCTGAAAAAATGAACTGCCTTGTGGCCGTTAAAGACGGAAAAGCAGAAAGCAAAGGCGAATTCACACGCAAAGAGCTTATTCCAAACTATAAAAAAGAAGACAAGCCGTCGGTATACACGTTCACTTCAATGCATTACGACGACAAAATTTTCGGCTACATCGTTACAAGCAATGCGCTTGAGTGCATAAAAGACAGAACGCTCAACCATTACATGCTTCAGGTGAATTTCAATCTGGAACAATACCGCAACAACAGCCGCCTTGATGAAATGAACCGCGCGCTCAGAGATATTTCTAACACAGACCAGCTTACAGGCTTGAACAACCGCTTTGGAATGGAAGTAAACGCCGTTCCGCTTTTGGAAAACGCACACAAGAACAACCGAAGATGTGCGATTATCTTTGCAGATATAAACCGCATGAAATATATAAACGACAATTTCGGGCATCTGCAAGGTGACCTTGCCATAAGAACAGTTGCGGCAAAAGTCCTTGAGCTGATGCCGAAAGGCTGGGTGGCAATACGATACGGCGGCGATGAATTTATTGCGGTGGGCGAATGCACAGACGAAAACGACGTAATGGCTTATGAAGAGAGTCTTACAAAAGAGCTTGAAAACGAAGTTGAAGGAATGCAGCTCGCTTATCCGCTCACGATAAGCACCGGACATATTCTTTCAGACCCAAAATCATCCCAAAACTTGATTGACTATATTCATCAGGCCGACAGCGTAATGTATGAGCACAAGCAAGAAACCTACAAGAAAGGCTTGTAAGCCCTAAACTTCTCAGAAAGCCGGTCACTGAGCGCAGTCGAAGTGACCGTATGTGTGGAATAATCTAAATATGAACCAGCTATTCAAAAAGCTCGGCGTATGCTTCCATGCACTGGTTCAGCTCTTCTTTTGTGTCTGACACAAGGCTTGCCGCAAAATAAAGCGCAACAGCAGATTCTGTCGTCAGTCGCCCCATCGGCACAGCACCTTCGCGCCACATGCGGCGGCTGGTCGTATAGCCCGAAAAGTCTAGCAAGCTCTGTTGCTGCGAGGTACAGAAGAACGTGCAGCCCCGCTTTCGGCCCTTTGTCAAAAGCGGCTTGAGCGAATAATCGCCGTTACGCATACTTGCCGTGCCTGTTTCGTACAATTCAAGAAAAATGTGGGTTATTCCGTTTTCTATAAGCTGAACATAGCTTTCTGCTCTAAGCCCCGGATAAACGCGGCAAACAATCATGCGGTTCGCTGCTTCGCGCAAAACTTGGCGCATAACGAATTCGTCTGCATCTAAAAAGCCGTTGAACAAGCCGCTCAATGGCCCAGCCCCGCAAGTATAAAGCGGTGTCTTCATGTTCCAGTTAGAAAAACCGTCCGGCGAAGGCCGCTCAAATTTCAGGTTGAGCGGCGAAAGCAGCTTGCCGCCGAAAGCGACAAACACGCCCTGCTTTTCTTTGCACGCAGTTTCCACGGCAAAATGAAGATTCTCTTTCGCTTCAGAAGATTCATCGCTAGTTTTAGAAGAAGCCGTAACAACGACCGGCACTTCCGCATCAGAAAAAAGCCAGTAAAGCAGCGGTGCCGTATAAGAAAGCGTGTCCGTTCCGTGCGCAACGACAATGCCGGTTGCCGTGCCAGTGCCTATAAGCGAGGCAATTTCTGCAATGAGCACAGCCCAGTCGGCTGGCTCAAGCTCTTCGCTCAACATGCGGCCAAGCTGCACAACCTGATAATGAATCGAAGGGTCTATGTCTTGCAGCATAGACTTCAAGATGCGCCCGTCTGCCGCGATGACCGCGCCGTCTTTTGTGCGGCGGCCGCAAATAGAACCGCCCATTGAAATTACATAGACTATATTGATGTGAAGCTCTTCTTTCAGCAGCCCCTTGACCACAAGCGGAGAAGCAAGCCCGTCAGTCTGCTTCATTATAAGGCCGGTCAAAAATTCAAGCGGCGGCATCTCGCCCTTGCGGAGCTTTTCTGCTTCTTCGGGGTTTTCGTTTATAGTTTTTTGCACGAGCGGAAGCAGCACGTCTTTGTCTGTAATCTGCTTCCAGTTGTTCTGTGCAAGAATCTCGTCCGGCTCGCCGCCCTTTTCATGCAGATGCTGAAGAAGCTGCTTTGCAATGCTGCTGTGAATCTCGCCCGATTTCAGAAGAACCATTACGCGGGCAAACCGCTCTGCCGTAACGGAACTTTGCTGAATCGAAGAGCCCGACCACTTGAGCAGCTTCATGAATTCGCTTGTAAGCCAGTGCGCCGTCATTATTGGGTCTGCACCGGCTGCAACAGCTTTTTCAAAAAAGTCGGCGCGCGCCTTGTCATCGCAAATAAATTCGGCGTGAACCTTGATAAGCCCATACTGGCTGCAAAGCCGTTTGCACCGCTCCGCCGGCTGCTCAATTTCAGTTTCAGCTGAAATTTCAGAAGAACCGCCGTCAGAAAGCCCGTCAAGAATTTCGCTCATGTCAAAAGGTTCAGCATCAGCAAGAAGCACAAGCTGCCTGCTTTGAGAAATTTCAGGCGACCACGGCTTATAGCTTTCTGTCAAATTCTGTCGCTCGTTCCATAACCTGCTTTCAGATTCAACAGTGCCGCCCGAAGAAAGCACAGATTCCTGGCGGTCAATCTCGGCGTTTACGGCCTTTCTTACAAAGTTGAACGAATTGAGGTTTCTGAGCTTTACGTAATAATCGGGCTTTTCTGGGTAGCGTGCAAGCGCGACATAGGCGTTGCACCTTATAAGCGTTTCTACAGGCACGTTCTCAACAAGGCGCATATACTGAATGCGGCGGCGAAGCTCGTTCAAGAAAAGCTCCGCTTCTTCGCCAAGCTCAAAGTCGGCGGCTGTCTTTATGCGCACGCTTGCACAGCCCGCCCATGTGTAGTCCATCTTTGAAACGTTGTTTGAATGCGTAAGCCTGCCCGCATCTTCTTCTATGCGCACTTCTTTGATGCGTATAAGTTTCTGGCGTCTGTGAAACTCAATCGGCACAACGCCTTTTTCGCCGACTTTAACGGAAAGCCCTGAAAAACCGGCTGATTCGGGCACATTCAGCTTGGCGGTGTAACGCTCGTAATGCACAGTCTTTAAAATGCTGCAACTGAAAGCATTGAGAAGAGAGCAGACCTTTTTGCAGACTTCGCCGTCAAGCGCAGGCTTTTCGCCTGAAATGAATGGTTTCTTCTGTGTTGAAATCAAAATTCTGACTTCAAGATAAATATGAGATTGAAACATGTGCCCTTCTTTGCGTTTTTCGGCTTTTGACCATTAGAGATGCCAAAAGTTTATATATTTTTCTTTGAAAAATATACTATTTTTTGCAAATTTATGATATAGTTATGAGATTCTGTTTTATTTTTGATTTTTCATGCGTCTGCCTGTTTGTGCAAGACGACTAATAAAAAACGTTCAACTGCAAGCTGAAAAGGAGCCTCTGTGAATAAGCGCGATTTTCCCAAAGTCCATTTTTATGATCAAGATTTTGTTGATATTTATGATAAGGCATGGTCATGGTTGCAGGACTTTTGGCAAGATCCTAAGACCGGCGAGCCGGCGCAAGACAAAATCGGATCTGAGCTTTTTCTGTTTCCGCAAAACGGTGAGCTTATAATCGACCAGTTTGAGTCTATCTTTGCATCGTTCTTCCTCGTCTATTCAAACAGGAATTTTCCTGCAAACCAGAACTTGGACTATCTGTATTCAAAGCAGGAAGAAAGCGGCGCAATCCGCTGGAAGTATAACACAAAGACAGGCGAACCTGTAATCTCAAAGGAAAACCCCGAAGGCGTGGGCATTCCTCTGTTCGCGTGGGTTGAGTACAACCTTTACCACAAGTCTGCAAACAAGAAGCGCATAAAAGAAGTTATGCCTGTTATGCAGAAATACATGACATGGCTTGAGAAGACCTTTAAATGCGAAAACGGTCTTTACACTTGTCCTGTAGCCGCCACCACGATGACGAATTCGCCGCGTGAAGGTGCGAAGTATCTTGTAGACTTCAACAGTGCGCTCGCCGTAAACGCGCTTTACATGTCTGCAATGGGCGACATTCTCAACGACAAAGACTTGAGCTTTATGTACAAGCGCATGTACTTCTCGCTCAAGACGCGCATCAACTCGCTCATGTGGAACCCTGAAACAGGCTTCTACCACGACCTTGACGAAAACGGCGAGCGGCTGCCTGTAAAGACAATCGCCGGTTTCTGGCCGATGATTGCTGAAATTCCGAACGAAGACAAGGCAGACCAGCTCGTAGAGCATCTGACAAACCCAGAAACTTTCGGCACGAACCATCCGTTCCCGACCCTTTCAGCTGATGACCCGCATTTTGACCCGGACGGCAACGAATTCTGCGGAAGCGTTTACCCGCCTTTCACGTTCGTCGTAATCAAAGGGCTTGAAAAATACCAGAAATGGGATTTGGCGCGCGAATGTTCAATCAGACATCTTTATCAGATTCTTGACGCGCTGCTGCTTGACGGCCACACGAAAGGCGACCTCTGGGAAGCTTATTCGCCAGTCAAAGACGGCCCTGCAAAATCAAGTACGAACCCCGACTTTCCGAAGAAGCGTTACATGCACTACACAGGTCTTTCTACAATCGCGCTGATGATTGAAAACGTTATCGGGCTTTACATCAGCCTGCCGAGAAAAACTGTCGACTGGATTATTCCGAATCTTGAAATAATGGGCATCGAAAACCTTTCGTTGAAGCGCAACCTCATTACGATTCTCTCTAACAAGAGCCAGCGCGGTTGGGAAATTCACATGGAAAGCGAAAAGCTCTATTACTTTACAATCAACATTCTCGGAGAAAAGAAAAAGACATTGCCGATTCCTTCCGGCAAATGCTCTATGCTTATAGACAAGCTATGACAAAACTTGAAGCCGTTATTGAGATTGGCTCAACAGGCATAAGGCTGGCTGTTGCAGAAATTGCTGAAAACAACAGCTGGTCTTTTATTGATTATTCTGAACTTCCGGCGGCTCTCGGCTGGGATGTTTTTACGACGTCAGCCGTTTCAAGGGAAACGCTTATCCAGTGCCTTCAGATTCTGAACAGGTTTAAAGAGCAAATTTCGACATGGCAGATTGACGGCGCGCACACTACAGTTGTTGCAACAAGCGCATTGCGCGAAGCCCGCAACCGCGACGCCGTGCTCGACAGAATCAAGATCAAGACAGGCTTTTCCGTAAGAATCATCGACGGCATTGAAGAGAACAGACTTATGTACATAGCCGTTCTCAATGCGCTCAAAGGGCAGATGCCGCGCTTCAAAAAGTCGAATTCAATCATCATGGACGTAGGCGGCGGCTCTACAGAGCTTATGCTGCTGCAGCGCGGCGAAATGGTGGCCGTGCACAGTCTGCGCCTCGGCACCGTAATCATCGAGCAGCACATCAAGTCTATGATGGGCACAGAAAAAGACGCGCGCCGCTTCCTCGAAGAATTCATCAACAACACAGGCGTAAACCTTAATAAAGAGCTTTCGCTTGCCAAAGTACACCAGTTTATTGCGACCGGCCAAGAAGCGCAGCTTGTGGCTAACCAGATAGGCAGAATCATTTCAGACAACTGCTGGATTATAAGCCGCGCCGACTTTCAAGAATTTGTAACGGAGCTTCAGAATTATTCGATTGATGAATGTATTGCGCATTTCAAGCTGCCTTACACAGAGGCGCGCGCGCTGACGATAAACCTGCTCACGTATCAGCTTTTCTTGAACTTGACCGGTGCAGAAGAGATTCTCGTCGTAAAAGCTTCAATACGCGAAGGAATAATCGCAAGCAAGTACACAGCGCCAGACAAAGCGTTGCAAGCAAATTTTGCAAGCCAAGTAATTGCGTCTGCGCTCAACCTTTGCCGGAAATTTCAGGTTGACGAAGCACATGCCCAATATGTGCGGGCGACTGCGCTCAAGTTTTACGACAAGCTGCAGGACGAGCTTGGCTTTGAAGGGCGCGAACGTCTGCTGCTTGAAGTTGCGGCGCTTCTGCACGATTCGGGCACTTTCATCAGAAGCCAGAACCACGAGCTGCACAGCCTTTACATAATCTCAAATTCAGAGATTTTCGGTCTTAGCAAAGACGACATGACGATTGTGTCAAATGTTGCGCGTTACCACAAAGGTGCGCCGCCACGTCCCACCGACACCAAATTTTACGCGCTGCCGCCGCAAGACAGAATTACCGTGCAAAAGCTTGCGGCCATTCTGCGCATTGCAGACGCGCTTGACCGCGGCCACACGCAGAGAATCAAAGACTTTAAGATTGAGCTTAAAGACGAGGCGATGCATATTGTGGTCAATCAAGTCTTCAACACAACGCTTGAACGCAATGCGCTTGCCGAAAAAGCCGACCTGTTTGAGAACATTTTCGGCTATAAAGTAATTTTGCACTGACATTCAAAAACTGGAACAAGGAAGCTTATGCCCAAGAAATACACTTTTTTTAACAGAGAACTTTCATGGATTGAATTCAACGCGCGCGTACTGTCGCAGGCGGAACGCAAAGACGTGCCGCTCCTTGAGCGCGTAAAATTCTTAGGCATAGTCAGTTCGAATTTTGACGAATTTTTCATGGTGAGGGTTGCAAGCCTAAAGCGGCAGCAGCGCAAGAACCCTGAATGGAAAGACATTTCTGAGCTGACGGCTAGCGCGCAACTTGACGCAATTTCAAAGCGCGTGCACGAAATCTTAAAGCAGCAGTACAGCTGCTTCAACAACGAAATTTTGCCCGCGCTTCCGCAGTGCGGCATCAAATATATAAGCCGGAACGATTACACCGAAAAGCAGCACAATTACTTGAAAAAGCTTTTTCTCAACGAGATTTTCCCCTTGCTAACGCCGTTACGCACAAGCTCAACCGAAATGTTTCCGCATGTTTCAAACTTGCGCCTTCATGCGGCGTTTTTGCTTAAGCCGATGTTCGAAGACAAAGAAACGAACATGCTGCTCGGTGCTGCCCCGCTTGAAGAAGAGCCGCTCGCCATTGTGCAGATTCCTTCGAGCATAGGCCGCATAGTTTGGCTGCCGGAAGATTCAGCGGAAAATTCTGAAAACCTGCGAATGTTCACCACGCTTGACGACGTTGTTCAGACTTTCGGCACGCACCTTTTTCCGGGCTTTTCTGTTGAAGAAACGCTCATCTTTAAGATTACGCGCGATGCGGACTTTGCGGTTGACGAAGACCGCAGCAACGACTTCATTCAGGCAATGGAAGAAGTGCTTGAACAGCGGCAAAATTCGTTCATCGTCCGCATCATGACGAACAGTTCCAGCCAATCAATTCAAAAAGCTTTGACAGACAGGCTCAAGCTTCAAAAACAAGACGTGTACGAGGTTGACGGACTTGTCGATTTGGGCTTTCTCACCGAGCTTGGCAGCATAGACGCCGCGTCAGAGTTCAAATATCCGCAATGGAAACATTTCAAAACTTCAAGCCTTTTGCGGAATTCGCCGTGGGATGTGCTCAAGCTGAAAGACGAGTTGCTTCATGTTCCGTATGAATCTTATGACCCTGTGGTGAATTTTCTGAATTTGGCGGCTGATGACGCTGACGTGCTTGCAATCAAGATTACGCTTTACAGAACAAGCGGAAATTCGCCTGTGGTGCAGGCGCTTGAGCGTGCGGCGCACAACGGCAAGCATGTTACGGCCTTTGTTGAGCTTAAAGCGCGTTTTGACGAAGAGCGCAACATTTCTTGGGCAACGCAGCTTGAACGCGCAGGCGTTATCGTTGTTTACGGCATTGCAAACCTTAAAGTTCATGCAAAGATGCTGCTTGTGGTGCGCCGCGAAAGCGAAGGCATTAAGCGCTACGTGCATCTTTCGACAGGCAACTACAACGACAAGACAGCAAGAACTTATGCAGATTTTTCGCTCTTTACAAGCAAAGCTGAAATTGCGAACGACGCCACTGTGTTTTTCAACATGATTTCGGGCTATTCTTCAATTCAGACGATGAAGCGGCTTGCGATGGCGCCGATTGACTTAAAGACGCGGCTTCTTGCGATGATTGAGCGCGAAACAGAGCATGCAAGGCGCGGAATGAGCGCGCTAATCATGGCAAAGATGAACAGTCTTGGCCACGAAGAGATTATCCGCGCGCTTTATGAAGCGAGCAACGCCGGTGTGAATATTCTGCTGAATGTGCGCGGCATCTGTATGCTTGTGCCCGGCGTAAAAAACATGAGCGCAAACATCAAGGTTGTAAGCATAATCGACAGATATTTGGAACACGAGCGCATTTTCTATTTTCAGAACGGCGGCGACGAAGAGCTTTATCTTTCAAGCGCAGACTGGATGCCGCGCAACCTTGAGCGGCGTGTTGAGCTTATGTTTCCGGTTGTGCAAGAAGACCTTGTTAAGCAGCTAAAAGACGCGCTGGGCGCATATTTTGCAGACACGGCGCAATCATTTGAGCTTTGCAGCGACGGCACATGGCAGCGCAGAAAACAGACGGAGCAACCGTCTAGGGCGCAGGAATTCTTTTACCTTGAGCAGATGAAAAAAGCGCTCATCTTTGACAGTGACCAGCCCAAAGAATTTGTCGTAAGACGCAATTCGTAGTTTCTTGCTGTTAATGATGATTTGTCATTGCCCGGCTCACCTGCTATGATTGAATGTTTCGGAAGTTACCAGATGCTGTGCTGAAAACCGCCGAAGGCTAACAAGTTCAGCATGACAGCTGGGTTTAGTCATTTTCATTAATGAAACATACGGTTCTTTGCTTCGTTCTTTGGGTATAAAAAAGCCTGTCTAAATGTAGACAGGCGAAAGTGGGCCATACGCCGCCTTGCGTCGTTTGGCCTATAGGAAGTGATTTACTTATATTTTCTCACTTCGTTACGAAAATATTGGGCCATCCTGGATTTGAACCGGGGACCAAAGGATTATGAGTCCTCTGCTCTGACCGCTGAGCTAATGGCCCGAATGTTTTAAGATACTAGCATATAATCAGTTTTTTGACAACACGCCACGGCAAATTTTCTGGTCTGTGCTGCGCTTTGCTGAAGCTGTACGGGCATAAAAAAAGCTGCCCGGTAAGATTGAACTTTACCAGACAGCTTTATAAGTAACATCAATTAATACTAGTACAGACTAAATGTTACTGTTAGATTATTAGCCTTGTTTGGACAATTAAAAGAATGTGCTTCATTGTCAAAACTACCAGTCCTATTAAATATCTCGTTGTTGCTGCTATCCTTTATAACAAGATTTACATTTGAAAGCCCTGTAGGCTTGTTGTAAGTGCAATTTCCTTTAGGAACACCTTCTATCCAAACGGTAACAGTGCCCGTGCCAGCAGCACCAAATTCGAAATTTGTTCCAGGAGCATCTCCCCAGTTATTACAACCCAATTTCTTTCCTGCAAAGTTGTCTTTGCTTGCCTTGTCGTCTTTGCCAGTAATTTTATCGATAAAGCTGCTTCCGCCACCGCCGCCACTGCAAGCGGTAAAACTCAAAGCTACAAATGCTGCAAGAAGCAGAATACCTATCGTCTTTTTCATGTAAATCTCCTATTTTCATAGTCTTGTATAAATCACATTTTGACAAACATAATTGAAAATGTGAAATTGAATTGTGCCTTGCTACTTTAAGGCTTTAGACTGCTTTAGTCAAGTTCCAAGCTTTGCTATTTGTTTTCAGCTTTTGCCTTCGGCTTCTGCCCCATAAATACTGGCTGACCTGTCGCATCAATAGCATCGCGCCAGAGAGAGCCTTCCGGGTTCACCTTGTTGCGCTGAATTGTTACAAGCTTTGTCGGCAGCAGCACGAATTTGTCGTGCACAAGCCCGATTACAAGCTTTGTCTTGCCAGCCATAGCCGCATGAACGGCGTTGTTGCCGAGACGTTCGCAGTAAATTGAATCAACCGCAACGGCCGGCGCAGAGCGAATCTGATAGCTCGGATCCATATATTTTAGATTTATGTGAATGTTCCGTTCCTTGAAATGTTCTGAAATCTTGTCGCGCAAGAATGTACCTATGTCGCCGAGCTTGATATTGCCCGAAGCATCTTTTTCGCCAGTTGCCTGCAAAAGCTCCTGACCTGCGCCTTCAGCCACAATGACTACAGCATGGTTGCGCTCCAAAATGCGCTTCTCAAGCTCATCCAAAAAGCCGTGCTCGCCATACAAGTCGAAAGGAACTTCCGGAATAAGGCAGAAGTTTACTTCATGGCTAGCAAGCGCCGTTGCGGTCGCAATAAAACCAGATTCGCGCCCCATCAATTTTACAAGACCAATGCCGTTAATCTGCGAATGTGCTTCCATGTGCGCGGCAGAAACAGCTTCTGTCGCCTTTACTACGGCCGTATCAAAGCCGAAAGACTTTTGAATAAACAAAAGGTCGTTGTCAACGGTTTTCGGAATGCCGACAACGGAAATTTTAGAGCCGCGCCGCTCGATTTCTTCTGCAATTTCAAGCGCGCCGCGCTGCGTGCCGTCACCGCCGACGATGAACAAAATGTTGATGTTAAGCCGCTCAATTGCGTCAACAATATCGATTACGCGGTTGCCTGCGCCGCGGCTTGTGCCGAGGAAAGAGCCGCCTGTCTTGTGGATGTCATCAACTTTATCCGGGTCAAGGTCAACGGTATCAAAGCCGTATTCGTTCAAAAAACCTTTGTAGCCGTAACGTATGCCGGTAATTCTGCGCACGCCGTATCTGTTCCACAAGCAGCGCACAACTGCACGTATTACGTCGTTCAAGCCCGGGCAAAGACCGCCGCAAGTGCAGATTGCCGCATGAACATGTTTCGGATTAAAATAGATGAATTCGCGAGGGCCAGCCTTTGAAATCAGATTATTATTATAGGCATCAGCCTCTGTTTCAAGGACATTATCGTATATATCTACATTGTAACGGATATATTCATTATCTTTGACATAATTTGCAATAAAATCACCGTATTCGTTAGACAATTTGATTGGGGAAGGAACTTTGCATTCGCCCAATGAATCAATAGTAAAATCGAATCTTCCTTTCATGTTTGCTCATAGCTCCTTAAGTGAGATACAAATGTCAAAAATAGAGTATACCGATTTCGTCATATTTTCAAGTTAAAGTGTTTCGCCTTTGGATTAATCTCTATCATTCAGATTATCTAGCGAAACGACCAAGTTTCCTTTTGGAAACTTGCAAGCTAATGTACAAGCACATTTTTGGTGACTATACTTGCCCGGCGTAAACATGATATAGTATTTCTATATGAAACAAAATTTGCCATTCACTGAAATTTATTGCGATGATTCAATAGTAGTTCTTAATAAAGCTTCAGGCATTCTCACCGCGGCAGACCGCTATGACGTTGACGCGCCGCGCCTTGATAAAATTGCTTCTGAAAAATACGGCAAGCTTTTTGCCGTTCACAGAATAGACAAAGACACTTCGGGTGCAATCATTTATGCGCGCACACCGGAAGCACAGCGCACGCTTTCAATTGCTTTTGAAAAGCGCCAAGTCGATAAGACTTATCACGCGCTTGTGCATGGCCGCCCTTTATGGGAAGAAACAACAGTGACGCTGCGGCTGCTTGTGAACGGCGATCAGCGCCATAGAACGGTTGTCAACAGAACAGGAAAAGATGCCGAAACTTATTTCAGATGCATCGGTTCTTGCGGCCCGTATTCTTGGATTGAGGCAAAGCCAAAGACAGGCAGAACCCATCAGATACGCGCCCATCTTTCAAGCCTTGGCTTCTGCATAGTCTGCGACCCGCTCTACAGCGGCAACCAGAAGCCGGTGCGCCTTTCAGACATAAAGCGTTCTTGGCGCGGCGACATCTATGAAGAGCGTCCGTTGCTTTCAAGGCTCGCGCTTCACGCATGGAAGGTTAAGGTTCGGCATCCTGTAACTGGAGAGGAAATGACTTTTACAGCCCCATATTCAAAAGACCTAGACTCAACACGCAAGCAGCTTGCTAAGCTGTTCGGCACGGACCCGCTTGCATGAAGAAACTTTTTCCTGGTTTTTTGATTCTTTCATTCTGCACAGCACTCTTCGCCGATGGCTATAAATTTTCGATTGAGCCTTTTTTCGGCGTAAGGAGCGGCACGCTCTATGAATATGCGTACAGCGTGCTGCCGAACAACTCTGACTATAAGCTCAGCCAGCTTGAATGGCACTACAATCCGGCATACCTTATGGGCGGCACAATCACTTCAGATTTTGGCGCGCTTGAGTTTTCAACAACTGTACTCGGAATGAATCACATAAGGAACGGCGTTCTTTATGACTGGGATTATGAAAACTACGACGGAAAGCCTACAAAATTTTCAGAACATACGGCGGAGATTACTGGCAGCGTTGAAGCGTCTGGCAACTTAGCGTTCAGATTTGAATTTGACGAAGCTTTTTCTGTCGCGCCTTTTGCGTCAATCAATTATAGCCAAATGCGCTGGGATTCTTACGGCGGCTACACACAATACGCGCCGGGCAAGGGCTATTGGAACAAAGATTTGCCAAAAGATTATATTGATCCGCTCGCAAAATGCATAAGCTATCAAAACACGATGTGGTATCCCGCCGCCGGTGTACAAGTAAAGACGAACTTCTTGAATTTTGTTTCGCTTCAGGCAGGTTTTTCAGCCGCTCCATACATTTTTTCGAATTCTGTTGACCAACACTGGATGAGAAATCTTGAAATTATAGACACAATGCGGCGCGGTTACGGTTTCTTCGGCGAACTGAAAATCGACGTGTCGTTCTTGAGGTATCACACAATCTCGATATTTGCCAACGGTCAGACGATTCAGAACGTAAAAGGAAAAACCGAATACCGGAACATCGGCGACACAGGCAAAGGCATTCCAAGCGGAAGGGGCGGCGCAGCCAACACTAACTACTCTTTCGGCTTTTCTTACAAATTGACCATTGATTAAGTAGACCCTGAAACAAGTTCAGGGTGACAATGCTTTTCAAGCTGCCACAGCAATGAGTGCATATGCATCTATCAAATGGCGAATTTCACGCGCACGGTCTTGATGCAGCGCTGGTACTGCTGCTCAACGATGAAAGTGCACACATCTGTTCTAAGCAGGTCTCCGACGGACGGCAGCACGTCAAATTTTTCGAGCATCCAGCCGCCCAAAGTCTGATAATATTCGCTTTCAAGCTTTGTCTTGAAAAAGCCGTTGAAATCGCTTAAAAGCATGTCGCCGGGCAGCCGAAGCTCCGTCGGGCTTATAAATTCGATTCTTTCTTCGATAGGCACAGCTTTTTTGTCGTATTCATCTGCAAGCCGCCCAAAAACAGCAGAAAGCAGGTCGTCCATCGTAATAAGGCCGGCGTTGCAGCCGTTTTCGTCAACCGCTATCGCGAAGCTCTGCTTTTCGTTTATAAAAAAATGAAGCATTTCCGTCGCGCTTTTCGTTTCTGGCACAAAACAGATAGGCCGCATTATGCTTTTTATGCTGAAATTTTCGCCCTTCTCTTTTGCGTAAAGCACATCTTTGTAATGCACATAACCCAAAATCGAATCAAAGTCGCCGTCAAAGACAGGCAACCGAGAAAAGCCAGAATCTTTCAAGATTTTTACAGTTTCTTTATAAGAAGCGTCAATGCTAACGTCTTTTACAAGCAGGCGGTTTACCATAATCGAGCGCACATGCAAATCAGTGAATTCAAAAATCTTGTTGAGCATTTCCTTTTCGCCAGCTTCAAGCGTGCCTTCCTGGTTGCCCACATCGATTAGCATTTTAAGCTCTTCTTCTGTTACAAGCGGCATCTGCTCTGGAAAAAAGCGCCTGATTGCGGCTGTAATAAGCTTGACCGCGCCCGAAAAGAAAAGCACAAGCGGCGAAAGCAGAACCTCAAAAAACAGCACAATCTTTGAAAGATTGCAGGCCGCAGTTTCAGGCTGATGCGATGCCACCGTTTTCGGAACGATTTCGCCAAAAATTAGAATTGCAAAAGTCATCAGCGCGGTTGCAATGCCTACGCCGGTTTCGCCGAAAAACGAAATTGCCGCAGACGCGCCGAGCGCAGACGCAAAAACGTTCACAATATTGTTGCCGATAAGAATCGTGGTTAAAAGCTTGTCTTGCTTAGACTTAAGCTTGTGTATAAGCTTGGCGTTCTTGGCACGCCGCTTTAAAAGCTGCCGCACTTTTATCGGCGAAAGCGACATGAACGCAGTCTCTGAAGACGAGAACAAAGCAGATAAGACAACGCAAAGGCAGAGCAGAATCAGCGTGAGCGTCATTTTTCGCCCTCCGCCTCTGTCTTAAGGCTTACGAGCACAGACTCAACACGGTGGCCGTCAAGCGTTTGCACTGTCATTTTGCCAAAATCGAATTTCACTTCTGAACCGGCTTGCGGCATGTCGCCGAGCTTTTCGGTGATAAAGCCGCCGACCGTGTCGTAGAATTCAGATTTCAGCTCGATTCCGAGCTTTTCTGAAAGCTCAACAAGCCGCATTGAGCCGTCTACAATAAATGAATCTTCTGAAATTTCGGTGAGCTTTTCGTCTTCATCTAAAGATTGTTCCTTTCCGGCGCTGCCGAAAATTTCGCGCGTCAGATTTTCTATGGTGACAAGCCCCGAAGTTCCAGAATATTCATCTACAATAATGGCGATGCTCTGCTTGTTTTCTTTGAAAATCTTTCTGATTGAAGAAATTCGTCTGTTTTCAAGAATAAAAAGCGGCGGACGCATCACTTTTTTAACAGAAAAGCTTTCAACTTCGTCAAAAAAAAGCATGTCTTTCAGATAAACAAAGCCGCAGATGTCGTCTATGCCGTCTTTATAAACCGGAAAACGCGAAAACGAAGTGTTTTCTGCCAAGTCAAGAATTTCTTGATAAGTTGATTCAAGCGGAATCGCAACAATTTCTGTGCGCGGAACCATTATCTCTTTTGCGGTCAAATCTGTAAATTTAAAGACCTGACGGAGCATTTTCTTCTCGTTTTGCTCGATTACGCCTTCTTCTTCGCCGGCATCAATAAACGTTTTTATGTCTTCTTCTGTAAAAGAAACTGACTTTGACACGGTGTTTACGCCGAAAAGACGCGCGATAAGTTCCGAGATTTTGCCAAGAAAGCTTACGACAGGCGCAAAAAGCTTTGTCAAAAAGCTGATGAACGGCGCAACTGCAAAAGCGATTTTTTCAGGGTAAGATGATGCGATTGTCTTTGGCGTAATTTCGCCAAAAAGAAGCAGCACGACTGTAGAAAAAATTGCCGCTATTTCCACGCCGCGCTCGCCGTACATTTCAAGCGCAATCGCCGTCAAAAGCGCGGTCAAGCCAACATTTACGAGGTTGTTTCCGAGAAGAATTGTGTTCAGAAGCTTTGTCTTGGAATCTAGCAGGCTGCCTGTGCGCAGCGCTTTTTTGTTCTTTTTGCCGCGCAGCACACGAAGCCTGAGCTTATTAATAGAAAGGAATGCGCTTTCTGTCGCAGAAAAAATCATGGAAAGCAGAATCAACGCGATGAGGACAATTAAGTTTATTACCAGATTAACGTTCAGAAAGGCAGCCTCCTAAAAGCTGAAAGCAAGGCGCGCCGCTTGCACATTGCACAAACGGCGGCTTAATCGGGTCTGTCCAATAAGTTCGTTGCATAGTGTCATGCTGAATTTATTAGCCTTTAGCGGCTTTCAGCTCAGCATCTGCACCAGAGGTAGCCCGGAGATCCCGAACCAAGTTCGGGATGACATTAGACATGAAGTTTTTAGACAGCCCTATGAAATGTTATTTGCCTGTATTTGCAGCGCTTGCATTTTCAGCAGGTTCTTCTTGAACAGGCTGCTGCTTTACAAGTGTAAGGAACTGGTTCAAGTCTTCGATATGTTCGCTTTCTGGATAAACATTGATTGCTTTTTCGATTAACGAGCAAACATAGTCGATTTCCTTCTGAGTCGTCATCATGCCGCTCAAAGCAGTGACGTATGCAGCCGTGTAAAATGCTTCCTGTGCATATTCTGGATCAACAGAAGAATCTTCAGCCGTTTTGACCAGCAGCTCGCGTGCGCTGATTACGTCACCGCGCTGCATATAAAGCCCAGCTTCGCTATAAGCTGCAAGAAGCTTGTATTTTCCAAGAAGGCCGCTCTTGTTTTCAGGGTCTAAAGTTGGAACTTCAAGGATATAATCTGTCATCTTAGCTTTTTCTTCATCAGGTGACTTTTCATAAATCTCATCGATGAGCTGAACTTTCTTTACGCCGGTCGCCTTTTCAAGATTTGCCTTAAGCTTTGCAAGGTCTTTGTAAGCTTTTTCTGCTTCATCAACAGATTCAATCACAGATTCCAAGCCCATTGTAGGTGAATACACAACCGAGCCAAAACTTGCGCCTTCTGTGTTTATCAAAATAAAGCTCGGCGTTGTTTCAAGACCGTACATCATTGCGTATGTAAAGATTTTCTGCATTTCGTCTTCAGAAACTTCATTTTCACCGCTAGGAATATCAATTTGCGCAAGCTCAAATTTCTTGCCCATCTTTTTGATGAATTCCTGGTCGTTCATGATGTCTTTTTCAAAGGCTGCAGACGTATCATCCCATGTTGTGCCGGTAAAAGCCAGAAGAATGTTCTTGTTTCTTTCTTTAGCTGTTGTCTGAACAGCTTCGTAGTCTTTTACCCATTCAGTTGCAGCCGGAACATTCAAGTCCAGTCCGAAGAAAGCACCGACTGCACCGCCGGCAGCAATAACAACAGCAGCAACTGCACCCAAAATTGCAGGTTTCTTGCTTTTTGCTTTTTTGCCTTCATCAGCAGCAGCCGCACTTTCAGTCTGAACTGTTTCAACAGCGGCAGTTTCATTAACCTGCCCTGCTTCTTTTTCGTTTTCTTCCACAAAAGTCTCCTTTAAGTTAAAGATTCCCGCGTCGGGCGCGGGAATGACATATTATTCGTTTTAGCCGAAATATCTTACACCGGCGGCAAAAATATTCTGGCACTTGTTGCCTTCGATGTTCTTAATAAGCTCGTCTGAAGAACCAAGATGCGCCGTTCCAATCGTGCGCTCGTTGTGTCCCATCTTGCCAAGAACACGGCCGTCCGGGCTTGTCATGCCTTCAATGGCGAACATTGAGCCGTTCGGGTTGTCCGGCTCTGTCATCACAGGCTTGCCGGTTTCATCAACATATTGGGTGAAAATCTGACCTTTTTCGAAAAGCTCTTTCGCAAAAGCTTTGTCGATGATTACGCGGCCTTCACCGTGAGAAATCGGAATAAGGTGGGTCTGGCTCTGAACGACAGACTGATGCTGCGCCCACGGGCTCAACGCGCTGACCATGCGTGTGCGAACGACGCGCGAAATGTGGCGGCCGATTCTGTTGTACGTCAATGTCGGCATTTCTTCTGACGGAGCAAGAATCTTGCCATACGGCACAAGACCTGTCTTTATAAGCGCCTGGAAACCGTTGCAGATGCCGAGTACAAGGCCGTCGCGGTCGTCAATCAATGACGTTACAGCCTGTGCAATGCGGTTTTCGCGCAAAACGTTTGCGATAAATTTGCCCGAACCGTCAGGCTCGTCGCCGGCAGAGAAACCGCCCGACAAAGCGAGAATCTGCGCCGATGCAAGCTCTTTCTGAAGCTCGTTAAGCGACGATTCAAGCATTTCTTCGTCTTTGTTGCGGAAAACCAGAATCTTGGTTTCAGCGCCGGCAAGCTCAAAGGCGCGTGCCATGTCGAATTCGCAGTTTGTGCCCGGGAAGACTGGCAGCAGCACTTTCGGCTTTGCCTTTCCGCCGACTGCAAAAGAAGCCTTGTCGCGTGCTTCCTGCAAGCTCTTGTGAGTTGCAAGCGCAAAATCAGGCAACGCTTCGGCTTTTGAAGCATCGTCACTTCCGGCAGTAACTGGCGGGAAAACCTTTGCAAGCGGCTGTTCCCAAACTTTATATGCTTCATCAAGAGAAATTGATGTGTCTTTAACGGTGATTTTCTGTTCAGCAGAAGTTGTGCCAAGCTTGAACGATGTCGGCAAAGCTTTTTCAAAAGCGGCGCAATTTTCAGGCTGAACTTCGGCGATAATCGAACCATAAAGCGGCAGGAACAAAGACTTTAGCGCATCACCGCCTGTCTTTGAAGCAAGCACTGCAACAGCGTTCTGAAGCTTTGCGAAGAAATCAGCGTCAAATGCAAGACCAACCTTGTTGCCAAAAGCCATTTTTGTAACGGCTTCTGCAATACCGCCAGCAGCAACTGGGTAAAGCGCGCTCACAAGCTTTTTATCAGTCAATGCGTGCAATGCTTTTGTGGTTTCCTTGAAAGAGCTGAAATTCGGCGTAAGGTCGTCTGTATATGCGCACGGAATAAAATAAACTGAATTTCCGGCTTTTTTGAATGCGCCGCTCGTAATGTTTCTTGCGTCTTCAGTTGTAACAGCAAAAGAAACGAGCGTAGGCGGAACTTTAAGCTCTGCAAAAGAGCCGCTCATGCTGTCTTTCCCGCCGATTGAAGCTGTGCCCATCGCAGTCTGTGCAGACAACGCGCCCAAAAGAGCGGCGGCAGGCTTGCCCCAAGCTGTTTCTGATGCAGTGCGCTCAAAATATTCCTGGAACGTAAGGCGGCAGCTTTCTGGCAGACCGCCCATTGCGGCGATTCTTGCAAGAGAATGAAGAACTGCAACCTGCGCGCCATGATACGGCGACCAGCTTGCTACGCGCGGGTCATAGCCGAATGTCATAAGGCTTGAAGTTTCAGTCTCAAAAGGCGGAAGCACCGGAATCTTTGCGGCACAGCCGTTTTCCGGCGTTGACTGATAGCGGCCGCCCATCGGGAAAGTGACTGTGCTTGAGCCGATTGAGCCGTCGAAACGCTCGCTCAAGCCGCGCTGAGAGCAGACCGCAAGGTCTTTCATGTTTTCAAGCCAAGCTTCGTTCAAGCTTGCGCCTTTTGCAAAGGCTTTTTCAACGCAATCAAGCGGTCTGCAAAGCGGTGAATCTTCTTTTTTTACAGCCGCAATTACAGCTTTCGCGTTGCGGCTTGCACCGGCCGTATCCAAGAAAGCGCGGTCAATGTCTACAATTGTCTTGCCGCGCCATTTCATGATAAGGCGGTTTGTATCTGTTACGGTTGCAATCTGAACCGCGTTCAAGTTTTCAGTTTTTGCGGCGGCAATAAGAGCTTCAACGTCCTTTTTGCGCACAACAATAGCCATGCGTTCCTGGCTTTCAGAAATTGCAAGTTCTGTACCGTTCAAGCCTTCGTACTTTTTCGGCACAAGGTCAAGGTTGATTTCAAGACCCGGCGCAAGTTCGCCAACGGCAACTGAAACACCGCCTGCGCCAAAGTCGTTGCAGCGGCGGATCATGCGGCTTACGTCGCGGTTTCTGAAAAGACGCTGAATCTTGCGCTCTTCAACGGCGTTTCCTTTCTGAACTTCTGCCGCAGCAGTTGTTACAGACTTTACGTTATGTGCTTTTGAAGAGCCTGTCGCGCCGCCGATGCCGTCGCGGCCTGTGCCGCCGCCTACAAGCACGATGCAGTCGCCTGCATCCGGTTCTTCGCGCATAACAACATCAGCCGGAACAGCGGCGATTACTGCACCAAGTTCCATGCGCTTTGCTTCAAATCCAGGGTGATAAACTTCGGCGACCTGCCCTGTCGTAAGACCAATCTGGTTGCCGTAAGAGCTGAAACCTTGAGCCGCTTCGCGCGTAAGCTTCATCTGCGGCAGTTTGCCTTCGCGTGTCTGGCTTAGCGGAACTGTCGGGTCAGCTGCACCTGTTACGCGCAAGCTCTGGTAAACCCAGGCGCGGCCAGAAAGCGGGTCGCGGATTGCGCCGCCGATACAAGTTGCAGCACCGCCGAAAGGTTCAATTTCAGTAGGATGGTTGTGTGTTTCGTTCTTGAACTGAAGCAGCCACCGCTCGGTTTTGTGTTCAGGCTCAATTACGCCGGTCGAATAATCGGCTGTGTCAACGTCAATATAAATTGAACAGGCGTTTATTTCTTCAGAAAGCTCAATGTCATCAAGCTTTCCGTGTTTTTTAAGATATTTTGCGCCGATGCACGCCATGTCCATAAGCGTCAGCGGCTTTTCGTTTGCAGCACCTTTCTTGGCTCTTTCACCGTAAAGCTCGTCACGGATTGCACGGTATTCTTCAAGAGAAGCCGTAAGCGGTGCAGAAATTCCGCCCTGTTCAATCTTGATGTCATCAAGCACTGTGTTGAACGTGGTGTGGCGGCAGTGGTCAGACCAGTAAGTGTCAAGCACGCGCACTTCTGTTTCGGTCGGGTTTCGGCCCTCTTTTTTGAAATATTTCTGCATGAAAGCAAGGTCTGCATCGTCCATCGCAAGACCCATTTTTTCGCGCATAGCAGAAAGCTCTGCGGAAGACATTTCAGTAAAGCCTTCAAAAACCGGAATGTCGCCCGGCTTTGTTACGTTCATTGTAAGAGTTTCTGGAATTTCAGGTGACGCAAGGCGTGAATCTACAGGATTTATAAGATAATGCTCGATTTTTTTGCGCTCGTCTTCGCTGACAGCACCTTTAAGAAGAACAATCTTGGCGCAGCGCACTTTTGGCGCGGCATCTTTTTCGCCGGCGTTTGCGGCAAGCAATGAAAGGCACTGCTCGGCGCTGTCTGCGCGCTGGTCATACTGACCGGGCAGATATTCCCAGATAATCGCCGTTTCATCCTTGTTCAGCGGAAAGTGCGTAAAATAACAGATGTCACTTTGCGGTTCTGAAAAAATGCGTGTTGCGGCATCACGGCAAATGTTTTCTGAAACATTCTCAATATCATAGCGGTTCAAATAGCGAACAGCCTTAACAGCGTTTATTCCGAGAAATCCTGTGATTTCAGAATATATGCGCTTTGCTTCATTAGAAAAATCTGATTTTCTTTCAATATAAAGACGGAACATGCGACAAGTATATGTAGAATCGGCAAAAAATACAATACGCGTTTTCTTTTCGCTGTAGTCTAATCTACAAATATAGTTCAATCCGCGAAAAGCATCGCTTTTGCTACGCAAAAGCTCAAGTATGTGTACAAAGCATCCTCTTTCAAGATGTACACCATTTACAAGATTACGCAAAGCGGAATCTTGGCCGTTTTGCTAGATTGGGCTTATCCGTAGATAAAGCTGATGCAAAACGCGAAAACTAGCAATAGTTGTGTACAAAAAGCAAAAACCGGCAGTTTGTGTACACCGCCGCCGATTCCGCCGCCTTTGTACACACTGCTTCATCATGGTTGGCGGATATAGTAGTAACCGGTGTTCAAAAGTTTCGCTTTATCAAGCGCTATGTTTGCAGTCGTTATGGAACCTGTAGCTTCAAGCCAGTGTGCGTCCCATATTCCAGTTACATTAAAATCAGCAATATTGGTACATCCATGAAACGAACCAGGGGCGATTTCAGTAACTGAATCGGGAATGACAATAGTACCTGTGAGACTTGTGCAATTTTCGAATGCATAGCCGCCTATCTTCTGAACACCGTTCGCAATAGTCAACCCTGTAATGCCTGTACAATTGTTAAATATAGAGTCCTCTATTACGGACACAGTGCTTGGAATAGTAAAAGAACCTGTAAGACCTGCGCAGCCGTAGAACGCAGCTCGTCCAATGCTTGTTATTCCGCTCGGAAGGGTGACGCCCGTAAGGTATGTTGCTATATCAGAGCCGGCTTGACTAGAAAGATTGTCTAATGCAGCGAAAGCCCAAGCAGGTATTGATGTTGCACCGCATCCTGAGAGGTCAAGGCTGACATACACACCCTTATAATGTGAATCTGACGATTTGCCAAGTGCCTTTCCTATGCTTGAAAGCTCATTAGGGGTAGCAGAAGTAATCGTGACAGTATACGAAGATGCTGCAGTATTGTTTGGTACAAATTCCGCAGCAAGAAATTCCGCAGCAGTTCCCGTAAAGTTGGTGTGCAGCCATTTTGCGTAAAGCGTAATATCTTCTGTAACAGGTGTTGTACCGAAGTTATACGCTGTTGAAGAGAGCGTAGTTCCACCATTAGTTGATGTGTACCAGCCGCCGAAAACAAGAGACGTATCTGAATTTGTCGGGTTGGCAGTTGGTGCTGTTGCATAGCTACCACAAGTTATTGTCTGGGCAGATGGCGCAGTGCTGCCACCAGTACCAGTATTGAATGAAACGGTAAATTCCGGCTGCGGTATCTTTACCCAGAATGTCTTTGAAGCGTACAAGTAAGCATCATTATCAGCAGCTCCGGGTACACCTTCCTGATAGTCACGTACTACTATCTGATACGTCAAACCCGCCGCCGGTATGGCAGTTGCTGCGAGAGCAGTTTTATAAATTGTGATATATTGCGTTGCAGTAGTACTACCAGGATGACCTATTGTCAATTTTCCTGTTATATCTGCATTTCTTGCAATAATAGAGCCGATATTGCTGGTGACCGTAACGGTTATTTTTGTTTCATCCGTATCATCTGTTCCATTATATTTAAGGATATACGGGTCTGCTGCCGTACCGGTATGAGCTGCCCCGTCGCCCTTTCCGCCGGTAACAGTCATAGCAAAGTCAACTCTTGAACCAAGATAAATCTCCCTTCTGCCTAAAGCATCACTGAAAGTTATGCTGTCTGTCGCTTTGTATGTGGTAGCTGTATTTGGATCTGTATATGCCACAATCTGTTGGCCTGAAGGCAGACTAAAACCAGATGTGTCTGCACTAGAAAAATTGAATGTATTACCTGCATCGAATTCAAGAGGCGTATTAGGCCAGACATCGGCACTATAACCAATTTGAAGTGTATACTTGTTCTTGAGCGTAAGGCTGGCGTTTACAGATTCGCCACTTATACTATCTGTTACGTTTATAGTTACAGCTGTATTATCAGCAAACCAAACTTTGCCGGTTGCTCCAAGTGCTGTATCAGTCTTAATTGAAACTGTCCAAGATGAGCCGGAACCTGTACAGTCAATTAAGCTTGCACTTGAAGAGTCAGGCGTTACAATATATGTGCCGGAACCGCCGGATATGGTCAGCGTAGCCGTATCATTGAATGAAGCGTCTGGTTTTGCAAAAAGTACGGGCTTGCTCGGTACGGCATTCAAACCTTCTCCACTGCCATATAGAGGTACAAGTGTTATGTCACCGCGCACGCCTGCAACAAGACTGCCCATATGGCGGGTATTGTCATTAAGACATTTCCATCCTGTAATTGGTGTGATTGTATGTAACGAGAGGTTAATTCCGTCTCTTGCAAAATATGTGCCGGTATCTACTGTACTTCCGTCTGGTGCATCAAGAGCTCTATATTTATACGGAACTTTGAATTTAAGTGTATTTGAAAGTGCAATTTCGGTTTCATCAAGATCGGCTCTACGCGTTTCACCCTCCGGCAAAAATATTTCTGCGTATCCGGAAACTTTGTCGCCGACAGAAATTTTTGGAAGGACATCGGTTGTTGTCGTTGCGTCCGCAACTATTACTTCCTGGTCAACACCGTTTATTTTAAGATGTATTTCTACTTTTGAAATACCGTTAAGGGCGGCCATCTGACTTATAAGAAGATTGCTGCTCTGAATTGCTCCACCGCCGAAACCGCCACCGGTCTGGTTGCCGTTGCCCCAGCCGCCTGAATCGCCGCCGTTGTGTATCTGTTGTCCATTCTGAAATGAAACTACACCGCCGCCTCCGCCTCCGCCACAAGAAACGACAAGCAGTACAGCAAGCAGAATTACAGCCGTTTTTATCAGATTTATGAAATGTTTATATGTTTTGTTTCTATAACGTCCTATTGAAATCTTCCTGGAAAAATCTTTTGAAAACAAGCACTTCTCCTTTGATGCATTTTTCCAACCCTTGCTTTTATTGTATACATACAATAAAAGCAAGTCTCTTTTCGCAATAGCTTAATCTACAAATAAAGCTCAATCTGCGAAAAGCGCCGCTTTTGCAGAGCAAAACCGGCAGTCTTTGTGCACAACTCCTATTTTCAGTTAATCACGGGGTTTTTAGGGTCTCTTTTCGCGTCAGCCTGCATTATTGCAATGGCTCGCAAGGACGGCGGGCTCAAACGCTTTTACTTTAATCTCTTTTATGATAGACTTCAGACAAATTAAACGTGCAATCTGCTTTTTGCAGACTTAGATTTGGGAGGCACTTTATTATGGAAGAAATCTTAAATTTGTTGAAAGAAAACGCCCGGCTTACAGCCGACGATATAGCCGCAATGACAAAAAAGACACCGGAAGAAGTCGCATCAATCATCAAGAAGTTTGAAGACGACGGCGTAATTCTCAAATATTCGGCAATCGTAAACCCAGAGAAAGACCTTGAAACAAAGGAAAAAGTCTGTGCAGAAATCCAGATTCAGGTGCAGCCGCAGCGTGAGCACGGTTTTGACGCAATTGCAGACCGCATTTACCGCTTTCCGCAAGTCAAGTCGCTTTATCTTATGAGCGGCGGCTACGATTTTAAGATTATCATCGAAGGCGATTCTCTCAAAGACGTCGCACTTTTCGTTTCGTCAAAGCTTTCAACTCTTGAAGGCGTGCGCTCAACAAAGACGAACTTCGTGCTCAAGACTTACAAAGAAAACGACATAGTTTATGTTGAAAGCGAGCGCGACAACCGCGAAGGAGTTCAGGCTTAATGAACGACAGAAACGATAAATTCTCAAGCAAGATGATGGGCATCCCGCCTTCGGGAATTAGAAAATTCTTTGAGCTTTGCATCGGGCATGACGACATCATCTCGCTGGGCGTAGGCGAGCCGGACTTTTCTACGCCGTGGGTTGTGCGCGAAGAAGCTTTTTATCATCTTGAAAAGGGCCACACCTCTTATACGTCAAACTGGGGCTTAATTGAACTGCGCGAAGAAATTGCAGAATATCTGAAACGTTACGAGCTTTTTTATGACCCGAAAGCTGAAATTCTGCCGACAATCGGTGCTTCTGAAGCACTCGACCTTGTTTTGCGCGCAATTCTCAACCCGGGCGATGAAATCATCGTCTGCGAGCCCTGCTACGTAAGCTACCAGCCGCTTGCAACTTTGTGCGATGCAAAAGTTATTCACCTTGACACAAGCGTGAACGGCTTTTACCCGACTGCCGAGCAGATAGAAGCGGCTTGCACGCCAAAGACAAAAGCCGTAATGTTCTGTTCGCCGAGCAACCCGACCGGCCGCATAATTCCGGCTGAAGAGCTTGAGAAAATCGCGAAAGTTGTGCAGAAGCATCAGATTTGGTGCTTGAGCGATGAAATTTACTGCGAGCTTTTGTATGACGGACACAAGCACACATCAATCGGAAAATTCCCCGGCATGAAAGATTATGCAATTATTTTCAACGGCTTCTCAAAAGCGTTTGCCATGACAGGCTGGCGAATCGGCTATATTGCCGCGCCGCATGATCTGCTCGTGCAATGCTGCAAGCTTCACGCATATAATTCGATTTGTCCACCGATTTTCAGCCAGTACGCCGCAGCCGAAGGGCTTCGCCACGGCTGGGCAGAAGTTGAGAAGATGCGCATAAGCTATCAGCAGCGTCGCAACATAATGTACAAAGCTTTCATCGACATGGGCTTGCCGTGCAACGAGCCTGAAGGCGCGTTCTACATGTTCCCGGACATAAGATCTTCGGGCATGACGTCTGAGCAGTTCGCCACAGAAGCAATCGAAAAATACAGCGTGGCCGTCGTTCCAGGCACATGCTTCGGCGCGGGCGGCGAAGGCTTTATCCGTTGCTGCTACGCCACCGATATAGCCAAAATCAAAGAAGCATTGCGCAGACTGAACGCCATGCTTATTTCGCATGGCGTTGCACCCAAAAACTAGCAGAACCGTAAATCCTTGAAACGGACGCCCCTTGTGCACCCTTTACAACTTTGCGCTTAGCGCAAAGTTGGCCGTTTTGCCAGATAATTCCCAAATCGTAGATTAGGCAAGTGCAAAACGCTTAGACCTTGAAGCGGCCGAACATTGATTCCATTGAGTCGATGTTGTCGCGGGTCTGCTTTGCCATGTTAGAAACATCTTGGGCAGACTTGTTAATCTGAACCGCACCGGCTGCCATTTCGTCCATGCTGCCTGCAACAGTGTCGGCAATCTGCGTCATCGTCGTCATTTCGGCGTTAGTCTTGTTGATTGCCTCTTCCATGCTGCGGGTCATTTCCTGAACCTGGCTTGTTGAGCTGTTGATGCTGCTCAAAGCCGCAAAGACTTGCTTAGAGCCTTCTTCCTGCTCAACCATTGAAGCGCTCATCTCTTGAACAAGATGATCTGTCATAGAAAGCTTATCTATGATATGAACAAACGCCTCAGAAGACAGATGCGAAGAAGCAACTACGTCGCTGATTGTCTTAGAGATTTCCTTCATGCGCTGACCGATGATATGAGACTGCTTGCTTGAGTTTTCAGCAAGAGAACGGATTTCGTCTGCAACAACGCTGAAGCCCGAACCAAGCTCGCCGGCGTGGGCAGCTTCGATTGCGGCGTTCATCGCGAGCAAGTTTGTCTGCGAAGCAATGCGCGCAATCACGCCGTTCGCTTCGATAAGCAGCTTAGACTGCTCGGCCATTTCAGTGACTTTCTTATCAACTTCAGATTGCTTTTCCTTGCCTTCAGTTGTAACGCCCGAAAGCTCGGCAAACTGATAGTTCATCTTCTGCATCGTGGCGTTTACAGAACCGATGTTGCCAATCATTTCTTCGATACAAGCTGAAGAAGAAACTACGTCGGCAGACTGAACCTTAACAGTTTCTTGAAGCTTTTTCGCCATGTCAATCGACATGCCCATTTCGTTGTTGGCAGATTCAATCGCCTTTGTCTGAAATTCAGTTTGGCGGCTGACGTTCTCGATATTTGCCATAATTTCAGAGATAGAGCTTGCAGACTCATAAGAAGATGAGCTTAAGCTCTAGCTGATATAATCGAGGTCAACTTCTGCAATCTTAAGGTCTTTTATAAGCTTCTGCTGGCGTTCCATAAATTTGTCGATGTCGCTGCAAAGTCGTCCGATTTCATCGTTTCTGCGGATTTCAAGCCGGTAAGTCAAATCTGCCACGTCAGTGTTGTCAGCAAGGTTATGCACAGCATTGTTGACAAGGCGCAGTGGCTTGAAAATCAGGAAATGCAAAATGATAAGCGAAATCAAGCAGAGACCTACCGTACAAATAATAACAATCGGAACAAGAACAGCAAGAATAAGCTGCCGCGTGTCGCGTATAACTTTTATAGGAAGACCGACAAAAAACATACCGGCTGTCGGTTCCGGCGTATCAATCGGAATATAAACTGTAAGATAGTCTTGCCCCTGAATCTTGTTCTTTCCATGATAAATCTGCTTTTCGTTGCAGACCTGATTATAGATAGCGTCGTTGTTGAGCAAAGTGCCAACGGCGCGGTTGCCGTCTTCTTTGACAATTGAAGTCGCAAAGCGCATATCTTTGATGAAGATTGTAACTTCACAGCCGAACATTTCATGCAAATAATCAACGATATGGTCTAATGTAAGATTCTCTTCAAGAACGCAGTAGCCCGAAAAATAGCCTTCAATTTCAACTTCGCAGAAAGAAACAACAGAAACGCGGTTTTCAAGCACCATTACACAAGAATAAGGCGATTTCTTGTTTGCAAGCTTAAAAGATTCTGTGTTTCTGAACAATGCAGGCTGATTTATCATTAAGTCAGAGCTGTACACGATGTTGCCTATCTTGTCGAGCAAATATACCGTACTGACATCATAAGCCGTGCGTATAGAAGCGAGCGTATCCTTTATATATGAAATATTTTCCTCTTCAAAGGCGTAATCCAATTCATTTGAAGAAGCAATTCGTATAGATGCATTGTAAAGGCGTTCCGTTCTGCGCGAAATTTCTTTATCCAAGAATGCAATACGCTCATCAAGAACATTTGCAAAATATTTGTTGAACGCGTCGTTTGTTACGCCATTGACAGCTAACAAAACTAAGCAAGTATAAATAATTTGACAAGCCGCAAGCGAAATAAGAATAATCTTAATCAAAGATTTCTGTCTTGCTGGTTCTTTTCTGGTCGCAACATCGCTCATATGGGAACTCCAACGAAGTAAATAAAATTGTACTGAAAATTTCCAATAACTCCATTCTATCATCAAACAAATTATTTACAAGTCCTTTTTTTCGAATTTTCATTTTTTTGATAGCAAAAAGCATCGCCATACTGAACTTGATAGTCTTCGACGGCTTTCAGCTAAGCATCTGCGCTATAGATGCATAGAGATCCCGAACTAAATTCGGGATGACATAAAGCAAATTCGAGGTGACACAAAGCAAGTTCAGAATGAAATAAAGCCAGTTCGGTATGGCAGAAAGCAAATTCTAGGTGACAGAAACTAAAAAAAAAGCTAAACTGCAAGCAATTATTCTGCAAGGGGCGCATTTCATGCCATTTCTTAACGTTAATCACCTTTCTTTTGCATATGCCGCAAACACCGAAAACCAGAAAACTGCGCTCGACGATGTTTCGTTTTTGGTTACGAAGGGCGAGTATCTGGTCATAACAGGCTCTAACGGTTCTGGCAAAAGCACACTTGCAAGGCTGATTGCAGGGCTTCTTCAGGTGCAGGAAGGCACAGTTACAGGCGATGCTTACAAAAGCGCCGCCATTCAGAAAAGCCACACCAAGAAAAGCGTAGCAAAGAGCGTGCCAAACGGAATTGTGATGCAGAACCCGAAGACGCAGCTCATTGCAGAGACTGTCATAAAAGATGCGTACTTCGGCCCTGAAAATTTGAAGCTGCCAAAAGACGAATGCCAGAAACGGGCGCTAGCCGCACTCAAGCTAATGGACTTGCTTGAAGCACAAGAACAGCGCACGGTGACGCTTTCAGGCGGGCAGCAGCAGAAGCTCTGTATTGCGGGCATTCTCGCGCTTTCGCCGGAACTGCTGATTTTAGACGAAGCGCTTTCAATGATTGACCCGGAACGCCGCAGCTTGATTCTTGATTATATAGATGAATATCACAAGAACGGCGGCACAATCTTGAGCATAACGCACAACAAGGAAGAAGCCGCGCGCTCTTCAAGGCTCATTCATCTTGAGCAGGGCAAGCTTGTGTACGACGGCACTTTCCGCGATTTTTATGAGAATTTCAGATTTTTCAAGCCTAATTACACGAAAGCCAGTGCCGCTTCTAGTACAGACGCAGCTAACGTCATTGAAGTGCAAAATCTTGAATACGCGCACCCTAAACAGAATAAGCTTTTTGAGCATTTTTCGCTTTCAATACAAAAAGGAACGCTGACCGCTGTTATAGGCCAGTCTGGTTCGGGCAAAAGCACATTGTTTGAGCTGCTTTCTGGGCTGCTGATTCCGGCGGGCGGCAGCATTTACGCAAGCTCGCGGCCTGTGCTTGCAAGCCAAGACTGCGCTTCTACCATTTTTGAAGAATTTGCCGCCGACGATGTAGCTTATGGTCCGCAGCAGCTCGGTGTTTCGGGCAAAGAGCTGAAACAGCGCGTAAGGCAGGCAATGGACATTGCCGGTGTGCCTTTCAAAGATTATGCTGACAGGCGCACCACATTCCTTTCGGGCGGCGAACGGCGCAAAGTTTCAATTGCGGGCATAATCGCGCTTGATGCTGAAATCTATCTGTTTGATGAGCCGACCGCCGGACTTGACCCAGAAAGCGCCGTCGCAACAATCAAACTGCTGCAGAATTTGTGCGCACAAGGCAAGACCGTTATTTTCAGCACGCACCGCACCGAAGAAGCTGAAGCCGCCGAAAGAATAATCACGCTCTCGCAAGGCAAAATCATTAGCGACACTGCGGACGGACAAGCAGACGGCGCAGATGCACAAGCTGGCACTGGTGCCGCAGCAAAAGTAGCTGATGCACAGGCGGCCGCCTGTACACTAACTTTAGACGACGCAACAGCAGAAAATGCTTGTGCAAAGCCCACCAACAGAGCAACACCGGCCGCCGCAACGCTCTCAAAAATTGAGCCGTTCGCTAATGCGGCGGACATTGCTTCTTTTTCAAACTCTGCCCTCGGCGGCTACCACAAAGGCAGCACAATCGCCCACAAGATGAAGCCGCTTGCCAAATACATTGTACTTCTCGCGTTTTTTGTGGCGGCCTTAAGCTTGTCGAATATTCCGCTGCTTTCGGCTGTATGCGCGGCCGGCATTTTCTATGCACTGCTTGCACGTTACCCTGTCAAAAAGCTTTTCAAAAACTTCTTGATTGTTCTGCCATGGATTCTGCTGTTTTTTGTTTTTCAGCTTGTGTTCTTTCCGCCAAAAGACAGCGAAACAGTTTATTTTCAGTTTTATTTCATCTCGCTGACCGCACGGAAAATCAAGCTGGGCGTTGTCACGCTACTTCATTATGTCGGCGTGCTCTGCCCTCTTTCGGTGTTTGTGTACACGGCCACAGAAAGCGACATAACTGACGGAATGGAAGCATTGCTGAAACCGCTTGCGCTGCTCGGCGTGCCGACAAAGCACATCTGCCTTGTTACGAGCATTATTTTCAGGTTTATTCCGCTGTTAATGGAAGAAGCCGCTGTAATTTTGAAGGCGCAGACGGTGCGCTCAAGCGGTACTTTAAGGCAGCAGCCAAAGAAAAGCAGCTTAATCTCAAAGTTCAAGCTGCTGCTGCCGCTGTTCGTGCCGCTGTTCATCAGAACGCTTCAGCGCGCCGAATCTCTGGCGGAAGCTCTCGATGCGCGCTATTATGGCTATTACTAGGCTGAAATCAGCGAAACCCTTGTCATGCTGAACTAGTTTCAGCATCTCTACTATAAAAAAATGTAGATGCCGTGCTGAAATGCCGAAGCCAGCAAGTTCGGAATGACAAGTTATAATACGGAGATTGTCATGGAAAGCATAAACAAATTCAATTTTTGTCCGCAGTGCGGCTCTAAGAACATCATTACAAAAGAAGGAACGCACTGGGTCTGCCCAGATTGCGGCTACGACCTTTACAACAACGACGCGGCGGCGGTCGGCATCTTGCTAGTGGTCAACGGCAAGCTTCTGGTTTTCAGCCGCACAAAAGACCCGCAAAAAGGCAAGCTCGGCCTGCCGGGCGGCTTTGTCAATAAAGGCGAATCTTTGGAAGAGGCGTGCATCCGCGAATGTAACGAAGAAATCGGCATAACGCCGCCGCCTTTTGAATATTTGTGCAGCTTTCCGAACACCTATCCGTTCAAGACGCTCATCTATTCGACTTGCGACGCATTTTTCTATTCTGAATACAAAGGCACTGAAGAAGAGCTGCTTTCAAGTATCAAAACCGTAGACGGAGAAGCCGAAAACTGCAAGCTGGTGCCGCTCGCAACATTTGATACAAGCCAGATAGCATTTGATTCAATGCGCAAGGCGGCCAAAAAGCTTTGTGAGAGGCTTTTTGACAATTGAAATTGTCGGAACTTTATTAGGGGAGACAAGAACCTCTACTCGCAAGCGGGTTCTTTTCTCCCCTAAAACCCCTCTTTTTTCCAG
>LVBI01000012.1 GCA_001603145.1 Spirochaetales bacterium Spiro_07 | reverse complement strand
AGATTAGCTCAAGCGAAATGCTGCTCAAGCTTGACATAAAAGTTTCAGCTGAAGACGGCATCGCGATATACGATGCAAATTTTCCGTTTCAGGCGTTGAACGGCAACCACGAAGCGTCATTCATCCTTGGCGATTATCCGCCGAACCCTTTCACAATTCAGTTTACATGCGAAAGCGGCGTGCCTATAACGATTGAAACGACCGCTTATCTTAAGACAAAAGAAGCCGGAACTGTGCAAGAAACAAAAACAATTACAGTGCCGCCCGCCGGAGATAACTGATGTTCCTGCATGTAGATTTGGACGCATTTTTTGCGTCCGTCGAACAGCTTGATTTTCCGCAATACAGGGGCAAGCCGGTTATTGTGGGCGGCGACCCGGATTCAAGGCGGAGCATTGTCTCTACATGTTCTTATGAAGCAAGAAAATACGGCATACATTCAGCGATGAGCGCGGCGCAGGCAAAGCTTCTCTGCCCCGACGGCATCTTCGTCAGAGGGCGCATGTCGCGCTACCACGAAAAATCTAAAGAAGTGATGGGCATTTTTGACGAATTTTCGCCAGACGTGCAGCAGATGTCTATAGACGAAGCCTTTGTCGATTTGACCGGCACAGAACGGCTTTTCGGGCCACCCGAAGAAACTGCGATGCGCCTTAAAGCAGAAGTAAAGGCGCGCACAGGCCTTACTGTTTCGGCTGGGCTTGCATCTAACAAGTATGTGGCAAAAGTCGCTTCGGGCATTTCAAAGCCAGACGGCTTCTGCTTTGTAAAGCCGGGCGAAGAGGCGGCTTTCATGCAGTCTCTTCCGCTAGAAAAGCTTTGGGGCGCAGGGCCAAAGACTTTGACCAAGCTGCGCGAATCAGGCTTTTTTTCTATAAAAGAAATTGCGGATGTTTCAGAAGAAGCTCTTCAGCGCGGTTTTGGCATTGCAGGCGGTTCGTTTCTTTTTAACGCAAGCCACGGTCTTGCAGCAGAAACGTTCACAACTGAATCAAAAAACCACTCGATAAGTGCGGAACACACCTACCCCTACGATTTGACTGATCCCTACATCATAGAAACTGCGCTCATGCAGCTCTGCGAAGAGGTGCGTTTCAGGCTTGAAACAGAGGGCTTTTATAGCAAGACTGTGCATCTCAAAATAAGATACGGCGATTTTTCTACGACAGGCGTACAAAAGACGTTTCAGTCTGACGTTGACACTTCTGATTTTCTTTTTAAGGCGGTCAAGGAGCTTTTTTATTCAAAATGGCATAAAGGCTACGGAATAAGGCTGCTTGGTGTGGGCATGTCTAACTGCTCAACTGCGCCTGATTCGCAGGGCGAGCTTTTTGATTTTGGTAACGACAATTTGCGCAAGCTTGAAAAGACTATCATCAAGCACAACTCAAAGAAAAACGTGCCGAAAATTCAAAAAGCGCGTCTGCTTCCTTCCACCATGCCAAAGACAGACGAATAAGACCTGTATGTCATTGGGATGTCTAAAAAGTATTGTCATGCTGAACTTGGTTCAGCATCCCGGGCTTGCATCAAGCTTGTTTGAAAAACTAGTTTATTCGGCAAACCCTGCCAGTTTTCGCTTCCGCAAAAACTGGATTCAGTCATAGCAGATTCCGAAACATTCGACCATAGCAAGCGTATGGTCGATGCGTAGCGTTCGGAATGACAAAAAAAACGAAACATTCGACCATAGCATGCTTATGGTCGATATGTAGCGTTCAGGATGACATTGTTTTCGGCTACGCTCAACCGACACAAAACTAGCGGATTTTGAAATAATATCTGTCGATGTACAAAATCCTGTTGCTTGCTTTCTTCCAGAGCGTGCTTGAAGGATATCTGTCTACAAGCGCCTGATAAGACTCGCGTGCTGTGCGGATATTTCTGAAAGGCGAATTCGGCGATTCGTAGAGCTGGCCTTTAAGATACCAGCCTTCATCAAGCCCGGAAGTAGCTTTGTCAAAGAACATGTTCAGCAAAGAAAGCGAATCTTCGTATTTTTTGTTTTCATACGCTTTTTTTGCAGCTTCGATAAGCTGTTCAGCTGTATAATTGTTTACATCAGCTGGCAAAGCAGCCGCGCTTTCTTTTGGAGTTTCATTTTCGGCCTTTGCTTTTGATTCAGCTTTCGGCGCCGACTCGTCAATCTGAATTGTCTTGTTCACAGTCTTTTCTGTCAAAGTCTTTGGCGCGGTTGAAGACGTTTCTCCTTCAAGCACAGGCAGCTCGTCATAAGACAAATCTTCTTGCGCAGCTTCTTCGTTTGCAGAAACTACAACAGGGCGTGTCGGCTGCGCTGCATCTTGCTGAGTCTGCGCATTGTTGTTGCGCCTTGCAGTGTATTTTCGCTGGTTCGGCGGAACAATTTCGCTATAAAGCGGCGCAACCTGATGTTCGTTGCCCTTATACTGCTGCGGCAAAACCACAACTTCAAGAAAATCGTCAATGTATGTGCCTGTCAGCACGTCTTGTTTATAAAAGTGAAGCACGGCCGTGCCAGACTGAATTGCTCTCAAAGTGAAGCACGTATCTGAATTGTCAAGCTCGCGGTTTGCAAAGCTTATCAAATTCTGAGACTCATCAACTTCGCCAAGATAAACCCAGCCTGCGCCCGGATAAGTAACGTCTACATATTGATTTACAAGCACCCTCACAGAGCGTGACGGCGTTTTGTCAAGAGTTTCAACTGTATAAGGCGCGTCTTCGATAGCCGGTGTAACTTTTGCGGCATCAATTGCAGCCTGACGCTCAAGAGCCGCACGTCTTGCAGCTGCTTCTGCAAGAACGCGCTCTTCTTCTGCTTTTTTGGCTTCTTCTTGGCGTTTCTGCTCTTCTTCTGCCTTGCGCTTGCGTTCAGCTTCTTCGCGGGCTAAAGCAGCAGCCTTCTCTTCTTTTTCTTTGGCGCGCTTTGCTTCGGCTTCGGCCTTTTCTCTGGCCTTGCGTTCTTCTTCGGCTTTCTTGGCGGCTGCGCGTTCAGCTTCGCGGCGTTCGGCTTCTGCCTTTCGTGCTGCAGCGGCTTTTGCTTTGCGCTCTTCTTCAGCTTGTCTTGCGGCGAGCCGTTCTGCTTCGCGCTGCTCGGCTTTGGCTTTCTTTTCAGCTTCTGCCTGAGCACGCTTTTTCTCTTCTTCTAGCTTTTTGGCTGCGATGCGGTCAGCTTCAGCTTTTTCTTCCGCTGCTTTTTTGGCAGCGGCAATTTTAGCGGCTTCTTCTTCGGCAGCCTTCTTTGCGGCGAGCTGTTCAGCTTCGCGGCGTTCGGCTTCCTGCTTTTCAAGCAGTTCCCTCTGCTCACGTGCTGCTTTCAGCTCTGGTGTTTCTCCATGAACTTCTTCATAGGCGGCAATTTCTTCAGGCTCCTGCGGATCAGGAACAGCAAAATCTTTGTCTGTTTTCAGCCAGTCATCGTTGCTTTCAGTTGATTTGCTTTCAGCCGGTGTACTTGCCGGCTCATCAGAAGTAATCTGTGCTGTTTCTGATGTTCCCTGCGGTAAAGAAATTTTGCTTGTCTTACATGAAACGATAAGTAACGCTATAACAGCAGTTAAAACCAATACTTTTTTCATGGAGCAACTCCTAAAATATCAGAGATTATTGTATTATTAGCATCTTCAATTTCTACAATCATCGAATCATCGGGCTGTGTAAACCATTTGTCTACATCTTCTTTTGTCCATTCGCTTTTTTGCTCGCGGTAATACTGAAAAGAGCCGTTCATTCCCGGTTCTTTCGGCATTATAAGCGGCTCTTCGAGCGGCGGCACAATGTTTTCAAGATTTTCAGGTTTCGGCTTTGATGAGAACGAAAGTATAACAGAAAGCAGCAGCATCGCCAGAACAAAACCACAGATGCTTCCCAAAAGCACAAGCATCTGCTTCTTATGGCTTTGAGAAAATTCCTTGATGTTTCCCTGCCCGATTGCATTAGACAAATCAGAGAAAAAATTCCGAATTTCAGCGAACATATCCGGTATACTCTTCATCTTTTATACTTCCTCTTTTTTCCTTTTCGGCGGATGCGGCGGAATATATACATTTTCTTCAGGCGGAACATCCTCTTCTACGAAAGGCTCAGCTTCCGCATCATGAACGATATTCACCGTACCGGCCTCATTCTCAAGTTTGATTGCAACGGCCTTTGTAACGCCGGATTCTTCCATTGTAATGCCGAGCAGCGTGCCCGCGCCAGTTACGGTCTTTTTGTTGTGCGTAATTACGATGTACTGGCTCACGTTTGCAAATTCGCGCAATGTTTGCACAAACCTGATAACGTTGTGCTCGTCAAGCGCGGCATCAATTTCATCAAGCAAGCAGAACGGGCTTGGGCGCACCATGTACGTTGCAAACAGCAATGCAACGGCCGTCATGGTCTTTTCACCGCCGGAACGCAGCGCGATGTTCTCAAGCTTCTTTCCAGGCGGCTGCGCCAGAATGTCGATGCCCGATTCAAGCACGTTCTGCGGATCAATAAGGCGAAGCTCTGCACGGCCGCCGCCGAACAAACGGCGGAACATGTTGTGGAAATTCTTCTTGATTGTGTTATATGTCGCAAGGAAAAGCTCTGTGGCTTCAGCCCTGATTTCTTCTGTGATGCGGCTCAAATCGTCACGCGCCTTGGTCAAGTCTGCAAGCTGATTGTTCAAAAAGTCGAAGCGTTCTTTTGCTTCGGCGAATTCTTCAACAGCCATAAAGTTTACGCTGCCAAGCTCTTTCAAATGCTGCTTCGCGCTACTAAGCTTTTCGCGCAAATCAGCGGTTGGCGCAAGAATTGTGTACATGCGCTCTTCAAATTCCATCAAGTCGCGCGCATGGTTTTCGCGGAAATTCTCTTTTATGTTCTGAATCTTTGTGTCGGCTGTTGCAACCTCAAGCGAAACTTTTTCAAACTGAATCTGAACCTTTGAAAGCTCGTCATTCTTATTCTTAAGCTCTTTTTGTCTGCTTGAAACATCTGAACTTCTGTTTTCTCTGTCTTTTTCAAGCGATTCAATCTGCTTTACAAGGCTCTGACCTTTATGCTCTATTGACGCCATCTCATTTTCGATGTCGCAAATCTGTTCGGTTATCTCGTCAAGGCGCTTCTGCTCGTTAAAAAGCTCATTATCAATTTCATGCAAATCTGCCTGCTTTGCAGCAAGCTCGCGCCGTATAAGCTTAAGATGGTCTTCTGCAGCCTGAACTTGAGCTTGCATTGCGGCCTGGTTAATCTTAAGCTCACCCAAAGTCTTTTTGTATTCGTCAACTTTCTTTACAAGGTCTGAATTTTCAGAATGAAGCTGAGTGATTGCTTCTCTTTTTTGCGCAACCTTGTTCTTGTTTTCTGTAATTTTCTGGTCTACGTGCCGCTTCTTGGTGATTATACCTTCCGGCGACAAGAATTCGTCGATAAACTCAGGCGAGGTCTTTGCCCAAGCATCAACCGCTTCTGAAAGCTTTTCCGTGAGCTTTTCAGTTTCTTCAAAAGCAGAAACCGCATTGTCTGCGAATTTCTTGATGTCTTCAGACGAATGGTCTTTAATTGAAGCAAAGTCACTGAAAATGTTCTTTCTGCCTTGCGCCAGAACCTTGAGCTGGCTTACAAGATTGTCAACTTTCTGCTTTGCCTCTTCATGAGCTTTTGACGAATAGCCTGCATCCTTAAGCTTTGAATCAAGCTCAGTTACGATGTCTTCTGTAACAGATTCAAGCTCTTTTTCAAGCTGAAGCCTCTCTTCGTCAAACTGCGTTATTTCTTTTTCGTAGCGCGCGGCTGTATTGTCGTTCTCTGTTATGCGCTCGTCTGCGTTGGCAATGTTTTCTTCAAACGATTTTATGCTCTGGCGGCTTTCTTCAAGACGCTTTGAACGGTCGTGTACAACCGCTTCCTGCTCGTCTACATTTTCCTGCAATGAATTAATCTGGTCTTCCATAGAAGACTTTCTGCTTTCAAGAACATCCAGATTATGCTTTGAGTCATTCTGACGCTGAACGAAAGATTTTGCCAACTCAGCTTTTGAGTTCTTCTCAATCTGCAGAGCCATTGCCTGCTTGCTCAAGTCGTTGATTGACTCCTGCATCTCGTTAACTTCATCCATGTGCTCATTAAGAAGCGCGTTTATGTCGTCAATCTGCTTTCGAAGGTTATCCCGCTTTTCTGAAAGCGTTTCAAGTTCTTTTTTATAATGCTCGCAGTCTTGCGTTACGTTCTTCAAATTCAAAAGCTGAATATCAAGCTCGTAATAGAAAATTTCGTCTTTAAGTTCGCGATATTTCGTTGTTTTTTCAGCCTGCACTTTGAGCGTTTCATACGAACGCTTTACCTCGCCTAAAATGCCTTCAATCTGGCGCATGTTCTCTTCGGTCTTTTCAAGCTTGTGCTCGGCTTCGGCGCGCTTAACCTTAAAACGCGTAATTCCGGCCGCTTCTTCAAACAAATAGCGGCGGTCTTCAGGCTTAGAAGAGAGAATCTGGTCAATCTTGCCCTGCTCCATCACGGAATATGCGGCCTTGCCGACGCCTGTATCCCAGAAAAGCTCCTGCACTTCTTTAAGGCGCGCAGGCACATTGTTGATGAAATATTCGCCTTCGCCAGAACGGTAAAGGCGGCGTTTGATGGTTATTTCGCTTACGTCAAGCGGCAGCAAATTCTTTTCGTTTGAAATTGTGAGCGCAACTTCGGCTACGTTAAGTGCAGGGCGTTTTTCTGTGCCGTTAAAGATGATATCTTCTCTTTTTTCTGCGCGCATACTCTTTGCAGACTGCTCGCCCAAAACCCATTTGATTGCATCTACAACGTTGCTCTTGCCGCAGCCGTTCGGTCCAAGCAAGGCGGTTATTCCGTCTGCAAACTCAAAATGAGTTCTGTCTGCAAAAGATTTAAATCCAAAAATATCAAGATACTTTAAAAACACAATGAACCCTAAATTATCAGCGTTAATTAAGTTTCGATTTTATCGAAAATGTGCATAACTGAAACATGAATTATCAACAACAATACTTATTCTTTCAGCATTCAGAAAAATGTACACACATTTAACATTATAACCTTTTTTTCGTCTTGACGCAACCCAGAAACGCTTCCGCTAGCTGATACAACTGAATTGAATGTTGCAGGGCATAAAAAAAGCGGATTCCCGCAAGAATCCGCTTTTGATGCCGTCGGACAGAATCGAACTGTCGACACATGGATTTTCAGTCCATTGCTCTACCAACTGAGCTACAACGGCTTATTTTGATTGTCTAAGCCAAACTGTAAAAAGCTTGATTGCCGTCGGACAGAATCGAACTGTCGACACATGGATTTTCAGTCCATTGCTCTACCAACTGAGCTACAACGGCATTGATGTATAGTAATATACAGGCACTTTGAAAAAGTGTCAATACCTTGGCACAAAATATTTTTCGCTTTTGGCTTCTTGACACTATTTGACGACGGCGGCAAGGTTTATTGCAAGCTGCACTTCGTTTTCGGGTATGTTAAGCATTTCAGAAATCTTGTCTGGTGAAAAATCGAGCTTATAAAGCTCAAGAATCTGCTCTTTTGTAGATTTTTTCTGAATGACTGGTTCTTTTGCAAGAGTAATCTCTATAGTGTCTTTCTTTTCAGGCTTCTTAGAAGATTCTACTGCTTTTGAAATCAATTCCTGCGGAACATCAACAGAAACGCTGTCTTTGTATTCCTCAAGCGGAGAAGCCACAGCTTCATCAGCGGCTGGCTCAAATTCAAGCTGCTCTTCTTCAACTTCTTCATAAACAGACTCAACAGGCTTAGGCTGCGGTCTCGGCTTCTTGCGCTCAACCGGAATTGAGAATGCGGTCTGCTCATACTGCGAAAGCTTTTTCTGGCTAGAAGTCTGAGGCTTTTGCTCCGGCTTGTTAGCTGCGTCCAAATCAGCAAGCACCTGCTTTTCGCGTTCGCGCTTTGCAACTTCGTTTTCAGCGCGCAATATACGCTCGTCAGCTTCTGCAATCAAAGACTTTAACCCTTTAATTCGCCCTTCAATTATAGTAACATCTTCTTCCGCTTCTCTTACAATTTCCTTAAAAAGCTTGTCAAGTTCGCGGCGAATGCTTTTCAGCACTTTATCCGGTGAATATGTCTTCTTGAATTTATAATAAAAATAAAGCCACAATATGATATTGATTATCAATATTGTAAGCGAAAAATATGCTTCTCCCATAAATTATCCCGAAACATCAATATGCTGACCTAAAGAAGGGTCTTTGTAGATATAGCTCTTCTCTTCTTCCGGCTCTTTTTCTTCGTGTTCTTTGCGCTTATCCTGCTGGCGGCTGTTCTGCCTGTTCTGGTCTTTGATTGAGCCAAGACCGTCGTTGAGCTTTGAAGGCTCTTCAACAGCTGCTTTGGCGGCAGTCTGCTTTCGTGCAATGTCTTCTTGCTTCAAAGCAGCCTGCACCTGCGCAGCCTGTGTCTGCTGAACTTGCGAGTTGGAAATCTTGTCTAATTGTGCAAACATCGTTTGCAAATCAATTGGCTGAATACCCATCTGGCGTCCGTTTTACATCATCGCTAACAGGTTCATATTTGCCCTGACGGACAAATCCATTTTCCAGATAGAATGTAACGCTCTTAATTTCAGTGCGGATATCTTCTTTTACATCGCGGATGTACAACTTGACACCCGGATAAACTGTTCCAGAGGCAGAAACTTTGCCGATAACCTTAAGCTCGCGGAGATAATCCTGAATCTCCTGGATTTCAGCTGCTATTGAATCAGTTTCATCCATAAGGTCGCCCTTCTTTCGATAAAGAAGGGCGAGCGCCTCTTCTTTGTCTTGCGGCAAAGACTTGCGCATCTGCTTTTGGTTTTCAAGCGTAGACATGTTGAGGTTCACTTCTTCAAGCTCATGCTGAACCTCAGCCTGACGTGCCTGCAAATCATCAAGGCGCTGCTTCTTTCTTGGGTCGAAACCTACTTCAAGAACAGTTTCGCTACCACCGCCGTTTGAACCGATTGACTTGGCGTTAATCTCTTCTGTAGCAAACAGATGACCGCCGATAATTGCGGCGCGCTTGCCTTGCAGAATGATGCGCTTGTTACAAGTTACGTTTGAATTGATGATACCGTCTGCAACTATGACGTTTTCTTCAACTTCAACAGTCGTGTTCTGTATGAATTTAGCCCAAAGTGAGCGGCCGCATTTTACAGTTCCTTCGTCGCGGCCCATAATACCAAGAGAAACGATTATATCGCCGTCTGCTTCGATTTGTGAATTGCCGACAGTGCCATAAACTTCGATGTTGCCCGAAGCTTTGACGTTGAAACCGTCGTCGACGTTGCCTTTGACAATGACCGTGCCCAAGAATGTGATGTTTCCAGTCTTGATGTTGACTGATTCGACTTCCATAACAGGCTCAACGTTAATTTTGCTGCCCGAAAGAAGCACCTGACCGTTACAAGTTGCAACAATCGTCCGTCCGTCTGTATCAAGCTTGACGTTTTTGCCGAGCGGAATTGGGATATCCTTTCCGTTTTTGGCTTCGAGGTATCTTCCGTAAAGCGTCTTACCGGCTTTGCCGCGCTCTGCAAGCATTTTCTGTGCAAGCGGCTGACCTTCAACAACATTCTGAATAAGGTTAAGCTCTTTGAAGTTGACCTGACCAGAAGCAGATTCCTTGATTCTGATTTTAGAGCGGTCTGTCTCAAAGTTATACTTAATATATGCATCGTGGCCGTCAACAGGCTTGATGCCCTCTGCAACCACATATGGAATTCCATAAACAGGCTTATCAACGAATGCTGAGATTTTTTCTTCGTTGATACCGATTGTAATGTTCTGCTTTTCAAGCTGACGCTCGATATAGTCTGCTTGAAGCTCGCCGCCTTCGCTCATCGGTGCAGTGGCGATAATAGAACATGTCATTTCGTCCATTGAAACTTCAACAGAAATAATTGCGTCATTAACTGGGTTCTGAATAAATGTACCGATCTGCTCGTACTGACCGTCGGTGTCGCCCTTATCGACTATGCGCTTGATGTCAGCTTCTTTAAACTGATAAGAATCACCGGTATTGATTGATGCGATAACTTCTTTGGCATCAACATTTGCGCCGTTGCCGATTGGCGGAACGACCTTAAGCATGATAAGACCATCAAAGTAATGAACGAAGAATTCTGCGTCTTTGTCCTGAATAACTTCAATATCAGAATCTTCTTCAGAAGCAGAAGCATCGCCTTTCTTCTTTTTCTTCTCTTTTTCTGCAACAGCTTCAGCAGTTTCGTATGCGTTGATTACCCATGGTTTTTTTGCAATTCCCATAAAGCCGTCAGAACCGCGCTCAATTACTTCATATTCAAGAAACTGGACACGTGTCTGCAACTGAACGGCTGCATCAGCCAAAGCTTCATCTAATGTGTCAGCATGAACTTCAACAGAACGAAGAAGCTGATCTAATTGCAGCTTTTTTTGGAGCTCATTACGTATATCTTCAAGTGTTATCATAAGTTTCTCCTATAAAACCGGCTGGAACCGACACATAATTAAAATAATTAAAGCTTTAGCTATTTATCGGCTAAAATCAATTTTTATAAGATTCCTTTTCGTATATTTGTAAGCTTGGCGCGAAGCCTCAAGTTTGCCTTTGTATGAAGCTGCGAAATGCGTGATTCGCTTACGTTGAGCACCTGTCCGATTTCTTTGAAAGTCAAATCTTCATAGTAATAAAGCACAAGAACCATTTTTTCTTTTTCAGGCAAATCGTTAATTGCTTCGATTATGACTCTTCTGACTTCTTCGCGTTCAACAATAACGTCCGGGTTCAAGCTTGACGGAGACTCAATGCAGTCACCGATTGAAACATGGTCAGAATCATCGCCCGAATACCAGATGTCATTCAAAGACAATATGCTAGTGCCTGAAACTTTAAGCACAGTCTGGTTGTAGTCTTCTTCGCTTATGCCCATTGAGCCTGCAATTTCTGCATCAGAGGCTGTTCTGCCGAGCTTAGATTCAAGGCGGCTGATAGCATCTTCAATTTCGCGTGATTTCTGGCGCACAGAACGCGGAACCCAGTCGATTGAGCGCAATTCATCAAAAATTGCACCGCGGATTCTTGTTACGGCATAAGTCTTGAATTTTACGTTCTTTTCAGGATCGAACTTATTGATAGCATCAAGCAGACCGAACTGACCGAAACCGACCAAATCATCAAACTCAACGCTGCCGGGCATTCCGACAGAAACTTTTCCGGCAACATACTTTACCAAAGGCATATATTGGCGGATAAATGCATCGCGTAAAGCTGGAGAATGAGTCTTTTTAAATTCTATCCATAATTCTTCTTCTGTTTTTTGCTCAAAAATCGAAGCAGCCATTTTACACACCCTTAATTGTTATCGCGCGTCAAAACAGTATGAATGGCTTTTGCCATAAGTTCCTTGTCTGCACCGCGTAATTCGCCAGAAGCAACCATATCGTTTGAATTTGCAAAATCTGACGTAGTTATCACCTCGCTCGATGGCGAGCTTTGCATATCTGAAAGCATAGATTCCATATCAGGCAGAGAACCCAATTCAGAACCACCAGTATTTTCTTTTTTAGCTTGAGGAGTTGTAAAAAGCTTTTCACCCGTTTTTGCAACGGCCGCATCTTGAGCACCGTCAACAGGTTCAAGAACTTCTACAGCTTCTGCGTTTTCAACATTGTTGTTTTCCGGCATAAGCTCTTTCGGAATCTTGAACAAAGGTGCATTTTCTTCTTCCGGCAAAATTTCATCATCTACTTTTATATCGATGAGCTGCCCTTTTTGTGGAATTAACGAATCTCCTCCGGAAGATTGACCTGCAGAACCAGAAACCAAGTAACGCTCGAACACAATTGAAAGAGCATAATACAGTCCGGCAAAAATCAAGGCACATAAAATCGCTCTAAGCAGAACATGGCCAAATGCAACTTTAGAAATTAAACCTACAAGGAAGGATAAAACAAAACCACAAACAGCAACTATTACAACTTTTTTAGTTGTATTCATAAAACCTCCCATACATAAAGATTAAGGTAAAAAAACCAATTGGTCAAGTCAGATTTTTATATAGTAAAACTATAGCCTGATTTTTCATTAAAAACGCAGAATCAGGCTATGATTAATGCAAGTTTTGCATCAAGTTGACCACGTGCGCCCCATAAGCTTATCAACAAAGCCGGTCAAGCCGCCGTTCTGCTTTATGTCAATCTTTTCGATTCTGCCGACAAGATGGCGTATGCACATTGCAGGCTTTGAGTTAGGTTCCGCAACGATAAACGGCTTCTGTCTGATTACAGACTGAGCCACAACAGAATCATCATAAATAAAGCCCATGTATTCAACTTTGCAGTTCAAGAACTGGCCAACGATGTTCGTCATGCGGTCAGCAATGCGCTTGCCTTCAGCTGAAGAATGAACACGGTTGACGATGAGCTTCAAGTTAAGCTTGATGCAGTCTGTCTCTGTGGCAATTACCTTTATCATGCCATAAGCGTCTGTAATTGCAGTCGGTTCAGGCGTTGTAACGATGAGCACTTCGTCAGCAGCTTCAACAAAGCCCAAAACATTACTTGAGATTCCCGCGCTTGTGTCAATGATTATGATGTCAGCCGAAGACAATGTATCAAATTCTCTGATGAACGAGCATCTGTCTTCTTCTGAAAGATTTGCTATACGAGAAAAACCGTTCGCACCGGCGATAATCTTTATGCCGAATTCAGTTGACTCGATAATGTCAGTCATTTTCTTTTGTTTTGTAGCAACATGATAAAGGCTGAACTTGGGAACCATATTCAAGATAATGTTGACATTCGCAAGACCTAAGTCTGCATCGATTAAGATTACTTTCTTGCCGGTCTGTGCATAGGCGATAGCCAGATTGACTGCAATGTTCGTCTTGCCTACGCCGCCTTTTCCGCTGGTAACAGTAATAATTCTGGTCTTTTTTGTGTTAGACCTTCTCGACTGCATCATTTCTCTAAGCTGTGCTGCTTGATCTTCCATAGCTTTTCCTTATATTTTTCAGAAACTTAAAAGCTTCTTTTCCTTATATCATAAGAATTGCAAATCTTTGCAATATCTAACTCACTTAATCTACTTCGTCCAGAATTGCGTCAAAACGCTTTTCAATTCTTGGGCCGTTAATTTCAAGACCGTCAATTCTTTGCAAGAAAGCCAAGACGGTCGCCTTCTTTATATCTTTCGGAACAGTCTGTCCTATTGTCAGATAAGACACTGATTTTTCTTTTTCAGATAAGACGCTTATAATGCTGCCAACCTTCTGCGTTTCATCAAACTTTGAAATGATAATCGAACGGTAATCGAACATTGAGAACTGCTTGATAATTTCGCGCATGTCGCTTACGCGTGTCGTTGCTGAAAGCGTTAGATAAACGTCTGTCTCGATGCCGCGTAAATCGAGCTTCTTGCGCAAGTTGCCGAGAATCGCATAATCGTTCGGGCTTATGCCGAGCGTATCAACAAAGAACAAGTCTGTCGTGTCGCGGTACATCGCAATCAGCTTTTCCAAATCCTCAAGGCTTTCCGCCTGTGAAAAAGGAATATCCATATAATCGGCGTATGTCTTAAGCTGCTCTGCGGCCTTGATTCTGTAGCTGTCCATCGAGATGATGTGAAAGCGTTCAGTTGAAAAGCCATCGTCTTTTGGAATTGCGTTTGCGACAAATTTTGCCAAAGTCGTGGTCTTGCCAACGCCTGTCGGGCCAACAAGAATAACGATGCGCGGATAAACTTTATTTGAGTTCATGTCAGCCGGATTAAACGAAACATCTTCTCGGTCTATAAAAATTGATTCGCCAATCCAGTTTACGACTGATTCTTGCAAAGTTTCATAATCATCAAGCTTGTCTAGCGAAAATTCCTTGCGGATTCTTTCAGTGATTTTGGCTATATAAGACGGCGTAAATTCGTTTTTTTCAAGAATTTCACGAATCTTAACAATATTTTTATGTTCTGGCTTTTGAGAGCCGCTAACTTGATGAGCGAATGCGCCCTTCTCGATTATCTCGCGGAGAGCCTTTATTTCGGCTGCCATTTTCTTGAGCTCTGCGCTTTCTTCTGTGCGCTGTATAGGTGCAGCAGCAAGCACTTTCTTCTTTATATCTTCGAAAGCCAAAGGCTGCTGCATTTGGTTCTGCTGAATATAGTTTGACTTATAAGGACTTTCTTTTTTCACGACATACTCCAATTCAACGCCCTGTTTTTCGAAGAAGCCCAAGAAACCACCCCATGTTACAGTACGGCGGAAAACAATCTCATATTCTGAACCCCATTTTGCACGGATTTTCTGAATGCAAGATTCATAATCAGGAGCGCGTTCTGTAAGTGTATCTCTTTTCTGACCAATATTATCCAACTTTTATTTCTCCCAAAGATTCCACTTTTATGTCGCTCGTAATTTCCGGTACGGAAAGAACAACCAAACCAGGCATTTCTCTTTCAGAGCTTGCCTTAACCAAAATGCGCGCCTCTTCAGGACACAAAATAACTGGCATGAAGCCTTTCTCTTGAACGCTTGCTGCAGCCATGCTCAAAGCTGAAATCCAAGCGCGCTGCTGCTTAGGTTCAAGCGCGGCCATAGGCCCGTTCACTGTATCAATTCTGCTGTCAACAAGCTTCTGCAAGAATTCCGGCTCAATCGTCATTACATGCAGAGTTCTGTTCTCATCAGTGTATTGCAAACAGATTTGTCTGCCCAAAGCCTGTCTGACTTTTTCAACAAGAATATCCGTGCGTTTTGTTGTCGGGCCGTAGTCTGCCATTGTTTCAAGAATTGCAACAGTATTGCGCACAGAAACCTGTTCGCGCAAAAGGCGCTGCAATACTTTTTCGATTTCACCCATGTTGAATATTTTGGTAACTTCATCAACAACAGCAGGATAATCTTTGCGCAATGCATCAACGATAGACTGAACTTCCTGACGGCCGATAATTTCAGACGCATGGCTCTTGATAATTTCTGTAAGGTGAGTAGCGATAATCGTTGGCGGATCAACGACGGCGTAGCCGGCGCGTTCTGCCTTTTCGCGGTTCTCTTCTGTAATCCAGATTGCCGGCAAACCGAATGCCGGGTCTGTAGTCTTTTCGCCCTGAATCTCTTCAATGACGCCGCCTGTATCCATACACATATACCAGCCCATGCGGATGTGGCTCTGCGCAACAGGCACGCCTCTGATTTTGAAGCAATATTCATTCGGCTCAAGCGCCATGTTATCGATAATGCGGATTCGCGGAACAACAAGACCTAAATCGCGGTGCGCTTCTGCACGGATGCGCGTAATGCGCTCAAGAAGTTCCGCGCCCTTTTCTTTGTCAACAAGCGGAATAAGTGCAAAGCCCAGCTCCAAAGAGAGCGGGTCAAGCGGAACAACAGGGCTAAGCTCGCTGTTTGGATCACCCTGTCTTGCGCCCGGCTTAATCTTAGCTTTTTCTTTTTCGAGCCGTGCGGCAAAATTCTTTTTCTCAATCTTTCTGAGGCGCACGCCAAGATAGATAAGCGCAGCACCAAGCGGAATAAGCACATACCACGGAAAGCCCGGCAAAAGGCCGATGACGATCATCGTAGCACCGCCGACAAAGTAAATCCACGCATTCTGCGCAAACTGTTTCTTGATGTCGTCGCCCATGCTTCCGTCTGATGCGGAACGTGTAACAATCAAACCTGTTGCAAAAGAAACCAAAAGAGACGGCAACTGCGCAAGCAGACCGTCGCCGATTGTAAGGCCGGCGTAAGTCTGAATAGCTTTGTCAAAAGTCTCGCTGCGCAAAACCATGCCGAAGATAATGCCCACAACAAGGTTTATCACCGTAATGAAGATGCCGACCTTGACGTTGCCCGAAACGAACTTCGTAGCACCGTCCATAGAACCGTAGAAGTCGGCTTCGCGCTGAACTTCCATCTTGCGCTTTCTTGCCTCTTCTTCGGTTATTGCGCCTGAATTGTATTCAGACTCAATAGCCGCCTGCTTCATCGGCATTGCGTCCAACGTGAATCGTGCTGCAACTTCTGCAACGCGTGTCGCGCCTTTCGTAATAACGAAAGTCTGAACTGCTATGATAATTATGAAGATTACAAAACCAATAAGAAGACCTTCCGTTCCGCCTTTGCCAACTACGAAAGTTGAAAAAGCGCGCACCATGCGCCCGTCAAATTTTGTGCCCAAAGACAAAATAAGGCGCGTAGAAGATACGTTCAAGCCCAAACCGAAAACGGTTGAAATAAGAAGCACCGAAGGAAACGATGAAAAATCGATTGCACGCGGCGTATAGATTACGATAAGCAGCATGAGCAATGCCAGCAAAAGGTTGCATGCCATAAGAACATCGAGCAACCATGTCGGCAAAGGAATTATCAGCATCATTATAACGATAATCGATGCGATAGGAACAAGATTGTTTGAAATGCCTTTAAATAATTTACCGATTCTGTCGGCCATTATTTCCACCCTTTTTTAAAAACACCACGCGGAATGTTTTTTTATAAATTATTCTGACCGTCCCCTAAACAGTCAGGAATTAAATTAGCAATACAAAACAAATCATTTTTTAAATATACCGGCAAAATTCCGAACATTACCATACATATATTTTTGCACAGTAAATCAATAATGTCAAAGGAACTTTGCTCTATATTTAGAAGAATTCATATTATACACATGAGCGAGTATTTTCGCTAGTGCTTCGTAGTATTCTTCCGGGATAATATCACCAATTTCTACCTCTTTGTACAGCGCGCGCGCAAGCGGTCTGTTCTCAACAATCGGAACATCATTGCTTCGTGCAATCTCTTTCATGCGCTGTGCAAGTGCGTCTGCGCCTTTTGCCGTAAGCATCGGGCCGGGCATTTTAGTTTTATCAAAGCGTATGGCGCAAGCAAAGTGCGTCGGGTTCGTGATTACGACATCAGCTTCTGCAACAAGCTTAGGCATGCTCTGCTGCATCATCTCGTGCATTCTCTGACGCAGACGGCTCTTTACGAGCGGGTCACCTTCAAGCTCTTTATACTCTTCTTTGACTTCCTGCTTGGTCATTTTCAAAGATTCCATGAACTGATGGCGCTGAACAAGATAATCTGGAATCGCGATGATTATGAACACGATTGAAGCTATTACAAGCAGTTTCGCGCTCATTCCGGCAACATAAGCGAAAGCCTGACCAAGCTCAACATTCATAAGCGACATCAGCGTCTTGATGTTGCCTTTTATAAGTACATACGCCGCAACAACGATGATTGCAACCTTGATTATTGACTTTGCGACATTGAAAAGCCCTTCAGCAGAAAAAAGCGTCTTTCTGAAATACTCGCCGAACTTTGGCAGAATCTTCGAGAACTTCGGCTCAAGCGGCTTTGTAGAAAACAAAAAGCCTTTATTTTGAATGATATTACTGGCAATTCCGGCGATTATTGCAGTCAACGCAACCGGCAGCATCATCTTCAAAAAATAAACGAAAAACGCAATTGCAAGGCCTCTGTCTGTAAATTCAGATTCAGCGCAACGGTCAAAATAAAAGCGGATAACCTTTATGCAGTTTGTTAAAACCCACGGGGCGCATATAATCAGCGCAATAACCGGCAGCAGCAGCACAAGCCCCGAATTCAGCTCCTGACTTTTTGCAACGCGGCCTTCTTCCCTGGCCTTTCTGATTTTGTGTTCAGAAGCTTCTTCTGTACGGCCTTCGTCTTCTGCTTTTGCGAACCACTGCAAGTCAATGCACGCGCCTGACTTTGCGCAAGATGCAACAGCAATTTTTCTGCTGCCAAACGGAATTATCGCCAAACTTTGAGAAAATTCTGTTAATGCAAAAGCTTTTTTGGTCAGGCTCATCACATCACCACCTGCGTCGCAACAGAAGCGAACAGCATTTCAAGCCGTTCAAATGCCAGCAAAAAGCAACGCTCAAAGTAGTTGCACATCGTGGGCAACAGAGCAGTGAGCAAAAAGAAAGCGCACAAAATCGTTATAGGCAGACCTTCAGAAAGCAAGTTCATCTGCGGTGCAGCTTTTGAAAGCAAGCCTGTGCTGACTGAAATAAGGAACAATGTGCCGATAATCGGCAGCGCAATCATCATTGCATCAAAGAACAGCCTTGAAAGGCCGCTCACCAAAAATTTTACGAATGAATCTTTTGCAGAAAGCAACACAAAGCAGTTGAGCGAGCCGAAGCTGTGCGTTACGCCGCTTATAAAAAGCTTTTGAAAGCCGTCAACTTTTAAGAATAGCAGCATTGCAAGCAAGTTAAGATACTGACCCATAAGCGGGTTTTCAACTTGAGAGAGCGCATCGTAAACTTCTGACGCGCCGAAACCCATCTGATAAGTGAAGAACTGACCGGCAGAACTGAACGCGGCAAACAGCATAGAAACATAAAAGCCTGTGATAACGCCTATAAGTCCTTCGCCGATTATGAGCATTACATAATCCAAAGAATATGGGTCAACGTTCCAGACTGAATATGAAGCATTCGGCAAAATCAAATAAGCCGTATACCCTGCGAGCGCAATCTTTGCAACCCTTGAAACAGCAGAGGTTGATAATAGAGGAACTGTCAAAATCATTGCAAAAACACGCACTGCAATCAAAAAATACAGAGGAGCTTTTGCCGCAATCTGCTCTAACATCAGCTTAATCCGTCAATCACAGCACCATTTCTGGTATTTTCATAAACAAATGCACAGTATATTCTCTCATTGAAGTGAACATCCACCCGCCAAGCAAAGCCAGCACGATAAGAATTGCAAAAATCTTTGGAACAAATGTCAATGTCTGTTCCTGAATTGAAGTTACAGCTTGAAGAATTGCGACTATAAGACCGACTATCAGAGCCGCGCCCAGAACAGGCGACGCAAGCATCAATATTTGCATAACTCCGCCACGCATCAATGTTACAAGTTCACCGACACTCATTTATATAAACCCTCCAGAAAATCTAATTCAATCAGAAACATTACGGTATAACAGAAGTGAAAAGCTGCTGCGTCAGCAAGCCCCAACCGTCAACAAGCACGAACAGCATCAGCTTGAACGGCATTGAAATCTGCACAGGCGGAAGCATAATCATGCCCATTGACATCAAAATGCTCGCCACAACCATGTCTATTATTATAAACGGAATATAAAGCATGATTCCGATTTTGAACGCCACAGTAAGTTCATGCAAAATATAAGCTGGAATTAAAACATAAGTCGGAACATCTGCAAGATTATTCGGCTTCGGCAGCTTCGCCATATTCATGAACATTGAAATATAGCTTGTGTCGTTTGACATCTGCTTGAACATAAAGACTCTCAGCGGAGCTTCTGCTTCTTTATAAGCGCTTTCAACGCCAATCTGACCGTCTGCAAGCGGCTTGAAAGAGTTTTTGTAAATCTGGTTAAATGTCGGCCACATAATGAAAAGCGTCATAAAAAATGCAATGCCGTTAAGAACAACAGTCGGCGGTACTTGCTGAAGAGAAAGCGCACGCTTTATAAAGTCAAGAACAATTGAAAGGCGCAAAAAGCAAGTAACAAGAATCAAGATGCTCGGCGCAAGAGAAAGCACCGTAAGAAGCAGCAGAACTTGCAAAGAGAAAGCCACTTCTTTGCCAGTTTCAGGCTGACGCAGCTGCAAATCTACAAGCGGAATCGTTACAGGCGTCATGTTTGAATCCAAATCAGTTCTGCCCGATGTAGAACCATCTGGAAACGTAGATTGAGCTGAAACAGAAACCGCGCACATTAAGAACATTGCAATTATGATAATTACTTTTTGAAGCTTAGCAGAACGTTTCATTATGCGTCACCCTCTTCTTTGTTGTCATCTCTAATCTGCTCTCTTCTTTGGCGCAGTGATTCACCTGCATTTTTTGCCGCAGATGAAAAATAATCATCGAATTCTTCGTTCTCTTCCGGCTCTTCTGGTTTGGCTTTTGGAAAGAATGAAGCAAGAATAGACTGAAAATCTTTTGGTTTGCCGGTCGGCTGGCTGTCTGCGGCAATGTTCATTGAGTCAATCAGCTCTTTGTCTGAAATTTCGCCGATAAGGTTGACTGAATTGTCACTTGTGCCCACAAGAAAAGCTTGAGAAGGTGTTGAAACTATAAAGACAGACTTTCCGGGCGCAAGGCTAAGAGATGCCACCTTTTTAAGATATGGGCTCGGCTGAAAATTTGAAATTGTCGATTTTTTTAACAGCCAGACAATGCCGTAAAAGCATGCAATTACAAGAATCAATACAAGAATCAGCTTTACGAATTGCCATACATTGTTTGATTTTACGTTCTGCTCAACAGGCGCAGGCGCATCAGCATCAGGAATAATCAGCATTTGTTCTTCTGCACGAACATCTGATACAGGCTCTGCATTTTCACTCTGAGCATAAAGAAAGGAAGCTGATAAAAGAAAAATACCAGCAATAAACAGCAATATTTTTTTTGAGAAAATCGTATTGTCCCCCACCCGCTTTTTTAGATTTGCAAACCCCAATGCAAAAAGCTCACATAAAAAACTATGTGAGCTTATTATAAATCAAAAGCAAGTGAAAAGCAACACTAACTTATACGTTTATTTCATTTCTGTAACACGTTCAACAGGTGAAAGGATTTCAGTTACGCGCACACCGAAGTTTTCATCTATAACTACGACTTCACCTTTTGCAATCGGTTTGTGGTTTACAAGAATATCAACCGGTTCACCGGCAAGCTTATCAAGCTCAATGATTGTTCCTTCACCCATTCCGAGGATTTCCTTAATCTGCTTCTTGGTACGTCCAAGTTCTACGGTCATTTCCATGAAAACATCCATAATCAAACCGATGTTTCCCTGTTCCATTGGATTTATACCATTCTGCAGGCTAGGATACTGCAAAGGCTGAACATTCGGCATGCCGCCTACCATCTGACTGCCCATATTCATACCCATGCCATTCATATTGCCCATGCCATTCATATTCATTCCGCCCATGTTCATAGGATTTCCCATATTCATTGCTGTATTCTGGCCAAAGCCTTCTTGCATTATAGGAGCTGCAACACTTGCTGCAGGAATATCGTTAATTGCTGCGCCTTCATTTGCTGCAGGCGGGTTAAGTGCATTAGAGATATTAAATGCAACATTGTTTGATATAGCTTCCCATAATTGATATGTCTGTCCATCAACAGTAATCGGGAATGTAAACAAGACGAAATCGCCTTGTGGATAACGCACCATTGCTTTTGCAACATGAATTGCTTCAGCAGGAACACAAGCAAGGCCTGGGAATTTTCCAGTTTTGCTTAATGCGCTGATTTCTGTGCCGCTGTGCTGTGAAACGATTTCAGAAATTACTGAAAGCGACATATCGTCAAGCTCTGAAATCTCTTCTTTGTTGATTAAGCCGGCAAGCTTCTTTGCACAATCAGGAGTCATCAAGAAAAGATGATCGCCTGTCATGCTTTCAGAAAAATCAGCTGTAACGGCAACTACCATTTCCGGCAAGAGCTTCAACAAGCCGTCACGATTCAATACTTCTGCAGTAGGTTCTGCGACAGTAAACTCTGAACCTGTCATAGTAGACAAGCTTGACTTCAAGCTGTCAGTTGTATCTTTTGCAAAATCAGCCAAAGGCTGTGTATCTATTTTTTTTGCAACCGAAGACGTTTGTGCAGCCGAACCCATCCCGCCCAGATCAACACCTGATAACAAGGCATCAATTTCGTCTTGAGAAATAGCACCATCACTCATATGATTCGTCTCCTTCTGTTAATTCTTCAAAGTCATCTTTTTCTGCCTGGTCCAACTTACCAAGAACCTGTACACCCATCTTTTTACCGATTACACCAGGCTGACACAGGAACTTCTTTACGTTGCCGACACTCAATGTGAGCGGGTCACCCACTCTTACATTAGATAATCGGACAATATCGCCAACTCTTAAACTTAAAACATCACGAATAGGCAAATTTATTGAACCAATTTCAGCGACGACATCCATATCAACGTTGGCAAGCTTCTCTTTTAAGACACCAAGATACTGTGTTGTAGAACTTCTTCTGACAGAAGAAAACCAGAACTGTGATGAAAGCTTTGAAATAATAGGCTCAATTGTAATGTAAGGAATACAGAAGTTCATCATTCCTTCTTCCTCACCTACTTTTGTTTCAAGCGTTACCAAAACGACCATTTCTGATGGCGGAACAATCTGGGCAAACTGCGGGTTGGTCTCAATCTGACCAAGACGTGGCCTCAAGTCGATAACCTGAGTCCATGCTTCGCGCATGTTTGCCAGAATTCGTACAATTATTCCTTCCATAACTGATTGTTCAATATCAGTTAAGTCGCGCTGTACTTTTGTTCCTTGACCTGAACCACCAAACAAACGGTCAATCATTGAAAAGGTAATCGCCGGATCTATTTCAAGAATGGCATTACCTTTCAACGGATCCATGTTAATGACTGCAAGCGTTGTCGGTGTAGGAATAGAACGGATAAATTCCTCATAGGTGAGCTGATCAACAGATGCAACATGAACATGAACCATGCTGCGCAACTGAGCTGACAAACTTGTTGTTGTCAAACGTGCAAATGTTTCATGCATGATTGAAACTGTACGTATCTGCTCTTTTGAGAATTTGTCAGGACGCTTAAAGTCGTAAATCTTTATCTTTCTGGTGTCGCTGACAGGTCTGAAATCCTCCTGTTCAGTTTCACCCGAACTGATTGCTGTGAGAAGCTGGTCAATCTCATCCTGTGACAGAACTTCGTTCATACTGATCCCTTATAACAACTACTGTTCGATAACTTCAAGGTTCATAAATTTTACGTCCTTGATTTTCGAATCCATCAAAATATCATCATTAATAGAGTTACGAATTTCAATCTGCAATTCGCGCTCATTCTGAGGCTTCAACTGAGAAGCTGTCTTCTGTGTGAAGTAGCGGCGGATAAAGTCCTTAATCTCAATCTGACGCTGTGTAATTTCCGTAGAAGTTACTTTATCCTGGCTCTTGTAACCAAGAACAACTTCAACGATTACAGTAGCCGGTGTCGCATCGCTTGTCTTTGTGCGGATGGAACCAATTGAGCTGTACCAGTCGAGCACTTCACGTGATTTCTTATAATCGTCAGAAATCGGAATAGCTGCTTGAGAAGGACTATTCTTATTCATAATTTTCATTGTGATGACACAAACAGTTACAATAAGAATGATCGCTGCAACAACAATTGCTACCCATTTCAAGATCGACGGAAGAATTCCACCAAAACCACCAGAACCTTTTCCAGATTCATCAGAAGTTTCGTCACCATCAATGTTCAATTCATCATCATCTGCCATAGCTAACCTTCCTCAGCTTTATAAATAGTATCATTAAAAATGTCCATCGTCCAGTATTATAATATCTACACGACGGTTATACGCCTGACCCTCAGGTGTATCATTTGAATATTTCGGCTGAGTATCTGCATAACCAGCCACTGAAAAACGGTGCTCGTCAGCACCAAAATCAGTTAAATAATGCAATACGTTTGTTGCACGGGCAGTCGAAAGCTCCCAGTTTGATGGCCAGAGCGCCGCATCTGGTGCAACATTATCTGTATGCCCCTCTATTCTAAAACGGCGGTTTTCAAGACCTTCTTGAGCTAAAAAATACTGCGAAAGTCTCAAAAGCGAATCTCTCGCCTGTTCCATATCAAGCGTTGCACTTCCCGGTGCAAAGAATGAATCTGAAGCAAGGCTTATAACAAGACCGCGCTCATCGCTCGTAATAGAAATTCTATTTGACTTTACGTCAGGCGCAAAAAGGCTGACTGCCCTCTTTACTGCCAAACCTAAAGATTTGCCCTTTTCCATAGAAGGCATCGAATTGACTGTGTTACCCAAATCAGCCAGACGCCCAGACGACAAAGACTGTCCGCCGGCTGTCGGGTCGCCCATCAAAGATGCAACCATCTGATTTACTTCCACAATGTCCACTTCAGTCGGGTTGTACAACATTACGAAGAAGCAGAGCATCAAGGTAATCATATCACCATAAGTCGTCAACCATTCTTGTGAAGGCGGCTTAGGCGCTTTCTTTTCTTTCTTTGCCATCGATTAATCCTTCAAGACTTCAGATTCAACAGCTTTTCTTGATATAGGATCAAGATATGTAAGAAGTTTCATTGCAAGAATACGCGGGTTGTCACCAGCCTGAATTGAAAGAACACCTTCGATAACCATTTCCTTTACAACAAGTTCCTGCGAATTCTGGAACTGCAATTTGTTTGACATTGGCGTCATGAACATGTTCGCAATCAAAGAACCGTATAATGTAGTAACAAGAGCAACCGCCATGTTAGGACCAAGTGAAGATTTATCTTCCAAGTTGTTCAACATACCAATAAGACCGATAACCGTACCCATCATACCGAAACCAGGAGCAAGACCGGCCCAAGAGTTCATCATGCCGATCCATGTGAAGTGGCGTGCTTCAATCTGCCCCATCTCGTTTTCCAAGATGCCTCGGATAACGTTGCCGTCTGTACCGTCGACAACGAGGCGCAGGCCAGTTTTCATGAACTCATCATCAAGATCTTCAAGTCCTTCTTCCAAAGCAAGGATACCTTCACGGCGCGCCTTTTCAGAAAGCGTAACCATGTTCTGAAGCAAAGTCTTTTCGTTGTAATTAGGAATTTTGAAGACAAGCCCCATAACCTTAAAAATGCCCAAGACCTGTTTCATTGGAAACGAAATACACATCGCAAAGAATGAACCGCCAAGAACGAATATGAAAGACGGCGTATTCCAAATTCCACCTAATGTACCACCAGATGTCATAACTGACATGATAACACACACAATACCACCGGCAACGCCAATGAATGACATTAAATCCATAAAAGCCCCGCTCCCCTTTGGAAAGTTTTTCTTAATAATTTAAGAAATCTACTCAAAGTGTTGAAAAGTTGAAAAACGTTTGTTTAAAAACTTTTCTATTTATATTATTTTTACGGAACATAATAAAAGACAGTTTAGCCTTTTATTTTCCGTTTATTCTTCATTTTTAAACGCACCAATCAAACGACGGTACGCAATTATTTTTTCAATAATCTCTTCAGGTTTTTCTTTAACCACAAGTTTTTGTCCGGAAAGCATCAGCAACGTGACATCAGGATTAAGCTCAATCCTTTCTATTTGATGTGGATTTATCCAATAGTTTTTTCCATCAAGCCTAGTTACTTCAATCATAATGCTTCCATTTTGAATGCTAACCCATTGTCAGTCAAGAGGTTTTTTACATTCTGTTTAACAATTAAAGTTCAATCCAAAAAAAATGCAGAGAATATGCTTTCAAATTCCGTCACATTCCCTGCATTATTTATCGGTTATCCACAGCCAAAAATTAGCGTTTCAAACTCAAAACAGTTTCAAGCAATGTATCAGAAGTCTGAATTGTCTTTGAGTTAGCCTGAAAACCACGCTGCGTAACGATCATGTCAGTGAACTGTTCTGTAAGGTCAACGTTTGACATTTCAAGTGCGCCAGAGAGCAATGAACCCTTTCCGGCAACGCCTGCAACGTTGATGTTTGCAAGACCTGAGTTGTTAGACTGAACATAAGTGTTGTCACCGGCTTTTTCAAGACCGCCCTGGTTTGTAAAGCTTGCCATTGCAATCTGACCGAGAACACGGTTTGTTCCGTTTGAATAAACGCCTGTGATTACACCGCTGTTGTCAATCTTGAAGTTGTCAAGATAGCCCATTGTGTAGCCGTCCTGGTAGAAAGCTTTAGTAGAGCTGTCAGAAGCATACTGAGTGATTGTGTTCAGCTGGCTTCCGATCTGACCAAGATTGATGTTGAATGTCTGGCGTGTAAGCTCACCGTCTGCAGCAGCTGTTGTCTGCGGAACGTTGAAAGATGTCTGAAGCAGAATATTGCCTGTTTCAGCACTTACGTTTCCGGCAGAGTCTGTTACAGAAAGCAAAGTTCCGTTGTTGTCAAAGTTTACGATGAATGTGTTGCCCTGACCGTCTGTGCCGCCAAGGCCAACACGTGTCTGTGTTTCGTCAGCCAAATCCGGGTCAATCAAAACTGTTGCTTCCCACTGGTTCGGAACACCAGCAACGCGTGCAAATGAAACGCTCAAGTTGTGCTCGTTTCCGAAAGTGTCGTAAATCTTGAATTCAGTTGCCCAAGTGCCTTTTGCAATTTCAGCTTCGTTAGCACCTTCAACGATTTCAGGTGTGTTCTTGTTAAGATTGCAGGCAAAGTTTACGTTCTGTGTAGCCTTTGCCGGGTCTTTTGAACCAACCGGAATAACCAAATCTTCAGTGTAACCTGCTGTATTGATTACCATTTCGCCGTTGAGTTCGCGTGCCATATAGCCTTGAACACGAAGACCGTTTGCAGGGTTTACGAGAGTGCCATCTTTATCTACACCGAATGTACCGGCACGTGTAAAGAATGTCTCTTCGCCGTTCTTCAAGATAAAGAAACCGTTACCCTGAATGGCAATATCAGTAGAAACGCCTGTTGTCTGCAAGTTGCCCTGTGTAAAGATTGTATCAATACTTGCAACTGTAACACCAAGACCTACTTCTTTCGGGTTTACACCACCAACTTCGTTAGTCGGTTTTGCAGCACCAGAAAGCTGCTGTGAAATCATGTCCTGAAAATTAACACGACCGCGCTTGAAACCGGTTGTATTTACGTTAGAAACGTTGTTACCGATTACGTCCATTCTTGTCTGATGATTTTGCATACCGGAAACACCGGCATAAAGTGACCGCATCATATCTTTACCCTCTTAATTGCCATAAATCTTGTTTATTTGTTCCATGCTATACGGCATGCCGTTTACGATTATCTGAGGATTTGCACCTCTAGTTACTGCCTGAACCTGGCCTGTAACAACGTTTTCGCCAGCTGTAAGCTCAACAGTCTTGCCGATTGTTGATACAGCTTCTGAACCAGAAAGCATGTTTGCAAGGTGAGTAAACCCTGTGCTCATGTTTGTCATCTGCTCAAGACTAGAGAACTGTGCCATCTGTGCGATGAATTCAGTATTCTCCATAGGAGCTGTCGGATCTTGATTTGAAAGCTGTGTAATAAGCAGCTTAAGAAAATCATCCTTGCCCAATTCCTGACTAGCTACGCGACCGCTTGCAGCAGCATTTTTTGCATTCTGCGTGTTTACTGCCTGCTGAACTACAGCCTGGTCTTGTGCGCTCATTGCTGTATTAATTTGCATTAATTTCTCCTATTTTGTCCTTGCTTTCTAGACAACCATGTTTACCGAAGTCAAACCAAAATAACTGTCCGGCATGTCTTCTGCACCAGCTGCAAGCGGCATCGAATCAGCATAATCAAAACCATGCGGATTCTTGCCCTGCTCTGCCTCATCGTGTCTTCCTTCAGATTCACCGCTTCCGCTCCATGCAAGCTCAAATCCTGCACTGTCAAAGCCGGAACTCAAAAAAGCCTGGCGCAAGCTTTCAATATTGTTCTTGAAAGCGCCGTAAGCTTCTTCGCTAGACACGATAATTTTACCGGTAATTAACTTGTCGGATAATTCAAGTTTAATCTTAACATTTCCAAGTTCTTCAGGATGCAAAACTAAATTGATAGTACCCGACTTATTGTCGCGTAATGTAATAAGACCTGTTTTTACGAATTCGCCTGCATTGTTTCTGATTTCAGTTGAAAGCATAGAAGCAAAAGCAGATTTTGAGCCTTCGTTTACAGGCACTCCGTCTTGAATCTGCGCAATATCCTGTCCTTGCGGATTTGCGAGGTTGAGCGTCATCTCGGCAGTGCCGTTCTCGTCATAAGAAACAGCCGTAACAAAATTGCCAGCCTTGCCGTTTTCAGCTTCTGGATGAGTCCGCTCGTCAATCACTTCAATAAGAGGAGCTTCCTGTTTCTTTGCTGCCGTAGCATGAACCATTGTATCAGCGGCAAGCTCGTCGTTTACTTTTGCAGTATTTTCAGACTTTTCTGCCTGAACTGTTGAAAAAGCGGCAGCTACATCGTTGCTCTTTGCAGTCTTTTTAGTTGATTTCTTTACAAGACCATCAGCTTCTAGCATGTCTTCATCTGCTTCTGCAACAGATTCCGCACTTTCTTCATTCAAAATGACAGGTTCGGTCACGTTTTTGACCAAATCATCCTTTGAGATTTTGACTTGTACCTTTTCTCCGGCTATATCCTCAGTTTCCGGGATATCTTCAACAAGAGCCAGGGTTACTTCTGTTTCAACAGCTTCTGCGTCTTCTTCTGCAAGAACAGCAGCCTGTTCCGGCTTGTTCTCTTCTGAAACAGCAACTTTCTCTTCAGCCTTATTCTCTGTTTCTGAAGCTTTTGCAGCAGTTTCTTCAGTCTTTTCTGACTCTGAAACCATCTGCTTTAATTTTGAATCATCTGCCGAGACACTATCCTGCTTTTCAGCCGGTTTCTCATACGGCTTTTCCTGAGGTTTTGTGTATTCAACAGGTTTCTGTACACCATCCGTGGCTTTCATTGCATTGTCCAGCGCAAGGCTGAACTTTGTATCGCCCTGCACCGAGCCAATCAATCCAAGAGAAGCTTTTGATGAAGCAGCAAGTGTTTCCATACCGTCAAGGCGAATAGCTATAGCCTCCATCGGCATACCTCCATTTTGAGCGTAAAGAAACATCAAGTTCATTTCAAAATCAAAGCCTGAAGTTTTCAAAGCCTCCCACACCGACCTTCAAAACTAAAATTTTAGAAACTTATCTTTTTGTATTTCTTACAGAAAGCATAATTCATAAAGAACTACTTCTTTATCTGTTCAATGCTCTTATTATTTTTCGGAAAACGGCACAGACACTTTAGAGCCAGTTTCAAAAGCCGGTTACTATTTAACAATGGCGGTTTACCAATTGTGCTCCATTGTCATGCTGAACTCGTTTCAGCATCTGACATAGCCGGGCAGACTGTTGTCATTGTCGGGCTTGACCCGACAATCTTTTGGGCATAAAAAAAACCGGAGCATCATGCGATGCACCGGCTTCTTGTAAAGCAAGCAAATATAGTTTATTCCAATGTAACTGGCTTTGTAGTCATCTTGCGCTGAATTGTAGCAGCCCTGTCAGCCGGCATAAGAGAAAGCCAGTACGGAACCATTGAGTTTTTGCCCTCTTCTTCAGCGATTTCATCTACACGGCGCAGAACATCAATTGCAAGCTGATCTTCCATTGCAAGCAGAATGGCGACAGCGGCTTCAGGACGCATGCCGTTAAGCTCTGCCGCAATAGTTCTGTAGTTTCGTTCCTTGTCTTCGTATTCTTTGGTGATTTTCTCAAATGTAGCTTCGCGCTCTTCTTGCGAAATCTTCCGTTCGTCAAGTTCCTGCGCAATCTGCTGATACTCAGCTTCTTTTACCTGAATGTCAGACTCACGTTTGTCAAGCTCTTGCGAGCGCAGGTTCAAGGCTTCAAGCCGCTTTGCGAGCCTGTCTGCTTCCAAGTCAGCTTCTTGTGCAGCCGAATTATTGACAGCAGAAACAGAAGTCTGCGGCTGCAACCCAACAAGGCGGTAAACCGGCTCAAAAAACTTCTTGGCTTGAATTACACCCAAATAATCAAACCAGAATAAGCCAAGAAAGACCAAAATGATAATCAATAAAAGCAACACAATAGTCTTGCCGATTGTTCCTTTTGCTGACACGTTTTACCCCTCAAGAATCTGAATAAATAAATCAGATTCAATAATTCAACTGTATTATAATAGAAAAACTTAAATAGATGAAGCCTATAAGATTTTCAAAAGGCAGCACTATTTATTATTTTATCGGAAATCTGTTTCATATACTTAGGAAAACTTGTAAATTTTTGAGCGGAGCCGCACTAGGCGGCTTCCGCCCGTTTTTTCAGCTCAAGCCAGCCACAGCAGTACCGAGCGTAATGTCATTGTCTATTGAAAGAATCTCAAAATAGATATGACGCTGGTTTATAAGCACCTCGTTCAAATAACCGATAAGGCGCTCTTTAAGGTTGTGCGTCTTATAGAAAGTCGTGCCGTCGCAGACAACACCGACAGGCAGCGCCGCACTGTAGCCTGCCCCGCTCTTGATTATTGCAGCAGAAATGATTGCGGCCGCAAGTTTTGCAGAACGTGCTACAAAATGGTCAAGCAACACAAAAATTGTGTCTGCATCTTGCTGAGTGCCCTTTGCCGCAATTGCGCCAAGAACAGTTGTCGTCTTTTTCGGTGCATAGAAGAACTGATCCATATCCTTAAGCTCAAGCTTAGGCAGCGCTTTGATTGCGTCTGCAACAGGCTTTGTGAACAAGCCGTCTTCGGCAGCTTTTTTGAGTGCAATCAAGCCGACCGGGCCAAGATATGCGCCTGAGCACATCTTTTCCATTACATAAAGCCCCGGAGTATTTGCGGTTTTGTCAAATTCAATGTCGAATTCTGAGCGCGGCAATTTGTTGAACTTGCCCGATTCGCAGACGATAATCTGGCTTTTTGGCGCAGACCTTCCGGCTGAATCTTTCAAGCCTGCAAGCTTTGCAACCGGCTCTGAATCAATGTAGGCGGCGTTCATGCCTGTGCCGAGAATAAAGCCGACATAAGAGCTGTATGCACGGCCTTCGATAGCGTTTGAAGCGCCTGCAAGCAGAGCCGCCGTAGTATCGTTCAAAAGCGTAATCTTTTCAGGGCGGTTCCAGCCGCGCTCAACAAGTGCATCGCTCAAGTTTTTGCCGACAAGCGAGCCGATAACTTCTTTTGCCTTAATCTCTTTTGAAAAGCTGATAACTTCGCCGTCGCTGTCAGGCGTAATCTTCATTGCATAAGAAAAGCAGAAACCGATGCGCTTTGCCTTATTCTTAAGATGGTCAAGGTTTGCTGCAACCGCACTGAAGAATTCTTTTTTTGAAAGCTCGCGCTCAATGCCCGGCATTGAAGTCTTTTCAAGCTCGCTTATAGTTGCCGTGCCGTTTGCATCAAATGTAACAAGGCATGAACGGAAGTTTGTGCCGCCGGCATCAATTACTATTACAGATTCGTTTTTCGGCGATTCTTTTGGCGGCAACCCCCATGTAGGAATCATGTCTTCGGCGGCAGCCATCGGACAATTACATTCATTGCCTTTTTCCAGCCCGGCTTTCATATCATATAAAAGACCGTTAATCGTTGTGTTTACATCATAAGCGGCAACGGAAAAACCATGCCTGCCTAAAAAAGCGGTAACGTTTTCATATACGCTCATTAGAATTTTCCCCCGATGCGTTGCAGGTTAAAGCCCTGCGTGTGCATATTATCTGATAAAGTTTAGCAACTTTTGTTGCATTTGGCAATGAAAAATGGATTTTGACTCTTGAAAGAGCCGGAACTTTTGACGCTTGGAAGCGTCATTTCATGTTCCGGAATGATGTCTTTTTATCAAAGCCATGATTAACGGCTTTATCAACATCGGTCAGACCAATGCTTTCAACAGGTTTATCATTTTTTTCTGCCAGAAGATATTCTTCTATTCCTCTGTATATTGCTTCTGGCTGAATTATTGAAGCAAAGCCTGCGTTTGCTAAAATAGGAAAAACTGTATCAGACTGTGTTTCAAAAAACGGACGAAACGAGATGTTTGAAAAATTAGCATTTTTCCAGTCATCGACTGTCATTTTCGGAATTACATACTGACTGCTGGATGGTACATAAAGACATAGCGGAGAACCCGAATATTCATACCATTTGACAGTGCAAACAAGTTCCATGTCAAAATCAAGCAGTGGAGAAACATAAAATCTGATAGGGTCAGAATTTTCGTATTTTAAGTTTGTCCATTTTATAATGGAAAAAGTAAATCCTGCGGCAAGAGCAATAATGAAAAACGGAGATTTTGCTTCTTTATTCTTAAAATCGAAAATGAAATCATGATAAGGATACATTGGAATCGGTACAAATTCCCCATTAACAAATCTGCCTGCACCAGAACCTTCATTTATGGTTTTACAGAGAGTGCCTTTTGTAAGCATAATTGAACCGCGCCTGTCGAATACTGTTTCTTCATCAGAGTCCGGCTGATACGCCCAAAAATCGTAAAAGTCCTTGTTTTTGTCGATTATTTTCATAAGTACTTTATTCCTTAAACCCTATCCTTTTCCGGCACAGCTTAGGGGGACACCCCTAAGAACCCCTCTGTCAATATTCACAGTAATTAGTCTTCTATTTCAAAAGAACCGCCACCACGATATGTTATAGCTGTACAATTAAATATCTGACCACATGTTTTACATTCAATTTTATGAGTGATAACATCATCAACCCATTTACCATCTTCATTTAAGACTTTGTCAGTCTCATATTTTAAAAATCTAAATTGAAATTTGCCACTGTCTACTAATTTTTGTATATATTTTAGTGTATCGATGTATTCCATGGGAGATTCAAAATTTTTAACAGTTTCTATTTGTTCACAAATCTTACACATAAAATTATTTATTCTTCAATTTAACCAATTTTAATGAAAGTATAAATCTTGATAAAAAGTCTGGCAAGTTCAGTGCTTGATTGCATCTGCAAAATTCATGAGTTTGATTGCTATTTACTTGTTGTTATTCCATAGATAATTAGTATGCACCATAACAAAATGCAAATCAAAAGAAATAATTTATAAATCTTTAAGCTTTCCCAATATCTGCTTATTTCAGCATTTTTTTCATTTGCAACAAACTGCTCATAAGTTTTTAGCGGTGCAAATTCAGGCGCAAGAAACAAAACTTTATCAACTCCAATTTTTCCCCAGAAACCTGCATATTTTTTTAGCAAAACACCACCTCTAATCTGCAAAATGATCCTAAAAATAATAATACCAAGCGTTACAAAGCAAACAACAGTAATCATTTTTTATCTCCTACAATACAAAAAAAAGGCAACAAACATTTGATTCTACTGAAAGTATATGCTTGAAATACCAATTCCGCAAGTAAGCTGTCTTGCGATTATACTTTTCAGGTAAATCTAAAAAATGCGGTAGCGGTAAGGAAAGAAAGCGGCGGCGAGGTGCTTGCAAGGATCGCAAGCAAATTTTCGTAGAAAATTTGCGCAGTCGGATTCCTATTACCTTGCACTGCACCGAACCGACGCGCTTTCCTGAAAGCAGACGCATTTTTTAAAGTTCATCTATTAAGTATTAATTGCTACAGCTTGATAGCATCTGCAAAAACGCGTAAAATAGCCGCCTATGAATGTTGAGAAACTGAAGCAACAGCTTAACAAGGAACAGTTTGAAGCCGTCACCACTTTTGAAGGGCCGCTTCTTATAATTGCCGGAGCAGGTTCGGGCAAGACGCGCGTTATCACATACCGCATGGCGCACATGCTTGACAATAACATTCCGCAGAGCCAGATTCTTGCGCTAACCTTTACGAACAAGGCCGCGCGCGAAATGGAAGAGCGCATAAAGGAACTGACCGGAAGAAAGCTGCAGAACCTTACAGTTTCAACTTTTCATGCTTTCGGCGTGCGAATCTTGCGTCAAGACATTGACAAACTCGGCTGGCGCAGTAATTTCAGCATTTATGACGAAACGGACAGAAACCAGCTTATAAAAGAAACAGGCCGGGAGCTGGGCTTTTCAGCTGACGCGCTCGATGTCTACAAAATCGGCAACCTTTTTTCAAACATCAAGATTGGCCGCTGGGACTGGCAGAGCGCGAACGACCAGTACAAAAAGCTATACGAAGAATATCAAGCCGGGCTGAAGCTTTATAACGCCGTAGATTTTGACGACCTTATCACGCTGCCGCTCAAATTGTTCCGCGAATTCCCCGATGTGCTTGCAAAATACCGCGAGCGCTACAAGTACATAATGGTAGACGAATTCCAGGACACGAGCATTCAGCAGTATCAGTTCATGCATGCTTTGGCTGATAAAAATGTGGCTGTCGTCGGCGATGATGACCAGTCAATCTATTCATGGCGCGGCGCAAATTATGAGAACATCAAGATGTTTGAGCGCGATTTTCCCGACGTCAAGGAGATTAGGCTTGAACAGAACTACCGCTCAACAGAGACGATTCTCGCTGCGGCGAACGGCGTGATTTCGCACAACACAAACCGTAAAGACAAATCGCTATGGTCTGGCAACGGTTCAGGCCGCCCGATTGAGATTTATATGCCCGAAAACGAAGCAGACGAAGCTGATTTTGTGTCTGAAACTATTCAGTCTATCTGCATGACGGAGCAGCGCAAATACGATGATTTCGGCGTGCTCATAAGGGCGAACACGCTGAGCCGTGCGCTCGAAGAATCGTTCCTTGAGAACAACATTCCATACACAATGTCGGGCGGTACAAGCTTTTATCAGCGGAAAGAAATAAAGGACGTTATAAGCTATTTGCGTGTCATTGCAAACCACGACGATGACATCAATCTTTTGCGAATTATCAACACGCCGAGGCGCGGCATCGGCAGAAAGGCCATAGAAGACATTTCCGCCGTCGCAAAAGAGCATGACTGCTCGCTTTGGACAGCGATTCAGGCTTTGCTTGCCGCTGAAGCTTCTGACGAAGAAGATGACGGCGACCAGAATTCGCTTTTCGACATGAATGAAGCAGACGGCGCCGCTTCCGGCGATAATGCCAGCGGAACATGGAACGGCTCTGTGAAAGAGCTTTTTGAAGCCGCCGCTAACGACAAAGATTTTGACGCAGCCGAATATTCGGGCAAAAAGGCTGAATTTGAGCCTGTTTTCTCTGCCCCATTTGATGCACCTGCAATTTTAAACGCAAAGACGCGCGCCGAGCTAAGCGCATTCGTCTGCTTTATTGAAAAACACCGCCAGTCAATGCTGAGCGGCAAAGGTCTTGCAAAAAAAGTGCGCACAATGGTCGATGAAATTGATTACTGGAGCTATCTCATTTCTGAATACCAGAAAAACGAAAAGGCGGCGCGCTACAAGTTTCTCAACATCGAAAGCCTTGTAAACTCAATAGAAATCTGGGAAAACGACCCTGACAATTTTGATTCTGGGCTTTTTGCATATCTTAACAGAATCACGCTGCTCTCGCGCGACGACATGGACGATGATTCTGACAAAGGCAAAGTCAATTTGATGACGATTCACGCTTCAAAAGGCTTGGAATTTCCGGTTGTGTTCATCGTCGGCTGCGAAGACGGCATCATTCCGCATGCGCGCTCACTTGAAGACGGCGAAGGCAACATCGAAGAAGAGCGCCGGCTGTTTTATGTCGCAATCACGCGCGCACAGCAGAAGCTCTTTCTTTCAAGCTGCCGTCACCGCCGCAAGATGCAGAGCGTGGTTGAATGCACGCCCTCGCCGTTTTTAGACGAAATTCCTGCAAACCTTGTCGAATATCACGAGCCGCAGACCGAAGTTTCAAACGACATGGCGCAGCAGATATTGGAAAGAATGAAGCAGCGTTTTGCAAAAGCTTAATCTAGCAAAACGGCCAAGTTTCCGCCGCGCGAAAACTTGAAGATGTTATAAAGGGAAGCAGTGCTTAAAATGAAAATCTATAATTTGCAGAATGAAGCGGAAGATTACCGTTGGCTTGAATATAAAGGAAACTGGTTTGATTTTTTTTGGAACTTACTTGATTC
>LVBI01000011.1 GCA_001603145.1 Spirochaetales bacterium Spiro_07 | reverse complement strand
ATGCTTTTGGAATTTTAATTTTCACACTAAGTATTTCTGATACTATCCGTAAAAAAAATGCACTTATCAATCAGACAAATCAACAAAAAAAATATACAGAAGCTTCAAGAAAATATGAAGAAGAAATAAAACAAAGAGTTCCATCAAATATCATTACTGAACTTAATAATGAAAATTATGATTTTGCATTTAAGCTGAATTCTTTATGCAATTTTATCTATAAAAATTATGATGAGATTTCTTCTGACGAAGGGGAATGTTATTACAAAGGTAACAGCCTTAGTCTTCATGGAAATTCCTATATCAGAATCATTAACAATGAACTTCTTGAAGATTCTAAAATAAAAATTGGAGATTCTGTTGAATTGCTTTACAATACTTTTGGTGCATTAGATTATAATCTTGGCGACACAAAGGATTTTGTAAATTATATCGTGTATAAAAAGATTGATGACCAATATGATCTGGAATGTTCTGTAAAATTTGAAATTGTTGATAAAAAAATAGAGGCCATTACAGGATTCTTTGAACCATGTTCTCATGTAGATTATTCTTATGGTGAGTAAATACCGGGAAAGCACATTAAACTTTTATAAAGAAAACGGTTTTGAAATGGACACAAAACATTCATTTTTGAAGAGACTTTAAAGCACAAGGAAGAAATTATGGCGAATATGTTCGATGTCTATAAAAATTATTCAGACTTGTATGACGAATTGGTTAACCACGAAGATTATAATAACAATCTTTATAAGTTTCTCAACAGCAATATACAATGGGAAAATAAAATTGCCGGCGAATTTGGTATAGGAACCGGCAGAGTTACAAAGAACTATATCGACAAGGCTCAAAAAGTTTATGCGTACGATAACTCGCAGCACATGATTGACAAAGCAAAGATAAACTTGTCGAAATGGTCAGATAAAATCGAATATTCCATTCTTGACAACAAGCAGATAAATTCACTTGAAAACAAATTTGACATAATAATTGAAGGTTGGAGTTTTGGACATTTAGTGGTTCAAGACAACGAAACCCGGGCACAGACCATTCAAATGCTTATCAGCGAAACTACAAAAAGGGCAGATAAAGTCATTTTTATTGAGACTATGGGAACAAACGTAGAATCAGCAAATCCACCGGGAGAAAAGCTTGCCCAGTTTTATCATGCACTTGTTGATAACGGCTTTAAAGAATACATAATTGAAACTGATTACAAATTCAGTAACCACGAAGCAGCCGGAAGAATAATGGGCGGCTTTTTTGGCGATTCAATGAAAGACGACATAATCCAAAGAAAACTGGAAATCATCAAAGAATACACAGGCATCTGGATTTATAACTAAAGCTGTGCCCTGACGCCCCTGTGCCGGGGGCGCAATTTCAAATATCAGCGGTAAACGCTAAACTCCCAGAGCCTTATTGTACACAGTCTGAAAACTTAAGCCTTTCTCGCGGCAGATGCTGACTACAGATTCATATTCAGGGTAGTTTCGCGTTGTGCCGTCGGGCAACGTTACTTGCTTTGCCTTAATCTCGCCGAATTCTGTTTTCAGCACAATTTCGCGCCGCTCAAGCTTGGTGCGCTCAACCTTGATGCGCCTGATTCCGATTGTGGTTGTTTCTGCAAAGATTATCTGCTCAAGGCGCGCAATATTGCCGCCAGTGCACAAGACAATCAGCAACCAGCCCGGGCGGTTTTTCTTCATAAAGCACGGAATATAATGCACATCAAGCGCACCGGCTTGCAAAAGCCGCTCCATCGCAAAGCCCAAAGCTTCGCCAGAGCAGTCGTCGATGTTCGTTTCAAGCTTGTACAAATCTTCGGTCTGCGGTTCATCATTAGTGGCTGTGTCTTCAATTATGAAAATGCGCAAAAAATTCGGGCGTTCGTAGGCGCGCTTGCCTGCGCCCATTCCGATTTTCTGAACCGTGAACCTTTCTGGCAATTTTTGGCTTTTCATCACGGCGGCAACAAAAGCCGCGCCGGTCGGTGTAATGAATTCACCACGATCTTTGACAAACGAAAACGGCAGCTTATAAGCGGCTGCGATATTGCTCACAGCCGGAACAGGCACAGGCAGAACGCCGTGCTGACAGCGCACCATGCCAGTGCCTTCGCACATTTCGGGCACAATCACATTGTCTATGCCGAGATTGTCGAAGCAAATCGCAAGTGCAACAATGTCGACAATCGAATCGACTGCACCGACTTCGTGAAAATGCACTTCGTTTTTGGGCTTGTTGTGTGCCTTTGATTCAGCTTCCGCGAGAATGTCGAAAATCTTAAGCGCAAGTTGCCGCGCCTTTTCAGTCATGTCTGTTCCGGCTATAATCTTTTGAATTTCAGCCAAGCCGCGGTGCTCATGATGATGGTGTTCGCCATGCTCGTGGTGATGCTCTTCGTGATGGTGCTCATGCGTGTGGGCTTCATCACCGTAATCGTGGCAATGCTCTTCGCAAAATTGCGCATCATGCTCATGATGGTGCCCGTGTTCGTGGTGATGATGACCCTCATGTTCATGGCTATGCTCATGTTCGTGGGCGTGTTCATGGCAGCTGCTGCCGTCACCAAAAAGATACGCCATATCGTGGTCGTGGTTGTCATGCTCAAGAATCACGTTGAAGTCGCAGACATCGATTCCGCTTTTCTGCACGCGGCTTATTTCAGTTTTGAATCCTTCAAGCGGCATCGAATCAAGCACTTTTTGCAAAACTGCCTTGTCTGCGCCGAGGTCAAGCAATGCTGCCACAGCCATATCGCCGCTTATGCCAGATTTACATTCCAAATACAAAGATTTCATTTCAGTTTTCCTTCTGCAAGGCGGTTTATTTGAGTTGCTATATAGCCTGCGCCGTAGCCATTGTCAATGTTCACAACGCTAATGCCGTTGGCGCATGAATTTATCATCGTGAGCAATGCCGAAACGCCGTTAAAGCTTGCACCGTAGCCGACGCTTGTTGGCACTGCAATTACAGGCACTTTCACAAGACCGCCGATAACGCTTGCAAGAGCACCTTCCATTCCGGCAATTGCAACAACGGCATTCGCGCGGTTTATTTCATCAACTTGAGAAAGCAGCCTGTGAATTCCAGAAACGCCAACGTCATAAAAGCGGCTTGCCTTAGAGCCGAAATATTCGATTGTCTTTACGCATTCTTCTGCAACTGAAATGTCGGCTGTGCCGGCGGTGCAGACCGCAATATTGCCGATAAGTTCCGGCTGCTTTTCAGGCTTTATCAGCAAAGTGCGCGAAACTTCGTCATATTCAGCTTGCGGAAAAACAGCCTTGATTATTTCAGCTTGATGCGGCGCTGCCCTTGTGCCGAAGACATGGCCTTGTGTTTCGTAAAGCTTCTTGTAAATTTCAAGAAGGTGAGTGTCCTGCTTTCTCTGGCAGAACACCACTTCAGGGAAACCTGTGCGCTGTTCGCGGCTTGTGTCTATTTTGGCTATTCCCAAATTTTCAAATGTTTCCATGCTTTTAGAAATTTCCTTTATAAAAAGCCTCGTTCATGCTGCCTGTCCTGTACCCCTGCAAGTCCATCGTCACATAGCTGAAGCCCAAACCTTTGAGCGCGCCGTTTATCTTGGCTGCATTTTCCAGCATCAGCGGAAAATCTTGCGGCGGCACTTCGATGCGCGCCATTTTGCCGTGAACACGCACGCGCATTTGCGTAAAGCCCGAATCAAGCAGAAACTGCTCGGCTGCTTCCACCATCTTCAAAGAAGCTTCGTCAATTTTTTCGCCATAAACAAAGCGCGACGCAAGGCACGCAAAAGACGGCTTGTTCCACGTTTCAAGCTTCATCGCTTTAGAAAGCTCTCGGATTTCGGCTTTTGCAAGCGCGGCCTCGCGCAAAGGGCTTTTTATGCCAAGCTCCGAAACAGCCTTCATTCCTGGGCGGTAATCTTTTGTATCGTCGGCGTTGCTGCCTTCGCAGACATGTGCAATGCCGTGCCGCGCCGCAAGCTCAACAATCTGCTGAAAAATTGAACGCTTACAGATGTAGCACCTGTCTTGTGGGTTTTCATCGAAACCCGGAATTTCCAAAGGCTTGGCATCAATCAAAAGCTGTCTGATTCCGTTTGATTTGCAGAAATTTTCAGCTTCTGCAAGCTCTCGGCGCGGCACAAGGCACGAACGCACCGTAACCGCAACTGCGTTATCGCCAAGCACATCATGTGCAACTTTCAGCAAAAAAGTGGAATCAACGCCGCCAGAAAATGCGACGGCGGTTTTCTGCATATTTTGCAGCGATTCCTTCAGTTTTTCAAGTTTTTCAGTTGTAAGATTTTCCATAAAAAATTTGGGCTGCCCAAAAAGCACAACTTTTCAGACAGCCCTTTCAGATTTGCTTTTAAGCAGTTATTTTGCAGGCTGGCTATTTCTAAACAAGATTTTCTTGAAAACACCGTCAGGGTCTTTGACCAAGAAACAAATCAACCAGATTATCAGCCCCAAAACTACTACAGAAAGGCCGAGATATGTGTCGTTCAGCATGTCTTCTGCGGCCGGTGCAAAAAATTCTGCACCAAGCTCAAGATATTCAACAACTGAATCAACAAGCCACATAAGCCCCGCGCCCCAATAAATAAGGCTCAACGTGCCGAGCATTCTGTTTTTGCCAGATGCAGCGTCTTTATACCAGATTATTGTGGCAATAATTGCCGCCGTCAAAGTCATAAGCAATGTCATTTGCGCACCTCGTTATAAAGCTGGCTTTATACCCGGTTTGTTAAGATAACGCTTTTCAAGTTTCTTTGAAACATAGAGCATAACGCCCCAAACGGAAGTTACAAGCAAAGCCATGCCCACACCGTTTATGGCTATTTCCCTTAGCATCTGCGCAAAGTCTTCTGGGTTTTCGGCTGCCGTCAAAAACGGAAAATAAGGCACAACTTCGCCGTGCCAAACATGCTCAAACGCAAGCAGTGCAGAGCCGCCCCAGAGCATTTTCTCAAGCCAGCCGAGCTTCTCGCTGAATAAGATTGTTCCGTTCGAAGCGTTTTCTGTTGCACCAGCTTTTTCTTTTTTTGCAATCACCTTTTTTGCAGCGCTGACAATAATTGCCTCTGCCAAAGGCGCAGTAAAACATGCCATTTTTTTCCTCCGAAATATTTATAGCTTGGCTGAAAGGCAGTGCGCCGTTCAGCGTAAATCTAGCTACTGCTTGTAGATATAACGAGTATAAAGCAGCTTTTTTCAGTTGTCAACGAAACACACACATCGCATCGTTGCTCAGCTGTTCGCCCCCGCTACTTTCCAGCCGAGCAAGCCCTTTCCGTCGCTTGAAAAGACAACTCCCGCTTTGTACATTGTTTTTCCGCTTACGGCAAAGCGGTCTGCGTAGCCGTTGGCATCAATCTGTGTAAGGGCTTCGGCGGCAACTTCTTCAAAACCGCATCCTTTGTCCATTTTCAGCTCAAAGATGAAAACGCTGTCTTTTGTAGTAAGCACAATGTCGCTTCTTCCGGCGACAGACTGCAGCTCACTGACAACCCTGAATCCTGTAAGCCTGAAAACAAGATGCGTGACAGATTCATAGTAATTTTCGCACATGTCTTTTTTTACGACAGTCGGCAAATCGGCAATCGCGGCTTTTATTATGGAAAGCGCTTTATCTACATCGTGATTCTTCAAGGCATTTTTCAGATTGTTGATTTCAAGCCCAATATCATCATACGGAACTGTTATAAACTTTTTGAGCAGAACTTCAAGAAAGCCTTCTTCGATTTCGCGGTTCGGAAAATCAAGTTTATAAAGGTTGTTTTCTTTATCATAGCCTTTAATCGTAAGATATCCGCTCTGATAAATTACAGGCAGCATGTTTTTGCTGTCAGGATCATAATTCTTAAACTGATTTTCTTTTGCAAGCCGGCCGTTTACCATAGTCGATAATTCGAGCGGCTGATTCTGCAGTGTCTTTACCAGAAATGATGGTGTACCACTTTCAAACCAATATGAACCGAACATTTTTTCAAAGAAGCATTTGAATAAACAGAACGGATTATAAACTCCTTCTCCTCTAAAAGAAAAATGATAGCCGTCATACATTTCTGCCAGTTTTTCTTTTGTTTCAGAAACGGTCAGTTCTCTATCTTTTGCAAGTTTTTCTATTTCTGGCTTAAAATATTTCTCAAGTTCTGTTTCTGAAATTCCACACAGGGTACAGAAATCCTGATTAAGACTAATATCATTCAGCTGATTCAAGCCTGAAAAAATATTTACATGGCTTACTTTCGTAATTCCTGTTATGAACAAAAAGCGGATATACTTGTCGCAGTCTTTGAGCGGGCTGTAAAAACTTCTTAGTTCCTGACGGTTGGGCTCTTCATATTCTGTGTAAAGCGCGTCTAGAATCGGCTTGTCGTATTCATCGATGAGGATGACAACTTTTTGATTGGTCTGTTCGCTGACATTTGTAATGATATTATTCAAACGCGGTGCAAAACGGTTGTCCTCAACCTGAATGTTATACGTCTTTTCATACTTTGAAAGCTGCAGATTCAGAGCAGATTTCAGGCTTGCCAAATCAGGGTAATTATCAGCCCCAAAACTGATTTTTATAACCGGATATACAGTCCAGTCCTTTTCGAGCTTTTCGAGCGCAAGACCTTTGAACAGTTCTTTTTTGCCGAGGAAATATGCTTCCATTGTAGAAAGCAGAAGACTTTTGCCGAACCGCCGCGGACGGCTTAAAAAGTATGGTTTTCCTTCTGCAGCAAGTTTGTATATAAGTGCTGTTTTATCTACATAAATGCAGTCACGCTTGCGTAAGTCTTCAAAATCCTGAATGCCAATTGGCAAAAATCTTTGATTCATAGCGGCATTATAGCATACCCACAGAGCTTTTTCTATTGTTGAGCTTTTCTTTTCGCAATAGACTAATTCCATTACCTTTTTACAGACTGAACATACTCTTGCCAGATTCCGTTTCATCACAGAATCTGTTTATGCAGGCTTCTGTTTTTGAATACCCAAAGTTTGCATGATTACCCAATTGCACTCAGGTTTGATACCCTTTGTTTCGACGCAGACCCGCAACAAAGCTTCTAGCGGTGTCAGGGTATCAACCCCTCGGCACGAATGAATCGTGAGATGAATTCTATTTTGAACCATCATCAATTAAAGTCAGGTATGCGCCAAAACACCAGCCGCGAGTGCCTTTCGGCAACGGCTTGCCGTCTTTGTCGAATGAATCTTCGATTACTTCAACTTCAACCCAGTCTGAAACTACACCGTCAATGTAGCCGGGCCAATTGTATTTTTGTACTACTTTAACTTTTGTGCCTTTTTTCATGCAGACAATTACTTTTGAATCAGAAGAATGAATAGAATGTTCAGTTCTTAGACGCAAATTATCATTGCAATACATCAAGTCACCTTCATTTAATGTTATTACCGGTATATTCAAAGAAGCAATTGTCGGCATACGAGTCAAAATTTTATTACCTTTAAAATCTGTTATTAAAGGCAAGTTTGTATTATTTTTTGTAGGTTTCAAAACTTCAAACCATACATTATTTTCATCGATGAAATGCATGGCAACTTCACCATATTGCATAATATCACCAATTGTTCTGATACAAAGAACAATCGTCTTGCTGTCCTTTTGATAATAATCCAATAAATCGCTACCGTAACCTTGTTCCCTAATGACAGATTTCCCTTCATTGTTCTTTTCAAAAATCAAAAGTTCCCATGTCGTACGGAGATATTCAACTCCATCAGCCGTTGCAGTTTGAAGTGATTCATAAGGATATTTTTTACTTTTAAAATCCCAAACACCCCAGATTGAGTCTGTTGTAACTTCCGCAAAACAATATAAATTAAAAATCACTAAAACACTAAAAACTAATAAAAACTTCTTCATAGATAGCTCTCTTTTCTTTAAATAGTATTTAAGACATATATACTATTAGTCTCAATTTCAAGTTTTGTTATTTTATCATAAATTTTGCAAGAATTTGTCAACGTCGGGCGTCTACCTGTCGACAGATAGGTGACCTGACAATCTTTCTTCACAAAACCAATAATAATTGCCATTAGATTGCCGTGTTTAGAACGGCAATGACACAATTGAATGAAACTCGAAATTGAACCTAATAAGCAGGCTTCACATGGGCGCGGCAACTTGTTCTAAAGAATTCGTTACCGCGCCTTTTCTAGAAACATACAATTTGCTATACTTAGCGCATGATTAAGCGACTGGAACAAATGGCAAAGCGTTTTGCCGAAGTGAACGAACAGATACAAGACCCGGAACTGGTCAAAGACCCGAAAAAATACAAAGACATAATGCGCGAGCATTCTCACCTTTCAAGCGTTATGGAAGCTTACGAAGAATATAAGACTATTCTTCAGGGCATAGAAGACGCAAAGCAGCTTATAACCGAAGAAGACGACCACGACATGAAGGAAATGGCGCGCGAAGAGCTGAAAGGGCTTGAAGAAGAAAAGCCAAAAATCGAAGAAAAGATAAAGTTTCTGCTGATTCCGCCTGACCCGCTTGAAGAAAAGAACATCATCATGGAAATCCGCGGCGGCACCGGCGGCGACGAGTCTTCGCTTTTTGCGGCAGATTTGTTCCGCATGTATACGCGCTACGCCGACATGAAAGGCTGGAAATACGAAATAATGGACGCCAACGAAACAGAAGTCGGCGGCTACAAAGAGATTTCGCTTTCAATTAGCGGAAAATATGTCTACGGCAGCTTGCGCTACGAAAGCGGCGTTCACCGCGTTCAGCGTGTGCCTGAAACTGAAGCGCAGGGCCGAGTTCATACTTCGGCCGTAACCGTTGCGGTTCTGCCTGAAGCAGAAGAAACTGAAATTGACATAAAGCCAGAAGATGTGCGCGTTGACGTTATGCGCGCCGGCGGCCCGGGCGGTCAGTGCGTCAACACGACAGATTCTGCCGTGCGCCTTACGCATATTCCGACAGGCATTGTCGTAATTCAGCAGGACGAAAAAAGCCAGATTAAGAACAAGGCAAAGGCTTGGCGTGTTCTTCGTGCGCGTCTTTTTGACCTTGAAGAATCAAAGAAAAATGCGGAACGTGCCGCCGCAAGGCGCAATATGGTTGGTTCTGGAGACAGAAGCGAGCGCATACGCACGTACAACTTTCCGCAGAACAGACTTACGGACCACCGCATCAACCTTACGCTTTACAAGCTTGACCAGGTTATGCAAGGCCAGCTTGACGAGCTGATTGACGCGCTCTGCATCTACAACAAAGAGGCGCTGCTCAAGGCTGACGGCACTGCACTTTCTTAATCTATGGAATTGTGGGACATCTTTGACCGCGTGCGCAAACCGCAGAACAGAACGGCCGTGCGCGGCTCAACCATAGACAAAACAGACTATCACCTGATTATACACGCCTGGGTTAGGAGAAAAAGCGACGGCAAGCTGCTTGTTTCAAGGCGCGTGCCGCAAATTTTCTGGGGCGGCTACTGGCAGCCGACAGGCGGTTCTGCAAAAGCAGGCGAATCGAGCAAAGCAGCCGCGCTGCGCGAATTAAACGAAGAACTCGGAATAAAAGCAGATGATGCGCAAAGCACTCTGCTTTTTTCATATAGGTTTGTGCCGCCAGAGCCGGAAAATCCTTCGTTTTTTCTTGACTGCTGGCTCTTTGAATTTGACGATGTTTCGGGCAAGCCACAGCTTGCCCCTGTCTTGCAGCCGGAAGAAGTCTGCGAAGCTAAATGGTGCACGCTTGAAGAGGTTATAAACTTGTGGCAGCAGGGCAGCTTTATGCCCTTTGAAACTACATGGCAGCCGTATTTTGACGTGCTGAAAAAGTCGCTGCAGAAGCCAGGCACAGTCTTTGCGTTGCGCGCATGGGGCGCAGCTGAGCTTAGAAGCGCAAGCACGGCCACGCCGGAACTTGATTCTTCGCTTTTGCTTGCGCATGTGCTTGGCTGCCAGAAAAACGAGCTGCTTCTGCGCGCCGAAGACAAAGTTTCAGCGGAAGACACAGCGGCTTTTGCAAAGCTGCTTTTTAAGCGCGCAGACGGAATGCCTGTGGCTTATCTGACAGGCCGCAAGGATTTTTGGAAAAGCACTTTTGAAGTTTCTCCGGCCGTGCTTATACCAAAGCCCGACACTGAATTGCTTGTTGAGCTTGCAGTAAAGCATGTTTCAGACTTTTTCAAGCTTAGCCCAGAAAAACTGCTGCGCCTTGCTGATGTCTGCACAGGTTCGGGCTGCATCGGCATTAGCGTTTTGCAAGAAGCGCTTGAACAAAATTTGCCGCTTGAAAAGTTCAATTTTACGCTGACTGACGTTTCAAAAGCCGCACTTGATGTTGCAAAACGCAACGCAAGCACAATTCTCGGCAACAATGCAGAAAATATCAGCTTTGTTCAGGGCGACCTACTTGAGCCGCTGCTGAGCGAAAGCGGAAAAGCGCAAACTGACGGCGGTTCTAGCAGCGCGGCGAAGTTTGACCTTATTTTGTCTAACCCGCCTTATGTGCCGAGCCGCATAACGGACGAGCTTCTGCAAGACGGGCGGAGCGAGCCGCGGCTTGCGCTTGACGGCGGTGCAGACGGGCTTGATATAATCAGAAAGCTTATTCCAGAGGTATGGCAAGCGCTTGATAAAAACGGTATACTGCTCATTGAAACAGGCGAATACAATGCGGCAGAGACAGCCGTGCTTTTAAAAGAAGCCGGTTTTGCTGATGTTCAGACTTTTGACGATTTAGGAGGGCAGCCACGAGTAACGCAAGCACGGAAACCGTAAGCGCACGGACAGAATCTGCGGCAAACGCTATAAAAGAAGCGGCTTCTTTTATAGAAGCGCTGCCCGAAGCAAAAAAAGCAAACATCGAAATTTCTCATCAGCTGAGAGTTGCAGATATTCTGCTTCAGCTGAACATGGACGCACCGACATGCGTTGCGGGTGCGCTGCACAACATCAAATTTGACGAAAAAGAACGCGCCGAAGTTGAGCAGAAATTCGGAAAGACAGTGCTTCTGCTTTTAGATGAATCTGCCGTAATTTCAAAGCTCACAATGAAGTGCAAGACACAGCAGCAGGCAGATTCAATCCGCAAGATGATTTTTGCGCTTGTAAACGACATCAGGACAATCATCGTAAAGCTTACAGACAAGCTTGACCGAATGCGCAACCTCAAAGGCGTTGACGTTGAAAAACAGCGCAAAACCGCTTACGAAGCAATCGGCATTTGGGCACCGATTGCAAACAGGCTCGGCATTTCTTCTGTTAAAGACGAGCTTGAAGACTTAAGCCTGAAATTTTCAAACCCTGAAATTTTTGCACATATAAAGAAGATTGTTTCGCTAAAAAAAGACGAGCGCGCCGAATACATAAACACGGCAGTCGCCAAAATCGAAGAAGAAGCAAAAAAAGCCGGAATCGAGGTCGTGGTAAAGGGCAGGGCAAAGCACTTTTATTCGATTTACCAGAAAATGCGAAAACGCAACAAAAGCGCGGACGAGCTTTTTGACTTGCTTGCAATACGGATTTTGTGCAGCAACACCGTTCAGTGCTACACGCTTGTGGGGCTTGTGCATAATTTGTGGAAGCCTGTCGACGGCCGCTTCAAAGACTACATTGCAAACCCGAAAAGCAACGGTTACCAGTCTCTGCACACAACCGTAGAATGTAACGGCAAACCGCTTGAAATTCAGATTAGAACTTTCAAGATGCACGACACGGCTGAAAACGGCGTTGCAAGCCACTGGCTTTACAAGAAAGGCACAAACAAAGATGCGGTTTCCGCTTCAAGCCTTGATGTCGTCAATAAAATGAAGACGCTTGCCAAGGCAGCGGCTCAAGATACGGCTGAAGAAACTCAGCGCGAGTTTTTTGCCGCCATCAAGGGCGAGCTGCTCGGCAATTCGGTTTTTGTGTTCACACCGCACGGCGACGTAATTGAGCTGCCGGCCGGTTCTTGCGCAATAGACTTTGCTTATGCAATTCATTCAGCCATTGGCGAAAAGATAACCGGCGCAAAAGCAGACGGCCAGATTATTGCGCTCGGCACGCCGCTTGAAAACACACAGACAATTGAAGTTTTGACAAGCCCTTCCGCACACCCGACAGTTAATCAGCTGAACGTGGTAAAAACTGCAAAGGCAAAGGCGAAAATCCGCGCTTATCTTAACGAGCATGACCCGACATTTACGGCCGCACTAAAACCTGAAGGTGAAACTGCCGCCACTGCTATCGTGCAGCCTGTTTTCAGCCACCACAACCACTCGCCCAAAAGCGCAGAGCAAGAGCAAGAAGCCGAGCAGGCCGAGCTTGTGCACAAGACGATGACGGCGCGCATCCGCATCGGCGACACCTCAAATTTTTTGTTCAGCCTCGCCGGCTGCTGTTCCCCCAAATTCGGCGACGACGTTGTGGGCTACGTTTCGCGCGGTCGCGGCATCATTGTTCACCGCGAAGACTGCCGCAATGTCTGGCGCATCCCAAACATCGAAGAGCGCCTGGTTCAAATTGAATGGGATTCTTCCGCCGATAAGGATAAAGCTAAATGACAGACATTTCTAAAGATTCGCTGATTTGGTTCGGCAGAACGATGGACATAGACGGCGTACGCTATTTTGATTATTCCGCTGCTGGCTTTGAATTTGCCTTTGCCGGCACAAAAGCTGTCTGTTCTTTATGTTCAGACCCGGATGCATGGCAGAGCGACACAAAATGCTGGCTCGGCGTCTATGTTTCAGAGCTTGACGCAAGCGCAGCAAAAAAGCCGCTTAATTTTTGGCAAAACTTTGGCGGCGAGCCTGACAAGCACATTCAGCTCAACAAAAAGCTTGCAGATTATACGCTTTTTGAAAGCGCAACGCCAAAAACAGTGCATATCCGTGTCATCAAGTTGAGCGAAGCGGCATTTGCATACGCTGGTTTTTGCGGCTTAAAGCTTGAAGGCAAGCTCCTCGAAAATTGCATCGATTCAGCTAAAAAAGACAAAGTGCTCAAAAAGCCGAAAATTCAGTTTATTGGCGATTCAATCACATGCGGCTACGGCATAGACGGCGTGTTTGAAAAAGACGTGTTCACCACAGCGCAAGAACGCGCCGACAAGTCGTTTGCATTTCTGACCGCAAAAGAACTTGGCGCAGAATTTCAGATGGTCAGTTGGAGCGGCATCGGCATCATTTCTTGCTACATTGCGCCGGAAGAAGACTATGTAAGAACAGAAATTCTCATGCCGATGCTCTACCCTTACACAGATAAATCGCTTTCTTTAAGGCTGAAACTTGAGCCTGAAACTTGGAGTGCGGCAAGCTTTAAGAGCGATGTAATTGTCATAAACCTCGGCACGAATGACCAAAGCTATACGCGCCAAAAAAAAGAGCGCGTAGACACATTCATAAGCTGCTACCGCCAGTTTCTTGAGTGCGTGCACCGCAATTCGCCGGAAGCGGCCATTGTTGCCTGCCTCGGCGTTATGGGGCAAGACTTGTGCGGCGCAATCGAAGAAGCAGCTACGCTTTTCAAGCAAGATTTTCCGAAAGCTGAAATTTCTGTGCTGAAATTTGATGTGCAGGACGAAAAAGACGGAATCGGCGCAGACTGGCACCCAAGCGCAAAGACGCATCAAAAGCTGGCGCAAAAGCTTGTAGCGCATATCAGACAAAACAAGCTGATTTAGCTGCACCCAATGGATTGCTTCGCCTGCGGCTCGCAATGACGATGCTTCAAACTTGAAAATTGTGCGCAGCATCCGTCATTCGCAACGAAGTTTCGAGCGGTTGCTTCGACTTCGCTCAGTAACCCGCCATTGTGCACACGGTCATTGAGCGTAGCCAAAACAAGCCGAAATGACCAGCGTACGTCATTGCGAGGAACGAAGTGACGAAGCAATCTACTACAAGAGCACGGCTAATGCACATTAATCCCAAGATTTTGTGCCGTCGCCTGTTATTGGAATCTGCTCGCCGAGGTATGTGGGCTTTACATGAAGCGCCACCGACATGAACGCCTTGACGCGCGCCAGATATTCGCGCAATGCCCAAGACATGCGGACTCGTTTTCTAAAGCCTACAGATTCATCTGCCTCGTAACCGACCGCGTCAATGCCGAGCTTACGCGCAATGTATAAAGCACGCGGCAAATGAAAAGCCTGCGTAACGATTACCGCATCATCAACGCAAAAAACAGCCTTTGCTCTGTACATCGTTTCATAAGTGCTGAAACCAGCATGATCCATGAAAATGTCTTCATGCGCAATTTCTGGATAATTCTTCAAGATAAAGTTTCTGCCTGTGTTTACTTCATCGTAAGTTTTGCGCCCGTGGTCGCCCGAAAGCAGAATCTTTTCAGCCTTGCCCATGCTCAAAAGCTCTGCACCGCTCACGATGCGGTCTCTAAAAGCAATTGAAACATAGCCGCCGTTGTAGACTTTTGCGCCAAGAACAATTGCGGCCGTCTTTGAAGGCACAAGCTCTTTCTGCGTATAGACATACTTTTTTGTTGAGAGAATCATGTAAATGTTTATAATAGCTGAAAATACAAATGCTGCCGCGCAGAAAAGCACAAACGCGCGCGCGATCCGCTGAATCAAGCTAAGCGGCTTCTTCTGCTGTTTCAGTTTCTTCGCACGAAAAGCACGGAACGTGCTGATGAGGGCGCGAATCTTTGCGCAAAATCTGCAAGCTTTGAGTTTTTCCGCAATGCTGCGCCCTGCATTTGCAAGCCGCTCAATCAACAATTTCAGATTCATTCGCAAAGGTTCGGGTAACGCTCTTTCGGCGCCGGTGCGGCAGATTTTGCGCGCACAATATAGTCAGGCTTTACCGGCTTTGAAGTGTAAATCAAACATTCGTGGCCGTGGCTTATCCAGTCGCGGATCATGCCTGTCTTCGGGTCAACAAACTGATATTCGCTGTCGCTTAAAGCTGTAACGTCTGGCCCGACGAATTCGAGCATCGTGCCGGCATCAAGCTTGTTCATCGAGTTATAGGTGAAAAACTGATAGCCGGGCTTGTCTTCTGCAAAAACGCGGCTTTCGCCGTTCAAGCGGCGCGCTTCAAGCACAGCCGCCTTTTTCTGCGGGTGCATCTCTTCAAAAGCTTTTTCTTCGGCGGTGCGGTTTTTGTCTGCAAGCGCAAGAACCGTGCTTTTGTCTGCCTGTGCACCGATTGTGCCCATAAGCTCATATTCGCTGTCAGAAGCGCCGCTCGTGGTCTTGTCTGCGTCTGTTCTGCTGTAATAAAAGCCTGTCGCAAATTCGCGGTGCGCCGCTTTGTAAAGTTCAGCTACATAAGGCGCGGCTTCTTCGGCAGAGATTTTGCCTTCAAGCGCGTCAATCTGCTTTCTGTATGCGCGTGTCACCATCGCCACGTAATAAAGGCTTTTCATTCTGCCTTCAATTTTCAGCGCGTCAACTCCGGCGGCCTTCATGTCGTCAAGATGGTCAATCATGCACAAATCTTTTGATGAAAGCACAGCCGTAAAGTCTTCGCCTTCAAAAATCGGAAAATACTCTCCGGGGCGTTCGCGCTCTTCAAGCACTTTGTAATCCCAGCGGCAGGCATGAGAGCAGAAGCCCGAATTTGCGCCGCGCCCAGTCATGTATGCGCTTAAAAGGCATCTGCCCGAATAAGCCACGCACATCGCGCCGTGCGCAAAAACTTCAAGCTCCATTTCGGGCACAGCGTCTTTTATTTCGCGTATCTCTTTCAGCGAAGCTTCGCGCCCGAGAACGACGCGCTTAAAACCCAGGTCATGGTACATTTTGACCGCTTCTCTGTTTATGCAGTTTGCCTGCGTGCTCAAATGAAGGTGCGTATCTGGAAAATGCTTCTTCAAGATGTTGACCATGCCTATATCCTGAATGATAAACGCATCAATCGGGTATTGCTTGAAAAAGTCAAGCTCTGACAAAAAGTTGTCTATATCTTTATTATGAAAAGAAATATTGAGCGCGCAAAAGAGCCGTTTTTCAGGATATTGCGCCTTAAGCTTCTTAATTTCGTTGTATTCTTCGCCGTAAAAGTTGTCTGCCTTTATGCGCAGCGAAAACTTCTTTAAGCCGATGTAAGCCGTGTCTGCGCCATAAGCATAAGCGTAGCGCAGCTTCTCGATGTTTCCGGCCGGTGCAACTAGCTCCATAAATCATCTCCCTCAAGGCCGTCGTTCTCAAGGTTGCCGAGGTTCTTTATAAACTTGCCGGCCGCTTCAACTGCCAGATGAGTCTGCGGCACGTCCTCGTGGTCAAACTGAAAAAAGTGAAAAAGCTTGTCAAAAATTTCAAGCGTACATTCAACGCCGGCTTCCTTGAGCTTTTCTTCGAACTTTTTCATGCACGGAACCATCAGCTCTTCTGAGCCGGTCTGAATATAGACTGGCGGAAAGTTCTGGTAATGCTCAACATCTGCCCTCAACGGCGAAACGAGCGGATTTTCAAGATTTGCCTCGTAAGTGTAATGCGTACCGCAAACGCGGAATGCATCTTGCGTAAAGAGCGGGTCTTTTGTCTTAACTGAATAAATGAGCGAGCTGGCTGAAAGGTCAAGCCACGGCGAAAAAAGCAGCATGCCCTTAAAGTATCTGCGCAATTCTTTCGGCAAGCTCAAAGCCGCCGCAAGCGCAATCGCCGCGCCAGAACCATCAGCCGCAAAAACAATGTCTACATGGTGGTCGCACATGCGCTTGTATACGGCTAGAATATCCTCAATGGCGGCCGGAAAAGCGTATTCTGGCGCAAGCCTGAAATCTGGCAGAAGCACCCGCGACGAAGATTCATTCGCAAGAGAAGCGCAGAAATTGCGCCAGGAAGCTTTCGAGCCGCCCATAAAAGAGCCGCCGTGAACGTAAAGCACCATCTTTCTGTTTGATGAAATCTGCGGAATGAGCATGTCGCTCGGGATGCCGTGCACCGTAACAGAGCGGCAGTCGACATAGTTAGGCAGCACACCGTGTGCAAATCTAGCTTCGATGCGCTTTCTGAATTTTGTCAAATCTGTTCGTGAGGTAAAAACTAAACATTTCAACTTTTTTAGGGCAGAACGCCTGTCAACAGCCGGCATAGTAGTTTAGTATAACAAACGGAGCGACAAAAGTCAAAATGGTTTCGCGTTAGATTGTTCTACAGCATTGGATTGTTCGGCGAAACGTCTAAGTTTTCGTTTATAAAAAAACTTGGGCGTTTCGCCTGTTTTATCAAAAGCTTTGGATTAAGCCAAAGGCGAAATCCAATTGCAAACCCAGTTGACAGATAAACTTATCTCATTTACCCTTTAATAAGTTACAATTGTGTAACAGAGTTCTATGACAACGAACAGGTTTGTACAGCTACGGTGAACCTGTTGGCATGACGAATGATAGCGGCACTTCGTACTTCGGCACAGACATTTTAGGCAGTGTCAGAAGCGTTACCGATAAATACGGCACAGTGCAATCAAGCTATGATTATGACGCTTTCGGTTCTCCATATCTCGGCAACCTTGAAAACAATATTGGCTTTGGCTACTGCGGCAAAGTCTATGACAACGGTACAGGTCTTTACGACTATGGTTTCCGTGACTATTCACCTGTTTCTGCTCGTTTTACGACTGTAGACCCAATTAGAGATGGCTCAAACTGGTTCAGCTATGTTGTAAATGACCCTGTGAATTATGTAGACCCATTAGGATTAACAGCATCAGATTCAAAAGTATCTGTCGAATCAAATGTTTCAAATGATTCATCAATAGTAACAACTGTAACTCAAACAGAAGCATCTACTACAACTACAGCAACAACTGCAACTCAAACAGCAGCAACAACAGCAAATATTACACAATCTGGTAATGCACAAACACAGTTTACGTCTTTTGCACAAGCACCGTCAGTATCGATGCCGGTAACATCTGCTCCGCCGGTTAATACAGCAGGCGTTTTTATTTCAAGTATTGGAAGATCTCATACCAATGGCATTGGTCAAGATTCTGGTGGTAATTCTGCACAAGTATCATCATCGACTTTATCAGAGAAAATCCATAAATTTCTTGATGTAGCAGGTTGTTTTGGTGATATTCCAGACGTAATTAATGCCGTAATATATCTTTTTGAGGGAAATTATAAAGAGGCTGGATGGAGTGCATCTTCATTAATTCCGTTTACTGAAATAGCAAGCAAAGGAAGAAAAGTTGCATTAAATGTTATTCCTGAGATAGTAGAATTTTCTGGAAAACATGGAGATGAAGTTGTTGAGACTATAAGAACTACAAGAAGACAATCATTCAGGCAGGCAAAAATAGCAAATGGTATACCAAAATCAGCACAATTTAACACTCACAAATTTGTTTTTGATGGTTCAACTGAAAACAGAATGGTGTGGGAATTTGAGATAGATGGAAAGAAAAAATATATAATTGAGCATGCTGAAGATAAGTATGGACGTGGGAAGCATTTTCATGGAGCAGTTGATAGCATTAGTTCAGATGGGAAAATACAAACACCTTTTGAGAAAGGAACTTATAAGCAGCTTGATGGGCATTTTCCAGAAGACATTAATGGATTCAATTAACAGGTGATGATAAATGGATAGAACAAAATTGATAGAAGCACAGATTAGAAATACACGGTTAAGATTCTGCAAAAAATGGTGCGATAACGGAATTGAAATATCTATTGATGATTTCTTAGATCCTAAAATAATTGGTGAAGCCTACGTTTTTTCTTTAATAGATACTTTTAACACACAAAAAAAAGGCATAGTATGTCCATTAAATTCTGGCTTAGAGGAATTCAAAGAACAAATAAACAAAAATATTCACAAAGACATGGAATATTTATTTTTTGAAGAAAAGTCATCAGAAATAGGCGCAATAAAAATATCTGGAAATGTTATTTTGAATAATATCGATTTTGTAATCAAAGAATCAGGATTATATCATGGTTGGAACGATATATTTATTTGCTCTTCAGATTTAAAAAAAGGTGTGTGTTTGTGGCGGAGTGAATATGATACTCGAATTTATGTGTGGTAAGTGATAAAAATCACTTGATTTTAGCCACGGTGCAATAAGAAAGAGCTTTATGGATGGAAAAGAAAGAATATGGAACTCAAACAAAATATATATTAGGAAAAAATACTGTTGTTTTGCAAATGAAGGAAGTAACAAAAGTAAAGTCATAACGGCTTTCAGTTCAGAAACTGTAAATGGCATAAAAGGATATTGGGTAGAACCATGATAGAAGATAAAATTAATGATATATTGAAAATTTGGAATCCTCTTGATGTACCTGCATTTATTGCAGACGATGAATACAAAGATTATATACCAGATATTATGAAGTGTATGGTTAATAAGAAAAAGCTAGAAAATTTTCTATTGAATTTATTAGAAAAAAAAATGGGAGTTATAATAAAAGATATTGAAGAAATTTCTGAAATTACTGAAAAAATTATAAATCTTGACCATTTTTGAGTTTTGATTCAATCAAAATGCTAACAAACTTGAGGAACTGGTGCTCAAAAGCTTGTAATTGACAGTCAGCTGTCTATAAAAACTGAATAAAAATGTAACAAGAGAGAGGGTAATGAACAAAAAGATTATACCGGCAGAAGCTTCGTTCTTTGTGCCGGTGGAAAAAGTGCTGTTTGACCACAGCAGAATGCGCAGAAGCCTTGAGACTGCGGCGGCAGAGAATTATCCTGCGCTGACAGAAGACATCATGTGGGATTATACGCTTTTTACGTTTGAAAAAAAGCAGTGGGCACTTATAAGCATAATAGACAGAAGCACCTACGGAGAAGAGTGCATAAGATACAGCAGCCGTAACTTTGTCTCTTATGCCTCTGTTGCCGCTTCACTCAAAGACTTTACAGACGGCAAGGTTTATCTGCATGACGGCATACAGATAAGCTATAACAGAGAACGCCACATGCCCGAATGTTGCTATGCAGATGAAACTGACGGTCTAAAAGAGTTTGGCCGTCGGTCAAGAAGAGCTTGCACGGCGTGTATGATAAGCTAGACCGTCGGTCAAGAAGAGTCAGACCGCCAGAACATGCTGCTGCAAAAGCGCAATTGAACATTTTATGAAATAATGTTATTCTAAAGCATGTTTACATTGGTGGCTTTATGCGCTGTCGGTGCTGAAAGAACATTGTCACTTGAACTTAAGCAGCTTGGCTATTCGCCTGTTTCAAATGCGCCTGGTCGTGTGGTTTTTACTTCTGACAATTCTGACGTGCTTTTCAGAGCAAACCTTTGCCTTCGCACAGCTGACAGGGTTTATCTTCAGCTTGCTTCTTTTCATGCAGACAATTTTGATTCTCTTTTTGATGGCGTAAAGTCAATTGACTGGCAGGATTATTTCAGAAAAGACGTTCGCGTGACAATCGACAAAGTGCGTACGCACCAGAGCAAGCTTTCTTCTGAGCATACAATACAATCGATGGTTCACAAATCAATTTACACCAAGCTCGGCGAAGTCTGGCACATTTCAGTCTTGCCGGAAAGCGGCGAAGAAGCCACCGTGCGCATCTACATCGAAAAAGACATTGCACAAGTGCTGCTTGACCTCAGCGGCGAGCCGCTCAACAAAAGAGGCTACCGCACTCACGGCGGCGATGCACCTATAAGAGAAACATTCGCCGCAACATTGCTGCAGCAAATGTGCTGGCGGCGCAAGACACCGTTGCACGACCCTTTCTGCGGTTCAGGCACTTTCCCCATAGAAGCTGCGCTCTACGCATATAATGTCGCGCCTGGTTTCGGGCGGCATTTCGCCTTAGAGAACCTTACAATCTATGACGAAAAAGCCGCGCTGCGCATAAAGCAGAGCGAAGCCGAAAAAATCCGCCCTGAATGCATGGCAAGAATTACCGGCAGCGATATAGACCCGAAAGCGATTGAACGCGCAAGAATAAACGCCGAACACGCATGTGTTACAGCGGGACGCGCGTTGCAGCTTATCGGCAGCGACCAACGCATTCAAAGGCCTGATTTCATCGAAGCAAGCTTTGACTCGATTGCCGCGCCTTTTGATTCGGGGCTTATCATCGCGAACCCGCCTTACGGCGAGCGTCTCGGCACAAGCCAGGAAGCAGAGCAGCTTTATAACGACATGTCCTCACTTTTTCAGTCTTTTCCCGGCTGGCAGATGGGCATCATCACGGCGCACCCGAATTTTGAAAAAGCAATCGGGCGCAAGGCCACAAAAGCAAAGCGCTTCAAGTGCGGCAATCTTGATACAGTTTTTTATTCATACCTATAGCGATAAAGGCAGAAGTATATGGCAATTATTGTTGAACATGACAAACGCAAACACACGATTCTCGACAAGGCGCTTGACGTTTTTGTTGACGAAGGCTACGAAGACGCAACCTTTCAGAAAATTGCAGACAGATGCGGAATTACAAGAACCACACTTTACTTATATTTCAGAAACAAGCGCGAAATCTTCATCAGCAGCATAAGGCAGCTGACCACAAACATTGAGCTTGACCTGCTCGACGTTATGCATGACGAAAAGCTTTCTTCTGACGAGAAGCTCAAGCAAGTGCTGCACCATATTCTTGACGGCTGCCGCGCAAACTCTAAGCTTTTCACTGTAATACTGAATTATCTTTTGCAAGTGCAAAAAACAGGCAAAAACCCGGGCACGATGGTCAGGCGGCGCATTGTGCGTCTGCGCCATCTTTTGTGCAACATTCTCATTGAAGGCATAAACAAAGGCGAGCTTAGCATAACCGTAAGCGACATTTCTACAACAGATGAAATGCTTTATGCGTTGATTGAGTCTTCAATTTTCAGGCTTGCAATCTTGAACCAGCAAGGCATCGTGGAGCTTCATCAGGCGATAGACCTTGCCATAGACGGAATCACCAAAAAATAAGCAAATACAAACAAAAAAAGCTGCCCGTTTGTTGGGCAGCTTTTTTTTAGCCTAGCAGATAACCTTAGAATTAGTTATCTTTAGCAATTGAGTTGGCAGCTGTACGTCCAGATACGAAAATCTCAACGATAGCGTTGCCACCAAGGCGGTTACCACCGTGAATGCCACCAGTAACTTCACCAGCAGCATAAAGGCCCTTGATTACGTTGCCGCTCTTGTCAAGAACATGGCGGCCAGTGTCAACTTTAAGACCACCCATTGTGTGGTGTGTTGACGGAGCCATAATTCTAACCTTGAGAGGCACGCCTTCAAGCTTATAAGTAGAAAGGTCATAAGAACCATCTGCTTTCTTCTCTGCATCACCGATAAGAGCTGTCCAACCAGTTTTGTTGATTGGCAAGCTGCTTTCTTTGCCAGTGATAAGAGCCTTATCGTAGTCGATAATTTCCTGCTTTACAACAGCTGCATCAGCTGTAATGCCAAGCTCTTTGAAAAGGTCGCCGAGCTGGTCAATTGTGCGCTCATACTGTCTCCACTCAACATCGGTCTTCCAAGCGTCTGTTCCCGGTGTTCCATAAGGATATGGACCCTGAATTGGCTGCTTGCTGTTTGCGATTTCGATGAATACACCCTGAACTTTGTTGCGCTCGATTCCGTTTTCAAACTCTTTAAGAGAAAGAACGTCGCGCTCGCTTGTTTCGTTTACGAAACGCTTGCCTGTTGTAGGATTGATGTAAACTGTGTAGTTACCGCCACCAAATGCAAGCTGTCCGTTGTCGATCCAAGAAATAGGCATAAGCTGTGTATAAGCAAGACCTGTTACGTCAGCACCTACAGCCTGTCCCATCTTGATACCGTCGCCCTGCATTGAAGAGCGGTTTGTTGTCTGAGTGCGGCTTGTAATCTTGTCTTTAGCCCAGTACTCGTTTGTTTCCATAACTTTAGCTACGTTAGCTGCGTAACCACCAGTTGCAAGAACAACACCCTTTGTAGCATGTGCTGTTACCTGTGTGCCGTCGTACATAACAGCCTTAACACCAGTTACTTTGCCGTTCTCTACGATAAGCTCTTTAGCTTCTGTGCGGCGAAGAATCTTGTTCTTTCCGGCAGCTTCGTTGATTGTGTTGAGCGGCGGCTGGAAGTATGTTCCCCACTGGAAAGCAGTTGGGCCTTTCTTGAGGTAGTCGTTTTCACGCTGCCAGAGAGCACCAACGATTGTAGGCTGTGTGGCATTGTCAAAAGCTGAACCCTGATCAACGAGCCAGTCTTTAAGTTCCTGACCATCTTTAATGAACTGACAAACAAGGTCGTAGTCGCCATAAATCCATGATGTGAAATCTGCATTCGGGCGGAGTCCGCCATAGTATGTCTGGAAAATATGAAGATTAACTGTTGAGAACAATGTCAAAGAACCTTCGTTGAGGCCGCTATTAAGTTTTGGCTGTGCCCAAGCGAGGTAATCTTTGATTTCCTGCTTAAGAGCTTTCAAAACAGGCAGATATTCCTGATGAACACCGTGCTTTGAAAGTCTGTCAATGTCGCCAGCTTCGAACCAGTCTTTTGCTCCGGCCGGGTCAAATGGAGCTTCGCTCCAGTTGAGGATTGTCTTAAGAACGGCGATGTTTCCGTTAGCCATCTTAACTTTGTCGTAAGTTTTTCCATCCTGCGGACAAACGCCAGTTGTTGCGTTAGGGTTGTCTTTTTCCCAAACAAGGTAAGGCATTACAGACTGGAACTGACCGCCAGAAACTACAGTGTTACCACCGACTTCGGCGTTCTTTTCGATAATAAGAACAGAATATCCGTTCTGAACTGACTGAGCAGCAGCAGCGATACCGGCACCACCAGCACCAACAACGATAACATCGTATGTTTCATCAATTGGTTTCTGAGCTGTGTGCTTAACTGTGTTCTTCTTGAAATCTTCGATTTTAGAAGCATTAGCTTTTGCAGCAGCATCGTTCAAAGCATTTTTAACAGCAATTGAAGTGAATGTTGCACCAGAAACTGCATCAATGCCTGAACCGTTTGCTTCAATAGCATCTTTGAACATAATCGGGTATACAGGGTCGCCGACATGGCCAGTCTCTTTTGATGATTTTACTTTAATGTCAGTAATAGCATCTTTAGAGAAAGTTACTTCCAAAGTAACAGGTCCGTTCATGCCCATTGCTGTGCCTTCGTATGTTCCAGCTGTATATGTAACAGCAACATTCTTGCGGGCTTTTTCAGCTTTGCCGCTGTCAGCTTTTCCGCCGGCATTAGCAAGAGCAGCGTCAACAGCAGCCATAATTGCTTTTGATGTAACTGTTGCACCAGAAACTGCATCTACTTTTGTAGAATTTTTCTTTACGATAGCAGCAGGAATTTCTGCAATTGCAGCATCGCTAAGACCAGCTGTTTCTTCGTGCTGAACAATATCAACAGAAGCAATCTTTCCATTATTTACAGTAACAGAAACAACAACGTCTCCGTTACGGCCAGCAGCAGTTCCTGTGTATGTGCCGTCTGTATATTTAGCACCGCCACAAGAAACCATTACCCAAAGCATTGCAAAAGCAGAAATGCCTGCAATAATCTTAAAAAATTTAGATTTTGCCATAAGTAAATCCTCTGTGTAAGTTGTATAAACTGCATAATTTTATCATAAGAATATTGAAATGAAAATCCTAAATCGATAAAAAAATCTCATATTTTACAATTACAGCCTTTCAAACAAGATTTTTTTAACTTTATATGATATGCTCGTGCTATGAATAAATGCGTGTTTCTTTCTGCAATTGTTTTTGCCGCCTTTTTATTTGTTTCTTGCGGTGAACAAAAAGCCACAACTTCTTTAAACGCCATGGACACCTTTATGACAATTCAGGTGTATGGGAAAAAACCAGATATAGCGCTGGAAAAAACCAAAAAGCTTATTTATCAAATTGAACGGAATATCTCAACTACAAATGAAGCTTCTGATGTATACAGATTAAACCACGGCGAAAAGATTTCTGCGAGCGGCGACACTTTGACATTGACAAAATATGGCCTTGATTTTGCAAAGCAGACTAATGGCGTTTTCAATCCGGCATTGTACCCTGTTACTTCTGCGTGGGGCTTTACAACAGGCGCTTATAAAGTGCCTTCTGAAAATCAGATAGACGAGCTGCTGCCATTGACAGATTATTCGAAAATTCAAATCGACGGCACTTCCATAAACTTGGAACACGGAATGGCTTTAGATTTTGGGGCTATCGGAAAAGGTTATACTGGCGATGAAGCGATTAAGCTTTTGAAGGCCAACGGCATCCGTTCAGCTCTTCTAGACTTAGGCGGAAACATTCAGGCTCTTGGCAAAAAAACTGACGGCACTGAATGGAACATCGGAATAAAAAGCCCCTGGACGGGCAAAGCGGCTGCATCAATCAAAATTGCTGACAAAGCGGTTATTACAAGCGGCGGCTATGAACGCTTTTTTACGGCAGATGACGGCCATAACTACATTCACATTTTCGACGGGAAAACAGGCCGGCCGGTCGACAACGGAATTGCGGGTGTGACAATAATTGCAGAATCAGGCTTGTATGCTGATGCCTTAAGCACAACAATGTTCGTTATGGGCTTGAAAGATGCCGCAGCTTATTGGAAAGAACATTCAGATTTTGAGATGATTATCTTTACTGAAAATCAGGATTTATATTACACAGAAGGTCTTGACGGAAAACTTCAGCTTCTTACAGACTTTGCTTCTGTAAATGTCATTCGATAATCGAATATCATTCATAAATAGCCTCTGCGCTTAATGCGGCGCGGGTTCTTTTTATAAGGTTGCCCTCTGAACTGTTGAGGATTTTGCAAAGCCCGCCAAAATACGCTAAAGACAAAGATAAAATTCCTTCTCCAGTCGGGCGGAGACTTGCAAGACATTGGCTCAAAGCAGATAAAGCAGAAAGCTTTATGGCTTTTTCAATGCCTGAAAGCAGCGCGCCGTTCGTAATATTCCAGCCCGCAAAAGAATAAAGAACCTCGCCTTGCGGCATCATCAATGTTGAAATAACCACAAAAAGCCAGATAGAAATATGCGGCAAAATTTTGATTTTTCTTTTTGATAAGATTTGCGCCGCAAAAGACAAGACTAAAGCACAAAGCAGAACATAAATATTTTTCAGCATCATGATAACAACAGAAGCAACTAAAATTGCTGAAATCATGCAGATTGTTTTTGTCTTTTGCTTTTTCTCTGTTTCAGCGCTTGTTTCCGGCTTTTCCTGCTTTATCAATTCCGGCACTTCTTCCGGTATATGAAGAATCTGGCTGAGAAAGGCTGTAACAATTCCGCTGAACAAACTGAATAAAAGCATCGGCCCAAGAAGCGCGTTAGTTCCTTCACCAAGATAAAGGCTGCTCAGCCAAATTTGAAGCACTGCACTGCAAGCAGAGCCAAGCATTGAAACGCCATAAATGCTTATCAATCTGCCACGGAATAATTTGACGATTCCGTACATAAATAAGCCGCTTATTACAGACTGAACAAACGAAATCAAGAAAAACGGTGAAAATAAAGTGCCGGACATCAAACAGCTGGCAACAGCCTTGATGACAGTAAGCAGAATAAAGCTTGACGGATCAAGCGAAAACGACAAAAGAACTGCCACATTGCCAAGCCCAAGCCTGAAAAACGGCAGAAAACGCGGCAGAAAAAGCTCTGCATAAGAAAACAGCAGCGTAAGTGCAGACAAATAAGCAATGCGTTTTTTATTCTGCGACAGCATCAAAATCTCCGTAATTTGCAATAGTTATGATAACTTTGTTCGGAAGACAGATTAATGGGCTTGTCCAGCCCTGCTCAACGCAAGTCTTGTTCGGGCACGGCGAATCAATAATATGAACTTTTCCGTCTTCAATTTGAAATGTGGTAATTCCGATAACACCTTCTACTTTGTAAGTGCCGTTCTTCATTTGAAATTCATATTCTTTGCCGTCGGCAAGAACTCTTACAGTGCTTCCCTTTTTTTTAAGTGAATTCTTTGAAAGGAAAATTCCGGCGACAAGAATTGCTGCAAATATAAAAATGTCTAGAATTTTAAAACATGGATTAAGCTTTTTCAATTAATCGAAACCTCGCAGTATATTTGAAGCTGATGCAGCAAATCATTAATTGCTAAAGAGACCATTAATTGTTAACAGTTTCTGTGTTTTAAACCAAGTGGTTTTCTGAATTTTTTCAGCCCGCGCGCAGCCGTTTTATTATTTCAGCAGAAACGCTTGCTTTCGGCGAGCTTGGCGTTATCGGGTTTTTACCTTCATAGATTCCTTCAAGAACAGGGCGCAATGCAACCATTATATCGACCATCACAGGGTCAAAATGTTTTTCTCTAGATTCTTCTAGAATTTGAAAAGCCTTTTCCACAGAAAAAGCCTCTTTGTAAGGGCGTTCGCTGCAAAGCGCGTCGAATACGTCTGCAATTGCCATAATCCGCGCCGAAACAGGAATTTCTTCGCCTTTAAGATGTTTCGGATAGCCCGTGCCGTCCCACTTTTCATGATGATACAAGCTGACTTCTGAAGCAATGTTGACAAAATGATTGTCTTCGACATTGTTCAGCGTGCGCCTTATGATGCGTTCGCTTTCAACAGGATGGTTCTTGATTATGGTGTATTCTTCTTCGTTCAGCGGTGCAGGCTTTGAAAGAATATAGTCAGGCACTTTAATTTTTCCGATGTCATGCAGAGGCGCGGCCATAACGGTGCAGTGCAAATCTTCAATCGAAATCTTGTCTGCATAAATTTTGTTTTCAACCATATAATTGGCTATGCGCGCAACAATTGCGCTTGTGCGCTTTACATGTTCGCCTGTCGTTCCGTCGCGCAGCTCTATTAAGTCTGCAAAGCTGTAAAGCACTTTTGTCTGCATGTCGCGGATTTTCACGTTATGCTCAAGCAGAGACATCTTAAATTTGTTAGTCTGAACCGAAGAAACGCACAAAAGCAATGTCATCGCGGTAAATTTAAGAAGTAAGCCTGAACCAGAAGAAATCAGATAGAACTTTTTCGATACGCCAAGATGATTGAACGCAATTGTTTCATCGCTTATCAAGAACCATGCCGTAATTGCACTGATTAAGCAGATGATGCACGCCCAGAACGAAAATTTCGGGTCAAAATAAAGAAAAGTTATAAGCGGCATTATAGAATAAGCGACAGTAATTTTGATATTCGGGTCCAGCGAAAGTGAAAACACTATAGTCTGAATTGTGATTGCCGCAAAATACTTGAAACGCTGTGAATCGGGCTTTTTCTTGTAATAAAGAATCATCACTGCAAGCAAAACGAATGACAGTAAAACTGAAAACAATGCCTTTAACGGCGAATAATGAAAAAGGTCTAAGACACAGCAGATGAAAACAAAGATAGGTATAAAGCATGAAACGGCGTAAACCTTGATTACAAGCAGATTCATCTTTTTTGTGTGGCTGTCTAAAAAGGCTTTTTCCAGTGTATCTATTTCATTTTTTGACATTAAAGGCTCTCTGTAACTGTTTTTATGTTTTGTTTATAGAACAAACAAGCATAAGTATACACCTATTTTCTGTTGTAAAAGTGTAAAAAGTGTAAATCTCCAATCTCTAACTTTGCAAAATAATATATTATCGGCAGAATTCGTGTTGACAATAATCAAAAAAAAAGACAGTCTAGCAATGTGAAACTTTTAGAGAAACGCCGTGGCGGCCGTTACAAAGATTTCGCACGCATAGACGCACCTGAATTGTGCGTCCTGCCGGGCATGTTGCTCGACATAAGTAAGACAGGCTGCCGCGTCAAATTCCCAGTACCAGTACACATCAACAAAGAAGACGAGTGCGAGCTTAACATTCAGCCGTCTTGCAGACAGGGGCTAAAGCCTTTTTCGCTGACTGTAAAGCCCGTCTGGGCAGACAAGCCTGAAGACAACAACGAAGCCGGCTTTTCAATAGTCGGAACATCTGATTTCCGCCGTCTTTCAAACTACCTCGATGTCCTTCATGAAGCCACAGTCGATTCTGACGAGCTTCTTCTTCAAGAATTATGCCTTTAAACAAAGCCCTGAACGGCGCTGCATTCCTAGCTTTTGATGAAAAACGAGACTGGCTCGTTGACGAGCTTTGTACTTGCTTTGGCGCGCAAAAAGATTCGCTTGTCTTTTACGGCGATTTGGTCTATTGGCAAGATGCGCCTGCTGAAAAAATAAAGCCGTTCTGGTGCAGCACAGTCTATTTTGAGCCGTTCACCGTTGAGTTTCAGTCTGTCTCTGAAGCGGCAAATGCGCTCAAGCAGATTCAGCGCAACTGGGCGCCTTATCAGTTTACGCTTTTCAGGCGCGCCGCTCTTATTCAGGAAAAGCTTCCGTACATAAACTTAAAGCCGCGCAATTTTCCGTATTCTGTGCCGCAGACCGAAATCGGCGCATGGACGCTGATTAACGAGCATACACTGTTTGCTTCTGCAAAAACTTCGAGCTTTCTTCCTTGCGGCAAGATTCAATTCAACGAAGACCATGAAAACCCGCCGAGCCGCGCTTATCTAAAGATTCAAGAAGCGCTTGTGCATTTTCAGTCTTTCTTCGGCGATTTTCCGCAAAAGGGGCAGCATTGCTTTGAGGCCGGCGCGTGCCCCGGAGGATGGACTTATGTGCTTGTGCAGCTCGGCTGTTCAGTTTTTGCGGTTGACAGAAGCGAACTCGCAGAAAGCTTGATGAAAAACCCGAACGTGAAATTTCTTGCGCATGACGCATTCACTTTGAAGTGCGAAGACATTGAGCCGATTGACTGGGTGTTTTCAGACGTAATCTGCTACCCCGAAAGGCTTTTGGAATGGGTCAAGCTCTGGCTTGCAAGGCCGCGCGTGCCGAACATGATTTGCACTATAAAAATGCAGGGCGAAACAAACTGGGAAACGATAAAGGCTTTTGACGCACTGCCTGACAGCAAGGTGATTCATCTGAACTATAACAAGCATGAACTGACGTGGCTTCACAAAGGTTCACGATAAGAAAATAAAAATTTCACATTTTGGATATTTTTTATTTAAAACCTGTGTTATAATAATAAACAGAAACATGGGGGTTCTTCTATGAATGTTAAGATTATCAATCCGTTTTTGTCCGCAGGCCTTTCAGTCTTTGAAACAATGTTCAATCTTGGTTCAACGAACAAAGAGCCTTTCTTGCTTGATGTGAGCATGGGACACCCATGGGAAATTTCGGGTTTGCTGGGCGTTACCGGCGATTACAGCGGAATCGTCGCATTCAGGCTCGGCCGAACGCTTGCATATAAGATGCTTGAACTTTCCGGCATGGGCGAAATCAAAGATGACGAAAAAGAAGAAATGGCTAAGCAGCTTGTTGCTGAATTCACTAACGTCGTATCTGGAAACGCAATTTCAAGCCTTTCTGAAGTAAATCTTAAGGTTTCACCGCCTGTCACAATTTCAGGCCGAAACCATTCAATTTCGTGGCCGAAAAACTATCCTGTTATAGCTATTCCGTTCATAACGAAATATGGCGCATACGAAGTTGATGTCTGCTTCAAATAGCAGTTGCATTATGCACCAAAAAAGCTAAAGGGGAATCTAATAAGTTCAGAAAATGTCATTTTCGGGCTTGACCCGAAAATCTATTCAATTGCTTTATAAGCACTTAAAGATTGTCGCATCAAGTGCGACAATGACATTTTACTCTTATTAGTCAGGCTCTTTTTAGTCTATGTGCTGAAAACCTGCCACAAGCCGCGCCTCTTCAAGAAAGCTCAAAAGGCGCGCGCCTGTCATCGGCATTGCGTAGAAAAAGCCCTGAATGTAGTCAGCGCCAAGCTCTATGGCGCGGTCAAGCACTTCTTGCGTCTCAACGCCTTCAGTTACAATGCTCAAATTGAAGCTCTTGCATGCATCGATTATAGACTTGATAAGCACGTCCTGGCGGTTTGAGCGGCCAAGTTGGAACACAATCTGGCGGTCAAGCTTCAGCGTGTCTACCGGCAAGTTCGCCAGATAGTTGATGCCGCTGTAGCCTGCACCAAAATCGTCCAAAGCAATGCGGATGCCGAGCGACTTTAGCTGCGAAATCTTTTCTTTAACAGATTCAAACGAAGTTATAAGCACAGACTCTGTAATTTCAAACTCAAAGAACGAAAGCGGAATCTGTGAATCTGTGAGAATCTTCTTGACGCGGTCAAAGAAGCCGTGCTGCAAAAGCTGAACGACAGAAAGGTTAATCGAAATTGTGTCGATGTAAGTCTGCCTGTTCTGCATGGTCTTTGCAAATTCACACACATTTCTGATGATGATGTCGCCCAAATCGTTGATAAAGCCGTTCGCCTCGGCAACGGCAATTGCTTCTTCGGGGCTTATCACATACTGGCTGTTCTTTATGCGCAGCAAAGCTTCAAGCCGCGTGAATTTTCCGTCTTTAATTGAATAAACCGGCTGATAGACAACTTCTATGTCTGTCTGGTTGTTGATTGCGTCAAGCACAATGTCTTTGATTACGTTGCCGCGCCCAACCGCATCGTTGATGATGCTGCTGTAGACGATGCACAAGTTGCGCTCTGTCAAAGTCTTGGAATATTTCAGCGCGGTCTTGCAACTGCGCAAAAGCTCTAGCGGCGTAGTGCCGTGGTCAGGGTAGTCGGCGCGCCCAGCGTTCATGCTGATTGTGTATCTGCCGGCCGGAATATCCACAGGATTTTGGAAATATTCTTTGATTTCGCGAATAACGTTCGCGCATTTTGCACCGTCTGCATTCGGCGTGATAATCACGAAAGTATCGCCGTTGTAGCGGTAGACATTTGACTGCGAAACTGTGTCGAGCATGGCGGCGGTTTTGCGCAAAAGCATGTCGCCTGTCTTTACAGAGAAAAGCTCGTTGAAATGGTCAAAATCAACAACGTCAATCATGAAAATCGAAAAGTCTTTTCTTGCGGTGTGAATGAACTCTTCTAGCGCGCGTATCAATGCGCTTCTGTTGCCGATGCCGAGAAGAGGGTCTGTAAAAGCCATAACCTCAAGGTTTGCCTGATAAGCAGACATCGAAGAGATTGTCTCGTTCAGCGTTTCAGCCAGAATGTTAAGGTTCTTGTCGCGGAATTTCTCAAAGCGCACATCTTGATTGCCTTTTTTGATTTCCATACATCTTGCGACCATCTTTTCAAGCGGCGTATCAAGACGTTTGTAAAGCAAAATGTTGACACAGACAGCAGCGGCAAACATGAAAAGCGACGTAACGAGCAGCAGCCTTAGCGATGCAAACGCGTTTACGGCAAGTTCCATGCGGTTTACAGAAGCACACAAAACAATATTGAATTCGCGGTTTATCGTCGTTACGGCTATGCGTTCAGGCTGGTCTGCCACGCGGAAGCTTATCTCTTTTGCAGATTCATTCAGTTTCGGCAAGAATTTTTCAACAAGCCCCGGATTTTCGAGCAAGACTTCTGACCATTCTGCCGAAGAAAGCGCACCGCAAAGCATGTTGAGGTAGTTATCAAAAATATAAAGCGCGCCGCTTCTGCCAAAAGACTGCCTGTCAAGATAATTGTAAAAATAGACACGCGAAGTCTTTGAAACGATAAAGCCGCACAGTTCGTCTTCTTTTAAGACAGGCACTATAAAATAAGAAATGTTCGAAGCGTTGTCGGGCAGCGTCAAAAAAAGCGGCTGACCGCAAGGGTTTGTGTTGAGAAATATCCAAGAAATGATGTTCCTCAAAAGCGTGGCGTTTCCTTCATCGCCGCCAAACAGCACCGGCGCGCCACCTACATCAAAATATTCGATTGAATCAATTACAGGCAGCGCTGTCTGAATTACACCGGTCTGCCACTTGATTTTTTCAACAATCTCAGGTGCAGTTCCGCCGCTGCCCTTGCTGATAAACTCGGCAAGCTGAGGCTCTGCGGCAAGCTGCGTAAGCTGAAGCTCGGCTTCGTGCAGCGCCGTTCCGATTTCGTCTGTATAAAGCTGAAGCTCTTCAATCATTGATTTTGTGCTTGTGTGGCGCACGCTCTTGTACGTAAAGACGAACGCCATTGAGATAAGGCAAGTGAAGACAGCAAGACAAAGCACAATCGCAAGAATGTATTCATTGTCAAAAAACGAGAAAAAATTCTTCTGTTTCAGTCTCTTCTGTCTTCTGCTTCTCATCAAATGTTGTCCAGCTCGAAAGGCGTTTCTTGGTATACGTAATAGTTAAGCCAGTTTGAGTAAAACAAATGCGCATGGCTGCGCCACGTTGAAACCGGCCTGTTCTCAGGATTATCATCCGGAAAATAATTGTAAGGCATTTCTATCGGTTTGTGTTGACTTATATCGCGAAAATATTCTGCACCGAGCGTTTCTGTGTCATATTCCAGATGGCCGGTCATGAAGACACGCCTGTTGTCCTTAGACTTTACAAGCAGCACGCCCGACCGCCGAGATTCGGCCAGAATTTGAAGTTCCGGCACTTTCAGAATGTCTTCGCTTCTGACCTCTGTGTGGCGCGACTGCGGCGACGGAAAGCGGTCGTCAAAACCGCGCATAAGCGGGTCGTTCTTGACTTTGCGCGTGTTCTGAAAGATGCCGAACATCTTTTTGTCGAGATTGTACTTCGGAATTCCGTAGTGATAATAAAGACCTGCCTGCGCGCCCCAGCAGATATAAAGCGTAGAAAAGACGTTTTTTGAGGCAAAATCCATTATCGACGTAAGTTCTTCCCAGTAATCAACTTCTTCAAAAGGCAGCTGCTCAACAGGCGCGCCCGTGATAATCATTCCGTCATATTTTTTATCGAATATCTCTTTTGGGGTAACGTAAAACCGTTCAAGATGCTCTGCGCCTGTGTTCTTAGATTCGTGCGTAGACATGTGAACAAGCGAAATTTCAACTTGAAGCGGCGTGTTGCCGAGCAGCCTTAAAAGCTGTGTTTCTGTCGCAATTTTCGTCGGCATCAAATTGACAATGGCTATGTGCAGAGGGCGGATATCCTGCAGCGCGGCGCGCTGTTCCGTCATTACGAATATATTTTCTGATTCAAGTATTGCCCTTGCCGGCAAATCTGACTGTATTTTTATTGGCATAAGTTCATCCGATTTTTTTTGGCCGGAACTTTCCGGCTATTTGGCTTGATAGATTATATCATCATTGAATAAAAAAGTCGCCTGTGCAAAACAGATTTGCGCTTGTTTTTTGCGAAGCTTCAGCTTGCTTTGTCAGTCCGGTCGTGATGCGTCCCAGTTGTGCTTCGGATAGCGGCCTTTCATTTCTTTGCAGATTTCTGGCCATGTGTTTTTCCAAAAGCCTTCAAGGTCGCGCGTAACTTGAAGCGGCCGCCGTGCTGGCGAAAGCAGCCTTAAAAGCACAGGCACGCCGCAAATTTCAGGCGTCTTTTTGCAGCCGAAAATCTGTTGAATTATGATTTCTATGACAGGAATAGGCCCTTCGTTTTTGTCAAGCTCTTCATATCTGACTTGCACTTCTTTGCCGTTTTCTAGCTTGAGCCGGAGAGGCACAGCTTTGTCTACAGTGCGACCGTCAAATTTATAGCGCAAAGCCTCTAAAAAGGCTTCTTCTGACAATTCCGGCGCATTGCCCCAGAACGGCAGCAGCCATTCTTCAAGCGTTTCAAGAAGCTTGTCTGCTTCTGTTTCCGCAATATCAGGCGGAACACAGCCAGAAGCGCCATTTGCACTGCCGCCAAAACTGCCGTTTGCACTGCCGTGCTTTGCCAAAAAGCGTACGCGCTCAAAAAATGCGGCCGAAGCCTTGCTCCACGGCAGCGACTCAAGCCCGCTTTCTCTGAAATATGAAAGATAAGCCTGCGCCGTGTCGGATTTTTCAACTTTAAGCTGCTCTTCTTTTAGGCAGATTTTGCCGTAAAGCAGACGCCTGACCTTTCTGACTTTGCGCCCGCTTTTTGTGTCTTCAAAAAACACGGCGGTTTCTTCTTTTGCGTGCGCTTCAAGATAAGATTCAACGCCAAAAAGTGGTTCCGCTTCGTAGATTGTACCGAGGTTTTCGCCCACATCAGCGTCAACCGCGATTATAAACTCAGGTAAGGCCGAATCGTTCATCTTTTCAGCAAAATCTGCGCAGAGCTTTGCTTTTCTGCCGGAATAAAGCTGATAAATTCTGCCGCTTTCGTGCCGTGCAACGCGGTCAAAGAACCCTGCAAGAAGAATTGCAGCTTTTTCAAGCTTTTCATTGTTGCGACTTTGCGGTTCAGCCGCGAGACCTTCAGCTTTAAAGTTTTTCAGCTTGCCCTCAAGGTTTGCGCGCAGCTTTTTTATGCGCTCAGGCGAAGTTTCACCGCTATATTTTGCGATATAATCCAATCCGTTTTGAATATCACCGTTCAAGGCAGATGCCGCCGCAACCGCGCCGAGCCGTGGGTGCAAACCCAAAGACAAGACAAATTTGCCCAAAGCAGTGATTGCACCTGCTTCGTCCGGGGCATTGCGCTTTTCAGCGTTCTTTTCTTCGAGCAGACCTGCTTTTTTAAGGAATTCCACAGCCTGATTCCATGCACCTTGCGGCGGCAAATCAAGCCAGTCAAGCGAAGTGCGGCTCAACGCGCCCCAGCACGCACATTCGAGAATTATTCCAGTTATATCGGAGCGCAAAATCTCTGCCGGAATGTTTTGCTGCCTTAAATCGTTTTTCTCCCAAAGGCGTATGCAGCGGCCTTTTTGCGTGCGGCCTGCGCGGCCGGCTCTTTGCGCCGCCGAAAATTCGGATTCGGTTTCTGTTACAAGGCGGTTCATGCCGGTGCGCGGGTCAAAGCGGCTTATGCGCGCAAGCCCCGAATCGATTACGCTTGTTATGCCAGGCAGCGTCAGCGAAGTTTCTGCAATACTTGAAGACAAGATGATGCGGCGCAAGCCGTTTTCGGGCGGCACAAGCACATGTCGTTGCTCTTCAAAAGAGACGGAACTGTGAAGTATGCAGATTTCTACATCCTGCTGCGCTTCAATCATGTTGCGGAGATTTTCTTCTGTGCGGCGTATGTCGCGTATTCCGGGCAGAAACACAAGAATTGTGCCGCCGCTTGTCTTTTCAAGCTCACGGACGGCGGCGGTTTCCGGTTTTATGGGCGCATATTCAATCTCTACAGGAAAAAGCCTGCCCGGCACAGAATAATGCGGGCAGCCGAGGAATGTGCAGAGCTTTTTTGCGTCAATCGTCGCGGACATTACCACAAGGAAAAGATCATCGCGCAGCTGCATGGCTTCTTTGAGAAAAGCGAGAAACGTATCTGCATAAACTGAACGTTCGTGGAATTCGTCGATTATGATGACAGAAAAGCCTTCAAGAGAAGGGTCGCTCTGGATGAACCGCAGCGCAACTGCTTCGGTTACAACTTCAAGACGCGTGTCTTTTCCGGCCTTTGTGTCGAGATGCATTCTGTAGCCGGCAAAGTGCCCCAAAGGTTCTTGCGCAACTTCTGAAGCATATTTTGCAAGCGAAAGCACGGCAAGGCGACGCGGCTCAAGCATAAGCACTTTGCCTTCAAACGCATCAAGAAGCGCAAACGGCACGGCCGTAGATTTTCCGGCACCAGTTTCTGCCGTAAGCACAAGACTGCGCGACGGTGCATTTTTCAGAGTTTCTGCAATTTTTTCAAGATGCTTAAAAACAGGCAGGCTGCCGAATTTTTCGGTTGCGTTCAGCTTAATCTGCTTGTCTAAGAAATGTGCGTCGTTTTCTGCCATAATACATTATTGCGGTTCGGTTTTCCGGCTGCTTGCAGAAAGAAAATAGCGCGTCGCAGGGCCTTTGCCAACCGAATTAAGCACGCCCTCTTTCGTCAAATCGCGCAACAGCCGCAAAGCAAGCGACTGCGAAAAATTAAAGCTTATCTGCAAGTCTTTGCGTGTAAGATAACCTTTTTTTGAAGCAAAATCTATTACCGCTTCGCGGTGCTTTGCCTGAACAGGCGTTATTTCAATGCTGGCAGCATTGCGCTTCTGCCATTCGTTCAAATTGGGCAGCGTAAGCTTGAAAGCGTTGTCGCTTACCGAAATTTCGGGGGATGGCAGCTTTTTATAGTCTGCCAAGCCGTTTGCAGATTCTTCTTTATAGCTTGCAAAAATTCTCGGCAAGCCCGAACCATAAGCCTCAACGAGCATGAGTCTGTAAAAGACCTTTGAAAGGTTGGTGTTTCTGGCCGCCGAAACGCCGAGCATAATGTCGTCACGCCGAAGCCCTTCTACAAGGCCGCCGACTGAAATTATCTCGAAGCGGTCTTTGAAAACGTGAATCAAGATGCTCGCGCTCAAGCTGTAATCTCTATGAACGATGGCGTTGAGCAAAGCTTCGCGCACGGCGGACGGCGGAAAATCCCGCAAGTCTGTGCGGTAAAGTCCTTTGAAGCTTGAGCTCGTACAATTGTGAAAATCTATCCATTCATAAACGTCGTGGAGCTGCGTCAAAAGCGAGCCGCCGAATTCGCGTCTGTCTTTAAAAGTTGTTGTGTCAGTGCCTTCAAAAAGCGCAGCCTTTATTGTGTGCGTACACTGGTCAGAGAGAAGCAGTGCAAGATTTGTGTACTGACCTTCTTCAGTAATCAAGCCGAGCCGTTTCTTGTCGCGCCCTTCAAACGCAATGTTTCTGGCCGCAAACTGCCGCGAAAGCTCAACAAACGTAAGCTTCTGGTTCAGCGAGCGCTGCTCTTCGTAGCGTTCGCCGCTGTTTTCTTGCGTCATCTTAAAGATTGCGGCTTCAGATGCCATTACAGATTCTGAACCGTGGCGCACATAAACACCGGCAGAGCGCATGCCCTTGTTTGCAAGATAATAAGGGCGGGCGTTGCCGCGCTGAACGGTGATTTTAATCACGTTCTTGTCTTCAAGCACTTCCGTCATGTATGACACGAACATCGTTATGTCTGGCTTGATTGACTGGCGGATTGAGCTTGAAAGGCGGAGCATCTCGTCATCGACGTTCTCAACACCGCAGACAGAGCCGTCATCGTTTACACCGACGTAAATGATTCCGCCGGCCGTGTTTGCAAAGGCTACAACTTCTTTTTTGATTTCATCTGTGAACTGGCGTTTCAGCTCAAGGTTTGCGCTTTCGTTTATGTTCATAATCTGTTATTATTCTAACACATATCCAGTCAAATTCAAGCTTTTTAACAGATTGCACCCGGGCATAAAAAAAGACCGGCTCAAAAAGAACCGGCCTTTACAAAAGTCATTCCGAACTGGTTTCGGAATCCCTTAACAGCTTATTTTACGTATTTAAGCAAAACAGAGCCGTCTGCATCGCCTACATCGTACCAGATGCAGAGAGAGATACCTTCTTTACAAGCCTGGTTAATCTTGATTGTGAAATCAAAATTGTTTACAGCACCGGCTTTAATGTTTTCAGCAAGAAGTGTGCCTTCTGTGCCCTTTTCGTCAATTTCTGCCCACCAGTTTACAACTGCTGTGTTTTCGATTGCGCGGATAAGAAGCTTAGAAAGGTCTTTGTCAGCTGTACACTTCCACTTGAAGTGGATTTCATCACCAGCAATCGGAAGGTCATCGCCGAAAAGCTTTGTGATGTCAACAACTTTCTGGAAGCATGTCGGATCAGCTGTTCTATCCTGAACGCCGTTTACCCATGGGTATTCAGCTTCAATCTGAACGAAAGCTGCGTCTTTAGAAATGTCAAAGTCGAATTTCTTAGGTGTCTTTCTAATTTCAACAGGCTTTGCACCAGTTACAGATTCCTTAACGCGCTCAAACTTGAATGTTGTACCAGTCTTGTTAGCCTTGCCATAAGCGAACTGAAGTACAAGGTTTCCGCGGCATGGGTTCTTAAGAACACCACGGAAGTGACCTTCAACAGGAACATTTGCCTTGATGTCTGTAAGTGTCCAATCTCTTTCTTCCTGAAGAACTGTCCAGTAGCTTGCGTTTGCACTGTTATCAACAAGGTTCATCAGCAAACAATCGATATCAATCGGTGAAATCAGCTTGAAATAAACATCGATGATGTCGCCTTTCTTCGGCTTGTTTGTCTTAATAATCGGTGTCCAGTTTGCAACTTCCTGGAAATCTGTCTTGCCTGCTTCAGCATACTGGTTCGGAACGATTTTCAGCTCTGTACAAGCATCATATACGTCAAGAACGTAGTATGTAGGCTCTGCGGCAGGCGCAGCCTTTTTCTTGTCTTTTGCCTTCTTTTTTGGTGCTGCAAAAATAGATGCAGTCATTGCAACCAACAGCAAAACAGCAATAGATACTTTGAATAACTTTTTCATTTAATCCTCCTACGATTAATTGAATCTGTAATTATTTTAACACCTTTTTGAAAATATGCAATTTTTTTTAAGTGTAAGGGGAAACACCTAACTCTATTGTTTATTCTGTAAGGTTTTGCTAAAATCAAGCCATGAAAATCGATACAAAATGCCTTCATTCAGGCTACACACCGAAAGACGGTGAACCATGCACAATTCCAATCGTACAAAGCACGACATACCGTTATCACTCATGCAATGCGGTTGCAGATATTTTTGACGACCCTACTTTGGGTGCTATTTATTCACGCTTTTATAACCCGACATGTGACGCTGTTGAGAAAAAAATAGCTGACATGGAAGGCGGCATCGGCTGTATGCTTACTTCAAGCGGCCAAGCTGCAAGCCTTCTTTCTGTGCTGAATCTCTGCTGTGCCGGTGACAGCTTCATTGCTTCAACCAGTATTTACGGCGGCACTATCAACCTTTTCGGCTTTACCTTAAAAAAGCTCGGAATCGAGTGTATCTGGGTTGACCCGGAATCAAGCTATGAAGAAATCTTGTCAAAATTCAAGCCGAATACGAAGTGCGTCTTTGGCGAAACAATTGCGAACCCGGCTCTTACAGTGTTTGATTTTGAAAAATGGGCAAAAGCCGCGCACGCAAAGAAAGTTCCGCTGATTATCGACAACACTTTTGCAACGCCGGTGCTCTGCCGCCCGATTGAATGGGGCGCAGATATTGTCGTTCATTCAACTACAAAATACATGGACGGCCACGCTGTGCAAGGCGGCGGCGCAATCATAGATTCGGGCAACTTTGACTGGGCAAAAGTCTACAAAGAGACCGGCAATTTTGCTGATTTTGTAGAGCCAGACGAAAGCTACCACGGCCTTAAATATGTGGAAAAATACGGAAAAATGGCGTACATCATCAAGGCAAGATGCCAGCTCATGCGCGACTTCGGCTGTTATCCGGCCGCACAGAGCGCGTTTTATCTGAACTTGGGGCTTGAGACGTTGCCACTTAGAATGGAGCGTGTCTGCAAGACAGGCCTTGCCGTTGCAGAACATTTTGCGAAATCAGATAAAATTTTAAGCGTAAGCTACCCCGGCATGAAAGGCGACAAATTTTACGAACGCGCCCAAAAGTATCTGCCTAACGGCTGCTGCGGCGTAGTTTCAATCAGCATTAAAGGCGGGAAAACTGCCGCCATGCGCTTTATGGACGCATTAAAGCTTGCTTCTGACGAAGTGCATGTTGCAGACATTAGAACCTGCGTACTGCACCCGGCAAGCGCAACACACAGACAGCTTTCGGACGAGCAGCTTAAAGCAGCCGGCATTGACGGCGGCATGGTACGCTTTTCGTGCGGTCTTGAAAACATCGAAGACATAATCGCCGACATAGACCGCGGTTTAGCCGCAATTTAAGTGCGAAAAAAGCAGTGTCATGCTGAATTTGGTTCAGCATGACATTATATGTAGTACAGAGATTCCGAAACATTCAACCGTAGCAAGCGTGCGGTTGATGCGTAGCGTTCGGAATGACACTATGCAATGAACCTGTTGACCAGCTCCATTGCAGACATATCATTTTCGGGCTTGACCCGAAAATCTTTGCCAGCTGAATCAACACTTAAAGATTGCCGCATCAAGTGCGGCAATGACATCTGCACCAGTGTAGTAATGACATTTTGCTTTTATTAGCAATGCATTAAAGGCTGAATCTTCTACATTACTATTCTGTTTTATTCAGGCTTTAGCAGTTACAAAACGACCCGATTTTTCCGATTATTTAAACGAATAATCAACAAACAAGGATTCTTACTCTTATGGCACGTTTCAACTCTGTGAAAAAAGCTGTTTTTTTGGCAGCTTCTCTTTTTTTGATTGTCTTCATGCTTGCAAGCTGCGCAACAGACGCTTCATCAAGCGGCAAAATGCAGACGCAGCCCAAAAAGCACATTTCGTCGGCTATTTTCAGCCAGCACGGTTTCAGGCTTGTGGAACAAAAGCAGATTACAATGATAAGCGGCACGGCTTATATTCTTGAGCACATCAAAAGCGGTGCGCAAGTCTATTACATTGACAACGACGACAAAAACTTGAGCTTCACAATTTCAGTTTCAACGCCGCCAGAACATGACAACGGCGCAAACCACGTGCTTGAGCACATGACGCTTTCGTCTACGCGCTCTTACCCGGGCAAAGAAGTCTTTTTCGGCGCATCAAACACGACGCTGAACACATACATGAACGCATCAACAGCGGCAACGTACATTCAGTTTCCGTTTTCTACAACTGATGAACGCCAGTTCAAGCAGCTTGCAGACTATTACCTTTCAGCTGTCTACGAGCCGACACTCGACGACTACATCTTTATGCGAGAAGGCTTCCGCTACGAGTTGCCGACAAAAGATTCGCCGCTTACGATAAACGGAATTGTCTATAACGAGATGAAAGGCGCAAACAGCAACATCTTAAGACAAGCGAACAACATTATGCGCGAATCGCTTTTCCCAGACACAGCCGTAAAGAACGATTCAGCCGGAAAAACCGAGACAATTCCGACATTAACTGTTGAAGACATAAGAGATTATCACAAAAAATATTTCGTGCCGTCAAATTCGATTATTGGCATTTACGGCGATCTGGACATTGACCAGTTCCTTGCTTTTCTTGACGGCGAATGGCTTTCAAAATACGAAAAGTCCATTCCGCTTGCAAAGATTCCTGAACAGAAGCCTTTTGCCAAGCCGAAATCTGTATTCCGCAATTTTCCTGTTACAGCTTCATACAAAGCAGACAGCAAGGCTGTCATTTCAAAAGGCTACGCGCTTTCTGGCGTAAGCGAAAAAGAAATGCCGGCGCTCATGCTGTTGATGAACATTCTCAACAACGACAATTCGCCTTTGATGAAAGCGCTTGACGAATCTAACCTTGCAGACCGCTATTTTATCAGCGTTTCTATGGCAACGCGCCAGCCGCAGTTTGAGATTACGGCGCAGAACATTTCGCCGGAGCGGGCAAGCACTTTTGAGCACATTGTGCTGAAAGCTTTGAAAGAAATTGCTACAGATGGCGTTGCGCCGGATTTGTTCAACTCTGTTAAGGCAGATTTCTACGCCGGTGCAGTGCTTGCACGTGAAAACACCGGCATCGGGCTTGATATTCTTGAAAGCATGGCCGTCGGCGAAATGTCAATCGGCTCAAAATATGCAATTGCAACATCAAATTACGACGTTCAAAGCGTTACGATGCAGAACATCACAAAGATGGTTGACCGCTTTCTTGTGAACAACAACCACAGCGTGCTCGTCATCGTCAGCCCGAAGCCCGGCCTTGCAGAAGAGCAAGAAAAGGCCGAGCTTGACAGGCTTGCAAAGCTTAAAGCTTCAATGTCAGCTTCGCAGATTAACGCGCTCGTTACGCAGACTTCTGCATTCAATGCATGGCTCAACAGCGAAGACAAGCGCGGCCAAGAAAGCGTAAAGAAGCTTCAAGTGCTTACGCCTGAAAATCTTGAAGCAAAGATTGAAACTCCAAAGATTAAAGACGAAATGAACGGCAATATCCGCCACATTCATTCGTTTGTCAAAGGCCCGGCGCTGCGCACAACGTTCTATCTAAACCTTTCAGACTTAACGCCTGAAGAACTGCACTACGCAAGCCTTTACATGACGCTTACAGGCGAGCTTGCAGCCGGTTCAATGACAGAAGAGCAGGTTGACAATCAGCTCAGTATGCTCGTTCTGGGCTTGAGCACAACGGTTGAGCCTTTCTATACAAGCTATGAACGCAAGCAGTCTTATCCGGTAATGAATTTGAGCTGGTATTCAGAGCTGAAAAACGCAAGAAAGGCGGAAGAACTTGTTTCGACGATTCTTTACGACACGATTCTCGATCCTTCACGCTTAAAGGTGCTTATCTCAATGGAAAAAGCACGTGCTGACAGAAATTTGCAGACAAACGCGATTTATTACGCATTGAGCCGTGCCGGTGCAGCTTGTGCGCCAAGCTACGCGCTTTACGACCACCTTGCCGGCATTCCGTATTATCAGTTTGTGCAAAAAGCTTATAAAGAAGTCAGCCAGAATCCTTCGACTGTCATCGAAAAGATGCTCGCCGTAAGAGAAAAGATGCTCGTCGCAAATTCGCCAATCATCATAACGGCCGGAATTAATTCAGAAGAAGCAGCGAATGCCGGTAGATGGGTTACAAGGCGTTTGCGCGAATATAACGGCAAATCAAGCACAAATTATACCGCAATCAGCCAGCCGGCCAAAAAGACCGCGTTCGTCATCAAAGACACTGTAAGCTATGCCGCATCTGCACAGCCTGTTCCGATTGAAAAACTTCAGGCTTTTTCGCTTGCTTCGGATATTCTTTCAAATGAATACTACATTCCGAAAATCAGGCTTGAAGGCGGTGCTTATGGCGCAAACGCAATGACAGACCGTGTTTACTTTTCAGCTTATTCTGCTAGAGACCCGAACCCGATGCGCACGCTTGAAATTCACAAACGCGCAAAGAACGCAGATCTTAAGCTTACAAAAGAATCTGTCGCGCCGTATATCATTGCGCGCTACGGCATTGAAACTGCACCGGTCGGGCTTTATACGCAGGCGTTTGTCAATGCGGTCAACTACATAAGAGGCTATAGCATAGACGACGTTAAGGCAAACCTTGAAAAGACGAAAAACACTTCTGTAATGGAAATTGAAGCAGCAATAAGGAACATCAACGCTGGCGGCTGCTATGCCGTGCTGACGAATGAATCAACTTTAAAAACAGCAGACGTTCAGTTTGATGAGGTTATAAACCTTACAAATGAAGGAAACTGATATGGGCGTTAGTTTTGCAGATGCGCTTGCAAGCTTCGGCATTGATATCGCAAAAGCACCGCTGTTCGAAAAATATGCCGCCGAGCTGAATTTGTTTAATTCAGCTTATGATTTGGTGGGCGCAGATTCTGTTGAAGACATTCTGACAAAGCACATTTTAGACAGCCTTGCCGCCGTGCCTCTTCTCAAGCAGCTGGCCACAAAAGCAGTGAAACCGGCCAAGCCGCGCATTGCAGATGTCGGTTCGGGCGGCGGCCTTCCGGGCATTCCGCTTGCAATTACATTCCCTAATGCGCATTTTACGCTAATCGAAAGAATGAGCAAACGCTGTACGTTTCTTGAAAACTGTGTGCTGACGCTTGGCCTTAAAAATGTTGAAGTGCTCAACACAGAAGCCGAAAAAGCGCCGCAAAAAGCTTTTGACATTGTGGTTTTCAGAGCGTTCAGGCCTTTAGACGAAAAAATGACCAAAACTTTGCTCAAGCTGCCGGCCGATGGCGGCTATATTGCGGCGTATAAAGCCCGAATGGACAAGATTAACGCCGAAATGAGCGGCATCGCCAAGCTTGTGCCGTCGTGGTGCGCAAAGCCTCTTGACGTGCCGTTTCTTGGCACAGGCAAAGAAGAGCACGAGCGCAACTTGGTAATAATTCCCAAAGCCGATTTTTGACACATGGAAAGTGCCATGAACCTCTTAAGGGGAGACAAGAACCTCTACTCGTAAGCGGGTTCTTTTCTCCCCTTAAACCCCTCTTTTTCCCAGCAACGATTAGGGGCTTTCCGCCCCTAATAACCCCGGAGCAGCAATTTTTTTATAGATTGAACTCCGCTTTTGTAGATTAATCTGGTCATTGAGCGTTGGTTGGTGAGCGGAGCCGAACCAAGTCGAAATGACCAACAATGTGGACTTTTGTACATTCTTTCAAGTTTCCGCAGAGCGGAAACTTGGCCGTTTTGCTAGATTAAACTTTTCTTTTAGACAAAGCTATTGCAAAACGCGGTCATTACCGGGCTTGACCCGGCAATCTTGGCGTTTTTCGTGATAAATCCATTACCGTCATTGCGAGGAACGTAGTGACGAAGCAATCCAATGGCCTTATAAACGTAATGATTACGTTTGTCGCTCTTCACCAGTCTCTCAAGTTTCTGCAAATTCATACGGCTTGATGTAAAGCATTAATCTCATTAAAATAACAGCATGAATTTTATGCAAAGAACTGTAACTTGCGGCGAGCTTCGCAAGAGTGATGTTGGTAAGAAAGTTGTTTTGAATGGTTGGGTAAGCCGCACCCGCGACTTGGGCGGTTTGATTTTTATCCGCCTGCGTGACCGCTATGGAATTACACAGGTTATGGTTGGCGATAAGGCTAGTGATGATGTAAAGAAAATTGCTGCCAAACTTAAGAGCGAATATTGTATCGCAGTAGAAGGTGTTGTTGCCGCCCGCGCTGATAAAGATATTAATGCTGATATGGCAACAGGCGAGATCGAAGTTGAAGCATCTGATATTCAGATTTTCACAACTTCTCAGGAACTGCCTTTTTCTATTGAAGAGGTTCGTCAGAAAGACGGAACAGTGGTTATCCCTAACGAAGATTTGCGCTTGAAATACCGCTACCTTGATTTGCGCCGTGAGCCTATGCAGCACAATATTATTCTGCGTTCACAGGTTGCTTTTGCCACACGCGAATATTTGACCTCAAAAGGCTTCCTCGAGATTGAAACTCCTACATTCATAAAATCAACTCCAGAAGGTGCACGCGATTACCTGGTTCCAAGCCGTGTTCACCCTGGAAAATTCTACTCGCTTCCACAGAGCCCTCAGCTTTACAAGCAGCTTCTGATGGTTTCTGGCTTTGATAAGTACTTCCAGATTGCCCGCTGCTACCGCGATGAAGATGCCCGCGGAGACCGCCAGCCTGAGTTTACTCAGATTGATATGGAAATGTCTTTCACAAACCGCGAAGAGGTTTTGAGCACAACTGAAGGCATGATGGGCTACATCTTCAAAAAGACTTTGAACTATGAATTACCGGCAAAGTTTGACCGCATTGCCTGGGAAGATGCTTTTGACTGGTACGGAAGCGACAAGCCTGACCTTCGTTTTGATATGAAGATGCAGGATGCAGCTTTCATGGCTGATCTGGCTGATTTCAACGCATTCAAAGCAGGTGCCGCAAATGCAGGCCGCGATGTTCAGCGCCACAAGAGAAGCGGACTCAAGGCCCTCGTTGTAAAGAACGTTGCAGACAAATATTCACGTAAGAACATTGAAGCTCTCGAAGCAGTTGCAAAAACTTATAAAGCAAAAGGCCTTGCTTGGATGAAGGTGGCTTCGGCAGGCTCAGCCACCGGTGATATTGCTTTCGAAGGCGGAATCGCAAAGTTTTATGCCGGAAAAGAAGCCGAAATCTGCTCAAAGCTTGGTGCAGAAAAGAACGACCTTATCCTTTTTGTAAGCGACGAAAACTGGCAGCTGGCTTGTACAGCTCTCGGTGCAGTCCGCAAGCAGCTTGGTAAAGACCTCAACCTTTACAATCCAAAGGATGAGTTCCACTTTGCATGGATTATCGACTTCCCGTATTTTGCATGGAACGAAGAAGAAAATCACTGGGAAACAGAACACCACATGTTCACACTTCCTCAGCAGCAATACTGGGATACACTTGAATCAGATCCAGGAGCTGTAAAAGGCGACCTCTACGACCTCGTACTCAATGGTTACGAGCTTGCTTCTGGTTCTATGCGTATTAATGATCCTGCCCTTCAGGAGCGCATTTTCGAAATCGTTGGCTACAGCCGCGAGCGTGCAGAAAAGGCTTTCGGCTTCTTAGTACAGGCTTTTAAGTTTGGTGCACCGCCACACGGAGGAATTGCCCCAGGTCTCGACCGCCTCGTAATGCTTATGTGCCACGAAGAGTCAATCCACGAGGTAATCGCCTTCCCGAAGAACAATCTGGCAGCTTCACCAATGGATGAATGTCCAAGTCCTGTAGACGAACAGCTTTTAAAAGATCTTCATATAAATATTTACGATACCGAAGAATAATTGGTGAAGTGGGCAGAGCCAATGGATTACAGGTGTATGATGCAATCAGACACCTGTAAAACGACAGAGTCAAGGCTTTAAGACGAGCGAAGCGAGCGTGCCTTGACCAGTCGTACGAATGTCCGTCTGAAGTTGACCAGAAGCAGCTCGACGAACTGCACATCACCATAAAGGAATAACCTTTAGAGAGGCTGCCCGAAGAAACGTCATGCCGAATTTATTTTGGCATCTGTATTTTGAGATATTTGGTGCAGATTCCGAACCAAGTTCGGAATGACAAAGTTTATTGGGCAGCTTTTTTTGTCTTTATCAGCCCATCTGCGGTTTTCGTAAGAAAAGCAATACCCACAATCTGTCAATTTGCGCCAGCAAATTGACGTTTTTCACCGATAAGACTTAAATCGAAAAAGAAACACACATGAGAAAAGAGCTGCCGGTTTTCGTCAGAAAAGCGGCGTGTTTCGCCGAACAAACTATTGCAAAGATTAAGCTAGTGCGAAACAAAAAAGAAAAGGCTGAAAAGCTCCTCCTGCTTTTCAGCCCACAACAAACAGCGTAAAATTTTAAACAGATTAGACAATAACTACAGAGTTATCTGTGTTAGAGAATGGGGCAGGAATGTATTTGTCTGCATTCCAGTCATTTTCCCATTTTTTGCCGTCAAGCAAATAGCGGAACTGATACTCGTTTCCAGATTCCAATGTAAGCGTGACAGTGAAGCTTCCGTCCTTATTCTTCTTCATAGGAGTGTCAAGGCTGCTCCAGCTATTAAAATCACCAGCGAGCCATACTTTTTCTGCTCCGTTGGCGGCTTCTGCACTCAATTCAAATGTTACCTTACATTTTTTTTGAGTCTTTAAGTAATTCTTGTATAATGCCATTTCTTTTCCCTAAAAACAGTATTTTACGAATAGCAAGCATAAACAATGCCTGCATACCTTATAGGGGTATTATACTACAGTAATTCCATTTTGTGAAGTAAACAATTTATTTTAAGTTCATCTTTTATAAGAGGAAACCCTTATAATGCTCTTGTTTTAAATAAATGAATATCTTATACTCATTATAACATTTCTATCCGCTGATTTATCCAAATTGCAGGCGGAAAAAGTTCCCATAGCGGAGCTTAAACTTGCTAAATAGGAGGCTCTTAAATGAGTTCTGTCTTATCTAACAAACATTATCTTTTTACATCTGAATCAGTTGGTGAAGGTCACCCTGATAAACTCTGCGATCAGATTTCTGATGCCATTCTCGACGCTTGTCTCAAAGACGACCCGGAAAGCCACGTTGCTTGCGAAACTTTCGCTTCTACGGCTCTTGTAATGGTCGGCGGCGAAATTACGACAAACACTTACGTTGATGTTCAGAACCTTGCCCGCAGCGTTGCCCGCGAAATCGGCTACACAGACTCAGACTTTGGTCTTGACTGCGATTCAATGGCTGTTCTCAATATGATTCACTCACAGTCGCCGGATATTAACCAGGGCGTTGTCGGCACAGGCCTTAAAGAGTACGAAGGCCAGCAGGGCGCAGGCGACCAGGGCATGATGTTCGGTTTTGCATGTTCAGAAACACCTGAACTGATGCCGGCACCAATCATGTATGCACACAAGCTTTTGCACAAAGCGACAGACTTGCGCAAAGGCGGAGCAATCGGCTGGTTGCGGCCGGATGCAAAAAGCCAGGTAACAATCGAATACGAAGGCAACAAGCCTAAGAGAATCGACACCGTTGTTATTTCGCACCAGCACAACCCGGACATTGAATACGGCGAAATCAAAGAAACTGTAATCAACAAGATTATCCTTCCTGTGCTTGAACCGACTGGCTTGATTGACAAAAGCACAAAGTTCTATGTAAACCCGACCGGCCGCTTTGTTGTAGGCGGTCCTTTCGGCGATACAGGTCTTACTGGCCGCAAGATTATCGTTGACACTTACGGCGGAATGGGACGCCACGGCGGCGGCGCATTCTCTGGCAAAGACCCGTCTAAAGTTGACCGCTCGGCTGCTTATATGGCACGCTACATCGCAAAGCATGTTGTAGCCGCCGGTTTTGCAGAAAGATGCGAGATTCAGCTTGCTTATGCAATCGGTGTTCCGTACCCAGTTTCAATCATGGTTGATACATTCGGCACAGGCAACGTAAGCGAAGAATCGCTTTCAAAGGCTATCAACGAAGTATTCGACTGCTCTCCGGCCGGCATCATCAAGACGCTCGACTTGAAGAAGCCTGTTTATCAGGCAACGGCAGCTTACGGTCACTTCGGCCGCAGCGAATTCTCATGGGAAAAGCTCGATAAGCTTGAAGCTTTTAAGAAAGCCGTAAAATAATTCCATTGCAACTAAAACCAGAAAGGCTGCTTGAAAATTATCAGGCAGCCTTTTTTTGTCTTTGCACACTTCCACACTATGAAAAACGCGCCAAAGCAGTTATAGTCTTGATATGATTTTTTTGACTGAAAAGCAGATTGATGAAATATTCAATCGTTTCAAAAGCGCGAACCCTGCGCCCAAAACAGAGCTGATCGCGCCGAACCCGTTCACGCTGCTCGTTTCTGTTGTCTTGAGTGCGCAGGCAACAGACAAAAGCGTAAACAAGGCGACAGAAAGCCTGTACAAAGTTGCAGATTCGCCTTATAAGATGGCGCAGCTTCCGCTTGAAGAACTTGAAGCGCACATCAAGAGCATCGGGCTTTACAAGAGCAAGGCAAAGCACGTCAAAGAGCTTTCAGAGATTATCGCGCAAAAATACGGAAAAGACGCCGGAACTTGCAGCTTTGACAGCATAATGCAAAGCAATTTTCCGCGCACGCGCGAAGAATTCATGGAGCTGCCCGGTGTTGGCAGAAAAACCGCAAACGTTATGCTCAACGTGCTTTACCATGCGCCTGTAATGCCGGTGGACACGCACCTTTTGCGTCTTGCACCGCGGCTCGGTCTTTCAGAAGCGAAGACGCCCGAGGGCGTTGAAAAAGACCTTCTCGAAAAGATTCCGGAAAAATATCTGCAAGACGCACACCATTGGCTCATTCTTCACGGCCGGTATATCTGCACAGCGAGAAACCCGAAATGTTCAGATTGCATCATTTGCGGCATCTGTCCAAAAAACGGCGTAGAGTAACTGCAACATGCGGCTTGCCGGGCAAAACAAGCAAATTTTTCAGCCTTTTGAAAAACCGCAATTGTAAAAACGCCCGAATTTTGATATTCTTTTTCAGTATTTTTCAGCTTGAAAGGAGCTTTTATGAAAGAGTGGATTGAGAAAAATCTTACGATTGACGTTATTATAAGCCTTTTTGGCGTTGTCGTTGCATTATTTGTATTTTCTTTGACCTACAAAATTTTACGCAAACATCTTAAGCGGACTGTTTTTAAGAAATTGAAGCCGCAAACGGTAATGATAATCGAAAAAGGCATAAAATACATCTTTACGGTGTGCGTTATCCTTTATGTGCTTAATCTTTTCGGTATCAACCTTTCTGCGCTGTTGGGCGCAGCCGGAATTGCCGGTATCGCGGTCGGTTTTGCCGCCCAAACTTCTGTGAGCAACATCATCAGCGGTTTCTTTGTTTTGAGCGAACACGCCTTTCAGATTGGCGACTTCATCACGGTGAACGACATAAGCGGCACAGTCTTTACGATTGACCTGCTTTCTATAAAACTGAAAACACCTGACAATCAGCTTGTGCGCATTCCGAATGAGGCCGTAATTCAAACAAGCCTTATAAACGTGTCTTACAACGATGAGCGGCGTTTTTCTCTGCCGGTTGGCGTGTCTTATAACAGCAACTTGCAGCAGGTTGAAGACACATTGCTGAAAATTGCGGCCGAAACGCCGCTTGTGCTTGCAGACCCAGCCCCGAAAGTTTTCTTCAACTCATTTGACGATTCTGCCGTAACGCTTACGCTTGCCGCCTGGTGTAAAAAGCCGGACTTCCTCAACATGAAGAACAACCTTATAAAGAACGTGCACCAAGGTTTAAGAGACGCCGGCATCGAGATTCCTTTCCCGCAACTCGACGTGCATTTTGATAAAGCCCAAAACGCACAGAACGCTTAATAAGCCAAGCTTAAAACTGAACAAAGGCTGCCCCGGTTTGCAAAAACTGCGGCAGCTTTTTTTTGCCCATCTGTCATTGCCGGGCGTGACCCGGCAATCTTGGGGGTTACTTTCGCAGCAGAAGCTCTTCTATATTGCTTGCCGAATCTTCACAAAGAACAATGCCATGTTTTTCGTTCAAAAGCAGCGTTTTGTAGCAAAGCGAATCTAAAACAAGCTGATCATGAGTTATGCAAAGCCCGGTCTTGTTTTTAAGATACGGCTTCAAAGCTTCAATCATTTGCTTTTTAGTCACAATGTCCATGCCTGTAAACGGCTCGTCAAGAATGTAATAATCTTTGCCCTTAATTTGATGCGCAAAACGCGCCAACAAGACTTTCTGCTTTTCACCGCCAGAAATTGCATTGCCGTCTGCGCCAAGATTCCTGTCAGACAATCCTGCTAAAGCAAATTCTTCAATCAATGATTTAAATTCTAGCTCATCGTACTTTTCAGACAGAAAGATGTTGTCTTGCAGCGGAAGGTTGAAGATTTCTTCAGATTGCGACAGATATGCAAAACTCTGCATAGCAAAAACATCGGCGCAGCCTTGTGAATCTTTTTTAAAAGCAATTCTGCCGGAATCCGGCTTTGACAAGCCAAGAACAAGATTAATGAAGCATGATTTTCCTGTGCCGGACGAGCCGATGAGGCCATAATTAAAGCCGTCCGGGATTTTTATGCTTAAATTCTGGAGTAACGGCTTGCCGTCCAGCGCAAAACTTGCATTTTCAAAATTCAAGAAATAATTGCCGCCGTTTTCGATTTTTTCAAGCTTTAAGAATTTCTGCTCGTCTATAAAATCTTTAAGCCCTTTCAATGCACCTGACGTGTGAAACATCAGGTCTGTTATTTTCTGAAAGCTTTCAAATTTGTTCTGCAGCAGATTGTAATAAGTAAGCACAAGAACGAAGCTTCCGAAAGGCATCGCCCCGTCAACTACGTTTTTGCCGAGAAGCACAATTATTATAAGATTGGTGCATGGTTGAATGAAATTGCCCAAGCTTGAAAAAATCAGCTCAAAGAAATATTGAAGCTTGAACTCTATGCCTTGAACTTTCTTTAAAATGACAAGCACCTTTTGATGCGCAAACTGCTGGTATTCAGAATTTGCGACCAAAACTTTGTTGCCTTTTATAAAGTCGTATATCTTTGCAATGCCTACGCTGTTTTTCTCGATATATTCCATTAAAATGCTTGAAAACAGCTTGTTGTTCAGAATAAATGCAATAAAATATAGCACGAGCAAAAAAGAGCTTATCAACCCGATGAACAAATTTTTATAAAACAGAACTGCCAGAATTATAAAAATCTGGGCTACATTGAAAAACGCTGAAAAAGAAACAGGCGTTAAGAAATTCAGCAGCGTATCAACAGATTTTTCCATAAGAGATGTGAAAAAGCCTTCGCCGCGTTTTTTCAACTCATTCGGGTTTGTCTTTAAAAGATTGTCAAAAACAGCAAGCTGCAATTTTACTTTTGAAGAGATTTGCTTCTTGCCGTAAAGCCACACAATGATTGACTGAATGACGAAAATCGCAAGGTAAGCGCACAAGGCAATCTTTGGGTAAAAAAGCGAAAAAACGCCGTCTTGAATCTGGTTTATGAATTTTTCAACAAGGAAAGGCAGTATCAGTGTGCAAGATTTTATCAATTCGCATAATGCTGCAAGAAAGACTATCGTAAAGAAAAGCTTTTTCCCGATAGTCTTTTTAAAAAACAGATAGATTTCTTTAAACATTTTTTGTTTCTTTCTCTCCTTGCACTCTTAGCAATAATCCTTTGTTGGGCATTCTTAGTGGGCCTGGCTCTGTAATATCACACATCTGTGAAATAATTACCTTTATGCAATAAATATCTTCTTTCGTTTTTACCCGAATTTTTCTAATATTACAATAAACTTCATATCCATTATTTTTTAATATAGATAAGACTTTAGATAGCATTAAGAATGAATCTGTTAATCTATAAAGAGATGCATAATCTTGCTTTAATTTATCTAAAGTCACACTTTTGATATTTTTTAAATTCTTATAATCAAAATAATACAATTTTTTGAAAAACTCATTTATTTGTTGTTTTTCCTTATGATTCAAATAATTATCATCTTTAGGAAGCGTTTTATCATACAAAACAAGGTCTATTGTTTGTTTATATTCTAATAACGCTCTTTCAATGGCATATTCAATATTCGTTGATGTACCATATCCAGTAAATAGGGTCTCTTTTCCGAATTTATTATTTGCCTCATGAACCATAACAGTTGGAATCCCGATTCTACCTGTTATATCAGTAATAACAATATTTGTATTATATTCATTTTCTAAAAATTCAACTATCTTTCTGTTGGATTTATCCAAAGATTTTTTATCAATAGTGCGGCGGCTTGCGGTTGGGTATGTCGCCTTCCTGAAATTCCACAAGCTCGGCAACTTTAGCTTTTAAGGCGCGGTTCTCGGCTTTCAGCTTTTCTATTGTTTCAGTGTGCTCAACAGTGATTTTCTGAATCTTGGTCATAAAATCTTCTAAATAAGACAGTTTTATTTCAATTTCGGTCAGGCGGCTGTCAAATTCGTTTTCCATAAATTGATTATACAAGTTATCAGGCTTTTTTAAAAGCAAAAAGGGCTGCCCTTATTAATAACGCGGATTCCGAAACAAGTTCGGAATGACGCCACGGTATTAAAGACAGCCCTTTAGGTTCAGCGTTTAACGCCGAAAAGCCTAGTTATTTGTGTACAAATCTCTTGGTGTGTAGTGAGTGTGCAGCAAGTGATGTGCCTTCTCACTGTTCGGCTTGCCAAAATATTTGTCGTAAATCTGAGTAATAAGCGGGTTCTGGTGTGAACAGCGGATTTCGTGTGTTTCATCGTCTTTGTACAATGCAGCAGCACGCTTTTCGCGCAATTCGTCGCAGTGGCCATAAGGCTGACCGCCGCCAGTTACACAACCGCCCTTACAAGCCATAACTTCGATGAAGTCATAAGGTCTTTCCTTGCCTTCGGCAGCAGCTTTGCGGATTTCCTGAACAACAGCATCAACATTGCCCATCTGATGGATTACGGCAATCTTAACTTTTGTTCCGTTCAAGTCAACAACAGCTTTCTTTACGCCTTCAAGACCGCGGACAGGTGTGTAGTTTACATCGCCGAGCTCTTTGCCTGTAACAAGCTTGTAAGCAGTTCTTACAGCAGCTTCCATAACACCGCCTGTAGTACCGAAGATTGTGCCTGCGCCTGTGTATGGGCCAATCGGGTTATCAGCCTGTGAATCTTCAAGATTTACAAAGTCGATGCCGGCCTGTCTGATGAGAGTTGCAAATTCGCGTGTAGTAAGAACCATATCTACATCTGGTGCGCCAGAAGACTTCATATCATCGTTTCTGCGTGCTTCGTAAGCTTTTGCTGTACATGGCATGATAGAAAGGTGGAAAATCTTTTCTGGCTTGATGCCGACTTGTTCTGCCCAGTAAGTCTTTGTTACAGCACCCTGCATTTGCTGAGGTGATTTTGCTGTAGAAAGGTTCGGCAGCAAGTCATGGTAGTTCTTTTCAGCATAGTCTACCCAACCCGGGCAGCAACTTGTGAACATCGGAAGAGCGCCGCCTTTTGTAAGACGAGTAACAAGCTCAGTTCCTTCTTCCATGATTGTGAGGTCAGCAGCAAAGTTTGTATCGAATACATACTTGAAGCCGAGCATTCTAAGAGCTGTGTAAATCTTGCCTGTTGTCAAAGAACCGACCGGCATACCGAATTCTTCGCCGAGCGCGGCGCGTACAGAAGGAGCAATTGAAGCAACTGCTGTAATTTCCGGGTCTGCAACCTTGTTGAATACGCTTTCAACTGGTGTGTGGTATGTAATTGCACCTGTTGGACAATGTGCAGCACACTGACCGCAGCGGATACATGGGCTGTGAGCCAGGTCAACGCCAGCAACAGGGCCGATAACTGTCTTGTCACCGCGGCCTGTGTATTCAAGTGCCCATACGTTCTGCATAATCTGACATGTTTCAACACAGCGGCCGCAGCTGATACACTTCTTGCGGTCAAAAACGATTGCTTCATAAGAAGCGTCTGTCGGCTGCTCTCTGATAATCTTTGTGAAGCTATTCTTGCGGAGACCGAAATCTGCTGCAAGCTTCTGAAGCTCACACTGACCGCTTCTGTTGCACTTAAGACAATCATCAGGATGGTTTGCAAGAATCAGTTCAAGAACTGTTCTGCGTGCCTTTGTCAGCTCAAGGTCATTTGTTACAATGTTCATGCCTGGTGTACAAGCTGTGCAGCAAGCACGGGCCATACGAGCACGACCAGTTCTTGGGTCTACGTTCTTGATAACGCAGATACCGCAAGATGCCCATGCCGGCAGGTCTTTATTATAACAAAGTGAAGGAATCTTTATATTTAACTTTTCAGCAGCCTGCAGAATGGTTGTTCCTTCTTCTACAGAAACAGGCTTGCCGTTAATAGTAAGGTCAATCATCGATGCTTCCCCTTATTTCTTGATAATTGCGCTGAATTTACAGTTAGTCATACAAGCACCACACTTCAGACACTTGCTCTGGTCAATAACGTGGCGGCTCTTCTTTTCGCCTGAAATACAGCCTGCCGGACAGTTGCGTGCACACATGCCGCATCCGATACATTTTTCAGTAATTTCATAAGAAAGAAGATGCTTACATTTGCCTGCAACGCATTTCTTGTTCTGAATATGATCGATGTATTCCTGTTCGAACTTCTTGATTGTTGAAAGTGTCGGATTTGGTGCTGACTGACCGAGGGCACACAATGAACAAGACTTCATTGCCTGACCGATGTCCTTGAGCTTCTGCAAATCTTCCATTTCGCCTTTGCCGTTTGCAATCTTGTCAAGGATTGTGTGCATCTGGCGTGTGCCGATGCGGCATGGTGAACATTTACCACAAGATTCGTCAACGCAGAATTCCATGTAGAACTTAGAAACGTCAACTACACAGTCGTCTTCGTCCATAACAATCATACCGCCCGAACCCATCATTGAGCCGAGGCGAATCAATGAACCGAAGTCAATCGGTGTGTCAAGCTCGTTTTCGCAGATGATGCCGCCTGACGGACCACCTGTCTGAACGCCCTTGAATTTCTTGCCGTTCTTGATGCCGCCGCCGATTTCAAAGATGATGTCGCGGAGAGTTGTTCCCATCGGAACTTCAACAAGACCAGAGTTATTGATTTTACCAGTAAGTGCGAAAACTTTTGTTCCCTTAGAATCGTCTGTACCGATTTTGTTGAACCAGTCTGCGCCCTTTGTGATGATTACAGGAATGTTTGCCCAAGTTTCAACGTTGTTGATAACTGTCGGTTTGCCCCAAAGACCGCTCTGTGCTGGGAACGGCGGCTTCGGTGTCGGCATACCGCGCAAGCCTTCGATTGAGCGGAGAAGAGCAGTCTCTTCACCACAAACGAATGCACCTGCACCAAGGCGGATTTCGATGTCAAAGTCAAAGCCTGAACCGAGAATGTTTTCACCAAGAAGGCCCATCTCTTTAGACTGAGCCATTGCAACCTTAAGGCGCTCAACAGCGAGCGGATATTCCGCGCGGATGTAGATGAAACCTTTGTTTGCGCCGATTGCCTTACCACAAATAGTCATTGCTTCAAGGATTGAGTTCGGGTCACCTTCGATTGTTGAACGATCCATGTATGCACCCGGATCGCCTTCGTCAGCGTTACAAACAACGTATTTTACGTCGCCAGTAGCTTTCATACCGGCTTCCCATTTAAGGCCGGTCGGGAAACCTGCACCACCGCGTCCGCGGAGACCAGATTTCTTCAATTCTTCGATTACTTCTTCCGGCTTCATCTCGAACAATACTTTTTCGAGAGCAAGGTAGCCGTCATTTGCAATGTATTCTGTAATGTCTTCTGGATTGATAAGACCACAGTTTCTAAGAACAATGCGCTTCTGCTTTTTATAGAAGTTGATGTCTTCGCCTTCAGCCGGTTTCTTGCCGTTCTCTTTGTAAAGAAGGCGGTCAACCTCAACACCCTTAACGATGTGTGACTGAACGATTTCTTCTGCATCTTCAGGCTTTACTTCTACATAGAAAGCGTCTTCAGGCAGAATCTTTACAATCGGGCCTTTTTCACAGAAACCGAAACAACCTGTCTTTTTTACAGTAACCTTATCATCAAAACCTGCTTTCTTGAGCGCTGCAACAAGGTTGTCATAAATCTTTTCAGAGTTAGACGAAACACAACCTGTACCGCCGCAGACAAGAATTACTTTTCCTTCAACTTCTTTCTTGCGAAGCTCAAGTTTCTTTGACTCACGGAGAGCATTCAGTTTTTCACGAGTGATTTTTTCCATCTTATGTTTTTCCTCCGCAAACCTTATTTTCTGTACTTGTCAAGAATTCCAGGAATCTGGCTCTTGGTAAGTTTTCCGTAAACGTCACCGTTGACAGAAAGAACAGGTGCAAGGCCGCAGCAACCGATACAACGTACTGGTTCAACAGAGAACAATCCGTCTTCTGTTGAAATCATATCGCCTGAAAGACCTAACAATGAACGGCTCTCGTCAAAAAGATCCTGACCGCCCTTAAGATAACATGCTGTACCAAGACAAACACTGATTTTGTATTTTCCGGGTTTTTGTGTTTTAAAAAAGTGATAAAACGACATAACGCCGTAAACACGGGCAAGATGAGTTCCTGTTAATTCAGAAACTGCCTGTGCCGCTTCTTTGGAAATGTAGCCCTGTTCTTCCTGAACTCTGTGAAGAATCATAATAAGATTTCCGGGTTTAGATTTCCATGCATCGATAAATGACAAAAGTTCTTTGCTGAACTTTGCCGCTTGCGCTGCTGACATATTGACCCTCCAGTCATTTATGCAATTTTGAGAAATATTTCTCTAATTATATACTATAATATGGTTGAAATGCAAATTTTTTCCCTTCCAATATTTACAGTATTAAGCTTAAGCAATCAATTTTTTGTTATGCACCGTCAATGCCCTTGCTTTTTGGCTGACTTGTGTGTATTTTTATGTGAGAAACCGCGTAAATTCTGATTTAAATTACAAACCCAAACAGGAGACACAAAATGACTTTGGAAGAACAAGTAAAAGACGCACTTGAAAAAATGCGCCCGCAGCTTCAGGCTGACGGCGGCGACCTTGAATTTGTAAAGCTTGAAGACGGCGGCAAAGTTCACGTAAAGCTCACAGGCGCTTGCGGCAACTGCCCGATGGCAACAATGACACTCAAGCAGGGCGTTGAACGCTTTTTGAAAGACACAATTCCGGAAGTAACTGAAGTAATTCAAGCTTTTTAAACAAGTTCATAGTCTTCAATTAAACACAAGGAATATAAATGACCATTGAAAAAAACAAGGTCGTCAGCATTGACTACACTTTAAAGAATGCTGACGGCGGAATAATTGACGAATCTAAGACAAACGGCGGACCGTTGAGCTACGTTCACGGCAACGGAATGTTGATTTCTGGCCTTGAAAAGATGCTCGAAGGCAAAAAGCCGGGCGATTCTTTTCACGCTGAAATTGAACCGGCTGAAGCTTACGGCGAACGCCAGGACAATCTGATTATAGAAATCCCGAAGGAGCATTTTCCAGACGGAATCGAGATAAAAGAAGGAATGCAGTTTGAAGCCGCCGGTCCGGGCGGTTCTAACATCGTTACAGTAAAATCTGTGCAAGAAAAGACTGTAACTGTTGACGCAAATCACCCTCTTGCAGGGCAGAAGCTTTTCTTTGACGTAACCGTAGTTGAAGTGCGCGACCAGACCGAAGAAGAGATTGCGGCGGCTGCGTCACAACGCAGCGGCTGCGGCAGTTGTGGCGGCGGATGCGGAAGCGGAGGCTGCGGCGGCGGTTCTTGCGGTGGCTGCGGAAGCGGCGGTTGCGGCTGCTAAACTGAATTATGACATTGCCCCTTTGGCACATTGCGCTATGCTTTGTGCCGCTTCTTACAGTCGAAATTATTTTGATTATCCGCTGCAAAAAGGAGTTTGCACTTTTGTTGCAAGGGGCAGTTCTTTTGGGACTTGTTGCGCTTATACCGGCAACGCTTGTGCAGACGCTTTGGCTCAAGCTGTTTTCAGGCGGGCATTTTGCGGCAGGCTCTCTTGCAGGGCTGCTTGTCTTTTCGATTCTTGTAAACGGCTTTATAGAAGAAGCTTCAAAGGCAGGCTGTCTCTTTTTCTTGTCTTCAAAAAAAATCAGCTTCACAGCTTTTCTTTTGCTTGCGCTTGTTGCAGGTCTTAGCTTCAGCAGCTTTGAGACCGTAGTTTATCTGATAAACGGCGCAAAAAACTTGTTCGTGCGCTTTTTTACGGCCGAACTGCTTCATGCAATGTGCAGCGTCTGTTCGGCTGTTACGGTCTGGAACATAAAGGCTAAAAAGCGCGGCGGCTATTCTTGGTTTGTGCGCGCTGTTCTGCTGCACGGTTTCTACAACTTCTTTTACACGCTAGGCTCAGGCTTTATAGCTTGTGCTATTGTCTGTCTGATTGCGTCTGCTTTTTATGCGTATAAAGCTTACGCAACAAGTAAAACTCAAGCTTAATCTCTAGTTCAAGATTGCTAATCAAGCCCGGCAATGACAAAATCATTCTGTTTTGCAATAGATTCTTAAAGAGACATCTTTCCTAGAAGCTTGAAAAGGCTTCTTCGAGCAAGCTCCGGCTTTTTTCAAAAGCTTTGAGCATTTTCTCTGAAAAAGAGCCGCATTTTCCGCTTGTAATCGCGTCATACGCTTCTGACTCAGAAAAAGCTTTGCGGTAAGGGCGCATCTCTTGAAGCGCAATATACGCTTCTATAAGACCAACAGCTTGCGCGGCAACTGAAATTTCGCCGCCTTTCAGCATTTCCGGGTAGCCGTCGCCGTTGAAACGCTCGTGGTGGTGGCGGCAAATGTCTTGGCACAACTTGTAAAGCGTTTTCTGGTGCACCAGCGGCACGCCGCGCAGAAGGTTTGCGCCAAACGCTGTGTGCTGCCTTGCGGTTGTGGTTTCTGCTTCTGTCAAAGCCGAATCTTTTTGCAGCAGCTCTTTCGGCACGAGCAGCTTGCCGATGTCGTGAAAAACCGATGCATACGCAATGTCTTCGATTTTTTGCGCGGTTAAACCTGCTTCGGGGAAAAGCTCATCGTATTCTTGCAAGAAAATGCGGACGCATTTGCGCATTCTTGCGGCGTGCGTGCCCACAAGAAATTCGCTGTTTACGGCAACTTCAACAAAGTTATCTAGCACAGTCTCAAGCACCGCAAGCTTTTCGTTTTTAAGAAGCATGTCGTACTTAGACTTTTTGAGCGCTTCTGCTTCAATGTTCTTTCTGCAATAATATTCTGAAATGAGGTTTTCTGCGCGCAGACGCAAAACTGCCGGGTTGAAAGGAAACTCAAAAATGTCTGAAACGCCGGGCAGCAAAAAGTCTTCTGCGTTTTCAGAAGCTTCTGCCGCACCAGAAGGAATCATCAAAAGAACGGGAACTGACGGATACAGGTTAAGCTTTTTCATGCCGGCGAGCAGCGTTTTCGTTTCGTCCGGCAAAGACACATCGGCAATTACAAGCACAGGGCTTTCATCAGCAAAGCTTTCGAGCATTTCTGCGGCCGTGCTTTTTTGAGAAACTGAAAAATCTTTCTTGAATACTGAATCCAGAAGCTCGTTCTTCTTGGGGTTCTGTCCTAAGACGAAAATACAGTTCATACAAAAAGCATAGCATTGAAACTTTCAGCGCGCAAGTTTTGCGCCCGCCAGAATTAAATGCCATTCCGAACTTGATTCGTGCGGAGGGTTTCATACTCCGACCTTCGGGTCGAAATAAAGGGTATGAAACCCGACTGCAATACCTTATGAGAACAACGAACCCTTGCTGTGTTTGGTAAATAAAGCTATTGTAAATAGATATTTCTATTTCTATGGCTTATACCCCGATGCAAGCATCGGGGTTCGTTGATTCTGAATCTCCATGCTATTTATGGCGCAGATGGGGATGTCTAAATAGTTTATGTCATTGCCGTGCTTGACACGGCAATCTGTTGCATTATAAGCAAATAGATTTTCGGGTCACGCCCGAAAATGACATTTTTTGCAACTTGTTAGACAGCCCCATGACAACAAGCTATTTTTCTTCGGCGCGGATGAAAGACATGTTCAGTTTTTCAGCCAGAGAGCGGAACTGCATTTCATTGTTCAAGCTGAAAGTTTCCTTGCACACATGCGGAACATTCTGGAATGTGTATTTTCCGTCTAAATAGCCGCAAATCAAATCGGCAAGCGCAATAACTGCGGCAAGCTTTTTGTATTCTTCCGGCGCTTCTTCAGGCGAATGATGATACTTTATAGAAACTACAATCGGTTCCGGGAAATTCCATTTTTCTGCAATGCGCGCGCCAAGAATTTCGTGGTTCGTGCCCGAAACCATCTGCTCGATAACTTGCAACGAAATATTTCTCTGCTGCGTAAGCATGATGAGCTGGCGCATCGCTTCGTTGTGCGTCGTGGTAAAGATAACTTTGCCGATGTCGTGGAGCAGACCGCACACATAAGCGTCTGCCATAACAGCTTTGTCGTTCGAGCAGTAAGAGCAAGCAATATTGTGTGCAAAGAACGCCACTTTGTAAGCATGAACCCACATCTGGCGCTTTTCTTCGGTGTTTTCGCCGAGCAACTTGAACGTGCCGAGCGAGAACAGCAGATTGCGCAAACCGTCAAGCCCGACCATCTTGACCGCGCTATAGACGTTCTGAATCGGTGTTGCCGGTCTGAACGCCGCGGAATTGACCATCTTGATAAGGTCAGCTGCAAGCGCAACGTCGTTGTTGATGAACATTGCGATTTCTGCCATATCTGAATCCGGGTCTGCAATAAGGCGGTTGATTTCGATAATGTTTTCCGGAAACGGCGGAAGGTCTTCGATAAGATAGAGAAGGTCTTTCGTGACAATCTCGAATTCTTTTGAGCGTTTGTCGAGGAACGGCAGCTCAACGCGCACAACTGTTTCGCCGTTCTCTACAAGAATCTGATAAGACTCATCAGTCAGCCCGATTTTCTTGAGCATCAGAATCATCAATATAAGGCCAAGCCCTGCGCCTTCGGTGTCGTCTACAATTTTGTCCAGAGCTTCGTTCATGTCGGCGTAAGTGTGCGCGCGGCAGATTTTATCGTGAATGCGCTTGTATTCAAAAAGCGTAAGCTCGCTGTTGTTGCGCACTTCAAGCCTAATGTTGTGGTTTCTTGCTGAAAAAATAACTTTGATATAAAGCCCGGCCTCGCGCTGCTTTTCAAGATAATACGGCAAGTTTTCAAGCATGTCTTTCTTGAAAGTCTTCATGCCAAGCTCATAATCGGCAGGGTCTGTTATGTTCAGACCTTTCTCTAAAAAATAGATGCGCTTTGTGTTCGCTTTTTTTGCATTTGTGGCAAGCTCGTTCAAGCAATAAACAAGATAATCTGTCATGTGGGTCTGCCCGAGGCTCGCCAAAAAGCATGAGAGTACGTCGCTCATATAAAGTTCCATCTCATGCGGCAGCACATAAGTCGTAAGCGACAACGGAACGCCCGCAAGGGCAGCTTTTTTAATTTTTTCAGAATCTACATTCAAACGTTTTTCTTCAGCCATAGCACTTCTGATGTTATCACAGAAAATAGCGAAAAACAATGAATTTTTACAAGTTTTCACACATGAGTTGGTGCAGGCACATATTTATGAATGCAAGTTTCGAGCACATCGTAAGGCACAGGCTTAATAAGAAAGTCTTTTGCGCCCTCCTTGATTGCCTGAAGAACAGTTTCCTGGTAGCCCAAGCCTGATACCATAATTACAATAGCTCCCGGATCTATTTTCAAGATTTCCTTCAACGCGTCCATTCCACTTTTGACAGGCATTGAAATATCCATAAGCACCAAGTCTGGTTTTTCTTCTCTAAATGATTTTACAGCATCTTGCCCGTCTGATGTTTCTGCAACTACTTTGTGCCCCATCTTTGTAAGATTCAGCGCCAATGATTTCACCATAATTGCCGCATCGTCGCAAATCATAATACGAGCCATAAAACAACCTCTTTTACACGTATCAATCTAAGTATTTTACTGTACAATCATTTTTTTTTTTTTTGCAAGTAAATTTTGTGTAAAACAAGAAAAGCGGCTGTTCCGTGGCTTTTCATTCGTGACGGGGGTTTGATACACCGACGCAGCTAGAAGCTTCGCTTGGAGTCTGCGGCGTGATACGTTGATTTTGACGTGGCTATTTCTTGCATTTGCCGAGAAGCGCAAAAACGAAGCGCCCTTTTAAAAGCGAAGAAATAACCATAAAAATGTCTGCAAAAATGATGAACAAAAACGCCGGAACAAAGACACGCGTAAATCTGTTCTTCTTAGCCTTGCGGTTTTTGCGGATATTATGAGAAAGCGCACCGAAAGTAAGCCAGAAATGCCAGCAGAAAAACGCATAAACGCCGATATTTTGCAGCGTCTGCGAAAAAAGCTGCAAATTCAGCTCCGCGCCTTTCATAAGATAAAAGAGAGAAGCAATAAAGTTTACGAGAATCAGACAAGGATAAATCCACGAAATTACGCGGAGCATTTCGCCGCCGCCAACGCCGATGCCGCCAGCCCATTCTGCGCCGGCGCGTTCGCACCAGCAGCGGAACTGTTCGAGATGAACCGCATTCTGCTTGCCTTCAATAAAGCCGTTGTTTGAAACGGCGTAAACTTTCGGTTTGCAGCCGTTCTCTTTGCAAAAAGCTTCCGCCTTTTTAAGAAAATCAATTACATGCGACGGCATTCCGTCTACATAAAGCGGCTGCACGAACACAACAGCATCTGCTGTTTTCAGTTTTTCAAGCATTTCTTGTTCCGGGGCTGAAATTATCTGGCAGATTTCAACAGAACAGCCGATAAGCCGCCTTTTAAGCTTCTTTGAAAGAGCGGCAGAAGTGCTGCCTTTTTTTCTAGGACTTCCGTTCAAGATAAGTACATTCATTACAGTGTCTCCTTTGATTTGCTTGATGTGCCTGCCGCGTCTGCTGAAACTGCGTTTGCTGCGCCGCCTTTAATTGAGCTAAGGAACAAATCTTTCGCGCTCTGCATGTCTTCAACGAAAAACACGCCTGTAAGAGTGTCGCCGTTGTTGATGCAGATTCTTTCTGCATAGCGGCGCGCCGTTTCTTTTTCTAAATCTGAAGATTTGCCGTAAAAGCAAAACGAATATGAGTAATTGCCTTTGTAACGCTGCATGTGGTGAACTTCGCCTTTTGAGAACGTAAAAAACGGCAAAGCTTTTGAAATTGCCCTGTCAAAGAAACGCTTAACCGGCGCGCTCAAGCCTCCGTAAGTCATTTCGCTTATAACAAAGCAGTTTTCAGCAAGGCCAAGGTCTCTGCCTGCATAGGCGAATGCGTCGTTATAGATGCAGTAGCCGTTGTTCTTGAGCCAGCATTTGAAGCAGCCGCGGCATTGCACGGTCTTTACGTTCGCGCCGATGATTTTCCATTCAGTTTCCGGCAACTCAAAAGTCATGTCTTTCATGTCGTGAAGAAGCATGTTCATATCAGTTCCTTCTGTTTTCGTTTGTTGCCCAATTGTAGCACGGCAAGCTTTCCGGCAGAACCCCGAAAACGGCAAGATGCATTTTGAGCTAGGTGAGATGCACAGAACTCATGCTTTTACAAAACGGCAATTCCGCGCAAAACGAATACTTGTACACAGGCTGCTTTTTCTTTATCATACTAAGACATGCATGTTCTTTTTTTAGGCGAATTATTCGTGCTTTTTCTGCTTCTGCCTGTTGTGTTCAGAACATTCGTAAAAAAGCGCAATAAAGTTGATACATCTGTTATTTTTTCGCTGTTTGCCCTTATTGTTGCTGTTCTGCTGATTCTTGCGGACGGTCTTTCGCTGTCTGTAATAGTTGTTGCTGTGCCGTGCTTGTTTGTGTTCATCTTCAATTTGAGAAGCTTGGGGCGTTTTTTTCAGCAGCTTAAAATGGACGCATACACGCCGGGCGCGGTCATTGTTTCGCTTCTGGGCATTTTGCTCGTTGCGGGCGGCGCTTATGTAATAATAAGATTTTATCCTGTTTCAACTTTCAAGCACCTCAACAGCAGCGACTGCGAAGCGGTTGAAATTGTAAAAAAGAACTACACAGGCTCATTTTCAGAGGGCTTTACGCAAGTTTCTTCAATAAAAGAGCCGGTCACGTCGGTCTTTTATAAATATGTGCCGTTTTCAGTTTATTCAAACCAACAAAGCGAAGATGAGCTGCCGGTTGTGCTTTTTCTGCCCGATGTTTACACCTCGATAAGTGAAAACCGCCTAACAATTGAATCAATCACCAGAAAAGGCAACATCGTGATTTGCGCAGATTTTTACGCAAAAGACAAGCCTTATCTTGATTCGTTCTGGAATTCGCGCATTTGCCGCTCGTTTGTCTTGCAGTCGCAGCGCTTCAAGGCAGAAGCCGAAAACCAGCCGGTTGACGCGCAGCAGCTTGAAAAGTGGCAGCAAATCAAGGCAGAAGAGCTTGCAACGCTTGCAGATTACGCCAAACAGGAAAACCTTTTTGAAAGGGTTGTGCTGATTGTGGCAGACGGAAACGCGAGCCTTGCCGCAAAAGACTTTCTTGAAGCTGAAAAAATTGAGATTCCACTTTTTAAGATTGACGAAAACATTCCGGGCTACATAAGCGGCATGGGCAACTACGCCGTGAACCAGCCTTTTGCCTATAACCTTGTTTCATCTGCACCGAGCGACGGCTGGATTCAGGCACAACAGATTGCGTTGCGCGCAGAAAAGACGAAGATTCAGCTAAAGCAAGACACGCCGCAAGCAGAAGAAGCACAAGCTGGCGAGCAGGATGCAGCCGCACTTTCAGATTCCCAAACGGAGGCAAATTAGGCTTTCGCCTTTTTAGATTTTCAGATGAACCAGCACGAACTTGATAAATATTTCAGAAGCTTCTTGAACATAGAAATGTTTCCGTCTGACGTTTCAAAAAACGGCATTCAGGTTGAGAACAGCGGCTGCGAAATTACAAAAGTTGCTTTCGCCGTTGACGCTTGCGAAGAAACCATAAGCCGCACTGCTGAATGGGGTGCGCAGATGCTTTTTGTGCATCACGGTCTTTTTTGGGGGCACGAGCAAACAATTACGGGCATTCACTATAAAAGAATTGCAAAGCTGATAAAGAGCGACATCGCGCTTTATGCGTGCCACATTCCGCTTGACGCGAACAAACTTTGCGGCAACAACTACGGCCTTGCGGCAAGGTTCAAGCTGAATGATTTAGAGCCTTTCGGTGAGTGGCGCGGCATGATGGCTGGCGTTATCGGCAATGCGGAAAAGCCGCTGACTTTGGAGCAGCTGATTTTCAAAGCTTTTCCTGACGGCGAAAAGCCCAACACTGTGCTGTCTTTCGGCAAAGAAAAAGTCTCAAGAATCGCGGTTGTTTCAGGCAGTGGTGCAGACAATCTTGACGAAGCAATTGAAGCCGGCGCAGACGTGCTTATAACAGGCGAAGTTTCGCATCAAGATTATCACACCGCGCTTGAGAACAAATTCAATCTTATTGCAGCCGGTCACTATCAGACTGAAACTGTCGGGGTTAAGCTTGTAGCAGAAAAGCTTGCAAAAGAGCAGGGTTTAGAAACAGTGTTCATAGACGTGCCGACCGGCTTGTAAACCGCCTTGATGATTTGTAAAAAACAGGAGTTAATTTGATATGCAGCAAAGAGATATAAAAGCAAAGATGTTGCCTCTGATTCTAAGCGTTGTCATCATCATTGCAGACCAGATTACAAAAGCCTTTATAATAAAGAACGTGCCGGTCGGCACAGTTTATTTTTCATTGTTCGGCGATTTTTTCCGCATTATTCATGTGACAAACTTGGGCGCGGCGTTCAGCCTCGGCAACGGTCTTTCTAGCGTGTGGCGCTTTGTTTCGCTCTGCATCATTCCGCTATTGGTGCTTCTTGCCGTGCTTGTGGTCTTCTTTGTCACCAAGGAACTTTCGCAAGTGCAGCGGTGGCTCATTGCAGGCATTTTGGGCGGCGGCTTCGGCAACCTCATCGACAGGTTTTTCAGGCCAGACGGCGTTGTCGATTTCATCGACGTAAAGTTTTACGGCTTGTTCGGGCTTGAGCGGTGGCCGACCTTCAACATTGCAGATTCTGCCGTGCTGGTTTGCGAAATTGCGCTTGTGCTTTCGTTCATTTTTTCGGCTTCTACTAAAGCTGACAAAGCGAATACAGAAAAAACCAATTAGGAGGAATATATGACTAAAAAAGGAAACACTATTTTATTTATTGCAATCGGAACATTGGTTGAAGTGCTGATGTCTTTTCTGTTCATAATCATACTTGTGGTTGCTGTCAGCTTTTTTACGAAAGACAATCCTGGCATAGCGCAGACGCTGTTTCCGGTTTGTTTGTTTGGCGGCGTCATCTGCGGCATGTTTGCATATCAAAAGCTTGCAGGCTGGGTTATCGTAAAGTTCAATCTTGAAGACAAGCTCGACCCGCTCATTCCTCAAAAATACCGCGGCAGAAACCGCAAAGACTGAAAAGCTGAAAACCGCGTTTAAAACTGAAAAGGCTGCTTAAGAAGTTCAAAAAATGTCATTATCGGGCTCGACCCGATAATCTTTTGACAAGATTGCCCGGTCGAGCCGGGCAATGACACAGCATCAAGAATGACAATGCTATATTTCTTAAGCAGCCTTTTTGCTTGTTCTAAGCTGAATTATCAATAGCCGTCTGACATAGCACGGTTTGCGTCTTTCTGGCACAATTCCGCGTAAACAAGGCTTCGCAGCTTGAGCATGTCCTTGCGCTCCTGCGGGAACGGCAGATAACGCCAGAATACGCCGCGCACCTCTTTGTCGAGACGCTGAACGCCTTCAGCTTCTTTCGTCATCCACAAAATGTAGTCGCGGATGAAATAGTCTTTTACATCGCCTTTAAGCTTCTGCTGGTCGAACCACTGATAGTACATACCGGTAAGTCCTTCTTCCATCCAGTAATATGAAGCTTTTTCTTTGGCAACCTGCCAGCGTAAGTCTGCACAAGCCGTAAGAACTGCAACCTGAAGGTTTTTCGGGTACATCGGAACGGCGATGCGGCCGCGGCTTGAAACCTTGTTGTATTTGTCGAAAGGTTCCCAGCAGAAACCCATTTCGCCGTAAGTTGGCACAAGCAGAACATATGGAACGATTCTGTTTGCGTTATTCTTGTGCATACGGACGAAAACGCCCGGATCGATTGATTCAACCCAAGCAAGCGCGTCGATTACGTTCTCTCTGAAACCAGTGCCGCGCGGCATACAATGGTAATAATCTCTTGAGAAAATCGGGAAGTGGTTGCCTTTGCGTCCTACAGTCATTTTGGCCATCTGGCGGACTGTATCAATCTCTTTGAGCAAGTCTGCATTGCTTACGCCCACGGTGGCAGACGCAATAGTCATCTTTTCCTGCAAAGATTCGGTCTCATCAGCTGCATCTTGATAAGCCGTAAGATTCTGGCTTATTTCCTTGTCTATCTTGAGAAGGTCGTGCATCTTTTCGTTGATTTCATTGAACATGCGTTTCTGCGCATCTGAAAGCGGTGCACCAAGAGCAGGAAAATTCGGCATCGGCGAATGGTCGCAAATCTGGTCGATTTTCGATTTCAGCTCAATTTCCAAAAGACCGCGCTGGTTAACCTTTGTCTTGAGATAGTTCTCGGCAGTCTGAAGCTTGCCCGAAGCCTTGTTCTGCAAAGTCATAAGACGCTGAATGTCGTTGCCGCCGCCTCTTTGAGGGCGCGCTTCATCAGTTGCAGAAAGCGTAAGCTTGCCTGTGGCTATGTAGCTCAGCCATTCGTCAAGGTAATAGACCGGCTCGCCTGATGTGTTTTCGTCGATTACAGACGCGAAAGTTTTTTTCTGTTCAGGCGTAAAAAGAGACGGCAGCACGAGGCCGTAGCGCACAAGATATTTTTTAGGAGCTGGAACAGACGGCGATGCAAGCTTTGGCGCAACAGATTTTATGAATTCATAATAGATGCTGTAAAGCTGCTGTCTGTAGACTGTGCGGTCTTGCGGATTATCTGTTTTCAAGAACTTTGAAAGCGTTGCATGAAGCCTGTTCGCAATTTCAGACTCGCCAGAAAGGGCGGTCTTATAATAATTCGGGTCATCAAAAACTTTATGAGGCGTATCTGAAAAGAACTTCTCAATCGGTGCAAATTTTGTAACAGTCAGGTCTACTTTGCCTTCCTGCTTGCCAGCTCCGGCAGAAGGTTCATCAGCTGAAAAGTCGTAATCGGGGCTGGGGAAATTTTCATCCATATCCGCTGCGCCGCTAGTTTCAGTATCTTCCATGTCGGCAGAGTTCAAAAGTGCGGCAATATCCGGGTCAAGATCTTCAATATCCATGCTAAATCCTTTGCAAAGTGGCAGATTTTCCGCAACGTCTTCTCTGCATTGCAGGAAGCTTTTGTTCAAAAGCTTCTGACGCCACTTCGAATAGTGTTGTAAATTTTAACTTAACATACAAGCTATGTCAATCAAATAGTGTTTTCTTTTCGTGTTAGCTTAATCTATGTTTCAAGATTGTTCGGTCAAAAGCGTGGCAAAGCACAACGGCTATTGCGAAAAGAGCTGTTCCAATATCGGGGCTTGGCCGCCTAAAGCTTTTTTTAAGGCTGAAAAAGCGGCAGTGTTTCCGGCGGCGCAACTGTTGCCGTGCCCGGCGCTGTGTTTTTTGACGGCGCGTATCAAAATGTTTTTCGGCGTGTGCGCCATGTCTATAAACTCAAGCAGCTGCACCGAATAGCCTGAACTTTCCAAAAGTTCAGCGCGCATAGCGTCTGTTGCAAGGCTCAAGAAACGCTCGCGGATTATTCCGTATTTGAGCAGCGCGGCAAATTCTGGCGCAGCAGACTGCTTTTCAACAGACTTGTTAAGCTCATGCTGGCAGCACGGCACAGAAAGAACCACCGGAATGTTCCAGTTTACGGCACGCGCCAGTGCATAATCTGTTGCGGTGTCGCACGCATGAAGCGTTATCATCATGTCAAAGCCGGTGTTGCTTTCAAAATGCGCAATGTCGCCGGTCTGAAACTTTAGCGCGCTGTAGCCGAGCTTTTCTGCAAGCGCGTTGCAATGCTCAATTACGTCGGCTTTTAAGTCAAGCCCGACAATGCGCGCACGGAGCTTTTTCAGCTCGGTGAGGTAATAATAGACCGCAAAAGTCAGATACGATTTTCCGCAGCCGAAATCAACAATTGAAATTTCTGATTTTCTCGTTCCGTCAGGCTCAAGCAGCGCGTCTTCAAGCACATCGTCAATATATTCAAGAAATCTGTTTATCTGGCGGAATTTATCGTATTTTTGCGCAATGACTGCGCCGTCTTTTGTCATTACGCCAAGTTCAACAAGGAACGGCACAGGCACGCCCTCTTGAAGAATGTACTGCTTCTTCCGGTTTTGCGTTTTGGGCGCGGTGCTTTCAAGTTTTTCAGTTTTTCCGCCGTTTCCGTCAGCGCAATTGCACTGCGGTTTGCCTGTGCTTTTCGTGATTATCGAGATTTTGCCTTTCTTGTTAGCCAAAACCGAAACTGTTCCGCTTTCTGTTTCAAAGACGGCTTGCCTGAATTTTTGTGGAATTATTTCCTTTATAAAGCTGAAAATTCCGTCTTGCGTCAAATTTTCGTGGAACGACTGCTTTTCTGTGAATTTTTCAACATGAAAGCATAAGCCGTCTTTTGCGTTTACAGGCGTAATGCGGATTTTCTTGAATTCAGCATTTTTTACCGGATTTGAGATGATTCCGCGCAAAAAGATGGAAGATTCGTCAAAAAAAAGCTTTTTAAGAACAGAAAAATCTGACATAATAAAAATAATATATACTCAACAGGAAAAAATTGATATACTTTAGCTATGGGAAAAATTTGCGTTTTTGTTAATCAAAAAGGCGGCGTTGGCAAAACAACGTCAGCAATTAATATCGGGGCTTATATTGCGCTTGCCGGTAAAAAAGTGCTTCTCGTTGATTTTGACTCTCAAGGCAACATGTCTTCGGGTGTCGGCATTGAAAAAGACAAACCAACCGTCTACGAGCTTGTTATGAAGCGCGCCACCCCGGAACAGACTATCAAGCGAACTGTAGTTCCCGGCCTTTCAGCAATACCAGCTTCAATCGATTTGTCTGGTGCCGCAGTTGAGCTTGTCGGCGAAGACCACCGCGAGTTTTTCTTGAAACGTGCCCTTGCTCCTGTCGTACCGAAATACGACTACATTCTGATTGACTGCCCGCCGTCGCTCGGCATTCTCACTTTGAACGGCCTCACCGCCGCAGACGAAGTGCTTATCCCAATGCAGTGTGAATATTTTGCTCTTGAAGGAATTACGCAATTGCTTCAGACAGTAAAACGCGTGCAGAAATCGTTCAACCAAAATCTGAAAATTGGCGGAATCTTCTTTACGATGTACGATTCAAGAACACGCCTTGCACAGGAAGTTGTGCAGCAGGTAAAGACATATTTTGCCGACAAAGTTTTTTCTACTATTATTCCGCGCAACGTGCGTCTTTCAGAAGCACCGTCGCACGGCGTGCCAATCTGTCAGTATGACGCAGACTGCATCGGTGCCAGAAGCTATCAGCTGCTTGCGCAAGAGGTGATTAACCGTGGCTAAGCAGTTCGGTCTTGGAAAAGGTTTAGACGCATTATTTGAAGACGCTGCCAGCGATTTCGGCGAGTCTGATGTACCAGTAACTTCAGCCTCAAACGTTCAGGCCGGAACGCCTGTTATGGTTGATGTTTCTAAGCTCAAGCCGAACCCTTTTCAGCCCCGCACCGAATTCAACGATGAAGCATTGCAGGAGCTTGCCGATTCAATCAAGCTTCACGGCGTTATTCAGCCTGTGCTTGTTGAAGATGCCGGCGACGGCACCTACTACATAATTGCAGGCGAACGCCGCACAAGAGCAGCAAAGCTTGCAGGCCTTGAGCAGATTCCTGTTGTGTTCAACACTTTTTCTGATGAAAAGAAACTTGAAGTTGCGTTAATCGAAAACATTCAGCGCGAAAACCTGAACCCGATAGACGAGGCGAGGGCCTATCAGCAGCTTATGCAGCTTTCAAACTTGAGCCAGGAAGAAGCCGCCCTGCGCGTGGGCAAAAAGCGCTCAACCGTGGCAAACGCCTTGCGTCTGCTCAAGCTGCCGGAAGACATGCTGAATGCGGTTGCCGCCGGTACAATTTCAGCCGGCCACGCACGCGCACTGCTTTCAGTTTCTAACCCGTCTGACCAGCGCATCTTGTTCGCGCGCATTACTGGCTCAAATATGTCTGTAAGAGAAGCCGAGCAATATGCAGCCGAGCTTAACGGCGAAAAAGCCCAGAGCGCAAAAAAGCCAAAGCAGCCCGAAAAGCCAAAAGACCCCGACATTTCGTTTATCGAGCAGCAGTTTCTGATTGCGCTCGGCACAAAAGTCACTCTCAAAGGCAGCCTCGAAAAAGGCACAATCCAAATCGATTATTTCTCACGCCAAGACCTAGACCGCCTCTACGAGATTTTCGTAAAAGAAAAATAATGCTTTTCGCAAGAGATTAATCTACTTAGAAGCCGAATAACCTTTTATCGAGTTTTGAAGCGCGGATTATGGAATAAATTGTGCCGATAGGGATCTGGTTATTTCCATGACATGGGACTATTGTAACTGCACCTGTTTTTGCATTCTGCCATTTTTGATGAGAGCCTTTCTGCCCGATTAAGCAAAAACCGTTTTCACTCAATACAGAAATAATTTCTTTGGCTGTTAAGCGTCTCGGCATTTAGACAACCATTTGCAAAACTTTTGATTTTGCAGGAACTATAAAATCTGAAGGTTCAAAAAATAATTCAGCGGCTTCTTTAAAATTTTTAGAAGCCTCTTCTTGAGTTGCACCACAAGAATTGATTCCAGGCAATTCAGGACAATATGCTGCCCATGCATTTACAGCTTCATCATATTCTAAAATTACCCGTAATCTCATATTTGCATCTCCATTGACTTGTATTATAGCACATATAACTCAAATTGAATATCTTACAAAAAAAGCAGCTTTCGGAATGAAAGCTGCTTTATTGTACAGATTTAAGGCTTGTTTAGCGTATGGCGATGTTGCGGATTGACACCTCGTTTTGGAGACCTCTTTCGCCGAAGTCAAACCTAAGTTCATTAACTTTTGACCAACTGAATAAACCTTCTGCGTTATACCATTTACTCTCGTAATTGCTCCATGCACCGACATCATAAAAATCTTTAAGCGGAATGCTTACTTTGTGCCATTTGCCGTCAGCAGGAACAAGCTTATCATTTATTGTTGTCTGACATCTCCATGGATAGTTTGCTTTACCTGAGCCTTTAATTTCTTTATCCATAAAGTAAACTAACAGATTCAAGTTTTTTTGATTAGAGCGAATTTCAAATTCAAGTGATTTTCCGCTATTTACAAGATTTGAAAGATCGCAAGCTTTATCGAATGACCAACCGACAAATTTATATGGATTTGCCTTTGCAACATAGATGTAGGTTTCATCATTTTCTGAATCTTTTGTATTGGTTCTGAAACCTGTTATATATATACCTTTGGCAGAGCCGTTTTTATAGATTGTATAATCACCGCTCTTTTGAGCATTTTCAAACCAAGAAGGTCTTGAGCGTGGTTCTAAAGACGGAACATTAAAGCCCATTGCTTCTAGAAGCTCTATGTTCAAATCTTCGGGGAATCTGGCTTCTGTTGGAAAATAACTGTCATTCGTAAATACTCCGTTTTTGTCTCTGTAGTCCCAACTTACGCGGCTTATATTCCGCTCATCCATCCATTTTGCCTTAAGCCGGTACCAATTACAGCGTTCTGCATTGTCTGCATAATCCATAACAACGCCCCATTCATTGCACATAAGGGCAACACCGCGTTTGTTTGCAAATTTAACAGCTTCATCAAGCGGTTTTACAAGATAGGCTTCGCTTCCCTCTGTTCTATAATTTTCAAACATGGAGTCTATCCAACCTTGCTTTTCTTGATTTTTAGGTTTTTCAGGCATTTTATCTTTTGAATATGGAAAAGGAATATGACGGACATTTTCCAATCCTGCCCAGCTTGCACCCTGATGTGTGAACAGCATAGGAGAATAATCATGAAAATTTAGAATAATGTTGTCGTCTTTGTAGTCAGGAAGCTTTAAAAGCTGTGTAACAGAATCCCAATCTTCCGCACCGACAATTACGGTATGAGTTTTGTCTATCTCGCGGATTTTTTTCAAAACATTGCCCTGAATTTTACCCCATTTTGCAACATCGGCTGCGATATTTCCGCTTTTCATATGCGGCTCATTCATAATTTCGTATAGAACATATTTGCCTGAATCTTTATAACGTTCTGCAATCTGCGGCCAGATTTTTAAAAGAACCTTTTCAATATCAGGTCTTGTTTTTGTGTTACCTCCACAGTCATTGTGAAAATCGATAATCATGTACATTTCAAGTTCTGTGCACCATTCAACAGCATTGTCAATTTTCTCCCAAAGCCAGTCTTCAACAATATAATCAGGTTCGCCGGAACTGAATTCTTCAAACCAAATTGGAATACGGACAATTTCTACACCAAGACTTTTTATGTCCTCAAAATCCTGTCTGCCAAACAGTTCAGACAACCAGATACTGTTATTGCGAACTTCAAGCCAGATAGATAAATTAAGCCCTTTTGTGAATGGCATAACCTTATTAACTTTGGGCACTTCTTTTTCTTTTGCCGCAAAAAGGCAAGTTACCACGGCAAACAATAAAACCAATGCAATAATTTTCTTCATAAAATCCTCCTAGATTTTATTCATTATGAAAAAAAATGTTGGAAGATTTACCTTGCTAACAGCAAGTACCGCGCAATACGGTATCAACCTAACATGTATTATTAAGTTATGATTTTTGAATATTCACATCTCAATATAAAACATATTTTATCATTGAATTTTGAATAGTCAAACATTAAAATTATCCATATCTCAATATTCTATAGTTATGGGATTTAGAGAAAACTTAAAAGATGAATTGACTTATCAGGATATAACCGTAAAAGAATTATCTGACAGAACGGGTATAAGCAAACATACAATTGACCACTACCTTACAAAAAATGGAAGCCAGCCACAGGCTGAACTGGCTGTAAAAATTGCACAAGCTCTTAATGTTTCTGTAGAATCCCTTGTACTTGGAAAAGATTATGAAACACCTAAAAAGAAAAGAAATATACAAGAACTAAACAAAAAACTCGAATCTCTTTCTGATAGGGATTATGACTTTATAAATCGAATTGTAAACAAGCTGAACTAAATTTTTTCAGATAAATGGAAGAGGAAAAACAGCGTTAAAAAGCGCTTCCTATTTTCAATTTTGAAAAACAGAAAGCGCTTTTGTCAGCAAAAATACTTTACAAATTTTCTAATCCAAATCATAGCTTGCACCGTACTTCACAATTTCGATGTTCGGGAAGCCGTTCTCTTTGAGGAAATTCTGCAAGAAGTCTTGCGCGTCTGGTTCACCGTGCACAAGGAAAATCTTCTTGAGGCGGGAAGTATCTATAGCTTTAAGCCATTCGAGCGTTTCTTCATAATCAGCGTGTGCAGAAAAAGCATTTATATTTTCAATAGAAGCTTTTACCTTCATCCAGTCGCCCATAATCTTTACTTCAGGCTCTCTGTTCATAAGGCGGCGGCCAAGCGTGTTCTGCGCCATATAGCCGACAAGCAGCACAGTGTTGTTCGGGTTAGAAATATTGTTCGCAAGGTGGTGAACAACGCGCCCGAATTCGCACATGCCGTCAGCACTTATGATAATCATCGGGCCTTCCTGCTTGTTCAGCGCCTTAGACTCGTCTACGCTCGTAACGAATGAAAGCGCGTTAAAGCCGAACGGGTTCTTGTGGTGGTCAAGAAATGCCTGATGAATCGATTCATCGTAACACTCAGGGTGAACCTGAAAAATACTTGTTGCGTTTGTCGCCATCGGTGAGTCAACATAAATCGGTATCTCTGAAATACGGCCGTCATCTACGAGCAAATGGAAATAATAAATAAGCTCCTGTGTACGTTCAATTGCGAAAGACGGAATAATCAGCTTGCCTTTCTTGTCTTCTATGCGCTGAACAATGGCGGCAAGCTCGTCAAGAGCTTCCCTTACATGCTCGTGGCGGCGGTTTCCGTAAGTGCTTTCAAGCACGATATAGTCCGGTGCATCAACTTCTGTAGAAGGGTTACGGATAATCGGCTTGCTCTTTCGGCCTAAGTCGCCTGTAAAAAGCACGCGCGTCTGCTTGCCGCCGTCATCGATTTCTAGCTGCGCAAAAGAAGAGCCAAGAATATGGCCCGCATCAAAAAATTCGAGCTTTACGCCTGGCCCAATGTACATCGGTCTGTTATAAGAGATTGAAACCATCTGGTCGGCGGCCTTTACAACGTCTTCTTCTTTGAAAAGCGGTTCCCAGTTGAATTTTTCGCCTTTCTTCTTGGCCTGCTTGCGCAAATATTCGGCATCGCGTGCCTGAATGTGCGCACTATCCATCATTATAAGGTTCGCAATGTCGCGCGTTGCCGGTGTAACATAGATATTACCCTTGAAGCCTTTCTTTGTGAGCACAGGCAAAAGACCGCAATGGTCATAATGCGCGTGCGTAAGAATAACGGTTTCAAGCTTTTCTGCCGCAAAATCGAATTCACGGTTTTTCCGGTCTGCTTCTGCACGTGTGCCCTGAAAAGCACCGCAGTCAATCAATAGAGGCTTTCCGTTAATCTCAAGAACATGCTTAGAGCCTGTTACTTCTTCTGCCGCACCTAAAGAATAAAAACTGATTGCCATAAAAACCTCCGAAGCTTTGTCATTGCCGGAATTTATCCGGCAATCTTCATGCGCAAATTTGCAAATCCTTATTAGCAGATTCCCACATCGGGCGCGGGAATGACATTTTCACTAAAACTTGAATTTAGCCTTTAAGAAAATGCTTATAAAAGTTTAATGCTGAAATTCAAATTCCGCAAGAAAATACGCAAACATAGCGCTGAACAAATTGAAAAATTCAGAATTTCAGCTCATAATAAAAGCATGAAAAGATTTGACGGATTTATGCACGGGGTTAACCTCGGCGGATGGTTTTCGCAGTGTGACCACACACAATTGCGCTACGACACTTTTATTACAGAAGATGACATTAAGACAATCAGCAGCTGGGGCATGGATCACATCAGGCTTCCTGTAGATTATAATCTTGTAGAAACAGATGACGGAACACCTATTGAGGCAGGCTATGAGCGCATAAAAATTGCAGCTGAATGGTGCAAAAAATATAACCTGAACATGATTCTTGACCTTCATAAAACCGCAGGTTATTCCTTTGATGCAGGCCACAATGAAAGCGGCTTCTTTGAGAGCCAGCAGCTTCAAGACCGTTTCTATAAACTTTGGGATAATTTAGCCTCACGCTTTGCCCATATTTTTGACGGAACAAAAAAAGAAATCTGCTTTGAGCTTTTGAACGAAGTAACAGACAAATCTTACTGCAGAAAATGGAACGACATCGCACGCAACTGCATTGAGCGCATCCGCAAATTTGCGCCGGCAACCAAAATTCTTGTGGGCAGCTACTGGAACAATTCGCTTGCTTCTGTAAAAGACTTGGATCCGCCTTACGATGAAAACATAGTCTACAACTTTCATTGCTACGAACCTCTTGTTTTTACGCATCAGGGTGCAACATGGATTCAGAAAATGAATGCTGATTTCCGCTTTCCGATAAAATCAAAATTTTCTGACTACATAAAGATGACAGTAGAAAAATGCGGACAGCAGGGAACTTCTTTCCGCAGTTTTGCACCGGATGCGACTGTTGATGAAACATACTTCGAGACAATTTTTGCCGAAGCTGTGCAGATTGCAGAATCTAGAAACGTGCGGCTTTATTGCGGAGAATACGGCGTAATCGACAGGGTAAATATTCCAGATACAATCGAATGGTTCAGGCTTATTTCAAATTCATTCAACAAACATGGAATAGGCCGCGCCGTCTGGAACTATAAAGAAATGGATTTCGGGCTTAGCGACAAGCGCCTTGACGGTGCAAGAGAAGAACTGCTTAAGTATCTTTAAGGTAATCTCTAAAAATCTCAGTTTTTAGAGATAACTTTGAAAATGCGATGTTGTAAATCGCGGCATTATAGCGATTTACAACTCGTCGGTAATCTCTAAAAAGTCACGAAAGTGAATCTTTAGAGATTACCTGTAATACTTGTTTATACAGTCTTTATAGTTTATACTAATCGGACTCCACAAAATAGAGTTTATTGTGTACACAAGATCATTCTCTGAAACACCAGATAAAATAATACAGAACGGCGCGCCGGTTTTCGGCACTTTTAAAGTGCCGTTCAAACAGCTTGATATCCGCAATATTGCAAGACCATTCGGCGATCTGCCGATTCCTCATTGGATTACAAATTTACGGATACGCGCGCACTTGTTCTGTCCGTTTGTCACAGAAGAATACGCCGGCATAATCGATATTTTCGACTCAACAATTTTTGCCCTTGTAGAGACAATCATTTGGGATAGAAAAACAGGCCAAAAATTTCCGTATAGACGCGTTTTATGTATGCATAAAAGATTTGTGCCAAAATCTATAGAACAGTCTGTCTGCATTTCATTCAGTGAAAGACGCTATATAAGAATAAACTGGAGCAGCGCGGCAAAACGTATTTCAGTTTTTATCAACTTAAAAGGCGACAGCACAAGACCTTCTATAGCAGCTGCCTTTAATGTTGACTGTTCTCAGAAAGATTTCGCAGAAATTGCTTCTGTAACACCAGCCCAGATAAACCGCAGATGCGCGGCCAGTGCTTTAAAAACCGGCTCTTTAACCGGCTCTATTGTGTTTACAGGCACACAGCAGGGCACATACGGTTCAAAAGGCTTGATGACGCTTGAATTAAGACGGGCCTATTATCCGCTCCGCACAAAGGCAAATGCACTTTATGGGCTAGGCGTTTTTGAAGGCAAAAAAATCTCGTTTAAAATTTGCAGCTCAAATTTAGACGGCAACGACACTTATCATTACAACGAGAATGTTCTGTTTATAGACGGCGAGGCTACGCTGCTTCCGCCGGTGAAGATTACGCGCCCAAAAGGAATCTTAGGTCCATGGGTTATTCAGGATACAGAGAGTATGGTTGATTTAATCTTTTATCCTGAATCAGATTCGCACCGCACTTTGAGCCTGCTAATTCTTCATGCTAATTACCACACGCTTTACGGCAACTTTGAAGGAACGCTTCTGACAAATAAAGGTGAATCTATTTCACTTAAAGACTTCTCCGGTATAGGAAAAAAAATACAGCTCCGATACTAATAATATTGATCAACAGCAAGACGGGAAAAAGAGGAAATTATGACTGATAATTCAGTACAGCAAAACGATTCAGCACTTTTTTGGGAGCTTGAAAGCCTGCCTAAAGTTCTGCCGGCAATCGACAATGCAGAACGGAACAATTTCGACAAGCTTTTTGCTTCTACAGGCATTACACGCCACGCCAAACTTTTCGCACAGAAGACAGTTGAAGACGCAGATAAAGTCTCTGATTATTTCGTAATGAACACACTCAACGACTACTTCATGCATATTCAGAAATTTACAGCCGTAATCAAAAGATTTATCTCTGCAATGCCGGCTGCATATCAGCACAAAATCGGGCGTGCACCTAATATTCAGCTTCGCGTACTGAACGCCGCTAGCTCATGGAAAGTTGCGGCATTGAACGACGAACTGGACAATCTTCAGATGAACGCAAAAAACATGACTGTCGAGAAGATGATTCCGTTTGTTTACATGATTTACAAACCGCTTCTTCAGATGCTTTTTCTCGGCGAGAGCACTTTTAACGAGATACTTGAAAAAACCTTTACAGAAATTCACGACAAAACAAATGCGAATCTTACGCAGCTGCACGGTACAATTGAAGAAGCAAAGTTAGAGTGGAACTACATCATCAGGGCTGTTTCAACCGGCATTTACCCGCTTTTAATGCGCATCTGCTCTTCTTATTGCGTGGGCATGCAGGAATTTCTAGACACAAACATTACACGGCTGCTGGCATTTTTAAAGCTTACAAAAGAAGATATAATCCTTCCGGGCGAGTTTAAGCCGGTAGACTTCAGCACTCCGGATTTGACCCAGCCTGCAAAACTTTCTGCTTATGCAGAGACTGTAAAACAGGCAAATATGTCTATAAACAGCGGCTTAACTCTGCTTGATGCAATGTTCCCTGAGGCGGGCTGGCTTAATCTTGAAGAAATGCCCGATATGTTTCCGTATTATCAGCCTTTGTTCGGCTTTACCGAAGGCTTCAACGTGCTTTCAAAAGAAAATCCGCTTCAAGTTGCGGTTATCTTAATGCGCATAATCGAAGATTTACTGTCGGGCTGCCACACAATAGACTTTCTTGCAACAAATTCATCTTGCCCTGTCCAGATGAAAGCCGAAGAAATTGAACGCACTTTAAGCGACTGGTATCTTTCGCGCATGAATGTCTTTGAAAAAGAATACGCTGCATCTCTGCTTGACTATGTGAACCGCATTTACAGCCAGAACGACTACAAGACTTCGCCTTATGCCATAAAGACTTTATCTTCGATTATGTGGCTTCAAAAGAGCGAATTTTTTCCGCATCTTAAATTTGACTTGAGCTACATATCAAACGAAACAGCATACGGCAGTATGCCGGTCTTCAAAAAAGTTTCTCGGCTTGCCCATTATTTTGACTGGCTTTCTGACAATATCAACGAATCGATTAAGGTCAACAGCGGAAGTCAGGGAGGTTTTGTCGCCGGCATAGAAAACCCGTGGAAGAAATTCTCATTTACTATAGAAAATATCTCGTCTTCAAGACTTACCTCTATTTTAGAGGCAAACTCGCCTTTGGGCACAACAAACGCCTCGCTTGTAAAAGCTATTTCTGAAGTTTTCTCTGTCTTAGACTGGTGGATGAACAACCCGAAAAGCTATGCCTATGAATCTGAACTGCACCTGCCTTACAGAAGCGACGAAGCGACAGGCGAGCCGATTTTCTCTGTGCCTGAGCGCAAAGACGTATTCAACCTGTTGAGCCGCTCAAAACCGAAGCGCTGACCGCCGCCGGCAGTTTTTTCATAATAATGGGAAAACTACTTGACATAAATTTGAAAGTTACATATTATAGTCATCGTCCTTATGGAGCGGTGGCTGAGCGGTCGAAAGCGGCGGTCTTGAAAACCGTTGATCTTCACGGATCCGGGGGTTCGAATCCCCCCTGCTCCGAATATAAGTACGGCATTTTTGCCATTTGGCAGAATTTGGAGTGGTGACCGAGAGGCCGAAGGTGGCTCCCTGCTAAGGAGTTATATCCCACAAGGATATCGGGGGTTCGAATCCCCCCTGCTCCGTGCAGATTACATCTTGTTTCAAGGTTTCACATCGTACAGTGTAATAATTTTGAGATTGTAGCTCAGTTGGATAGAGCGTCAGATTGCGGATCTGAAGGTCGGAGGTTCGACTCCTCTCAGTCTCATTTACTAATCCCATCTAAAGTCTATTTCATTATTTCATACTTGAAATTATAAGCCTTTTGTGATGAGTTCAGGTCCTATGCAAGGTGCCGCTTCTGAACCCCGTCAGATCCGGAAGGAAGCAGCGGCAGGAAGATGGCACTTGTGCCGTAGTGTACCTGAGCTCTTCAGAAAAGGCTTTTTTGTTTTTTCAGTTTCTATATTCTATAATAGACTGAAATTCTTTATCATTCTTAAACTCTCTCATGATTAACTCTATATCATCAGAGGTATTATGCTTAAAAGTTTTCGGTTTGTATTTTTGAATTTGATAAGCCCTTAAAGCATTTACTGCAGATTCATCATCATTTTCAATAAAATAATACCAACATAAATACTTATTAAATATCTGATAAATAAAGTAACTTGAAGATTCAATTATAAAAATATCATTACCTACTTCAATTGAAATTTTTCGCAAAAGGTCTTTACAGTTTTGAAGATTATCAAAACTGTATGAAAGCATTTTTATTGTAAAAAACTGCGTATATTCTTCTTTAATATCTTTTTCAAGCATTGTTTCGCAAATTTCTGATGAATTAGGACAGTTGTTTAACAAAACATCAAGTATCATAAGTTTTTCCTCGACAGTAAATTCCTGTGAATCTATTAGGCTATCGATATACTTATCAGATATTCTTTTTTGCAAAATTTGTTCTGAGAATTGTTTCAAATAATTCGATTCATCTGTATTGAATTCTTTTATAAATTCTTCAACCCTAAAGTTGCCCATCTTATCTAGATTTATCAATATCCAAAAATTTAAATTTGGTATAGCAGTATTATTTTCTTTACATAACGAATAAGCTTTTTTAAAATTTGTCAATGATTTCTTATATTCACCTATATCAAAATACATTTGCCCTATAGAAAATTTATATTCAGGATTATTTTTCTTAAAGGCTATTGCGATTTTCAGATTTTCAATTGCTTCCCTTGTATTTTGTTTTGATTTTTTATACACCGACATGCCTAAATAATAGTAATACCAATCGGTCTTTTGACTTCGTTTTATATTTGCATTTCTAATTAGCGAAATTGTTGCGTCATAATCTTGTTTTTCATATGAGTCTTTTATTTGCTCATATACTGATGGATAATCGACATTAATCTTACAGTTTGTTATAAATACTGGAACAAGTAATATTATTATATACAATAGCTTTTTCATTTTAAAATTCCCTCCCACATTTTCTTACTTCATAAGTATATGGCACTATTATTGTTCTTGTAAATAGAAAAGTATTATTTATAAGGAAAAGTAATGAGATGGAAAGGACGCCATATGCACCCGCCCCAGCATAGCAGAACAAGCTTTGTCTGGCATCAGCTTATGGCAATTGTGACACCGGCTTTTAACCGCTGGTTCGTCAGCTTCATTGCACCTGCAAAAGCAGAAAAAACAGAAGCCTAATTGCACCTCTAAGATTGTCGGGTCAAGCCCGACAATGACATAGCTCCGCCATATTCATTCGCCGTTTGCACACCGGTTGGTGAACAAATCCCGAAACAAGTTCGGGATGACAACAGCGCAGTGCGCCATGTGTAACTGCCCTCAGTTTTGCAGAACAGGCTTAATCTAAGATTAAGCTTTTGCGAAACGCCCGGCGCGCATTGAGTTGGCAACGGCGAGCACGAGCACACCAACATCAGCAAAAACCGCAAGCCAGAGCGATGCAACACCCAGCACACCGGCTGCAAGCACAAGCACCTTTACGCCGAGCGAGAACCAGATGTTCTGCTTTACGACGGCCATAGTCTTGCGCGAAATCTTTACAGCTTCTGCAACTTTAAGCGGATTATCGTCCATGAGCACAACATCAGACGCTTCAATTGCGGCATCGCTGCCCAATGCGCCCATCGAAATGCCGACATCAGCGCGCCGCAAAACAGGTGCATCGTTTATACCGTCGCCGACAAACGAAACAACGCCGTTGCTTTCAGTTATCAGCTTTTCAACAATATCAAGCTTGTCATCCGGCAGAAGCCCTGCCTTGTATTCGTCAATTCCAAGAGAAGCGGCAACTTTTTTTGCCACAGATTCAGCGTCGCCGGTGAGCATCACCGTCTTTTTAACGCCGGCCGATTTCAAGCTTTGCAAAGCCTGCACAGACTGTTCTTTCAGTTCATCAGAAATTGTAATTGTGCCCTTGTACACGCCGTCTTCAGCCACGTGAACGAGCGTGCCGCCTTCAAAATGCCTGTCAATTTTGATACCGAGCTTTTCCATATATGCGTTGTTGCCGCAGCAGACAGTTTTTCCGTCTATAAGAGCTTCAACGCCGAAACCAGCATATTCTTTTATGTTCTGAACAGAGCCTTCGGAAATTTCATATTCCGGATTTTTTTCTTTCCATGCGTTAGTTATCGAAACGGCTACAGGATGAATCGAAGAGCTTTCGGCAAAAGCCGCAAGCCTTAGCAGCGCGTCTTTGTCTGAACCGGCCGCATTAATTTCAGTTACTGCAAAAACACCTTTAGTCAAAGTGCCGGTCTTGTCAAAAACAGCCGTGCCGAGTTTTGACAGAGCTTCGATATAGCAGCTGCCCTTTATAAGAATGCCGCGCTTTGATGCTGAACCGATGCCGACGAAAAAGCCCATCGGAACAGAAATGACGAGCGCGCAAGGGCAAGACACAATAAGAAAGACGAGCGCACGCCGAACCCATTCGCTCCAAGAGCCAAAATGAAGCAGCGGAGGAATGAACGCGACCGCAACGGCAAGACAAACAACAACGGGCGTGTACCAGTGCGCAAAGCGCGTGATGAAGCTTTCGGCCTTTGTCTTTTTTGAAGCGGCGTTTTCAACAAGGTTCAAGATTTTTGTTACAGTTGATTCACCGAATTCTTTTTCGACGCGCACTTTGATTACGCCAGAAAGGTTGATGCAGCCCGAAAGCACGGCTTCGTTAAGCGCAACATGACGCGGCATTGATTCGCCGGTCAGAGCCTTTGTGTCAAGGTCAGTTTCGCCTTCAATAAGCACGCCGTCGAGCGGCACTTTCTCGCCGACACGAACCACAATCACATCGCCGATGTGCACGTCTTCGGGCGGAACAACTGTTATGCTGCCGTCTTTTTCAAGGTTTGCAGAATCTGGCCTTATGTTCATCAATTCAGCAATTGAATCGCGCGACTTATCGACGGCGTAATCTTCAAAAAGTTCGCCGATTTGCGAAAAAAGCATTACAAAAACGCCTTCGGGGTATTCGCCTAAAGCAAACGCACCGACCGTAGCAATGCCCATCAAGAAATTTTCGTCAAAAACTTCGCCGTGAAAAATGTTGATTGCGGCACGAAGCAGAACATCGTAGCCGATTATCAGATAAGGCACGGCGAACATCAAAAGCTGCGCCAGACGCGGCATTGCAACTTTGTTTCTGATGATTATGCAGGCAACAAGAAGCACAGCCGAAGCGATGCACCTTGCAATTATAGTTTTTTGTCCGCCTGAAAAGCCGCCTTCGTGGCTGCAACCGCAATGAGAGTGGCTGCAGCAGCAACCTTCGTGGCTATGCTCATGGTGGTGTTCATGCTCTTCATGTTCGTGGTGGTGGCCGCAACCGCACGCGCCATGCTCATGATGTTCATGCTCATGCTCTTCGTGATTGTGTGAATGCTTATGTTCTGAATTGTGACTGCACATCTTAAAACTCCTTCGATTGTTCCGTCTATTCCGTCAAATGATCCATACCCTGGTCGATAATCGTAACTACATGGTTGTCGGCAAGCGAATAAAACACGGTCTTGCCGTCGCGCCTGAACTTAATCAGTTTGCTCTGCTTCAATATTTTCAGCTGATGTGAAACAGCCGACTGGTTCATGTTCAGAAGCTCTGCAATGGCAGACACGCACATTTCGTCTGCGCGCAATGCATACAGAATCTTTATGCGCGTGGTGTCGCCGAAAATCTTGAACAAATCAGCCAAATCATAAAGCAGCTCTTCGTCGGGCATTATGTCTTTATTTGATGTTGGTTCTTGAATCATTTTCATACTCCAATATATGAATAACTGTTCATGTGTTGAAATATACATCAGTCAGAAATTTTTGTCAACTTTTTTCAAAATTTTTTTATTCTGCATATTGTGCATTTTTATACGCTTCGCTATTATATTTATGCATTTTTGTTACTGTAAATATGAACATCGTATGAAAATGCATTTCGGCCGCGGAAAATGAGCAGCGGCTAATCTATATTTTCTGATGTGATGCGCAATATGAGGAAGCAGCCGCTTCAGGCTGCAACCAGCACCGCATTTGGAGGCAATATGAAAAACGCATATGTTAAAAGCGTCTTTGATCAGGTAAAGGCTAAGAATGCCAACGAACCTGAATTCTTGCAGGCAGTTGAAGAAGTTCTTGAAACTCTTGAACCAGTAGTAGAGCAGATGCCGGAAATCGAGAAAAATGCAATTCTCGAGCGCATTGTTGAGCCGGAGCGCGTAATTATGTTCCGTGTTCCGTGGACAGATGATGCAGGCAAAATCCATATCAACCGTGGTTATCGTGTACAGTTCAACAGCGCAATCGGACCTTACAAAGGCGGTATCCGCTTCCATCCATCAGTAAACCTTTCAATTCTCAAATTCCTCGGATTTGAACAGACATTCAAGAACTCACTTACAACTCTCCCGATGGGCGGCGGTAAAGGTGGTTCAGACTTCGATCCACACGGAAAATCAGATGCAGAAGTTATGCGTTTCTGCCAATCTTTCATGACAGAACTTTCAAAGCACATCGGTGCTGATACAGACGTTCCAGCCGGTGACATCGGTGTTGGCGGCCGCGAAGTTGGCTACATGTTCGGCCAGTACAAGCGCCTCCGCAACGAATTCACAGGTGTTTTGACAGGCAAAGGCCTTACATTCGGCGGTTCTTTGATCCGCACACAGGCTACAGGTTATGGCCTTATCTACTTTGCAGAGAACATGCTCGCCAAGAAAGGCGACAACTTCAAGGGCAAGGTTTGCGTAGTTTCTGGTAGCGGCAACGTTGCTCAGTACGCAGTTGAAAAGCTCATTCAGCTTGGCGCAAAGCCAGTTACAATGTCTGACTCAAACGGCTACATCTATGACCCTGACGGAATTACACAGGAAAAGCTTGACTGGGTTAAGGAACTCAAGGGTGTCCGCCGCGGCCGCATCAAGGAATATGCAGAGCATTTCAAGAGCGCAAAATACTTTGAAAACGAAAAGCCTTGGGGCGTAAAATGCGATTGCGCATTCCCATGTGCAACACAGAACGAATTGAACGGTGATGCTGCAAAGGCATTGCTCAAGAACGGCGTTAAGCTTGTTGCAGAAGGTGCAAACATGCCTTCAACAGCAGATGCTGTAAACGCTTTTGTTGCTGCAAAGATTCTTTACGCACCAGGAAAAGCTTCTAACGCCGGTGGTGTTGCAACATCTGGTCTTGAAATGAGCCAGAACTCAGAACGCCTCTCTTGGTCAGCTGAAGAAGTTGATGCAAAGCTCAAGGGCATCATGAAGAACATTCACGACGCCGCTTACGACGCAGCTAAGAAATTCGGCATGGAAGGCAACTACGTTGCCGGTGCAAACATTGCAGGCTTCCTCAAAGTTGCACAAGCAATGATCGCTCAGGGATTGGTATAATTTTCCAGGCAATGATTGCGGGTTGACAATGTCTGGCAACCCGCAAAAAGGCTGAGTCAAGGCTTTAAGCGAAGCGTGCCTTGACCAGACTTATTGCCCAAGGCTTGGTATAATTAGCTGAATTATCAGAATCTGCCTAAATAAACAAAAAGCCCGAAATTGGCGGACACCAGTTTCGGGCTTTTTTTGCTTTTTCGGGCGGCGCATAAGCTGCACCGGCCTTGTCTTTTTAAGCTATTTTCAGCAGATTACGCCTTTTGTTGACGGAATAGCGTTTGGCGCTCTTACATCAATCGTAACGGCGGCACGGATTGCGCGGCCGGCAGCTTTGAACAAGCCTTCCATTTTGTGATGGTCGCTTCTGCCGCGGATTGTATCAAGATGCAGATTGCATTTGGCGGTGGTCACAAAACCCTGCCAGAAATCTTCAAAGCAGTCTGTCTGAAAAGTTGTGCAAACGCTTGCAGGCTCGTTGCATTCAGGCACAGTGCCGCCGACGAGCGGTCTGCCCGAAAGCTCTGCGTTGCACACAAGATAAGGCCTGCCGCCAAAGTCTACAGCCGCGCGGCACAAAGATTCATCCATCGGATAAAGAAAGAAGCCCGCACGCAAAATGCCTTTGCGGCTGCCCAGAGCTTTGTCAAAAGCAGAACCGAGCGCGATGCCGGTGTCTTCAATCAGATGGTGCTGGTCAACATCAAGGTCGCCGCGCAAAATGCCTTCAAGGTCAAACATGCCGTGCTTGCAGAACGCGCTCAACATGTGGTTGAAAAACCCGATAGGGCAGTCGAGATTGCATCTGCCTGTGCCGTCAAGGTTCAGTTTAAGCTCAATCTGAGTTTCTGCCGTAGAGCGGCTTATTCTTGCAACGCGCGCATCAGCTCTTGAATTGAGCGAATTTGCCGTATTAAGCTGGGCGCGTTCAGTTGAAACCGGCTGAGAAATACTGCTTCTCATCGGTGAAGCGTGCCGTTCGCAGGCCGGCTTTGCAAGAAGCCTTTCCTCGTCAGTCATTTCTTCTTCGTTTGACAAATCGTTCATTCTGCAACCTTTCTAAGTTCATATTCCAAAATGTCTGTCGCGCCCAAGTTCTTGAGCTTCGGCATAAGGTTCGGAACTTCAGACTTCTTTACGGCAATCTTGACCGCAAAGCCGTCATCGCCATAAAGCGGAGAAACTGTCGGTGAGCGCATTGCAGGCAAAGCCTTTACAAGCGATTCAAACTTGTCGCGTGCAACGTTCATTTCAAGCATTACGCGGTCGCGCGCGTTCAGCACAGAAGTGAAAAGCATCTTAAGTTCCATGATTTTCTGCTTCTTTGCAGGGTCTTTCAAAGCTTCTTTTGAAGCGAACATTCTTGTTGAGCTTTTCATAAGCACGTCAACAATGCGAAGATCGTTCTCAATCAAAGTTCTGCCTGTTGCGGTGTTGTCTACAATCATGTCTGCATCATCCGGCGGAAAAACTTCGGTTGCGCCGTAAGTTCTTACGATAAGATGGTCAATCTTTTTCTCTTTAAGCCAGCGCTCGGCGATGTGCTCATATTCAGTTGCTACGATTATTCTTTTTTTAAGAAGAGCCTTGTCGTCGATTGAGTTCGGCACGGCGGCGACAATCTTAACAGGGTCAAAACCCAAATCCATGATTTCTTCTACATCGGCGTTTGTTTCTTCAATCCAGTCGCGGCCTGTAAAGCCCACGTCATGTGCGCCAAGTTCAAGAAGCTTGCCGATGTTCTGCGGCTTCATTACTTTCGCTTCAATATCGTCCTGGTTTACAGTCGGTCTGTAAGCTCTTTCCGGCAGCTTGATTGTAATGCCTGCACCGGCAAAAAGTTCTGTTACATTTTCATAAATTCTGCCCTTTGGCAGCAAAATTTTAAGCTTTTCCATTATATGCTCCTGTTTATTTTATCGGAAATAATTACCGCTTTCGTATGCTTCTATAAAAAAACCGTCAACCTTTACGGGCTGACGGTCTCTATCTATAAAAGCAACATCTGTACAAAACCCGTTTTACACAATCGAGAAAAAATGATGATGTACATGATGAACTGAAAATTTCATACATCAGAGTTAAAATGAAATAAGGCATTTTGTCAAGGTACTTGCATTTTGCAAAACTTGTGGCGCGTGAGGTTCGGCGGTTCGGGGCTTGTGTTGACATAGAAAATTGATTCTGCTAGAGTTTATTCCATGAAACACATTGACCGTTGGGCTCAAAAAATCAATTCCTCTACGCTGGCTTACCTTTATTATAGCCACATTTTTCTCTCACCCTGCGGAAATTGAACGCCAGAAGCGTTATTGTGCTTTAGTTGATGTAAATTACAGCCTTCCGCAAACACGGAAGGCTTTTTTGTTTAAAATTCTTTTTTAGGAGTGCAAAATTGACTTTATTTGAAGACCTGAAATGGCGCGGGCTTATCAAAGACGTTGCCGGCGAAGAATCAGATTTGCAGAAAGTTCTTGACGGAAAACCATTCGCTTTTTATTGGGGCACAGACCCGACAGCAGATTCGCTGCACATCGGGCATTATTCTTCGCTCTGCATGGCAAAGCGCCTTGCAAACGCCGGCCATCACCCTGTCTTGCTCTGCGGCGGCGCAACTGGCCGCATCGGCGACCCGCGCCCGACGGCAGAACGCGAGATTATCTCTGAAGAAGTTGTAAACAACAACATTGCCGGAATCCGCGCCCAGATTAAGGCGCTTGTTCCGACTGCGGAACTTGTAGACAACTACGACTGGATGAAAGACTACACGTGGCTCAACTTCCTCCGTGACGTAGGCAAATACATCAACGTAAACTACATGCTCGATAAAGATATTATCCGCCGCCGCCTTGAAACAGGCATTACTTTTGCGGAATTTTCTTACATGCTGATGCAGGGCTATGACTTCGTTCATCTGTTTCAGGAAAAAGGCTGCATCATGCAGGTTGCAGGTTCTGACCAGTGGGGCAACATCACAACCGGCGTAGACTTAATCCGCAAGATGCTCGACAAGCCGGCTTATGCGTTCACAATGCCGCTCATCCTTGATGCGACAGGCAAAAAATTCGGCAAGTCTGAAGGCAACGCATTGTGGCTCGACAAAGAAAAGACTGCGCCTTATGCGATTTACCAGTACCTCATCAATTCAGACGATTCTAAGGTGCTTGAATATCTCAAGGTTTTCACGTTCCTTTCAAAAGAAGAAATCGACGACGTTTATGCACAGCACCTTGCCACGCCAGAAAAGCGCATTGCCCAAAAGACTTTGGCTTGGCAGATTGTCAAAGACATTCACGGCAAGGCTGAAGCAGACAACGCCGTAGCCGTAAGTGAAAAGCTTTTTGCCGGCGATTTCAAAGGTCTTGCCGTAAAAGACATTCTGACCGGCATGAAGGGCGTGCCGACTTTCAAATACACGGAAGAACTTCCGCTTGTTGATGTGCTTGTAAACAACGGCATGGCTTCTTCAAAGCGTGAAGCCCGCGAATTCATCAAGAACAACGCCGTTCAGATTAACGGCGAGCCTGTCAACGATGAGACAAAAATCATCACAAAAGATATGGCTTTGGAAGGCAAGGTCATAATCTTCCGCCGCGGCAAGAAGAAGTACTTCCTCGCCGAAGTGTAAAACCCAAGATTGCCGGGTCACTCCCGGCAATGACTGTTTTGCATCGCCCAAAAAGGCAAAAAAAGAGCCGCCCAAGCATGTCATGCTGAACTTGGTTCAGCATCTACTTGAGATTCCGAAACATTCGACCGTAGCGAGCGTACGGTCGATGCGTAGCGTTCGGAATGACAATAATGCCCGGGCGGCTTTTTTATGTTCTTGCCGTGTTTTTAGAATTCTTCAAAGTCAGCGTCGGAAATGCTTGAGCTGATTTGCGGTCTGTATTCGTCGTTGCCAAAAGCCGGCGGCTCAATTGTGCCAGCAGAAGGCTCGTACAAATCTTCATCCACCGACTTTTCAGGCGGAGCAGGCGGCGGCGTGTACGGCTTTTTGAAGCTGACGTTCACGCTTTCAGACGGTTTTGGCGGTTCTTCAGCAATATCGTCTTCCGGCGGCATAAGGAACTTGGGCAGCGATGCAGTTTTTCTTGCCGAGCCTTCGTCAATCTTAAAGAACTGCACGCTGTCTTGCAGAATCTGAGCCTGAGAAGAAAGCTCTTCTGCCATAGACGCAAGCTCTTCTGAAACAGAAGCGTTTTGCTGCGTAACAGAATCCATCTGAAGAATGGCCTTGTTTATCTGCTGTGCGCCCACATCCTGTTCGCGGCTTGCAGACGTAATTTCCTGCACAAGCTCGGCAGTTTTTTGAATATCAGGAATAACCGAAGAAATAAGCGCGCCGCTTTCTTCTGCAATTGTAACGCTTGACTGCGAAAGTTCGCTGATTTCTGTTGCGGCAATCTGGCTGCGCTCGGCGAGCTTTCTGACCTCGCTTGCAACAACCGCAAAACCGCGGCCAGCCTCGCCGGCACGCGCCGCTTCAATGGCTGCGTTGAGCGCAAGAAGGTTTGTCTGCGAAGCAATATCTTCGATAATTGCAATTTTTGTGGCGATGCTCTTCATGGCTTCTACTGTCTTTGCAACAGCCTCGCCGCCCTTTATGCTAGATTCCACAGTCTTTTCAGCTATGCTTGCCGTAGTCATTGCGTTGTCGGCGTTCTGCCTGATGTTAGAAGCCATCTGTTCCATTGTAGAAGAAATCTCTTCTGTTGATGCTGCCTGTTCCGACGCGCCCGAAGAAACGTTCTGGCTTGTCGTACTGATTTCGCGGCTGCCAAAGGCAACCTGGCTGCTCGCTTCAATAATAGAAGCCGCAACCGAACTTACAGAAGTTGCAAGCGTAGCAAGCGCATTGCCCATCATGCCGATTTCGTCTTTGCGGTCAGCAATTTTGCGTTCCGCTTCTATCATATCAGTGTCTTGAACAAGATCGCCTTCAGAAATTTTTTGAAGCGCCTTCAGAAATGAATTAAGCGGCGTTGCAATCGTAAGCGCAATAATAAGCCCGACGATAATAGAAAAAACAAGCGACATAACAGTAAGCACAAGCGTAGAAATTATAAGCCTGTTTGAATTGGCAGTAGTTTCTGCAAGCTGGTCGTTTTCAAAATCAATCATCATCTCTTGAAGCTCAACAAGGCCGCTGTCAATCTGGTTTCCGGCCGGAAATATAGAAGCGTATAAATCAGTAAAATTCTTTGAAAATGCACCGCCCGAAGAAGACATAGTAACGAGCTTGTCTACATTCGCGTTGAACGTTGAAATCTCTTCTTTGCGCTCTGTGACGGCAGATTTGACGTTATAAGGCAAGTCTGAACCGCTCAAAAGCTCAAACTGGTTTTCGATATTGCTTCGGATATTAGATATGCTGTTCCTTATTTTTTCTGCATCTGAACGGCTTGTACCCTGGTCAATTTTTGACGTGCCCAATATAACGAGCAGCTGCTTGACCTGAACTTGCAAATCTTTCGGCACAACCACAAGTTTTTCAAAGTTGGCAGTGCTGCTGACAAACCGTTTGCTTATTGTTCCCATTGCAGACAGCGAATAGCCAAGAATAAGACCGAAAAGGAGTGCAACTAAGAAAAATCCGCCTATCAGCTTAGGCTTCATCCGAATATTGTTTATAAACATGAAAGCTCCTGTTGCTAATTGACCGGAACATACCGGGCAAACATTAGAAATGCCAAAAATTCAGCAAATCTATGATAAAGCCGTTTCCATAACTCGTCAAGGAAAACACAAAAGCCATAAAAAGTGCAATTAATTGCAAGATTTTTGCAATAGTTTGTTGACACAACAAATAAAAAATGCGAAATTTCGATATACAAACAAATTTTCGTAACAGTCTAATTCAAAAAGTCAGAACTAAGGAGCACGACATGAAAGATTATTTGAAGCAATTCCCTGATGAAAAAGGATATTTCGGTAAATGGGGCGGCAGCTACGTTTCAGAAGAGCTTCAAGCTGAAATGAACCGCATAAATGATGCATATTTTACGATAAGCAAATCGCACGACTTTATCAATGAACTGCGCTCAATACGCAAGCATTTTCAAGGACGGCCTACACCGGTTTATTACTGCAAACGCTTGAGCGAGCATTGCGGCGGCCGCATCTATCTTAAAAGAGAAGACTTGAACCATTCTGGCGCGCACAAGCTCAACCACTGCATGGGCGAAGCATTGCTTGCCAAGTACATGGGCAAAAAGAAGATTATCGCCGAAACAGGCGCCGGGCAGCATGGCGTTGCGCTTGCAACTGCCGCCGCATATTTCGGGCTTCAATGCGATATTCACATGGGCGAAGTTGACATTGCGAAGCAGCACCCGAATGTTGTGCGCATGAAGCTTTTGGGCGCAAACGTAGTTTCTGTTACACACGGCCAGCGCACGCTCAAAGAAGCCGTTGACAGCGCGTTTGAAGCTTATCTTAAAGACCCTGTAAATTCGCTTTACTGCATCGGCTCTGTCATGGGGCCGCACCCGTTCCCAATGATGGTCCGCGATTTTCAGCATGTAATTGGTGTTGAAGCGCGGGAACAGTTCTTTGAAATGACTGGCGAACTGCCTGACGCTGTTACAGCTTGTGTCGGCGGCGGCTCAAATGCAATGGGCATTTTTTCGGGATTTATCACAGATGAAGACGTTGCGCTTTATGGTGTTGAACCGAGCGGCCGCTCTCTTCAGCTTGGCGACCACGCCTGCAGCTTGAGCTACGGCAAAGAGGGCATCTTGCACGGCATGAAGACTTATCTTTTGACAGACGAAAACGGCGACCCAGCGCCGGTCTATTCAATTGCTTCGGGACTTGATTACCCTGGAAGCGGCCCTGAACATTGTATGCTGAAAGACACTGGCCGCGTAACTTACACAACCGCCAACGACGAAGAATGTCTTGAAGCTTTCTACAAGCTTTCGCGCTACGAAGGCATCATTCCGGCTTTGGAATCTAGCCATGCGGTTGCATTCGGTATGCGCTACGCGAAAGAGCACCCCAAAAAGTCTATTCTTGTAAACTTGAGCGGAAGGGGCGACAAAGACATAGACTTTGTAGTTGACAACTACGGCACAGGCGAAAAATATTTCAATTAAACTGACGAAAGCAGCCAAGCTGAAAAGCAAGGCTGCTTTTTTTATGTGATTTGCAAGAAATTATGCGCCAATCGAAGGTGGCAGCATGAACCTATCCGACTTACTTGATTCAATAAAAAAATTCTGCATCAATCGTTGTCCTTCTTTGTTCGGGTGAATACCATCATCACAGAGAAAACGCTGATAATTGTGATCCACAAGGAACTGCTTCCGGACATCAAGAAGCATACAGCCTTTACTTCTTGCTATATTAAAAATCTCGCTCGAATACGTTTCATGCCAGCGGTAAAGAAAATTAACATCGCCTAGCCATTTCAAAATATGCATAGGATTGCGATTTCTTGAAATGAATGAAAAATACCGTTCTGGAACAAGCGGTACAAGCGTCATCAAAATCGGGGTTATTTTATGCTCCCGTAATGTCTGTATTATAAACTGAATTGTTTCCGAAAAAACATTTAGTGGTGTATTTGGCTCATGGTGTAATTCCGGGTGTTCTGAAATTTCAGACCAGTTGAAATCGCAGTCGTTGCCGCCGAATTCGATTATAGCCGCATCGCAATCAATATTCTTTTTTATATCACGAATAATCACATCTTTACCTTTCTTTACAGTACAACCAAAATAGCTGTGATTTATTATTTCTATTCCTAATTTCTCGCCTGCAATTTTAAGACTATTTTCAGGGTTAACGATATATGATTTATCACCAGCCCCCTGAACTATACCTTTCGTTACAGAATCACCCCAAACTGCAATTTTTGAGGCAGGCTTTTTCATTTTTTCCATCTGCAAAACTCCTTTACATCATTATAATAGACACAGCAATATTGAATATGTTTGCAAATAAAATAATCTTTCTGCTAGAATTTTTGCATAAACTTATATCTTTACAGCTCATATTCGTCGGTCTGGCAATTGACGGCGCGCCATGCACCGAATTCTTCGTTTGTCATGCTGTTGAAGTAGCTGTGAATCATGCGACAGACTGCGCCGTGCGTAACAACAAGCACAGTCTTGCTGCCATCTTTGCCGCGCTTAAGCTCTTCAAGAAAATCGTAGACACGGTAGGCAATGGCAAGCAGAGATTCCTGGTTGTGCGATTTATCTGCAAACTGGCGCTTGCTTTCCTCAAAATCTTTATCAAGGCGGCTCTTGCCTTCAAAATTGCCGTAGTTCTGTTCGATAAGGCGTTCGTCTGTCACAAAATTGGTGGGGCACAAGCCGTTTTTCGAGAGAATTGTCTGCACAGCTTGCGCTGTTTCTTGCGCGCGCAGAAGCGGTGAAACGTAGATTGCATCGATTTTTGTGCCGTCAAGCTTATGCTTCAATTTTTCGGCGGCTTCAAAAGCCTGAGACTTGCCTTTTTCAGACAGCGCCACATTGCTCAAGCCGCAAACCTGATTAAGCGAATTCATGCTCGTTTCGCCGTGCCGCAGCACATAAAGCTTCATAGGTGACTTTCCTTTTACATGCAGAATTGAACGATGACGGGCATCGTCAAAATTGAAAACAGCGTAGAAACAGATACAAGCGTAACAGAAAGGCTTGTGTCGCGGTCAAATTTGCCGGCAAACATTGCGGTGTTGGCAGCGCACGGCGCAGAAGCTGCAATCACCATTGAAGCAAGCAGGCTGCCGCGTAAGCCGCATGCATAAAGTATCAGCGCGGCGGCAACCGGCAGCACCACAAGCCGCAAAATTAGCGCAAGGCAGAGCTTTGCATCTTTAAGCACTGCAAAGCCCGGCACCTTTGCAAGATAAAACCCGATTATGATTGTCGGAAGCGGAGTGTTCATAGACGCAAAACACTGCAACGGTGTCAGCAGAATTTGCGGCAGCTTGAGCGGTGTCAAAAAGAAGATAAAGCCAAAAAACACGCCGATTACGCCCGGGTTGAGCAGCGCGGTCTTTATAGAAATCTTTGTACCTTTGCCGCCCATCAAAAAAAGGCCGTATGTCCAGTTGATGATATTGAAAACCGCAATGAAGACCGCGCCCAGAAAGGTGCCGTCTTTGCCGAGTAATGCTTCTTGCAGCGGCAGCGCCATATATCCGCAGTTTGAAAAAATCGTGGCGAATTTCAGCACGCGCTCGCGGGCTTCATCTTTATCGTGAATCAAAAGATTGGCAACAACAATGTTCAGCAGATGAACAAAAAGCGCGGCAAAAAAAGCTTTTATAAGCCCCTGCATCATCTCACGGTCAAATTCGCGGTGAAACGAATTTATGATGACACACGGAATTATTATATAGAGCACGAAATTCGTGACGCTTTTTATGCCTTCATCAGAAAAAAAGCCGCGCTTTGCACAAATAAAGCCGACAAAAATCATTATAAATAAAATGGCAACCTGCTGCCCTAGAATAAAAAAGCTCTCGTTCATTGTAATAATTTAGCTGTAATAAGCCGTTTTTTTCAAGTAAAATATTTGTTAGACAAAAAAGGCTGCTAATAAATCACAAGCAGATGCTGAACCAAGTTCAGCATGACACTATTGCAGACTTATTAAGCAGCCTCTTTGTTAAGCGGAAACCGCAAGAAGTTTACTTTACTTCAACCTTTTTGAGCTTCCAGATGTCGCGCACATAATCTTCGATTGTTCTGTCTGAAGAGAATTTGCCTGAACGGGCAATGTTCAGAAGCGCCATCTTTGCCCACTTCATGCGGTCTGTGTATGTTGCGGCAACTTTTTCCTGTGCTTCGGCATAAGCGGCAAAGTCTGCCAAGACGTAATAAACGTCAGGGCGCTGGCCTTCAACGCCGTAAACAAGTGAATCGTAAATCTCGCGGAAAAGCTGGTGCGTCGGGTCGTAAGTTCCGTCTATAAGCTGGTTCATAACCTTTGCAAGCTGCGGATTGCGCTCAAGATATTTCTGCGGGTTGTAGCTATGCTCGCTTTCAATCTTGATGATTTCATCTGCGGTCAAACCGAAAATAAATGCATTTTCTGCACCGGCTTCTTCCACAATCTCGATGTTAGCGCCGTCAAGAGTTCCGATTGTAACTGCGCCGTTTATCATGAACTTCATGTTGCCTGTGCCCGAAGCTTCTTTGCCAGCTGTAGAAATCTGCTCTGAAACATCAGATGCCGGGAAAAGCTTTTCTGCAACGCTTACGCGGTAGTTCTCAACAAAGACTACGCGGAGCTTACCGCGCACGCGGCGGTCGTTGTTGATGCGCTCTGCAACTGTGTTGATAAGCTTGATGATTGTCTTTGCGCGTCTGTAGCCAGAAGCGGCCTTCGCGCCAAAGATGAAGGTGCGTGCCGGCGGATTGTAGTTCGGGTCGTCAAGCAGACGGTTGTACAAATACATGATGTGCAGCACGTTCAAAAGCTGACGCTTGTATTCGTGCAGACGCTTAATCTGAACATCAAAAATTGATTCAGGGTCAAGGAATTCGTTCTGCGTTTCTTTAAGATAAGAAGCAAGCTTAACTTTGTTAGCCTGTTTAATCGCAAGGAATTCTTTGAGCGTAGCTTCGTCGTCTGCAAATTTTTCAAGCCCTTTGAGCTTTGTAAGGTCTTTCTGCCAGCCGTCGCCAATCTTTGCAGTGATAAACTTGGCAAGGTCAGGGTTTGCGCACAAAAGCCAGCGGCGCTGCGTTACGCCGTTCGTCTTGTTGTTGAATTTCTGCGGATAAAGGTCGTACCAGTCCTTGAGTTCCTGCGTCTTAAGCAGCTCTGTATGAAGAGCGGCAACACCGTTTACGCTGAAGCAGCCATGAATTGCAAGCCACGCCATGTGAATCATGCCGTTGTTGATGATTGCCATCTTGTTCTGCTTTGAATAATCTGTCGGATATTTGTCGCGGAGCTCCATAACGAGGCGGCGGTTGATTTCTTCCACAATCTGATAGATGCGCGGCAGCAAGCCCTGGAAAATGTTGATAGGCCACTTTTCGAGAGCTTCCGCAAGGATTGTGTGGTTTGTGTATGCAAAAGTCTTTGAAACAATGCTCCAAGATTCGTCCCAGCCGAGGCCGTATTCATCCATAAGAATGCGCATAAGCTCAGGAATTGCAACAACCGGATGCGTGTCGTTAAGCTGAATGACGTGATATTCCGGGAATTTGCGGAAATCTGTACCGTATTCGCTTACAAAGTGGCGCACCAAATCCTGCAAGCTTGCAGAAGAGAAGAAATACTGCTGCTTTAAGCGCAAAGCTTTGCCCGATGGGCCTGAATCGTTCGGGTACAAAACGCGCGAAATGTTTTCTGCATCATTCTGGCGTTCAACTGCGCGGTTATACTGCATGTCGTTAAAAAGCTGAAGGTCAAAGCCGTTTGGCGAAGAAGCCTGCCACAAGCGCAGCGTATTAACTGTGTTCGTGTTGTAGCCTACAATCGGCATATCGTAAGGCGTTGCGATAATCTCTTCGGCATTTTCTACATAAAAACGGTCTGTGTCGTTAGGCCACTTTGCAACAGCAACGTTTCCGCCGAATTTGACTGTAACGGCAAGGTCGCTGCGCTTAACTTCCCACGGGTCGCGGTGCACAAGCCAGTTGTCAGGGTATTCAACCTGATAGCCGTTCTCAATATGCTGCTCGAACATTCCGTATTCATAGCGGATGCCGTAGCCGTGCCCCGGATAATCAAGCGTTGCAAGCGAATCAAGAAAACATGCTGCAAGACGTCCGAGACCGCCGTTGCCGAGACCTGCATCCGGCTCCTGGTCTTCAATCAAGTTGTAATCAATGTTAAGAGATTTGAGCACGTTTACAACAGAATCTTTTATAAGCGTGTTAATCAAGTTGTTGCTGAGCGCGCGTCCCATCAGAAATTCAGCTGAAAGATAATAAACCTGACGTGTCGGCTTCTTCTCATATTCGCGCCGTGTCTTCATCCAGTTGTCCATAATCAGCTCTTGTGCCGAAGCTGAAACTGCATCAAACAAATCGTGCGCGTTCGCCTGCGTAATGTCCTTTCCGTACTGACGCTTCAAACGGGCGGTTAAGTTCTCTTTAAATTCTTCTGCATTAAATTCCATATTTCCTCCAAGATGGAATATCAAAAATAAAATATGTCATTCCGAACCTGTCTGCCGACAGGCAGGCTTGATTCGGAATCTGCACACCAAACACAGTTCAGATACTGAAACAAGTTCAGCGTGACGGTACTTATCAGTCAACCTCTTAAAAATTTCTATCTGCTAAGCAAAATCGCAAAGCTTCTTGCCGGAAGCACATAGACGTTCTGCTCTTCAAGCATCTCTTCCTTGTTTTCCGGCAGAAAATCATTCGGCGCTTCAACTGAAGTATCAACGCATCTAAGCCATTTCTTGCCTTTGCCGGGCGGCGGCAGCGTAACGGTCACGTCTTTTGTTGAAGAATTCATCATCAGGAAAAAGTCGTTGTCGTCTGTGTTAGAGATAATATCCGCACGGCTGCCATCAAGCCTGAACGCCAGAAAATGGTCAAGCTTCGTCCAGTCGGGCGATTCGCCCTGTTCGTCATACCAGGTGATGTCTTTCATCGAATTAAGCGAAATATCTCTTCCGGTGAAAAACTCCGGCCGGCGCAAAGCGGGGTGCTTCTTGCGGAACGCTACCGCTTTGCGGACAAATTCAAAAACATCTTTGTATTTGTCCTTTAAAGTCCAGTCAATCCAAGAAATTTCGTTATCCTGGCAATAAGCGTTGTTGTTGCCCTGCTGCGTGCGCCTGAATTCGTCGCCGGCCAGCATCATCGGCGTGCCCTGTGAAAGCAGCAACGTAAGCATTATGTTTTTTATCTGCCTTGAGCGTATAGTCTCAATCGCAACGTTAGAGGCCGGGCCTTCAAAGCCGTAGTTGTAGCTTGAGTTGTTGTCGCTGCCGTCGTGGTTGTTCTCGCCGTTTTCTTCGTTGTGCTTGCCGTTATAAGAAACCAAATCGTTCATCGTAAAGCCGTCGTGGCTTGTAATGAAGTTTATCGAGTGGAACGGCTTCCGGCCGTCATTTGAGTAAAGGTCTGAGCTACCGGAAACGCGCGTTGCAGCCGCCGTAACAAGATGATCGTCGCCGCGCCAGAAGCGTCTGATGTCATCGCGGAAACGGTCGTTCCATTCAGCCCATCTGCCGCCTGGAAAGCAGCCGACCTGATAAGCTCCGCCCGCGTCCCAAGCTTCGGCGATAATCTTTGTGTCGCGCAGAATCGCGTCTTCGGCAATCCATTCAAGCACGGGCGGGTTCGGCAGCAAAGTGCCCTTGCTGTCGCGGCCAAGAATTGAGCCCAAATCAAAGCGGAAACCGTCAACGTGCATGTTGATTACCCAATATTTAAGGCAGTCAAGAATGTATTCGCGCACAACCGGGTGGTTGCAGTTAAAAGTGTTGCCGCACCCTGAATAGTTCATATAATACTGCTTCTGGTTTTCGCAGAGAATGTAGTAAATCGAATTGTCGAGGCCGCGGAAATTGAGCGTTATGCCGTGCTCGTTGCCTTCGGCAGTGTGGTTGAACACAATGTCAAGAATCACTTCAAGACCGACCTTGTGCATTTCGCGCACCATTGTCTTGAATTCAGCGACCTGACCGCCTGTTTCTTTTGAAGCGGCATAAGAAGCTTTTGGCGCAAAAAACGCTATCGTGCTGTAGCCCCAATAATTTTTGAGCCGCTGGCCGTCTTTGGGGTTCACGTTCGTGTTTTCATAAGCATCAAATTCGTGAATCGGCAGCAGCTCTACGCTTGTGATGCCAAGTTCTTTCAAATACGGAATTTTTTCGATAAGACCGCGGTATGTGCCCGGCGCAGAGACTTTCGACGTTGGGCTTTTTGTAAAGCCGCGCAAATTTGCTTCATATATAATGCAGTGGTTCAGCGGATAATTTAGCGGCCGGTCGCCCTGCCAGTCAAAATCATCATCAATGACGATGCACTTTGGGAAGCCAGCGGCTGACATCGTTTTGGCAAATTCAATGTCCATGATATCTACAGGCGGCGCATAGTCAGGCGAGAGGTTCTTAAAGATAGACACATTCGTCAATGCCTTTGCATATGGGTCAAGCAGATACTGCTTTTTGTTGAAGCGGTGTCCCTGTTCCGGCTTAAACGGCCCGTCTACGCGGAACAGATAAAGCGCACCCGCGCCAAGCCCCAAAACTTTGACATGCCAGATGTCGCCTGTCTTGTTTACGGCCGGATTAAATTCATAAGTAAAGTACGGCGCATCAGAAGTTTCATTTTCAAAAATATCAAGAAAAACCCGTGTTCCGTTTCTTGTAAAAACAGTGAAATTCACACCGTCGTGCTCAAGTGTTGCACCAAACGGCATCGGTTTTCCGGGTTGAACGCTAAGCGAATTCATAGAGCTATATTTTACCACACTAAACCTGTTTCCGCTATATTTTTGCGCAAAAAAGCAGAGGGAAAACCGATATGGTTATCAAAGCAGTCATGGATATTTTGTTTTAGGTTAAAAAATTTTCCATTTTTCTGGAACAGTATATTTCTTGCCATTTTTTTCAACAGTATCTGGCATAACTGCATTTTCAAACCTTGGAATATTCTTTTCCAGCAAAACAGGTTTTTTCCTTTGCAGATATAAAAAATCTTTCATATCTCTGCTATAACGGCTAGGCGGAAAATATATTTTTATATTTTTGGATGGAAAATTACTTTTTATTGATTCTAACGGAGGGATTAAATCTGAATCAGCACTAATCAATATAAAGGTATCTGTTCTATCATTGATACAATCTTCAAGCATACGGACGGAAATATTAACATCTGTCTTCTTCTCTTCTGGACGTATAAAGTCTGTATGACAAAAAGGACAACGTATGGGTTTTTCTATATATTTGCCACGAATTATCTCAAATATTTCCCCATTTAAAAGTTTGTTTGCATTTAGAAAGGAACTTTGGCGGCTGCTTTTTTCTATATCTAGAGGCGAAGCTGTAAAATATATTACCTTATGAAGCTCCTGCCCAGTACTAAGAAAGCTTTTGCAAAATTTTACCGTATCAAGCCAATAAAATTTTTTCCATGATGAATCTTGTTTGCAAGAAGCAGCGAGCCCATAATAAAAGTTAAATCCGTCTATGTAAAAAGTAACTCTATTCATGACCAGATTCCTAAAAAAAAGAAGCCGCTTAAAAAAGCGGCCATGTCCTTGCAAGAAAGCAAGGCGTTGCATAAATCAAATATAGTATATTATCTTACAGCTGTCAAATTTACTGTTCTGTTATAAAGCATATTTCTCTTTGATTTCTGCTGTAAACCGCATTGCGCCTTTTTCGTTAAGATGAGATGGATCACCAAAACAATCAGGCGGATAACAAGGAATAACTGTATTGATTGGTATTCCTGTTCTATCAGCCATTTGTATAAGGCAAGCTTGAAAATCATTATACCAATCACTTGTTGAAATTGCTTCAAAGCTCGCTTCATTCATAGGAAGCTGCTCAATATAAAGCGGAATACTATTATCATTGCATAACGCTACTATCTTTTGGAAATATAACTCAATCCAAATATCAAGCTTAAAATTTTTCAGACCTGCTTCAACAGTTAATTCTGGAGATTCTTCTGCCCTGCCAAAATACATATGTCCTTTTTCACTTGAAGTACTGTCATAAAAAAGATGATTAAGTTCTCCGCGCTGAAATTTGCTATTTATGCAAGCCGCAGAATATTTCTGAGGGAATAGCAAATTATATTTCAGCGAATCAATTATTTCTGCTTTCAATTCAATCGGTTTTTGGTTTTCTATTTTATACCTCGTATATTGTGATTCTATCTCTTCTTTCAAAGACAAAAAGTGAAAATAATGAGTTCTGGCTTTATAGCAATCATTCCATTGATAATGAAACCCTCCAAAGCCCATTATCACTTTTTCTGGTTTAGGATGCTTTTTCAAATATCTTCTAAGTGAATAATACATTTCGACAGTAGTAGCACCACCAACTGCAAGATTGTAAGCATTATCACATAACTCAGCAGGAATAATAGCAGCTTTCATGCGACTGTCGCCAAGAAAAATAATCTCCCGCTTGTCGCTGTTTGAATTTATATAATCTTTTTGTTGCATCCAAAAAGGGTATTCACCATCCATATATGTATATTGAATATTCCATAGTAGCACCCATCTGAAAATTGCAATAAATGCAATAACAATGAAACAACCTATAAAGCATTTTGCATAAATTTTTTCATTCATCTGCATACTCTCCTAAAACTGAAAATACAGGAATTCCTGAAGATTCTGATTTCCAGCCATTACATAAAGAGAATAGAATAAAGCAACAAAAGCAATGAAAAGCCACTTCAAATTAGCTGAAAAATATTTTTCAGTCAGTTTCTGGGTATTCGGAACACAAAATACAACAGCAGCTAATCCCAAAAGCAATGAATATGGATAATCAGAAAGATTTTCAAATTTAACGCCTAAATAATTCAAGAAAATAAACATGTTCTCAATTTTTCCACCGGCTGGCAAAACAAACGTACGATAATTAATCATCTTTTTGCAAATGATAAGTCCCTGCCAAAGATTATCTGCCCTAAAAATTGCCCATCCTGCACAAACGAATCCAAAAGTCAAGATAAAACATATAACTTTGGGAATTTGAAAATTATGCTCTTTCGCGAGTTTTCTCCAAGTATGATTAATTACAAGCAGAACACCATGAAGCATTCCCCATACAATAAAATGAACCCCTGCCCCATGCCAAAAGCCACAGACAACCATTGCAATAAACAGATTAAGCATTTTCCGGGCTTGCCCTTTGCGGTTGCCTCCAAGCGGGATGTAAATGTAGTTTTTTATCCAGCTTCCAAGTGTCATGTGCCATCTGCGCCAAAAATCTATTATTGAAGTTGCCTGGTATGGCGAATCAAAATTGGACGGAAAAGTCAGATTGAACATTTTCCCAAGCCCTATCGCCATTTCCGAATATGCTGAAAAATCAAAATATAGCTGAAAAGTATAGGCTATTACTCCAACCCATGCTTCAAAAATTGTCAGATTGTCTGCTTCTCTTGTAAAAATTTCTGCCACTAAAGGCGAAAGCTTGTCCGCAATTACAACTTTCTTGAACAATGCTAGAGCGAACAGCGTAAAACCGAATGATAAATTCTTGTAATTCAATTTATGATTTTCCGCTGAATCAAATTGAGGAATCATCATTTTATGGTCAACAATAGGTCCGGCAATAAGTTGCGGAAAAAGCGAAATATAAAGGGCAAGGTTTAAAACACTTTTTTCTGCATAAGTTTTGCCTTGATAAACATCTATTACGTAAGAAAGTGCTTGAAACGTATAAAAAGAAATTCCAAGAGGAAGAATTACGTTTATAAAATTCCAGTCTGTTTTAAAAAACCGGTTTATAGAAAAAATGAAAAAATTTGTATATTTGAAAAATATAAGCAACCCTGCGTTTACAAGAATGCCTATCACAAGAAAAAATTTCTTAAATCGATTAGAATAACCTATTATTCTTCCTGCCACATAATTAAAAAGAATCGAAAACACTAGAAGAAAAAGAAACCGAATGCTCCACCATGCATAAAAGCAGAAAGATGAAAACAAAAGCCAGATGTTTGAAGCACGAATACTTTTTATTGCAAATAGATAATACCCACAAATTGCTACAGGCAGAAAAACAAAAATAAACTCAAAGGAACTAAAAACCATAGGTATACTTCATCATTATTATACAAGTGTCAGTTATATTTTAAGAGAATACTATAACCATGATTCAATAGTCAATAACTGATATTTGTAGAAAAATATAGCTACATATAATGCAGGTTATAAAAATGGATAAACTTCAAGAATGCCTTGCAAATAATATGAAGCATTACAGAAAACTTCAAAACCTTTCTCAAGAAAAACTCGCTGAAAAAGCAGGAGCGTCAACAAACTACATTGCACTTATTGAAAATGGCAAAAATTTTCCATCACTTCCTATGCTGAGACAAATTGCAAACGCCTTAAGTATAGATTCGTTAGATTTATTTGATAAAAAGAGCTTAATATACCCTAATATGGAGCAGTTAAAATCAAATGTAATAGAATCAATAACAAATGCGGTAAATATTGCTTTTACTAAAGTTGAATGAAATAACCAAGCTGAAAATTCATGCCAATTTCCCTGTTTTTCTGCTATAATTAAAAGCAGTATGGCTGCAAGAGAAGATTTCCATCCGATAGAAGAAATTATCTGTGAATTTATCAACCAAGAAAATGTAAAGTTCGTGTTTCCGTCGACAATCGCAATGGAAACTTGGTCAGATTGGGCTATAAAGCATAGCGAAAAGACAGGCTGCAAAGCCGTTGCGCTTGAAAAATGGATTGTCTGGGACGCTTTCAAAAGCGAATTTGCACAGATTCACGACAGCGAAAAGCGCTGCATTCCAGAATCTTTGCGGAAGCTTTTTGTGCGTTCGCTGCTGCAAGAAAACAGCCGCCTTGTTCAGGGTGGTGAACAATCTTTTCTGCACCCGCTTATAAGCGACAATTTTGCTAAGAATTCGCTGCATTTTACGTCGTGGCTCTCGGCGGTTCTTCCTTCTCTTGATTTGTGGAACACAAAATTTGCAGAAGCACACGCAGGCAGTATTGAAGAAGCCATGCAAGAAGACGACGGCGAGAACAAAGTCTATGCCGCGCTTTATAAGCGTTATTCAGCTTTTCTGGACAAGGCCGGAATGTTTGACCCGGCGTGGGTTAAGATTAACGATATCGACAAGTCTTATCATTTCATCATCTTTCACCCTGAACAGCTGAAAGACTTTAACGATTACAAGGACAAAATCAGCCAGGCTGATGCAACACTTGTGCGCTTGCCGCCGGAACAGGAAAATGACATACATCCGCAATGCCTGCTTTACCCGAACGCCAGAATGGAGCTTCGCCGCACAGTCTTAAGAATCAGGGACCTGCACGAAAAGCATGGCGTAGCTTGGTCAGACATTGCGCTTACAGTGCCGGAACTTGAAACGTACCGACCTTATATTGAGCGCGAGCTTAAGAACTACTGCATTCCGTTTGAGATGCGTTCGGGGCTTTCTTACACGCAAAACTGCGCAGGCAGAATCTTTGAAGAAATAAGAAACTGCGTTGACAACGGCTTTAACCTTGAAAGTGTGAGAGCCGTGCTTCAAGACGGTTTTGTTCCGTGGACAGCCCCGGAAATAAACGAAGAGATTATACAGACAGCAATCGAAACACGAAGCATCTGCTCTTACAGGCAGGGCGGAAAAATCATAGACCCGCTTGAAGAGACGCTTGCCGAAAAAGCAAGCACGGCTGCAGAAAAGCTTGAAGCATTGCAGGGCGGCGCTGAAGCTGCGCCAACCACGCCAGACGCCGCACCGGCCGAAACGCCAGCTACACTCACAGCAGATGCCGCTGATGCTGAAACCGCCGCTGAAGATGCCGCCAACGCAATCGAAGAAGCAAAAGCTGAACTTGAGCTTGCCCAAGCCGCCTATAACCGCTACACAAGCTTAAAGAAATGCTTTTCAGTAATCTGCGGCGCAAAGTCTTTTAGCGCAATAAAAGAAGCGTGGCACTCTTTTGAAACAGACTTTCTGCAAGACGGCAGCATCTGGGCAAAAGACAAAGACAACATTGTGGGCATCTGCATTGCAGAGCTTGCAAAATACATCGCAATTGAAAAAGAGCATTCTGAAAAGCTCAACCTCAAAATCGAAAAGCCATACGAATTCTTTTTGGACGAGCTTAATTCGGGCATCTACACACCGCAAAAGCCCAAAACCGTCTGCGTTTCAGTCTTTGATTACCGCGCGGCAGCCGACGCATATTTCGATTATCACTTTATAATAAACGCAAACCAAAAAGCCGTAGAAGTTCCGTTCAAAGAGCTGGGCTTTTTAAGTGAAAAAAAACGCAAAGAGCTTGGCGCAAGCGACAACGAAGGCGCGACAGAAGCTTATATAAGGCTTTATGCCAAGACCGGCAAAGACCATGCGTTTTTTTCAAGCAGCACAAACAGCTTTGACGGCTTCGCGATTCCGCACACATATTTTGATGAAATCAACATTCTGAAAGACGGCGACCCGACGGCCTATCTTGATAAAGAAGATTTTTTCTTAAACGAAAAGAATTATCTTTTAAGCGAAGAGCGGACAACACCAAGCACTATCACAAAGCTTCAGCAAGACTCTTTCAAAGCGTGGCAAACGCGTAAAAGCAGCACACAGCTTGACATGCAGAAGCTCAATTCGTTCATTGCCGCAAAAGCGAAAGACGCGCTTGTCTATGGCAGCAGCGCACAAACAGGCAGATGCAAAACTACGCAGACAGACCTGAAGAACTTCTTTCCGTGCAAGCGCAGATGGGTCTTTAAAAAAGCGCTTCACTTAAAAGAAGAATCAACTACGGTAGATTTGATGGGGCATTACGACTTCGGCAACATCTGTCACAAAATAGTTGAGCTTATTTTTGAAGAATACGCCATGACAGGCAAGCCTCTGCCAATTTTAAAGACAGACCAAGACTTTGAAGAGCTTCGCGCCAAAGTGAACGGCGCAACAGAAAAAGCTCTGACTGAAAAAGACAAATATACAAAATCAGACGACTTTAAGAACAGCCGTCTTGCCGTAACAATGCTTTTGACGCAGAAGCAGATTCTCTCTGATTATATAATGGACTTTATGAAGCAGGTCTGCCAACTGCCAGAAGCACCGAACAGCGGCAGATTCGGCGGCTATTCCGTCATCGGCGTTGAAAAAAGCTTTTCTGCCAAGCTAAGCAAAGATTTTGAGCTTTACGGTAAGACAGACTGCATCTTAAGCGGAAACGATGAGCAGGGCGACGTGATTATCGACTATAAGACGGGAAAAATACCCGACCTTAAAGACTGTTACCCTGACGACCAAAATCTTCTAAACGATTTTCAGATTTCTTCATATTATAAGCTGCTGTCTGAACAGCACGATGCTTATGACGTGCAAGAAAGCCTTTTTTATAGTCTGAAAAAGAATAGCGACGGCAAATTCGATAAGCGCTACGTTGTTTCTGAAACACCCGGAAAAGCAAAAGTCTTGTCTGCTGAAGATTTCAAAGACAAGGTTGTTGCGCTTCTTGACGCATATCTTGAAGATTTTGCCGCCGCAGTCAATTCCGCAAGCTTTGAGCCGCTTTCCGCAAACAAAAGCAGGCGCACAGCAGTAAAGACATATCTTGATTGCGTTTCATGCGATTACAAAGATATTTGCCGCACAACTTTCGCCGTTGCAAAAGAGGAACTTTAACATGAGCGCAGACTTTGCTTATCTCGACATACTCGACAAAAAATTGGATAAATCTCAGCGCGCCGCCTGCTGCCGCGGGCTTAACACAGTTGTTGCAGCCGGTGCCGGTTCGGGCAAAACACAGGTGCTTGCAACGCGCTTTGCATGGCTTGTAATGTCATGCAACATAAAGGTTGAAGAAATCCTTGCGCTTACGTTCACCAAAAAAGCTGCAAGCGAAATCTATCAGCGCATCTACAAAACGCTTGGGCAGTTTGCCGCAAACGCGCAGACACCGCCAGAAGAAAAGGCGCGCGCAAAGCAGGCACTCAAAGATTTTGATAAAGCCCACATTCAGACGCTTGACTCTTACAGCTCAACTGTAGTAAGGCAGGCGGCAAACAGATACGGCATTAACCCGAATTTCACAGTTGCCGAAGTTGAGAACCTAAAGGCAGATGCTTTCAGGTTTCTTGTAAACCACAAAGACGAGCCTGCGCTTCTTGCGGTTGCAACGCCGGGCAACCTGCACAAGCTTGCAGAAGACCTTTTTGAAACAGCCATAAGCAGATACACAGACATTACATGCCCGGACGACTTTTTTGAGAAAAAGCTGCTGCTTCAATGCCGCCAAATTGCTGAAGTTTGGAACAGGCTTATAAGCGATAACGCAAACGAGGATTACCCTGAAGAAGGCGAAGGCATATTTTCGATTTTAAGTGAAGTTCAGTCTGAATATCAGAACAACCCTGAAAAGATAGGAACGCCATATTTTGACAAACTTGAAGCCTTTCTGAACAACGAACCGGAACTAGGCCAGATTCAAGACGCTTCTATGTTTGAAACAAGCTATGAAACTTTGAGCAAAATGGCGGCCGACGCTTCCGCATGGACAGACTTGTTTAATTTTTCACAGAACACAAAAGGCTACACTAAACCGCTTCAAGCAATAAACAAGCAGTTCAAAGAAAAAACCAAAGAAACGCTCGATTTAGTCACATCATTCATTCTGAATTATCAGCACATAAAGCGCATTTTCGAGCTTTTAGACATGTTCATGGTTCAGATTAACGAGCAGAAGCGCCGGTCGGGCAGCCTTTCTTTTTGCGACATAAATTCGCTTGCACTGAAAATCTTGAAAGAGCAGAAAGAAATCCGCAATCAAGAAAAGAAAACATTCAAAAAGATTATGATTGACGAATTTCAAGACAACAACGGCAAAAACAGAGACATGCTCTATCTGCTGGCTGAAAAAGACGATGCTTTCACAGAGCCGTCTGAAAACGAAAAAGATTTTCTCAATCAGCTTGTCTCAAACCTTGCAGACAGCAAGCTCTATTTTGTGGGCGACGAAAAGCAGTCTATCTACAAATTCCGGGGCGCAGACGTTTCTGTGTTCAATTCGCTTACAGAAGACCTTGCTAAAACCGTGCCGCCAGATACAGAGACAAAGCTTTATATGACAAACAATTACCGCTCAACAGAGCCTGTACTCGCCATGTTCAACAGGCTTTTCGGCGGCATTGGCGAAGGCGAAGATGCCAACTTTAAGATTTTCAGCAACGACGAAAACCCCAAACAGTTCGAAGCGTATTACACAAAAGCCGCAACGTACAAAGACAGCGAGGTCAGTCTGCCACTCTCAAAAGAAAATGTGCCGATGCATGTAAGCATTTTTGACAGCTCTTGCCTCAAAGAAAATCTGCCCGAAGGCAAAACCGAAGACGATTTTCTCAATCAGAACGATACGGCGGCATATTACACCGCAAAGAAAATCCGGGAGCTTTTTGACAGCGAGAAATCTGCCGGAAATTCGCCAAAATATGCAGATTATGCGGTTTTGTGCCGCAGCCGCTCGAACTATGCAAAGCTTGTACGCTGGCTTAACGCTTTTGACGTGCCTTACAACTTTGACCAGCAAAAATCAATCTTTGACGACGGCCCTATTAATGACATTTTTCACTTTTTAAGGCTTTGCAGCGCACCGCAAGACAAAACCTCTTTTGCGGCTTATCTTTGTTCGCCGTTTGCAGGGCTAAAGATTCAGACAGTCGAAATGATATTGGGCATTCTGCCGGAAACAGTTGAAACGCTGAATGAGCAGACCGGCAAGACTACGGTGCATCAATACACCGCATTTTCAGAAGACAAGCAGCTTGAAGAAAAAATCAAGCTTGAAGTTGAGGCACTTTCAAAAGACGAATATCAGAAATATCTTGAAGCAAAAGCGTTTTATCTCAAGACGAAAAACCAGGTGCTTACAGAGCCGCTTACGGATACGATTACAAAACTCTGGTATGAAACAGGTGCAAGATACGAGACGCTGGTCGACAAAAAGACGAGCCTTTCTGCGGAACAATACGATTTGCTCTTTGAGCTTGTGCGCAAGCTTCAAGAAGACGGGCGGAGCACAAGCTGGATTATTGACCAGCTTGCTCAAAGCAAGCAGAACTCAAAATTTGCGTTCGGCGCAAAAGAGGACGAGCTTGGCATAAAAGACGTAAGCTATCCGATTGAAAAAGATGATGCCGTCCAGATTATGACAATCCATAAAAGCAAGGGCCTTGAATTTGAGAATGTCTTTGTTTTGGGCTGCATTTCAGACGGCGGCAGCGAAAACGAGCCGCTTATCTTTTATGACGAAGATTTCGGCGTTTCAGTGAAAATCGGATCGCAGCGGAATTATTTCTATAAAAAGCAGAAAGCTGATTCTGAAGAAAAAGACAAGGCTGAGTTCAAGCGACTTGTTTATGTTGCAATTACGCGGGCAAGAAAAAGCGTCTATACGGTAGACGCTTTCGATGCATCTAACAAGCGGACAAAAAGCTGTTTCAGAGACGCAATTGAATATTTCTATGGGCCTGAAATGACAAGCCAGACCGAGCTTGCCCCAATGGAACGCTGCTACAAAGAAGGCGCGCCGTTTGATTTTGAGCTGCTTGAAAAGGTTGAATCTGACATTATGGTTGAAAAGACCGAAAAAACCGCAGATTTGCGGCTTGAGGCGTTTGCAAAACTAGAAAAGCTTTGCGGTGCTTCCAAAGCTGATGCCGGTTCAGCCGGTGCGCCTGGTGCAGTTATCGTGCAGTGCGAAGATTTGCCGCAAAAGCGCATTTCGCCGAGCGACCTTGAAAAGCTTCACGCCAACGAAGAGCTTGTGACTGTGGCGCACAATCAGCCGATTAATGCTTCAATCGCTAAAATCGATGAGATTATCGCCCCTCAAGCTGTCGCAAGTACAGGCGGTCAAAGCGGCACAGGCGATGGCGCGGCGGCAAATTCAGAGGACAAAGAAGAGCAAGCTTCTGCCAGAGATTTTACGCACGGTACTTTCGGAACATTGGCGCACGCTTATCTTGAAAATGCAATCAAAACAGGCCGAGCAGAAATCGATTTTGAGACAAAAGAGCTTTTGAAGAAAAACTTGAGCGAATCTAATTTCAGTTGCCTTTGCAGCATTTGCCGCGACATGGCTGAAACTTTCCTCGGCTCAAACACCGGCAAAGAGGCCGCCGCCGCAAAGCTTGCAAAGCGGTTCTGCAAGCCTGAATATTATTTCAAGCTTTTGCACAACTCTTTCATAATCCGGGGCTTCATCGACCTTGTTTATCAAGACAGCAATAGCAAATTCGTTATTGTAGATTACAAGACAGACATCGAGATTGCGCCCGAAAAATATTACGAGCAGCAATGCGCCTACAGATTTGCCGTAAAAGAGATGCTCGGCTTGAAAGACGAAAAAGAAATTGCGCTCAAGCTTTATTTTTTGCGCTACGGCCAGGAAATAGACATAACCGAAGCGGTCAACAGCATCAACTTGAGCGAAGAGCTGATGCAAAATCTGCTGTCAGCTGCTAACCGTTAACCGCGGTTGTGGCGCTTTCGAGCTTGATTATTTCTTCGGTTGAGAAAATCTGATCCATGTTCAAGATTATAATGAAAGTGTCGTCGCGCTTGCCGATGCCGCGTATGAACTGAGCTGCAATGCTGTTGCCGAATTTCGGCGACGGCTCAATCTCTTCATCAGACAAATCAACAACCTCTTGCACAGAATCAGCGATTGCACCGAAAGTCACAGTCTTGCCTTCAGCATTTTTAACTTCCATTACGATTATCCGCGTTTCTTTGGTCGGCTCTGTGTCTTCCATGCCGAATTTCTTGCGTAGATTCACCACAGAAATTCCTTGCCCGCGCGAATTAATCAAGCCTTCCATATAAGATGTTGTGCACGGCACTTTTGTGACAGGCATATATTCAAGCACTTCCTGAACATTGTGAACTTCGGCTGCATATTGCGTTCCGTCAATCTTGAAAGTTAAAAACTGATTGCTCATTGTTTCTCCCATAAAAGCTTTTGCTTTTCCGTTTATAAAAAACTATAACACGCGCTTTTGCACAGGGCAAGCAAAAACTTTTTTGGCTTAGGGGCACGACACCGCTCTACTTCGGAAGCGGCGGTTTCTTGCCCCTAAAACCCCATTCTTCCTCAGCACCGATTAGGGGCTTGCTTCGCGCCCCTAATAACCCCTGATTATCTACATATAAGGTCGTGTACATTTTGCTGTCGGGCTGATGTACAAAGGTTCAAGAATGTGCATAACCGCAAAAAAGGCGTAGTGAAGCGGCAGCGCAACGCACACTTGAACGCAGAAGGTCAATTCTGCTGAAAGCAGAATTGACCATTTATATAATTTCCTTATGCGTTCTCGGTGCGGGGCGCGGACGCGCAACGAGAGCCTTTTTTGCAGAATGTGCATAAACGGCATTTTGCACAATTTATACTTCTACGTTAAGGCTGAAGCTTGCATCTGCGCCGCCGAGGTTTTTGGCAAGAAAGGGCAGCAGCGTTTCAAGCTGAATGTCGAGCTTCCAGGGCGGATTAACGACAATCATGCCCGAACCGTAAAGGCCGTGCTCATTTTCAGGCTCTGCAACGAAAAGCTCTGCGCAAAGCACTTCTTGCTCTGTGGCGAGGCAGGCTTCTTTTAGGTGCAGCGTCTTTTCACGGCGGCGCTCAACAAGCGGGTACCAGACTGCAATTGCGGAATTGTGCCAGGAGCGCGCGGCGAACTTTACAGCGTCTTCAACATCGGAATAGTCTTTATCAATTTCATAGCTTGGGTCTAGCAGCGTAAAGCCGCGCGCGGGCAGCGGCTGTTTGGGCGGCAGCATAGCCTTTAAGCCGGCAAAACCGTCGCGGTGGTGCACATGAATGCTGCATACATCTGCTTTGCCGAGCGCGCCCTTTTTTATAAGCTCCACATTCGCCTTGAGGATTTCTATTTCTGAAGGATGAAGCTCCATGAGTACAAGCTGGTCTTGCGCCCGCGCAAAATTGCACACAACAGCCGGAGAACCGGCGTAAAGCCCAGCCGAAGCCTGCAGATTCCGGCAAAATTCAAGATATTCTGCAAAAGTTTCAGCCGCTTCTTTTGCTGCGGCTTCATCTTTTTCGAACAGAGCTTTATCTGCCGAATCAAGTACAGCCTGTGCCGCGCCGCCAGATTGAACCTGCTTGAGCAAGGCGCAAATGCCGCTTTCGGCTTCGCCGGTCTGCAAGGCGCGGCTGTCGTCAAGCGAATAAAGCGCCGCCGCCGCCTGCGCATCAAAATATGTAAAAGGCTTTTCCTTGCGGCAATAAGCTTTTGTAATCAGCGCGAGCGTCAAATGCTTTAAGACATCCGCATGATTTCCGGCATGAAACGCGTGTCTATAGCTCAACATCAGGGCTTAACCTCAATTGTCTGAAAGTCTGCATCAATAAAATTGTTCTCATCGTCAAATTTGAAAGTAATCACTTCAAGGCAGGGCGTTAAATTGCGGATTTCAAGCGAACTGTTGCCGATGCCTGTGCTTATATAAAGCGTGTTCTTGCCGTTGCGGTAAATGCCCGAATAATATTTGCCTGTTCCTTCTGGGAAGTATAAAGCTTTGCCGAAAAGCAGAACCTGGCCGCCGTGCGTGTGGCCGCTCAACATGAGCAACGGCAAATCAGTCTGAGGCATCATGTCGAAAAGCACAGGGCAATGGCCGAGCACAACGTTTGCGGCATCTTTTTCAGGCGTAAAACTTTCAAAAGAAGGCTTGCCGCCGAGCAATGAATCAAGCCCATAAATTACAAGCTTCTTGCCGTCAAAGTTGAGCGAACTGCCGCTGTTCAAAAGCACTTTAAAATCAGAAGCTTCAAGCGCGGCGTAATAGTCGTCAAAATGTTCGCGCACGCCTGTTTTAGGCGAATATTCCCAGTTGCCGTTTATCACGAATTTGGGGCAGGGCACGTCTATCTTTTTGAGATAATGCTCCATTATTTCTATGCTCTTAACCGAAACAGCCTGGTCGCCTGTCATAAAGATTACGTCAGGGCGGATGCTGTTGATTTTTTCGATGAGCGCATCAAAAAGCGGCTTTTCTTTTGAGAAGTGGCAGTCTGTAATCTGAACGGCGACAATCTCGTTTGAAGCGCGCTCTTTTTGCTCAACCGCCTCAAACGGCACGACGTTCTTTGAAATTGAAATGCAGCCCGCAAGCAGAAATGCACAAGCGGCCGCAAGCAATGCTAAAATAAGTTTGTTTTTCATAATTGTAGTTTCACCGTCATTGCAAAGAGCAAATTCACCACGTCATTGCGAGGTGCAAATACAGCACGTCATTGCAAAGAGTAATCGCAAACCCGTCATTGCGAGGAGCGTAAGCGACGAAGCAATCCAGCTGTGCGCATCTGCCATGAAAAAAGCTCTATTTGCTCTCTTGGATTGCTTCGCTACGCTCGCAATGACGATTTTCTTGTCATCGCAATGACGTCTTGCTTTTCAAGTTTTATATGTCATTCCCGTACTTGATACGGGAATCTTGCTGATAGATTGTCGGGTCAAGCCCGACAATGACATTTTCCTTAAAGCCCAAGCTCGGCTTTTGCGCCGAGAAGGTCTTTCTTTGCGGCATCAGCGGCGCGCAATGCAGATTGAACCACATCGTCAAGCGTAAGCGCGTTCTTTGCGCGCTTTTCTTCAAGAGCTGCGTCTTTCTTCCAGGCGCACAAAATGCCGCGGCTTGAGTTTACTGTTCCGCCAGCCTTGCCGAGCAGAGTTGCGGCAATGCGCGCCTGACCGCCCTGCGCGCCGTAGCCCGGAATAAGGAAGAACACTTCGGGATATTTTTCGCGCAAATAGCGTGCATCTGCTTCTTGAGTTGCGCCCACAACAGCGCCGATCGGGCCGCATGTCTGTTCCGGGTATTCGGCCTTGAATTCTTCGCCAATTCTTGCAATTTCGTTGCCGACTCTTTCAAGCAGAATTGAACCGTCGGCGAGCTTCTGATGCTCAATGTCTGTCATGCCTGGGTTTGACGTGCACAAAAGCACAAACGCGCCTTTGCCGCCGTTTTCGGCCTTGCACCATTCGGTGAACGGCTTGAGCGTGTCAAAGCCCATGTATGGGTTTATCGTAATTATGTCAGTTTCAAATTCGCCTGAAAAATGTGCGCGCGCATAGGCTTTTGCTGTGTCTGCAATGTCGCCGCGCTTTATGTCTGAAATGCACGGAATCTTGTGCTTTTTGAGCAGCTTCAATGTTTCGGCATAAGTCTTTAAGCCGCTCAAGCCCATTGCTTCGTAATAAGCTATCTGAACTTTGCAGCAGCCGGCTTTATCGCCGAGGTTTTCGATTATTCCGCGGTTATAAGCAAGAACTGCTTCTGCCGGGCTTTTGTAAAGCGCAAGCACTTCCGGCGGAAGATAAGACGGGTCGGTATCAAGCCCAACGCAAAGCGGGCCATTCTTTGCGCAAGATTCGCGCAAAATCTGCATGTTGTGTTTCATACTTGAAAGTATAACAACATTAAGGGGAAGGGGAAACCCCTTCATCCGAGGCGAGGTTTTCCCTTCCCCTTAAACCCCATCCCTTTCCGGCACGGCTTAGGGC
>LVBI01000010.1 GCA_001603145.1 Spirochaetales bacterium Spiro_07 | reverse complement strand
ATCTTTTGTTCGATTATGCTTTCGATGATAAGCCGCTCAATTACACATTCGATTACGATGCTCGAAAAGGCGACGAAGCAGATAACGCTCGGCAACCTTGACGATCCAATCTGCATAAAAGGCAGCAACGAAATCACTTCGCTGACAGAAAGCTTGAACAAGATGCGGCTTGCGCTAAAAGAAGACAACTTGCGGCGCACACGGCTGATTATGGGCATAAGCCACGACTTGCGCACGCCGATTGCTCTTATAAAAGGCTACACCGAAGCGCTGACTGACGGAGTTGTGACTGACCCCGAAGAAAAGCAGAAATCGATTGAGATTATACGCAACAAAATTGAGCAGCTTGAAGACATGGTTGATGAGCTTATCAATTTTGTCAAAGTTGATTCGGGCGAGTGGCGGCAGAACCTTGAAATGCATCAAATCACGCCGTTCTTAAGAGATTTTGCGCGGCGGCTTGAATCTGACGGCAACCTGCTTGAAAGAAATGTGCGCACGGCTGTAAACACAGACGAGGCGGCGCTTGTCGCATTTGATGAGAAGTTGCTTATAAGGGCACTTGAAAACCTTTCGAGCAATGCGCTCCGCTATTCAGAAAAGGGCGGCGAAATCTTTTTCAATACTGAATCAGCTGCACAAGACGGCAAAATCGAGATAAAAATCAGCAACACTGGCGCGCTCATTCAAGAAAAGGATATTCCGTTTATTTTTGACCCGTTCTTCAGGGGCAGCAACTCGCGCCGAGAAAAAGGCACAGGGCTCGGTCTTTCAATCGTAAAGAGCATAATCGAATCGCACGGCTGGTCAATTTCAGTTTCTACAGAAAATCAGCTGACCACATTCGTGATAGTCATTCCGCATAATTGACGGAAATTAGACATTACCGGCTGAACCGGCAATCTAACAGCATCAATACTCTATTTCAAGCATATCAAGCAATTGCTTGAATGTATCCTGCCCGTCAAGGCAAGTGTCTGTGAGAAAGCCTTTTTCATTCTGCCATTCAGAAAGACCGCGGTAATAATAATTCTTTTTGCTGTCTTCAATAATAAACGGAATTATATTGTGCCTCAAACATTCCTTTAAAGCTATCAAGCGCCCGACTCTTCCGTTTCCATCCTGAAAAGGATGAATCTGCTCAAATTCAGCATGAAAAGCTATGATTTCATTGATTGTAACTTTTTCTTTTGAATTGTAACGCGAAAGCAATGCCTGCATTTGCGCCGGAACCGAGACAGGCTTGACAGTTTCTCTGCCGCCCACAATATTCGCGCGTTTTTTATAGTCTCCGACTGCAAACCATGAAAGCAGAGAATCTTTTGTATCGTGTTTTAGAATGTAATGCAGATTTTTGATTATTTCTTCCGAAAGCTCTTCTTCTGCAGTTTCAATTACATAGTCTATGGCGCGGAAATGATGAACAGTCTCAAGAATATCATCAACCGGAATTCCGTCTCCAACATCAATTGTAGCAGTTTCAAAAATTAATCTGGTTTGAGCTTCAGAAAGCTTGCTGCCTTCAATGTGATTTGAATTGTATGCCATCCGGATCTGCAATTCGTGATAAAGACCGCCAGATAATCCGATTTCTTTTTCATCGCGAAGAAGCTGAAGAATCTTGTTGGGTGAAATTTCTTTTACTAAAAGCTCCGGTGCGGTCTTTAGAAAAGCGGCAATCTTTTGTATGCTCTGCCTTGAAAGCTTCTCTCCTTTGGCGATTTTGGCAACAGTCCGCGAGGATAATCCTAATTTTTCAGATAATTCGCTTTTGCCTATGCCTTTTTCTTTTAAGGCTTTTTCAAGCCCCTCATAGGAAACCATATCTGCCGCCTCCAAAATCTTTACTTATTATAGCTCAAAAAGCACAAAAAGTAAAGATTTTGGCAAAAAAGCCGCTAAAAAGTAAAGATTCAGTTTTAAGTCAACCTGCCTGCTTATCTAAATGCCTATCTAAAATCGAACATATCATGGTGCGACGTAAAATCGATTGAATCAGTCAAATCGCCTGTGTAGAAAAGTACGAAACAAGCATCATAAGGGCCGTTTTGCTTTATGTATGATTCAAGGCTGCCGTCAAAATAGTCAAGCGACAAATATTCAACGCGCTTTACAGTCTCTGCAAGAAACGGCGCGACAAGAATCAAGAACGAATCGCCGACAACAAGCACCTTGCCTTTTGCATTTTCATCAAGATTATCAATAAACGCCGCATATTTGTTATTCAGATAAGCGCCAATCGAATTCTGAAAATAATAATCTTTCGGCTCAATATTTTCATAGTGATAAATCACGTCAAAGCCGCCGGTTCTGTCGCAAGGCGCAGAAGGATTAACATAATGGAATTTCACCGGCTTTTTTGGAAATAGAATGGATATATCGTCAGGCTTTGTTCTTGCAAGCGTGGCTTTTTTGCCGTAAGAGCCGAGAAACCATTCGTGATAGACTTTTTTGTCATAGTTTTCGCTTTTGTAGAGCTGCACATCGCAATCAAGACCGGCGTTCTTGTTGAGCCATTCTGCAATCTTGCCAGTTGCCCAAACACCAGTTTCCGGCCGCCAGTGATGGTCTGTAACGAAAAACGCATCGCCGTAAGAGATGCCGTCATCTTTAAGCATGTTTATCAAATCAATTGTATTTACGCCCGCATTGCCGAGCTTCTGCAAAAGCTCTTCCGCATTCTGGTTAGAAAAATCCCAGTGGCCGCTTATAATCTTATCGTCTGGGGCAATTGATGACGGCGCCATCACATAAGCAAACGGAATGTTCTGTTCTTTAAGAAATCTGTCAAAGCTTTTGATTGATTCGGCTAAAGCAGTCATGTCGCGGCGGCTTGAAAGCACGCAAAGATGGCCGTTTGTCATCTTGACTGCGCCGGTCACGATATTGCTTTTGCCAGAAGGCGGCATCAAGTTCCAGTGGCACTTGTCTTCGATTTTCTGCATAGCTTGCGAGAAATATTCTTTTCTGAAAAACCTGTTGTACCAGCGCTCAAGCTCAAATTTTCCGGGAATATTGAACGAAGGCATAGTTATTACTTTTTGCGGCTGAACTTGCTGTGCCGCCGCTTCCGTGCTAACAGCTTGTTTTTCAGCATTGCTAACCTTTATGGTGCAATCAGCCCCGGCATTTTTCACTGCTGCCTTGATTTCATCTGCTTTTTTAAGCGTTTCTTCGCTGAAAGGATACATTGAAACCCAATCGACAATTTCAGGCATTTTGAGGCTGGGCTTGTTTTCAGCTTGATTATTCAGCGTGGGCTGGTCTTTAAAAAGCCACGCCGTAAAACCATTAGTTTTTCCGGTTAAAGAAATAAAAGTGCGTGTGCCGATGCGCACAACATAAGAGGCCGCGCCAAGAAAAATCATAAAAAGACAAATAAAAACGCAAATTACGCGCACGTTGCTAATATTTTTCATGACTTTCCCCTAAAAATTGAAATAGATGAACGGATTATAAGTTGACTGAATGCAGCTCAAAATTGAAACTGCAAGCACAACAACAAGCACGGCGGCACGCACCGCATAAAAGACGTTGCCAGCCTTTTCAGATTCATAAAGCGACGGCAGCTTTGATTTTACAAGCTCTTTATACGGAATGCACGCAAAAATTGCCGCAACGATAACGTACGCGCTGTTATAAAGCAAGAACTGCGCCTGTTCAAAAGCTGCACCGCCCTTGCCCACCATGCAGGCAAAATAGCTGAAAGCTGCCGGAACGCTCTCTGCCCTGAAAAGTACCCAGCCGAGTACAACGAGCACAAGTGTAACAAGCCTGAAAAGCACTAGCTTAAAGCCTTTTGCATCGGCGGCCTTTTTTGCAAGTCCGAAAGTACGTTCTGTCTGAAGCAGCACAAAATAATATAAGCCCCACAGCCAGAATGTGAAATTCGCGCCGTGCCAGATGCCTGTAAGACACCAGACAACAAAAAGGTTAAAAACTCCGCGCGGCTTACTAACACGGTTGCCGCCGAGCGGAATGTAGACATAATCGCGGAACCAGCTTGAAAGCGAGATGTGCCAGCGCCGCCAAAAGTCTGTAACTGACCGCGCCGCATACGGATAATTGAAGTTTTCTTCAAATTTAAAGCCGAACATAAGCCCAAGCCCGATTGCCATGTCAGAATAGCCTGAAAAATCAAAATAAATCTGCAAGGTGTAAGCAATTGCACCAAGCCATGCGCCCCACAGCGTCAAATCTGACGGCTGCATACCGAACATAGTGTCTGCAATTATGGCCATGTAATTTGCAAGCAGGCATTTTTTGCCCAAGCCGATGACGAAACGCTCAAAGCCTTTGACAAAGCCTTCAAGTGTTTCTTTTCTGTTGAGAATCTGGTCTTGCACAGTCTCGTAGCGCACAATTGGGCCTGCAATAAGCTGAGGGAAAAGCGAAATATAAAGCGCAAGGCGCATGATGTTTTTCTGCACCGGCACGCGCTTGCGGTAAACGTCGATTATATAAGATAGAATCTGAAAAGTGAAAAACGAAATGCCGATTGGAAGCGCAATCTTAAAAACAGGCATATTCTGAATGTTTGCCGCTTTTCTGAAAATTTCTGCCACAAAAGAAAGGTACTTGAACACAAACAGCAGCCCGATATTCCAGATTACAGCGGCGGTCAGCCAGACTTTTGCTTTTACAGCTTTTCCGCCATTATTTCCGTCTGTCTGATTGGCCTTGTCGATAAGCAAGCCCAAAACGTAATTGACCAGAATTGAAAACAGCATAACAAAGACGAACACAGGCTCGCCCCACGCATAAAAAGCGATGCTTGCAACAAGCAGTACCGCATTTCTGTATGAGCGTGTCTTAAAAAACGGAAGATAATAAAAAACAAGAACAGCCGGCAAAAAACCGAAAATAAAAATTAAAGACGAAAAAACCATTTTGTAACCTTTCTGCATCTCATTTTGCATGAATAAAGCGTGTTGTGCAACAGCTAAATTTTACATTACAAGAATCTTAAATTATACTATGCACATGAATCTGAATTATAGAATTTTGGATTGCGATATATTCGAATCTTATATGGCGTTGGAAGGTTGGGACAATTTTCCGATGCTGAAAGCATATACAACTAAAGGCGAATTTCCGTTTTTATTCAAAGACAGCTCTTTTATGGTCTTTGACTACAAGCCGTCAAGCGATTTTCTTAAAGCGGTGTGCATTTTCAAGACTTTTTCAGACATCTTGACGATAGACCTGTTCGAAGTGAACAAAATGTACAGGCATGTCGGCATCGGCACTTGCGCAATAGAGCGGCTGATATTAGTAACCGGCGCAAAAAAGATTTATCTTGATGCAAAAGACACCAACGCTGAAATTTTCTGGAAAAACCTCGGCATGGAAAAAATCGACGCGCAGACCTTTTGTCTGCTGCCATAAACTTTTGAAAGGGAAGTCAAAACCTCTTCATCCGAGGCGCGGTTTTTCCTTCCCCTTCAACCCCATCCTTTTCCGGCACGGCTTAGGGCTACCGCCCTAGGAACTTGGATAAATCTGTAATAATTGGCTTTTTTACAAGATTGCCGGGTCTAGCCCGGCAATGACATTGTTGCAAGCTTTGAACATTGGTTGCTTCGACTCCGCTCAGCAACCGGGCTTGACTTGCCGGTCATTGAGCGTTGGTCACTGAGCGTAGTCGAAGTGGCCAACACGGTGCTTGGTGAGCGGAGCCGAACCAAGCGAACCAAATTAAACAACCAAAGTATGTCACCCTGAACTTGTTTCAGGGTCTGCTTTCGGGCTGTCATTGCACCCACCCAAACAGTGCGACTTTGTGCACCAGTTACCAGTTTCCGTAAGACGGAAACTGGGCCGTTTCGCCAGATTAATCCCAAATTGTAGATTAACCTAATGCGAAACGCTCTGGCCGTAATATGCGTTCTTACCGTGCTTGCGCTGGTAGTGCTTGTCTACGACATAGCTAGCAAGCGGATTCGTATGAGGATTGACCGAAAGCGATATAAACGCCATTTTTGCCACTTCTTCGAGAACGGCGGCATTATAAACTGATTTATGCGCGTTCTCGCCCCAAGCGAAAGGCCCGTGACCGGCAACAAGCACGAAAGGATTTTCGTGCGGAACAAGCATCCATTCGCCGCGCTTTTTGAGCGGAAGCGAACAGCATTTTGCAAAATCTTTCGGCGGATTCTTGAATGCTTCTACAATAGCCTTGCCTGTTTCAGCTTCGTAATCGCCTGCAACAGCTTCTGCCGTAAGCACAGGCGCACAAAGCACGCCGTTCGGCGAGTGGTCGGCGTGTGTCGTGCCGAAAATCGGGATTGAACGCTGAGCCTGTGCCCAGGCTGTAGCGAAAGTCGAATGTGTGTGCGTTATGCCGCCAACCTTGCCTTTGCTTTCACCTTCAAGTGCAAAAGCGCGGTAAAGCACAAGATGCGTCGGTGTATCAGATGAAGGGCGCAATGTGCCTTCAACGCATTTTCCGTCAAGGTCAAGCACTACAATGTCGTCAATCTGAAGCTTGTCATATTCAACGCCAGACGGCTTGATTGCGAAAACCGCGCGGTCAGCGTCAAAAGCCGAAACGTTGCCCCAAGTGTACATTGCAAGCTTTCTTTCAGGAATTTCCTTGTTTGCAAGCCAAGCCTGCTCTTTCAGTTCTTTATATGCAGATTTCATAATAATAACTCCATGTTTTTTGCAGATTACCCGGTCAAGCCGGGTAATGACAAATCTGTCTTATTTTACAGAAAGAATTGCAGCTTTTTCAACTGCAAGGCCGCGTGTATAAGCTGCAAAGAAATCATCAAAGCCTTGAATATCTTCTTCAGTTGCAGTAACAGACTGAACCTTGCTAGAAGCGAAGACTTTCTTTGCAAGGAAATCGCCCAAGCTCTGGCCTTGACCGTTGACCATGTAAGAAGCAAGCAAAGCCATGCCCCACGGGCCGCCCTCGCCCGCCGTTTCCAAAGCTGAAATCGGTGTGTGCATTGCGGCAGACATAACCAAAAGACCAACTTCGGCTGTCTTAAAGAAACCGCCGTGGCCAGTCAATCTGTCAATCTTAACCTGCTCGTCGTCAAACAGAATATCCATGCCGGTGCGGAGCGCGCCCAAAGCCGTAAAAAGCTGAGCCCTCATGAAGTTTGCAAGCGTAAACTTTGCGTTGTTCGCACGCACAAAGAGTGGGCGGCCTTCACTCAAGCCTGTCATAGATTCACCTGAAATATAGTTGTACGGCAAAAGTCCGCCGCAGTTCTTGTCGCCCTCAAGCGCAGCCTTAAGCAGATTGTCATAAAGCGCGCCCTTGTCAACCTTAAAGCCGCAAGCATTCATCGCTTCGCCGAAAAGCTTAATCCATGCATCATAGTCGCCGGTGCAGTTGTTTGCATGAGCCATAGCCGTCAGATAACCTTCCGGCGTGGCAACGAGGTCGATTTTTCCGCTATAAGCTTTTGAAAGCGGCTTTTCAAGAACAACCATCGCAAATACAGATGTTCCGGCTGAAACATTGCCTGTTCTTGGCGCAACGCTGTTCGTTGCCACCATGCCTGTGCCGGCGTCGCCCTCTGGTGGTGCAAGCGGACAACCTTCGCACAAATCTCCGTCTGGGTCAAGGAATTTTGCACCGGCAGCTGTCAATGTTCCGGCTTTCTGGCCAGCAACAAGAACTTTCGGAAGCAGCTCTTCAAGTTTCCAAGAGAACTTATACTGAGCAACAAGGTCATCGAATTTGGCAATCATCTTTTTGTCGTAGTTCTTTGTTGAAGCATCAACAGGGAACATACCAGACGCGTCACCGATACCGAGAACTTTTTCGCCAGAAAGCAGCCAATGCACATAGCCCGCAAGAGTTGTAAAGAACGCCACGTCTTTTACATGCGGTTCGTTCTTCAAAACAGCCTGATAAAGATGAGAAATGCTCCAGCGTTCAGGAATCGGATAATTGAAAAGAATCGAAAGCCTTTCAGCAGCTTCGCCTGTTATTGTATTGCGCCATGTTCTGAAAGGCACAAGAAGCTTGTCGTTTTTGTCAAAAGCAAGGTAGCCGTGCATCATTGCGCTTACGCCGAAAGCCTTGAGCTTTTTCAGCGTAACACCGTATTTTGATTTTACGTCAGCCTTCAAGTTGGCGTAACAAGTCTTTAAGCCGTTCTGGATTTCGTCAATCGAATAAGTCCAGATGCCGTTTACAAGGCTGTTCTGCCAGTCAAAAGCACCAGAAGCTATCGGTGCGTTGTCAGAATCTATAAGGACAGCTTTAATGCGTGTTGAACCGAATTCAATGCCCAAAACTGCTTCGCCTGCTTCAATCAGCGCGGCCAGAGTTCCCTTATCATTGCTCATCTTTTCCCCTTTTTACTGAACCTTGTTTTTATTTTCAGATTTCAGTATTTTGATTTTATGTTGTTTTTACTGTTAAATAATAGCACGGAAATTGCAAAATTTTCTGATGGAATCAAAAATTTTTTACACAAACGGCTTGCAGATGTTATAAAGAAACAAAATGCAGTTGCAAAAATCTGCCTTTTCCAGTAAAACGATTAACAAGTAGTATATACTTAAATCCATAGATTTTAAAGAGGTTTATCATGGAACAGAAAATTATCAACCCGATTATGCCGGGCTTTAACCCAGACCCATCAATCTGTGTCGTTGATGATACTTTTTATCTTGTCAATTCAACTTTCTCATATTTTCCAGGAATTCCTGTTTACAAAAGCAAGGACTGCACAAACTGGGAACAAATCGGAAACGTAATACACCGGAGAAAACAGCTTGATTTTACAGGCGAAGCTTCAAGCCGCGGCTTGTTCGCGCCGACAATCCGCTACAACAAAGGCACATTCTACTGCATCTGCACGCAAGTCGACAAAATCGGCAACTTCTTTATGACGGCACAAAAGCCGGAAGGCCCGTGGTCTGACCCGATTGTCATCAAAGACGCAGACGGAATCGACCCTTCGTTGTTCTTTGACGATGACGGCACAGTCTGGTACATCGGCCAGCACTTCAACCCGGCAGGTGTGCGCTGGAACGGCGACTGTAAAATCTGGATTCAGCGGCTCGACATAAATTCGGGCAGGCTCTACGGCAAAAAGACTGACATTTGGAGCGGTGCGCTCAAAAAGTGCGTCTGGCCGGAAGGTCCGCATATCTACAAAAAAGACGGCTGGTATTACCTGATTCATGCGGAAGGTGGCACAAGCGTTGAGCACGCTGTTTCAGTTGCGCGCTGCAAGACTATGGAAGGCGAATGGGAAGGCAAAAAGTCTAACCCGATTTTGACACACCGTCAGCTCGGTCTTACCGCAGGCGTAATCAACGTTGGCCATGCTGATTTGTTCTGCTCAAAAGAAGGCAACTGGCGTATGGTCTGCCTCGGTTCAAGACCATACGGCGACGGCGAGCTCGGCGGCGGCAGATGCTGCAACATGGGCAGAGAAACTTTCCTTGTGCCGGTTCACTGGGAAGATGACTGGCCAGTTGTCGCAAGAGAAACAGGCTTGATTGAACGCGCCTACACACAAGACGGCTTTGTAGCAAAAACCACGCTTGAAGACGACAAGCCGAAACCGCCTGTAATAGACAAATTCGACGAAGACACGCTTGCGCCTTACTGGATGACGCTCAGAAACAGAAACCCAGATTTAATCACATTGTTCGATAATCCGGGCTGTTTGAGGCTTTATGGCAACGGCAAGCTCACATCAACAGACGAAGTTTCATTTGTTGCAGAGCGGCAGACCGCGTTCAGCTTTGAGGCTTCTGCAAAAATGAAAGCTACCCTTAAAGAAGAAGGCGACGCTGCCGGAATTACATGCTTTCAGAGCGAAGAATTCCACTATTGTCTTGAGCTTTGCAGAAAAGACGGCAAAAATATCGTGCAGCTCGTCAAAGTTACAGGCGGAAATGCTGAAGTTGTTGCAGACAGCGGAGCTTCAGCTGTGCCGGAAGATGCTGAAATTGAGCTTAAGGCCGAAGCCAGAATGCAGAACTTGTTTTTCAGCTTCAGCATAAACGGCGCAAGATTTATGCAGCTTGGCGATGCGCAAGACGCCACAATCTTGAGTACCGAAAAGGCCGGCGGTTTTATCGGCACTGTTGTCGGCATGTTCGCCGAAAGCACGAAGCCGCAAGCCAAGACATGCTATGCAGATTTTGACGAGTTCATCTACAAGAACACGACAAACGCTTGGATTGATCCGTATCATTTCTAGTTTCTTCTATAAATAACAGAGTGATATGATTAACGCTGATCAGCACCAAAAAACAATAAAGCCTGTCGCGGTTGTCCGCTCAGATTTTTCTGAAAAATTCGGCATTCCGCGGCAGTCAATGCTCGTGCCAGAACTTGAAGCGAGGATTGAGCTTTTGAGCGAATTCTCGCATGAAGAAGCTGTGCGCGGGCTCGAATCGTTCAGCCACATCTGGCTTGTCTGGGGCTTTTCAGAAAACGAAGAAAGCGCGAACCTCACCGTGCGCCCGCCGCGTCTTGGCGGCAGCACTAGGGTCGGCGTCTTTGCGTCGCGCTCGCCTTTCAGACCGAATGGGCTCGGGCTTTCAGCGGTCAAGCTCAAGAAAATTGAAAAAAGCCCTGACGGCAAGATTTCGCTTGTCGTTTCAGGCGCAGACATGCTAGACGGCACGCCAATCTATGACATAAAGCCTTACATTCCGCTAAGCGACTGCGTGCCGGACGCACTTGAAGGCTACACAGCCGGAACAAAAGCACACAAGCTTAAAGTTGTCTATAAGCCCGAAGTGTCAGACGCTTTGGGCGCATTAGGCGAGAAAAAGCAGGCGCTTATCGGCATTCTTGAACAAGACCCGCGCCAGACATATTTTCAAGAGCCTTCAAGAATTTACGGTCTTGCCTTTGCGGGCTTCAACATCAAATTCAAAGTAACTGAAAACATTCTAGAAATTCTCGACGTGCAAAAGCTCTGACGTTCCCCGCTCTGTCAAACCGATATTTTCCCATAAAATAAGCTGAAATTCAAAAAAAATGCTGGTTTTCACAGTATTTCCATTGTAAAATAAATATGTATTTTAGCTTCAATTATGTTGACTAAGTAATTGAAATTTTTTATAAGAACTCACACATTGATTTTTTTCAAGGTGAAACAGGTTCTTAAGGAGTATGACATGGGTCTTATCAAAGCATTGAAAGGCGCAGCAGGAAGCGTTGTAGCCGACCAATGGAAAGAGTTTTTTTACTGCGATTCAATTAGCACCGACCTGCTGGTTGTAAAAGGCAAAAAAAAGACTTCAAACCGCTCAAGCAATACAAAAGGCGATGACAATATTATTACGCAAGGTTCAGTCGTATCTGTTGCAGACGGCCAGTGCATGATAATCGTTGACAACGGCAAAGTCGTTGAGATTTGTGCAGAGCCGGGCGAATTCACTTATGATACATCTAAAGAACCGTCGCTTCTTTCAGGCGGCCTTAACGGCGAAACAATCAGAGCTGTTTTCAGCAACATCGGCAAGCGCTTTACCTTCGGCGGCGAAGCACCGCGCGAGCAGCGCATTTATTACTTCAACACGAAGGAACTTATCGGAAACAAGTACGGCACGCCGTCAGCTGTGCCGGTGCGTGTAGTTGACCGCAACATCGGGCTAGACGTTGACATTGCAGTGCGCTGCTTTGGCGAATACAGCTACCGCATTACAAACCCGATTCTTTTTTACACGAACGTATGCGGCAACATTACAGATTCATATACAAGAGAAGAGCTGGATTCTCAGCTTAAAGGAGAACTTCTTCATGCGTTGCAGCCGGCATTCGGAAAGCTTTCTGAAATGGGCATCCGCTACTCTGCTTGGCCAGCCCACACAATGGAACTTGCGGACGCGCTCAATGAGATTCTTTCTGCAAAATGGCGCGATTTGCGCGGCCTTGAGATTGTCTCTTTCGCCATTTCTTCTATAAAAGCTTCAGAAGAAGACGAGAAGATGATTAAAGATCTTCAGGTCAACGCTTCTTTACGCGACCCGACTTTGGCGGCGGCGCATATCACAAGGGCACAGGCAAGCGCAATGGAAAAGGCTGCCACAAACCCGAACGGCTCAATGATGGGCTTTATGGGCTTGGGCATGGCGCAGCAGGCCGGCGGCGTGAATGCGCAGAACCTTTATGCTATGGGTCAGCAGCAGGCACAGGCAAACGCCGCCGCACAGCAAGCGCAGCAGCAACAGCAGGCCGCACCTGCAAACAGCTGGAAATGCTCTTGCGGTGCAACTGCAACTGGCAAATTCTGCACAGAATGTGGCAAGCCAAAGCCAGCCGAAACAGTTGGCTGGAAATGTGCATGCGGCGCTGTCAACAAAGGCAAGTTCTGCCCTGAATGCGGTGCAAAAAAGCCGGAAGGCGTTCCGCAGTATAAGTGCGACAAGTGCGGCTGGGAACCGGCCGACCCGACAAAAGCACCGAAATTCTGCCCTGAATGCGGCGACCCGTTCGACTCGGGCGACATCGTAAAATAAAAGACTACACTGCAAAGTGAGGTCTAATAAGTTTGTACATAAATGTCATTCCGAACTTGTTTCGGAATCTCTATGGCTTATATAGCATAGATACTGAAACAAGTTCAGTATGACCATACTTTTTAGACAATCCCTTCTTTTTAAACAGGAGGAAACAATGGGATTATTCGATAAAAAATTCTGCGACATCTGTGGTGACAAAATCGGGCTGCTTGGCAATAAGAAGCTCAAAGATGGAAATATGTGCAAGAATTGTCAGGCAAAGCTTTCGCCGTTTTTCCATGAAAGACGAGAATCTACGATTGAAGAAATAAAGGCACAGCTTGAATACAGAGAAAAGAACAAAGAAGCTGTCGCAGCCTTCCGCGCAACAACAACATTCGGCGACAGCATGAAAATCTACATCGACGAAGCCGCCAAGAAGTTTTTGGTTACGCGCAGCCCAATCAACAAATTCGCTGACGCAAACCCTGACGTAATTGATTTTTCTCAAGTTGTCGCTTTTGACGTTTCAATTGACGAAGACGAAGACGAAGTGCGCTACAAGAATTCTGAAGGCGAATACAAGTCATTCACGCCGCAGCGCTATGCATACAGCTATAATTTTGAAGTCAAGCTTACAGTACAGAACCCTTATTTCAGTGAAATAAGCTTTAACCTCAACGAATATGCAATCGACAACGAAGCAGAAACTTCGGTTGATTACGAAGACTTGAACGGAATCGCGCCGGAAGATTACAAAGTTCCGGGCTTTGGTGCAGACAAGACTTCTAACAAAGCTGAAGTCAAGAACAGCGAAGAATACAAGAAATATCTCAAGCAGAGCGAAGAACTCGGCGCTTTCTTCGGCAAGGTGAAAAAAGCCGAGCATGACAACATTGAGGCGCAGAACAAGGCAGCCGAAGAAGAGCAGAACACTGTTGTCTGCCCTTATTGCGGCGCAAAGACCAAGAAAGGCGCAGCCGGAATCTGTGAATTCTGCGGCGCACCGCTCCCATAATTCTGCTGAAACAAAAATCAACTGGGCTGTCTAAAAGCCATTAGACAGCCCTTTCAATTTTACACAAAGGAAAACACATGGCTGACCAGATAACCAACTACAAATGTCCTTCATGTACAGGACCGCTCAAATTTTCAAGCACAACTGGCAAGCTTGAATGTGAATATTGCGGCGGCTCTTATTCGCCAAAAGAAATAGAAGCGATGTACGCCCAAAAAGATGAAAAGGCGGCAGAAGCTTTTAACAATGAACAAGCTAAGCAGGAACAGCAGCAACAAGAACAACAGGAACAGCCAGAAGAAGTCTCTTGGGCTGAATCATCAGCTCAAAATGAAGAAACGCTGAACATGAAGACTTATTCATGCCCAAGCTGCGGCGCAGAGCTTGTTTGCGAAGAAACAACCGCCGCCACGAGCTGCCCTTATTGCGGAAACCCATCGATTGTGCCAGGTCAGATGACAGGCAACCTCAAACCGGATTTCATCATTCCGTTTAAGCTGAACAAAGAAAGCGCAAAAACAGCGCTTCAGAATCATTACAAGCATAAGAAATTTCTGCCCAAGGCTTTTTCTGCAACGAACCAGATTGAAAAGATTCAAGGGCTTTATGTGCCTTTCTGGTTTTTTGACGGCACGGCAGACGGAAGCTTAAGCTGCAAAACTTCTAACTCGACAAGCCACCGCTCCGGCGATTACATAAACACAACGACCAGACATTACAACGTTTTCCGCGCCGGCAACGTAGATTTCTACCACATTCCGGCAGATGCATCAAAAAAAATGCCAGACGACCTTATGGACAGCATCGAGCCATACGACTATTCGGGGCTTATTCCGTTTTCTACGGCATACCTTCCGGGCTATCTTGCAGATAAATTCGACGTAACAAAGGAAGAATCTACAGACAGGGCTTGCTCAAGAGCAAAAACCTCTATGAGAGAGTTGCTCTACTCTACAATAAACGGCTACGGTTCGGTTATGGAAACAGGCTGCCACATCAACATCAAGAATCTAAAGGCGCATTATGCGTTTCTTCCGGTGTGGCTCATTCACACAAAATGGAACGGCAAAGACTTTTTGTTTGCAATGAACGGACAGACGGGCAAATTTGTCGGAAACCTTCCGGCAAGCTCTAAAAAGCTGAATCTGCTTCTTTTAGGCTTGACTGCCGGAATTGGTGCTCTGCTGTATTTTACGCACATATCAGAGATTATTCTGAACATTATAGCTGAATTCTTAGCCTGATTTATAGTTTTCAGCAAATTTCAGCAAGGCATTTTTTTTGCTTGCTTATCTTATATTCGAGGAATTACAAATGAGAAAAGCTTTGACTTTTGCATTTTCCATTTTATTTTTGCTTATACATATAGAAACATTTGCCCAGACAGAGAATAAATCTCCGGCAAAGAATCCTGTTTCTTTTGTTGCTACAGGTTTGTTGACCGATAACAATCAAATAATTGAAAACAAAAACGATGCTTTTTACTTAATCGTCAACGATAATTCGACGGGCCTTCTTATTGCAAATGATTATGTAACAAAGATTGATTGGCTCATGCCCGATAAAACCTCAATTCAGCTTACTGACAGATTGGGTTATACTTATGATGGAAGTTTTATTGATAACTATCTTGTGCTTTCATACGATGAAAAAACATATCTGTTTGAACAATACGAAAGCCTTCCAATACTGCACTTGGCACCTGAGCAATGGGCAGACGGTCTAGAGCCGTTTTTCTTTATTGAAGATAAAAACATAAAAAATCAAATAAGCGCGGAAAAAATTGCAGAAATCAATGAAAAGGCGACAGCTATTTCTGAAAAATACGGTATAGAAGTACACATCATCATAGTTTCAGATTTTCAGAAATATGCATGCACGTATGACATAGAGCTGTTTTCAGAAGAAATTGTCAACGGTTACCGGCTTGGCAACAAAAACGAAGGGAATGCACTTGTTCTGGTTATGTCTATGAACGAGCGTGATTATGACATATTTGCATCTGGAATACAATCAGAAGAAATCTTCTCAAACTATACAAAATCTTTATTGGAAGATGCAATGCTCCCGCATTTCAAGGAAAACAACTGGTCTGACGGTTTTCTTGCATTTTTAGATGAGTGCGAATACATTCAGGAACAAGCCCAAAACGGCGAAATCTATAGTGATGAAATATATAGCAGCAATCTGCACAATGGGCGGGCAACTGTAAATGACAGTCAACGCACAAAAATGCAGATAGTAATTTCGCTTGTAATCGGTTTATTAATCGGTTTGATAGCAAGAGCTTGTGTCAAAGCTTCTTATATCAACCAAGTTAAACAAAAATCAGCAGCTTCTGAATATTTAGTTGAAAATTCTTTCAACTTGACTGGCAAGTCTGACATCTTTACACATACAACGACAAGCAGCACTTACAGTCCTAGATCATCATCGAGCAGTTCACATTCAAGCGGCCGCGGCAGAAGCAGCTCTCATTCAAGCGGCAAATTCTAACATGGGCAAAAGCGTGCCGCGCCCATGCAAGCACACGGGCTTGTATGCACTGCGCGCGCTTTACGATGTGTGCAGTGCGCCACTAAAGCTACAGCCTTACATTGTCAGTTAGAAGCGTGTTCTTGTTGATGTCTTCTTTGCTGGCATAGCGGTGCGGCTGCGAAGTCTTTACGACTGTGCCTTTGCCTTTTTCGCTAGTAATTTCGATTGTGCCGTGCATAAGCTTCATTAGAGACTTTGCAATGCTCATGCCAAGACCTGCACCCGGAATATTTGCATTAATTTCGTTGTCTTCGCGGGCAAAGCTCTTGCATACATACGGAATGAATTCTTTAGAAATGCCGATGCCGGAATCTGCGCAGATAAATTCGACTATGCATTCGTCTTTTGTCTTGCCCGGAATCTGCCTCAGGCCGAACCTGATTTTGCCGCCCGGCATAGTATATTTTATGGCATTACGCACAATATTGAAAACTACATTCGTAGTGTGCATTACATCTTGATAGACAAACGGATTTATGATTTCAGCCCAATACTCAACTTTAAGATTTTTCTCTTCGGCAGATTCCTTTATAGCGGAATAAATTTTCTCTACGGCATCAGACATATCAGAAGGCTCTTCATAAAGCGAAAGCGTTCCATTTTCGATTTCAGAAAGCTCGTATACATTGTTTATAAAGCTAAGCAGATGCTCTTCTGCGATTACCGCCTTAAGAACATAATCTGATATTAAAGATGTATCGCCCGGATTGCTTCTAATAAGATTCGTGTATTCAATGATGTCCTGCATCTTTGAAAGAATGTCTCTCGTTATATTCGACATAAAGACGTTCTTTGCATGATTTGCATTTTCAGCATAATCTGCTACGCGCTGAAGCTCTATTTTGCGCAAAAGCTCAACCTCTGCTTCTGCATTGCGGCGCACTTCGTCTGTAACATCGTTCAAGAAAACGTAGAAAATATCGCCGTAGCTTTTGGTCTTTACAAACCTGCCATAATCCTTAACGTATTTAGTCTTGCCTGCCTTTGTTCTGATTCGGTATTCAACATAATCCAAATCATTGTTGATTGTAATCTGGCGGTTTATGCTCTGCTGAACATGCTCAAAATCTTCGGGCGCGACAATGCCTTTGAATGAATTGCCTACATGTTCACGAAATTCTTCGGCCGTGTTGCAGTCAAACAAATTGAGCATTTCGCGGTTGAACGAGATAATCTCAAGGTTGCCGTCCGCATGATAAGAAAAATAGCCGCCCGGAATGCTTTCAGCTACTTCGGTTGCCACAATTAGCATTGATTCTGTCAAAGAGGCATTCTCTTCATTCTGGTTATTCGGAACTGGTATTTTTCCGCCAGAAAAGACAGAAGCTGTGCGGATATAGAATTCAAAATCTTTTACAGGCAGCGGCTTTGAATAATAATAGCCCTGAATCAAATCGCAGCCGAGCGACTTTAAGATTTTAAGCTGCTCGTCAGTCTCAACGCCTTCTGCAACAGTAATCAGCCCCATTCTGTGCGCCATCTTGATGATGTTCTCGATTACGATTTCGTTTTTCTTGATGTTGCGCACGAAGCTTATGTCAAGCTTCAGCACGTTGAGCGGAAACGTTGAAAGAAGGCCGAGCGATGAATAGCCCGCACCGAAATCATCCATCTCAATCATAAACCCGAGGTTCTGTGTGTTCTTAACCTGAGAAATGATTAATTCTGTGTTTTCAGAATAAAGCGATTCGGTCACTTCCATGTGCAGAAGCGAATGGTCGATTCCATATTTGTCGATTATTTCGTACTGCTTTTCGATGCAGCCTTCTTCCATAAAATCGCGGCGCGAAACATTAACTGAAACAGGCACAACCGGATAGCCTGACTGCTGCCAACGGCTTATGTCAAGGCAGACGCTCTCAAGCATGAATGTGTCAAGCTTTGTTATAAAGCCGTTGCGTTCAAAGAGCGGAATAAACTGACCGGGCGACATAAAACCGTATTCGGGATGATTCCAGCGGACAAGCGCTTCGGCACCTGCAATACTGCCTGTAATCGCATCGTGCTTTGGCTGATAAAAGACCTGAAACTGATTTTCTTCAAGCGCGCGTTCCATCGTTTCTGTGATGCGCTGCTCGTTTAAAAGCTGTTTCTGCAAATTAGACTCAAAGAACGCGAGATTCTTTCCGTATTTTCCTTTTATTTCGCGGATTGCGAGGAATGCGCGGTCACAGCAGATTACGAACGGAATGTTAGTATCAATAGGCGCATAAACGCCCATCTTGACAATCTGATGCGGAATCGGCGCAGAATTCAAGATTTCTTTGCTAAGCTCAGAAACGCGCTTTAAGTCTGGCTGTGGCTGATTGTATTCAAAGAACATGATGTACTGATCGCCGCCGTAGCGCCCCGCAATTCCGAGCGGCATTACATCCATCATGCACTGAGCTGTATAAGCCAAGAATTCGTTGCATTTTTCCACACCGTAAAGGCTGTTTGAAGACTTGAAGTTGTCAAAATCGAAGGCAACTATGCAGAATTTTTTGTCTTGGTTCTGAGAAAGCACAAACTCTGCCTTGCGCAGAAACGCCTTGCGCGTATAAAGCCCTGTAAGCTCATCGCGCTCAAGTTCGTCAATTGCGTAGTTTGATTCTGAAAGCTTAACAGTTGTCTTCAAGCGGTTGAGCACACGAAGTCTGCTGAAAGGTGTCTTAAGGAAATCTATAACATCAAGAGACAAAAGCTCTTCTTCAAGCTCTGAATTCGGAACTTCTGTGCTGGCAAGTACAGGAAAATTAAGCAGATTCGGATTTTTTCTGATTTCTTTTAAGATTGGCACAGCAAGATTAATGTCTATTATCGCAGAAATGAGCTTGTTATGATTTTTCTGAAGAAAATCAATTGCTTCGCCTTGAGAATTAATATGAACTAAATCAAAAGATGCATGGATAATTTCAGAAAGCGCGATATCGTTTTCTGGTTTGTCCTGCACAAGAAGAACTTTCTTCTTTACATCAGAAATATAATTCATCAGTTATGCCGTTGATTTATTATATCACAGTTTTTGTACAATACAATGAAATTATTTCAGATAAGAATGATTTTTTTGAGGAAGGCATAAAAAAGGGGCTGTCTAAAAATATAATGTCATTGCCGTACTTGACCCGAGATGCTGAACCAAGTTCAGCATGACACCACTTATTAGACAGCCCTTTCGTTTTAAGAAGCCGGCGCGGAAACCGGCATTCTATTAATGACCGTATGTAGCAATGAAAACACCGGCCGCAACAGCAGTACCGATAACGCCTGATACGTTCGGACCCATAGCGTGCATCAAAAGGAAGTTGCCCGGATCGTATTCAAGACCGACTTTGTTTGAAACACGGGCAGCCATTGGAACAGCTGAAACACCAGCCGAACCGATGAGCGGATTAATCTTCTTCTTGAGGAAGATGTTCATAATCTTAGCCATCAAAAGACCACCGCATGTAGCAATTGCAAATGCAAGAAGACCAAGAGCGATAACGCCAACTGAACTTGGATTGAAAATCTTTTCTGGTGTCATCTGCGCACCAACGCCAAGAGAAAGAAGAATTGAAACTATGTTCATAAGCTCATTCTCAAGTGTCTTAGAAAGGCGCTCTACAATGCCGACCTGCTTGATGAAGTTGCCGAATGCGAGCATACCGATGAGCGGAGCTGCCGGCGGCAAAAGCAAAATTGTAAGACAAAGCAAAACAATCGGGAAGATAACCTTTTCTGTCTTTGAAACATAGCGGAGCTGATCCATCTTGATTTTGCGCTCTTTTTCTGTTGTCAAGAGCTTCATCAAAGGCGGCTGAATCATTGGAACAAGTGCCATGTATGAATAAGCTGCAACAGCTGTAACAGCCATCATTTCAGGTGCAAGCTTAGCTGCAACATAGATTGATGTAGGACCGTCTGCACCACCGATGATTGAAATTGCACAAGCCTGCATCATGTTGTATTCAACACCAGGAATAAGGTTCATGAGTGCAACACCGAGCAATGTAGCAAAAACGCCGAGCTGTGCCGCACCGCCGAGCAACGCCATTTTCGGGTTTGCAATAAGAGGACCAAAGTCTGTCATAGCACCAATACCCATAAAAATGAGCATCGGGAAGAATTCGTTGCCTACACCAGCTTTGTAGATGATGTGCAACATTCCGTCAGGTGCATTTCCCATGCCTGCGCCAGGAATGTTTACAAGAACAACACCGAATCCAATCGGGATAAGAAGGAGCGGCTCAAATCCTTTGCCTACAGCAAGATAGATGATGAGAAAGCCGACTGCAATCATGATAAGCTTCTGCCAACCTGGAGCTGTTTCAGCAAAATGAACTGCGCTTTCTACTACTTCTTCCTCTTCTGCCTTATTTTCGCCGTTAATCATCTGGTTGAGACCAGTATTCTTCCAAAGGCTCTTCAAGAATTCAACAGGCTGAATCGGTTTAATGTTTTCAGAACCTCTAATGATTGCTGTATCCATAGTTCTCAAAGACGGTGTTTCGCGAACACTGCTTGAACTCTGAGCAAAAGCATTTGACACGCAAGAGAAAACAGCGGCAACTGCCAAGATGATGCACATTGCCATTGTTACCTGCTTATTTAATTTGTTTGTTTTACCAAGCATGAATATACTCCATAAAGAAAGTCTGTCTGAAAAAGCTGCGTCACCCCGAACTTGGTTCGGGGCTATAGGAATGACATTACAGCTCAGACAGCTGCTTTCTTCAATTTATTTAATTTCAGCAAGTGCCTGACCAGCTGCAATTGCAGAACCGGCAGAAGCCAAGAAATGAACTGAACCAGCTGCAGTAGCCTTTACTTCAAGTTCCATCTTCATTGATTCAATCATAATGATTGTCTGACCAGCTGTTACAGAAGCGCCTTCTGAAACAACAGCCTTAAGGAATGTACCTGCAACTGGTGCTGTTACAGCCTTTCCGCCTGTTGAAGCAGAAGGAGCAGGAGCGGCTGCAGATGCAGCTGCCGGAGCCGGTGCTGCAGCAGGAGCTGGAGCGCCGCCACCGATTGAACCGAGAACCTGACCAGCTGTAATTGCTGTGCCCTGTGAAACAGACCACTGGATAGGACCTGTTGCAGTAGCTTTTACTTCAAGTTCCATCTTCATTGATTCAATCATCATGATTGTTTCGCCAGACTTAACGTTTGTGCCGTTCTGAGCGATAATCTTCAATACTGTGCCGGCAACAGGAGCCTTAACGTCTGCACCGCCTGTTGAGCCAGCTGCTGCAACAGCAGGAGCTGCACCGGCTGCGCCGAATGTTACGTTATAAGCTGTTCCGTCAACTGTGATGCTTGAACCGTTTGTTGTTACCTGATGTGCCTGGCCGTTTACAGTTACTGTATAAGAGCCGTTTGCAGCAGCCTTTGGAGCTTCTTTAATTCCGAATTTCTCTTCAGCATTAACAGGACCGTTTGCACGCTCAGAGAAGAACTTAGGTGCTACGTTCGGGAACATTGCATAAGTAAGAACATCTTCGTCAGAACCATTACCACCAGCTTTCTTGGCTTCTTCAACCATCTTGTCCCATTCATTAGGAATTTCATCAGCAGGGCGACATGTCATTACCTTGTCCATTCCGTTCAATTCAAGAGCTTTCTTTACAAGCTCAGGATTTGCTTCTGCAGGAAGTGCACCAAACTTACCGGTAATCAAATTGCGGAAATCCTGAGTCATTGTCTTGTAGCGTCCCATAAGAACGTTCATAACAGCCTGAGTTCCTACAATCTGAGAAGTTGGTGTTACAAGCGGAACATAACCTGCATCCTTGTGAACATTAGGAAGTTCAGCAAGAACTTCGTCCATCTTGTCGCCTGCATTCTGCTGCTTAAGCTGAGATTCAAGGTTAGAAAGCATACCGCCTGGAACCTGAGATTTAAGAATACGGGTATCAGCACCAAGGAATTTAGATTCCAAAGAAGCATAGTGCTTGCGTACATCGCGGAAATAAGCAGCAATTTCAAGAAGTGAAGAAATATCAAGGCCAGTGTCATATTCTGTGCCTTTGAGCATTTCTACAACTGTTTCTGTCGGTGAATGAGAAGTACCCATAGCCATTGAAGAAATTGCTGTATCAAGAATATCAGCACCTGCTTCAGCAGATTTGAGCAATGTTGCAACAGAAAGACCTGTTGTAGCATGTGTATGAATTTCTACAGGGATATCGATTTTTGCTTTGATTGCCTTTACAAGGTCATAAGCAGTATAAGGTTTAAGCAAACCAGACATATCTTTAATACAGATTGAATCTGCACCAAAGTCTGCATAAGTCTTTGCAAGGTCTGCATATTTTTCAATTGTATGATATGGAGTTACGGCATAAGAAATTGCCATCTGAACATGCTTTCCAGATTTTTTTGCAGCCTTTGTAGCACGTTCCATGTTGCGCGGGTCATTACATGCATCAAAAATGCGGAATACATCAACACCATTCTTTGCAGCAGTTTCAACAAACTTGTCTACAACATCATCTGCGTAGTGGCGGTATCCAAGAAGGTTCTGTGCGCGCAAAAGCATCATGATTTTTGTATTCGGCATTGCTGCGTGAAGTTTGCGGAGGCGGTCCCATGGATCTTCGTTCAAAAAGCGGATACAACTGTCATAAGTTGCTCCACCCCATGCTTCTGCAGCAAAATAACCGATTTTGTCAATCTTTGAAGCGATTGGAAGCATATCTGCTGTTGTCATGCGTGTCGCATGAAGTGACTGGTGAGCATCGCGCAAAACCAGTTCTGAAATGTTTACTTTCTTTGCCATTGTATTATTACTCCAGATTATTTAGATTCTTTCTCGCGAAGAGCTGCAGCGATTGCAGCAACTACTGCATTATTATTCTGTGCAGGAGCAGCAGAAGCAGTTCCAGCTGTTGATTTTGGTACGTCTTTATCAAGTCCGAGTGCCTTAATGACTTTTGATGTGATAGTCATGAAGATAATAAGAATGATAAGGAAACCGAAAACAACACCCATTCCAAGACCGGTCAGAAGAGCACTTTGACCAAGCATGTCAACGATTGTCATATTTCCTCCAAAAAGGTTACTTATAAGGTTATTCTTATAAGGCTACTTATAAAATAAAATCTTATAAAGCAAAGTATATCGAAAATATGCAACGTATTCAAGACACGCTCAAAATTTGGCAATTGTAATTGCCGGAAACTTGCAAAGGAGGACACCAGCTCAGAGTCCGAAGGCCGCTGGTTTCCTCCCTTGCAACCCACCTTCCTTGGCCACGGCCTAAGGGCTCTGCCCTTAGGAAACCCGTTCGTAGAGGAATCAATGATTATTCTTCACTTTTGAAGATTAATCTACAATAGCGGAGATTAATCAACCAACTGTTTACTAACGGGGTTTTTAGGGGCAGAGCCCCTGAACGTTGCTGGAAAAAAGAGGGGTTCTTAGGGGAGAAAAGAACCCGCTTACGAGTAGAGGTTCTTGTCTCCCCTAAGAAGTTCGGTGGCGCTTTTCAAGCGTCAAAAGTTTCTGCGCCTTTCAAACGCCTATTTCGCTATGAGTTCGTTCAAACCTTCGGCGGCGTCTTTGGCGCGGTGGGCTAGTTTCTTGAGGGCGGCGGTTTGTTCGGTCAAGAGCTTGTTTCTGTTGCTTATGTCAGCTACAGCGGCTTGCGCGCGTTCAGCTACATCAGAAAGTTCCGTCATGTTAGAAGAAGCCATCTGCGAATAAGAATACTGCTGGTCAGTTTCTTTCTTGACGTTTAAGGCAGAAGCAGACATTGTGGCGGTTGCTTCTGAAATGCGTTTGCCCGCCTGTCTCTGAACCTGCATACTCTCAACCGATTCATTAATCTGACAAGAAGAGTCAACAGCTTCTTTAGAAATCTTGGCGAGTGCCTCTTTTACGCGCAAGCTCAAGTCAAAGCTCTTGCCGATATCAGAGTCAATCATCGTAACGATGTCTTTAATCTTATCAGCCTGTGTGCTGCTCGCCGCCGCCAGCGTCTTGATTTCGTGCGCAATAACCGCAAAGCCCTTGCCCGTAATTCCGGCGTGAGCCGCTTCGATAGATGCGTTCATGGCGAGCATGTTCGTCTGCTGCGCAAAGTCTGTTACAATCTGAACAACACCGAGAATTTCGGTTGAAGCATTTTTGATAGACTCCATTGCTTCAACAAGCTGGGCGACATCGTTTTCGCTGTTCTTTGTAAGGTCGCCGAGCGAGCTTGAAAATTCAGCTGTAGCGGTTATGGCGTCTGCAACCTGATTAACACCGTCAATCATCAGCTTTGTCTCTTTTACGGCTTCTTCCATTACGCTAGTTTCAGTCTGAACTTCGCCGTTGACGGTGCGCACAGACGAAACAAGGTTGCCGAGCGCGGCTGATGTGCTTCTAACGGCAATGTTCTGCTGCTCAATGAAAGACGCAATGTTTCCGGTTTCTTTTACAGACAAATCAACAGATTCTGCAACCTTTACTACAGATTCATCAAGAGAAACAGAAATTTCCATTGTTTCGGCGGAAAGCTTAGCAGCCGCGTCAAGCACTTCGTTCAGCTTGTCTCTCTGCCTAGAAGTCGTATCGATGAATTCAGTTATTTTATGCTTGTTCTGAATGTTCTCGACCGCAACAACGAAGAACATCGTTGCATCAATAAAGAAAAACGCAAAGCCCTGCAGCCATGCAAAAGGAATTGCACCGCGAATCTGGTAAACAATATCGTGAACGCCGAACAAAAGCGCAATTGAAATGCCCACAAGAATTTTCTTTGCATTCTTTGAATGTGCCAGAACCTCTTTTACGACAATCACGAACATAAAAATTATGCTGCCAAAAATCGGCAAGAGCGAAAAAGTGAAAACCTTTTCTGAAAGCAGCAAGCTCTTGGAAGCATAAATGTATGCGGCTGCAACAATTATCAGAATGCCGACAGCAACTTTGCGCACAAGCTTATAAGGCCGCTTGAAAAACTGGCAGATAAACACCGAAAGACACGCCATGCTACAAACAAGGCAGAAGCGCGCACACGTAATCTGCCAAATAAACGGAATGAACGTCTTGCCTGTTGCCATATCGAAGAAATAGATTGAAACCGTAAACAACATCATCGAAAAAGAGCGGCTCGATTTTTCCTTGTTGTCTGAAAAAAACTGAAAAAGAAAATAAAGGCCGATGAACATGCAGATTGCGGCCATCATGTAATAGACTGTATTATTCAGAAAATTCTGATAAAGCTTTGTTTTAAAATAACGCGCGCTGTCAACAAGATAAAACTGCTCGAACACAACATGCGTAGACCCTGACCTGCATCTAATCGTAATTTCCACAGCATCGTTTTTGATTGCCGCCGCCGGAATATATGCAAGTGTATTCGATACATGCGAAATATTGAATTGCGGGTCAATCGTGCCGTGCGTGTTCATAAGGATGCCGTCCACGTAAATCTCAAGGGCGGCGGTGCTTCTGCCAAGTTCAAGGTACACATCCTGCCCGGCCAAAGAATGTGGTATAGTCACTTTTGATTTAAGCCAGAATCTGTCGCCGTTGTCGCCAATGGTGATTGTGCCCGGAAGTTCTGCATCTTGCCAAGAATCAGCTTCTGAAAAAGGCATGACAGCCCAGTTTTTGTTGTCGCCGAATTGTATTTTCCAGCCGGAAGTGATAGGCGCCATCATGTCTTTAGCCGAAATTGTCAATGAGGCAAAGGCAGAAAAAATCACACAAAGCAAAATTAGTTTACGTTTCATACGATAAATTTATCATATCAGCATTAACAAGTCGAGCTTTTAGCGCTTGTATGTTAGTAAATGACTCTGAACGTCACATTGTCTTGTTTCAACCGTCATTGCGAGGAGCGCTGCGACGAAGCAATCTAATTATGTGCAACAGCCATGAAAAAAGCACTATTTGCACTATTGGATTGCTTCGCTTCGCTCACAATGACGCTAGCGGTTGCTGAGCACGGTGTATTTCCCTTAAATACTAAAGCCGCCCGCGGATGTATTCTTCGATTTGGATTTCCTGATTACCGTTGTGAACCAAAAGAGCTTTTTGAATTGCCCTGCCCCTTTTGTCAACATAAAGCTCAAGCACAGGATTCAAGCCGTTGAAATCTTGCCAGTTTATCTTATCTACTTCGCGGGCGTAATTTTCCTGCATGTAATAATCGCAGCTTGTTTTTGCAAGGCGGCTCAAATCAAGGCCGAGCCGCGCGCCTGCTGCATCAAGCTCTTCACGGTTGATTGAAAGCCTTACATAACGGCCTTTGAATGGGTCAAAAGGGTCGTAGGCGGTGCAAGAAAGGCGGATTACCGAATTGTTCTTGACTGCCTCGCTTTTTATTACGGCCGCCCTAACAAACATGGCGGCTATAACTGAAATTTGGAGCACAACAGCGAGAACAAGAACCAGCCTTGAAATAACAGAATTTTCCCTAAAAAAATTAGTTTTCATTTTCAATTCCTTGAGCGTCAGCAGGTTTTATGAATCTGTTTATGGCAAGAAGCGCAACGCCAAGCAAAATAAGCGTCACGCCCTGCGCCACAAGGCCGTAGCCGAGCGTAAAAAAGCGTATCATAAGCGTTGCGGTCAAATATACGGCCGTAAGATTCGCTTTTTTTACAGAACTTTCTTTATAAGCACGGTAAAAATAGTAAAAGCAGAAAAGTGCTGTAGCCGGCACCGCAAGAATTCCGAATGATTCATTTGTAAAGAAAAGGCTTATATGAAGAAGCATTGCAAAATTGAAAATTTCGCGTTTTTTAATCAGCCTGAAACACAAAACCGCGCAGAGAATTAGAACAAAAACAAGATAAACCGTAAAGATTTTGCTGAAATGAAACGCATTCTTTTCAGAAACCATATCGACGGCAGCTTCAAGCAAAAAGATTATTCCGTTTCCGATTGCAGAAAAAACCGAACAGAATTTTGCTACTTTCGGCAGCTCCTCATTCCGCCCGAAAAGATGAATGAAAAACAAAACTGCAACAAGAATCCACAAAAATTCTGAACCGTTGCTGTCATAAAAAGTCAGAATCAGCCCCTGAACAAAAACCAACGGCAAATATGCAAGATAATTCTTCTTGTTATAGGCAAAATACGCAACCGCGGCAAAAATTCCATTTGCAAGAATAAGAATGCTGCATGCATAAATAAAAAACTCTTTTTTAATTGAAGTGAGAAGCCACAAATATTCAAATACAATAACAAAAATCAGATTCAAAAAAATGTCTGCATGACACAAAAGTTTAGAAACTTCTTTTTTGAAGAGCATAATAATTGAAAAAATCGAAAAAACTATAAGCGGAATGCAGAAAACTAAATTATCTAAAAGCATTGCTTTCAGTTTTTCATCTTGAATTGTGCGGTTTGATTCATGCAGACCTATATAGAAAGAAATCAAAAGAATTGCGGCTAAAATTCTTGCCAGAATTAAAAACGGCTGCTTTTCTGCAAGTTCAAAATGCTTTCCACGGAATAAAATCAGTGAAAGCACAAAAAGCGCATAAACTGAAACCAGAATCATCGGAATGCCGTTATGCACACATCTTTGAATCAGACAGCAAGCCGCAAACACCAGAAAAACAGCAAAATGAAAAGTTTTTTTTCTAAATGCATAAAGAACCGAGAATGCAGTTACTGAAAGCGCAAAAACAGAAGCCGGAAGACTCTTGCTTAATATGCTGCCTGTATTGCGGGCGTAAAACAGCCCGGTAAACAGAAAAAGAAACGGAATCAAGATGAGGCTTAAGTTTATACCGGTTTTCTCTTTTTTGACGAAATTTCTGTACAAAGGCAGACCAACCGAATAAAGCAGAAGAACAGCTGAAATTATGTACGTCACCAAATGCTCGGCAAAAGTTCCGAACTCTTCAAAATCAGTTTCTGTAAAAAACGATGAATCAGCAAACATCGTGAGAAAAAGCAGCGAAAGAAGCAGAAGCAAAACCGACGCCGCTGATTTGAAATTTTCATTGCCCTTAAAAAACAGGATTAAGAAAATTGCCGCAAAAACCGAACAGAGATGAGCAAAACAAAGCGGAAATCCGCCGCATCTAAAAATCATCGGAATGAACAAAACTGACGCAAAAGTAATGAGATTGTATCTCTGCCATTTGAGACAATCCTTTGTGAGCACAAACGGAAAAAGCGCCAGAACAAGAACATAAATGCCCAAAAGGCTTGAATCCCAGGCGGCAGTCATATAAGCAAAAATCTGAATCTGCGCAAGAATAAACACAGCGGAACTTTTGAAAACATAGGTAATTAACACCGAAGAAAGAGCCCAGACAAACAAAAACGAAGCTGTATCAGAAGGAAATTTGTAAATCTGCGAGACAAAAGCTACAATTGCCCCGAAAAGGATTGCCCAAAAAAGCGAGACCCCCTCTCTTGTGCGCAACGAAAGCTCTTTTTTGCCAAGCTTAAGAAATACTGCAACGCCCTGCACGAGCAAGAGCATTGAAACGGCCGCTATGCTTTTTGCAAGCCTTGAAATTGCCGCCCAGTTGTATGCAATCAACGAAATGATTCCGCCCGCAATCAAAAGAGAAGCCAGAACAGTCAATATAACAGGCAGACGTTTTGAAAGTCTGAGTCTTTCTTCTTCTTTCTGCTTAAGCAGCTGAAGCTTGCGCTCGTCTTCCGCAAGCTTTTTCTGCTCTTCGTAGTAGCGCGTAATATTTTCAGCTGTTTCGTCAGAAATTACGTTTTTTTCGATTAAAACAGGCAGTTCTTTTAAAAGCCATTCCACACAGTAATTGTTCATGCTGAAATTATAACATATAATGCCGCCGGAACGCCATATTTCAAAGTTTAGCCGCATGAGGAAAAAATCTGCTTGACTATAGCCCTATTTACCGATACAGTAATGAAATGTTTGATTCAAAAGAAGTTGATACATTCGAGCTTGACGAAGAAGATTTTGACACAGTAATCACAGATGACATCTCGTTTACTGGTACAATCAGATTCAAGCAGCCGCTGCTGATTAAAGGCACAGTGAAGGGCCTTATAGACGCAACGAGCGAGCTTGTAATAGACACTGACGCAGTAGTAACTGCCGACATCACCGCTTCAAAAGTGCTTGTAAAAGGCAAAGTTTCGGGCAACATCGTTGCAGATCATATTGTGCATGTAACAAGCACCGGCTCTGTAAACGGCGACATTACAAGCGCAAAGATTGTGCTTGAAAACGGCTGCTTCTTTTCAGGCAAATGCACGATGGACAAAAAGCTTGTATGACAAGACGAATGCTTTGTGCAGCCGCCTTGCTTGTTTTTGCAGCATTGCTTCTGCACGCACAAACAAAAGAAACAGTTGCGCAGAAGCTCTACAATAGCGGAAAATACAAGCAGGCAATCGAGCAATGCAAGGCAGATCTTGAAACATCGCCTGAAAACTTTGACACATACGCCGTGCTTTGCTGGTCTTTGCTCAAAAACGGCCAGTACCGAGAAGCTGAATATTGGGCCACAGAAGGCTTGAAAATCGGCAACCAGGAGCACAGACTTATAGAAGCTCTGGCTGAAGCAAAATATTTTCTTGGCAACAACGATGCCGCGCTCGATTTTTTTCAGAAATATATCTCTCTTGTAAGAATGAACGCAAGCCGCGTTGGTGATGCTTATTATTACATGGGCGAAATCTACATCAGAAAGGCTATGTTCAACCATGCAGACATTGCGTTGACGCTTGCAACACGCTTTGAGCCAAGAAACGACAACTGGCTTGCGCGTTTGGGCTATGCAAGAGAAATGGCGAAAAACTACCGCGAATCTGCGATGGCGTACACACAAGCTCTTGAGATAAACCCGACAAATCAAGATGCAACACGCGGCAAAGAACGCATAAGCAAATACATTTATTAGGTCATCTTAAAACGTAAAACGATGCTGACAATTCATTTTGAGACATTGGGCTGCAAGCTCAATCAGATAGAAACAGAATCAATTGCACGTTTCTGCACAGATGCAGGCTTTCAGGCTACAATGGCGCACAGTACTGCTTCTCAAGTGGAAACTACGCCGGTACTTTCGATTATCAATACATGCACAGTCACTGCAAAGGCCGAGCAAAAGGCGCGGCGCATAATCAGAATGCTGCTTGCAAAATTCCCCTGCTCTGCTGTGCTTGTTACCGGCTGCTACGCGCAAGTTGAAAAAGCCCAAATCGAACAGATTGACAGCCGCATTGCGGTTGTGCCCGGCACAGCCAAAGACATGCTCGCAGAGTTTCCGCGCTTTTTTATGGAAATGCTCTCAAAACAGCAAGCACCGCAGACAGCAGAAGAAGCTGCCGCCGTTGCAGAAGCCATAAAATCATGGACAGAGCTGCACATTCAGGCAGCGGAACAAGCACAAGACGCACAAGCCAACAACAAGCTCAAGCCGCCCGCCGCGCTCAAAGCATCAGATAGCATAAATGCGCAAGACTTTGCCACCGTAAACAAATTCAGGCTTGCAACTGATTCTTTTATGCACCACTCGCGCGGTTCAATCAAAATTCAAGACGGCTGTTCAAACAGGTGCGCATATTGCCGCATCTGCATAGCGCGCGGCAAAAGCGTTTCGCTTGAACCGGCAGAAGTGCTCAAGCGCGTGCGCGCCATTGAAGCAAGCGGCCAAGCTGAAATCGTAATCACGGGCGTAAACCTTACGCTCTACAGAGGCACGTTGAACCAAGACGGTGCAGAAAAGCCTATGGATTTTGCGGAGCTTCTGCAATATCTGCTTGAGAATACAAGCACAGTTTCGTTCCGCATTTCAAGCCTTTACCCGGAGCGCGTTGACGATGCACTCTGCAAGGTGATTGCGCATGAGCGCGTAAGGCCGCACTTTCATCTTTCGGTGCAGTCAGGCAGCAACGCGGTTCTAAAAGCGATGCACCGGCCTTATACGGTTGAAACAGTAATCGCGGCTGTCGAGAAGCTGCGCCAAGTCAAGCAGAATCCCTTCATTGCATGTGACATAATTGCAGGTTTTCCGGGCGAAACAGATGAAGACTTTGAACAGACAAAAGTGCTTTGCAACAAGTGCAAGTTCACCTACGTTCACGCTTTTCCGTTTTCACCGCGCCCCGGAACAGAAGCTTATACGATGAAGAACCAAGTGCCGCAAAGAATTGCGGGCGAGCGCGTAAAATGGCTTTCTAACTTTGCGCGTGCTTCAAAAGCTGAATATGCAAAAGCTTTTGAAGGCAAGATTCTCAAAGCAGTTGTAGAAAAGCGCGAATCGAACATCGGTAAGGCCGTAACCGAAAATTTCTTGCACATCTTTATAGAAGAAAACAAGCAGACATTGAAGCAGCTCGCCGGAAAAGAAATAGCGGTCTTGATAAAACACGCGCTTGACATTACAGGCAAAGACGAAGAAACAGAAGCAACGGCAGCTTTTGCTGAAAGCTGAAAGCGGCGCAACGCAAAATCAGACAGGCGGAAACATGAAAAACAGACGAAAAATACCAGAACCAGCTCAAACAACAAAGCTTGGGCTTGATTTCAGCATAAAAGACAACACGCTTGAAGCCGCAATCTGGGCACCGCTTGCCACAAAGGCTGAACTGCTGATTTTCAGCACGCCAGACACTGAAAAACAACCGCTTTTCAAGTTTGAGCTAAAGCGCAGCAACAAGACAGGTGTCTGGAGCAAGAAATTCAGCAAAGAAGAATTCGCTGAAACTTTTAAAGACGCCTCAAGCATTGACGGCAAGTATTATTGCTTTTGCATAACGAACAAAGGAAAAGCCCCGAAGCTTTGCCTTGATCCGTACAGCTTTTCGATGGCGGCTTACCACAATGACCGCAGATTCTGCCCGGGTGCAATTGTTGACCTTGCAAGCGCAAAAGCTTTTGGCGCAAAAGCCGCTGCCCCCGCCGCAAATGCACCAGTCAAAGCACGCCTTCCGAAAGTGCCGAAAGAATCTGCAATCATTTACGAAGTTTCTGTGCGCGATTTTACGATAGACAAAAGCGCAGGCACAAAAAACCGCGGCGGCACATTCAGAGCCTTTGCCGAAAAGCTTGACTACATAAAAAAGCTAGGCGCAACGCATGTTCAGCTTATGCCTGTGCTGAATTTCTACAACAACGACGAAACTGCACAAGGTTTTTCTGATAAATACCCGGATTCAAACTACAACTGGGGCTACGACCCGCACAATTATTTCAGCCCGGAAGGTTGGTTCTCTGAACAGCCGGACGATCCTTACAGCAGAATCCGCGAATTGCGCGAGCTTGTTCAGGCGGCGCACGCAAAAGGTTTGCGCATAATTCTTGACGTTGTCTACAACCACATGGCTTCAACCGAATTTCTTGACGACATTGTGCCGGGCTATTATTTCAGGCTTAACGATGACGGCAGCTTTACATCGGCTTCTGGCTGCGGTAACGACTGCGCTACAGAAAAAGCCGCAATGCATAAGCTGATAACCGATTCGCTTGTTCATTGGGTTAAGAACTATGACGTTGACGGCTTCCGCTTTGACCTTATGGGGCTAATCGACACAGACACAATAATGGAAGGGCTTGCAAGCTGCCGCCGTATCAAAAAAGACGTGCTTTTTATTGGTGAAGGCTGGAAAATGTACAACGGCAGCACCGGTGCGGGCATGGACCAGAACATGATGAGCCGCACGGCTTCGGTTTCGGTGTTTAATGACGAGTACCGCGACTTGCTGAAAGGCGGCGGCATGAACGAAGCAAGGCGCGGCTTTATAACGGCAGAAGCTGACAGCGCAGCTGAAAACAGTGGCGCAGCCAAAAGCACAGATACAAGCTCTGACGGCGGAAGCGAAGCCGCAAACGCCAAAAACAACACGGACAGCACAAATGTCGAACAGCTTTTCTATAACATCACAGGCCGTCCGCAGCAGAATTATTCAGTCTTAACGCCGCTTAACAACGTGCAGTATCTTGAAGCGCATGACGGCTTGACCTTGCGCGACAACATTGCGCTGAACTGCAAGCTTGATGAAGCTGACACGGCGCAGCGCGAAGAACTTTTTAAGCGCATAAAGCTCGGCAACTTCATTCTGCTTGTATCGCAGGGCATTCCGTTCATTCATGCCGGGCAAGAATGTGCAAGAACAAAGCCCGCACTTTTTGAGTCAGGCGAAAACATGGGCGCTTTTGTGCGCAACAGCTACAATTCGCCCGATTCGGTGAATGCTTTCAAATGGAATTTTGACGCTGAAAGGCAGAAGCTTTTTGAATACACAAGGTCTTTGATTGAGTTCCGGCAAAAAACGAGTCTTTTCAGGCTTTCAAGCTTGAAAGAAATCGAAAACAGCATGAGCTTTTATAAAGAATTGTCTGACAGCAAGCTTTTGGTTTATTCAGTTAAAGAAGAACGGAACGGAAAGCGGCGCGAATGGTTTGTTGCCATGAACGCAGACAAAAAAGCAAGAATGATACTACTTGAAATAAAACGCCCGCAAGTTTATGCTGACACAAACGGCGCAAGCCTTTGCAAGATTGAAAAACCTGAAGGCATAAGATTCGGCAAAGGTTTTGTAGAGCTTGCACCGCTTTCAGCCTTCATTTTCAGATAGAATTTCAAAACTAGGGGAAAAAATGATTGCAGTATTCGTGAACTGTGCAACAGTTATAGTCGGCTCGCTTATCGGGCTTATTTTCAGCAGAAAGATTTCAAACGAGCTTTCAAACATTGTTTCGGCCGCCGCCGGAATTGTTTCGCTAGTAATCGGGCTTCAAATGGCGTTTAAGTACAACAGCATTATCGTGCTTGCGCTTGCGCTGATTCTCGGCGGCATTCTCGGCTCTTGGTGGGACATTGACGGCAAAATCTTAAGCTTGGGCAAATGGCTCGAAAAGCGTTTCGCAAAAGGCGGTGCACAGACTGCACAGGCTGTACAAAGCAGCGCAACAGCCGGTGCAGACACTGAAAACCAAGCCGCACAATCAGGCGAAGCTTCAAAAGCCGCATCAGCCGCGCCCAAAAAAAACTTCGCCTACGCGTTTCTCAATGCGTCAGTGCTTTTCTGCGTGGGCGCAATGGCGATAATCGGTTCTTTTAAGGCAGGCATAGACAAAGACTATACGCTCATTTTCACCAAATCAATTCTTGACGGCTTTATGGCGATTGTCTTTACAGCCGCTATGGGCCCCGGAACAATATTCTCGGCTTTGTCGATTCTGGTCTACCAAGGTTTGCTCACGCTTTCTTCAACATGGATTGCGCCTTACATAAGCGAAGCTATGCTCACCGAGATAAGCGCAACAGGCGGCGCGCTCATCGTGATGATTGGAATCAACCTGCTTCAGCTTAGAACGCTAAAAACGGCGAACTACCTGCCCGCAATCGTGCTCGCGGCGCTCTTCGTGCCAGTTGTAGCACTTCTTGGAATCTGAATACATTATGGCACTTGGAAGTGCCGGAACTTATGCAAGGGAGGACACCAGCTCAGAGTCCGAAGGCCGCTGGTTTCCTCCCTTGAACCCACCTTCCTTGGCCACGGCTTAGGGGTCACCCCTAAGAACCCCGTGATTAATCTGTTTTAATTGGCTCTTATACAAACTCTGCCGGTTTTTGCGTTGCAAAAACCGGCGCTTTTCGCCGATTGGACTTTATCCGTAGAAAAAGCTACTGCGAAAAGAGCCCCTAATGACCCCAGATTATCTACACTTTAAGTTTTTCTCCGTTTTTGCAGATTAATCCGGTCACTGAGCGTTGGTTGGTGAGCGTAGTCGAACCAAGTCGAAGTGACCGATGGTGGTGGTTGAACGCAGCCGGAACAGGGCTAGACTTTTTGTCTTTTTCTGATTGTCGAGTCAAATCTGCTTACGAACGAAAACTGGCGTGATTTATTCATGATTTTACGGCCTTTTTCGTTGTAGCAATAAACAACGTCCATGTCGCCAAGATGCTTTTTAACTTCCTCTTCCAAGATTTTCTTTGAATCTTTTGTCTTGTAGATTACAGACGGACATGCAAAAGAAACAGAATAATCATATTTTTGGCAGAATCTCCACGGAGAACGCTTTACAATTACATATTTCGGGTTATCTATGGGCGACAATAATTCCTGCATAGCCGTATTAAAAACATTCTGTTCATGAATCGTAGCATTTGAAAGCTTTGGCATTATGTAAATATTGTTCTTGTCAGAGATAATCTTAAGTTTTACGTTTTCACTTATAATGCCCATTCTAATCAATGTGTTTAGAACCGCTTTTGCCATTGAGTGAATCGATTTTTTGGGGCTTATATGTCTTGCAATAAAAAAAATGCCTTTATAAACAAGAAGCAGATATACCACAACTGATGCAGCCAAAAGAATAACACCTTGAATATTTGAAATTGCATCTTTCTGCAAAAGACTCTTTATGTATGGCAAAAACATCTGCTCGCAAAATGTGAATAACAAAACCGGAAAAAGATTTACAAAAGTAAAAGCAGGAACTTTAAAAAACCGCGGGATTTCATCTGTTATATAAACTTGCGAAGATTCTTCGACTGCTTTTTTCCAAGCATCAGAAAACTCTGAACGTTTAGATGCAAGCTCAAGCATGTCTTGATTTATGTTTTCCACATTCTCTTTATTGTACGGCGGCTTTATTATAGACAAGCGTTCAATGCCGTTTTGAATCTTATCATCAAAATAGTCTGGGCCGACAAAGCATTCAAAACGCCGTGTCAAAGTTTCATAGTCGCAGGAGCTTATATAAGCTTTGTGATTCAGATTCAGCGCAGAGCTAATCTTTTCTGAAATAGTTTCAGGCTCAAGAGTTACAAGATGCCAGATATTTGCAGTTTTATCGGGGTCTTTTTTATAAGCACGGATTGCCCTGCCGCGCATCTGGTTTGACAGCATAAAAGAACCGACAAAACTTGCCAGAATCAAAGAATTGATGCAAGGCGCGTCCCAGCCTTCGCCGAGCAAAGCTTGTGTGCCGATTAATACATTTATATTTCCGTTTTCAAATAATTCTGAAACAACATTCACTTTATTTTTATTGCCAAAGCTGAATGTATAGATTGCATAATCTGTTCCGTCAATTTTTTCCGGCGAATACTTGATTTTCTTCTCATCGAATATTTCTGCCGCTTTCAATGGAAGAATCACAAGCGAGCCGGAAACAACACCTATTTTTACCTCTTTCTGCTTGAGCAATTCATTAAAAATAGAGACAACGCTTATATTGTTAATCGATTTTTCAGAACCGATGCTCTTAACCGCATCTTTCTTTATGTAGTCTGTCAGAATGAGCATTCTCAATTTTGAGCCTAATGAAGAAGATTCAGCTTTTACGATTTGGCTTATGCTGTTCAGCTTGCCCGCCGAAGAAACTATTTTCTTTTTCAGCCTGTCATTAAGATTAAGGCAGACTTTGTTTCTTTCTAAAGCTGAATATTTTTCAAGAATGCTTCTTATGGCTTTCTTTTCATCTTTATTGCAAATTTCTTCGCTTTCTAAGATAAACTGAACTGCCGCCTGACAGCGTTCCAAATTGAAAGGCGGAATCTTTTGTTTTGTTATTCTTTTATAGACTTTTGAAGCTAGTTCCTTTTTAGTCAGTGAAACAAAAACAAGGCATCTTAAAAACAGGATATAGTTCTTATAAAAATAGTCTTCATTGTTTTTATAAATCAGCTCAATTCTAGAAACAAGCTCATTAGCAATAAAAGGCAAACCTAATATTTCATAAATTGCGGCTTTGTTTGCTTCTCTCTGCTGCTTTATTTCTTTTAGTTCATCTTCTGTAGGGTAATTGAAATAGACATAATCTTGGTGCGGACATAAAGTGCCTTCTTTTACAAGCTCCGGCACAAAAATCTCGTCATCAATCTCGCCGCACAAATTGATATACCTGTTCCACTCTGCCGGTGAAGAATCATAAGGTGGCGTCGCCGTCAATGAAATGATGACTATATCTTTATCAAGAAGCGAAACAAATTTTTCAAGCGATTTCTGCCATTCATTCTGCAGGTGATGAGCTTCATCAAGGCAAATTGTCTTTATGCCGGCTTCTTTTATTACCTCGAATAAATCAATATCAGAGCAGTCAGTCTCATCTTCTTCATTAATCTGAATCTTGTTTATAGCTGAATAAAGTGCTTGATATGTAATGGAATTAATAAGATGCGGCTTGTTCAGATTATAGGAAACATAATCATTCAGATTTTCATTTTCTGGCAAGAAACATTCTTCAAAGCGTCTGCCCCACTGCTCACGTATTGTCGTCGTCGGCGACAAAATCAAACACGGAGCTTTTAATCTGCAAATAAATTCAAGCCCAAGAATTGTCTTTCCGCTGCCCGGCGCTGCAACTATGTTCAGCTTTTTATCACGCAAATACTTGCCTGCATTATCAAGTATCCGCTGCTGATAAATTCTGAACGTTCCCTTAAATTTGATATTATCAAAGCTTTCAGAGCTTTTCATTGCATCCCCTTTTTGAACTGCGTAACCGCCATCACGGAACAACTTTGGAATCATCAGAATTTTAGCATAAGATTTGCGCTTTTAGAACCTTTAAAACCTCAAAATAAGGTTTGCTCATGGAGATTTTGAAAAATCTTATTTTGAGGTTTTTAACTTTTGCAAAATTCGACAAACCTTATAATAAGGTTTTATGTTTTTTTGAAATCCGGCAAACCTTATGGTAAGGTTTCCTGCTTTTTTAAAAAGTCAAGGAATCTTATGATAAGGTTTTCTGTTTTTTAAAAAGTCGGCATTCCTTATTTTAAGGAAGCGGCGTTTTGCATAAGCTTTATCTAGGGAATGAGCTTTATCTTGCAAAACGGCCAAGTTTGCGCAAAGCGCAAACTTGTAACTGGTGTACAACGTTTTCTTTGGGCTATGTACTGTGGCTGCCGGTTTTTGCCATGCAAAACTTGATAGCTTATATGAAAGCGAAAACTGGTAAAGATTGCATATTTGCTTCTTCTGTCATTTATCGTTTCTCAACATCTGTTTTGGCAATTCTATTCAATAAAACTGACAGCGAATTCTTTTTCGGTTTTCATTTTTTCGATAAAAGAAACAAATTCTTTATCGGTTAAATACTTTTCATAACATTCAGCTTCCATTATGAAAGCTTTGCAGTTTGAATCTAAGAAAGCTGAATAATCTACATTTTTCATCATCAAATCACCTAAGAACTGATACTGATCTTTTAAGATAAAGTTGAAATCACAAGGAATGGAATTTATTCCTTCAAAATCCGTCTGTTTCGGGCTTAAAACTGACACCGTTGAAAGGTTTTTGAATTTGCTCAAATCTGGGAGAATGATTTTTTCTTTGCTATAGATAAATAAATCATACAAATCAGTGCAGTCAGATAAAAAGCCCAAATCACAAGCTTCATTTTCAATGAGCACCAGATACTCAAGCTGATTTACATTTTTCAAAATTGAATGAATGCTGACAATATATAAATTAACCAAATCCGGAAATAAAGAGCCGTCAAAGGTAAAAGCTTTTTCAGTATAGATGTAGATTGCATGAATGTTTTTAAGCTGATTAATATTTTGTGCAAGGCCGGGCAATGACGGGTGCGCATAAGCTTAATTCATAGCAAGAGCTTAATCTAGCGCACCGCTGCAAGTTTTGCGCAGAGCGCAAAACTTGAAAGATGATGCCAATGCTGCTTGTTTGAGGCGTATTTACAAGCGCGTAGAGCGGCGGAGTGCGGTTCAAAAACACTATATTTGTTGTGTCGCGTAGCGACACGTATATAGTTTCCATACAACAAATATTGTGTAGCGCGATATCGCGCGGTTTTGAACCGTGCTACGCCGCTCGAAAGCATATGTACATAAGCTCAGCGTCAAATTGCACATTTTCCTTTGAGATTTAGCCAAATTGCATTATAATGTTCTTGATTCCTATGAAAAAAATTGCGGTTTTTGTTCAAAGTATAACTATCGAATATTCTATTGAAATTCTCACAGGCATTGCTGATTTCTACAAAGACAAAGACGTAAAGCTGATTATCGGTCAGATTAAAGCACCAAGCTCTGCCAAAGGCATCTATGAATACCAGAACTGGTCTGCAGCGCATTATCTTGTTTCAAAAGACATAGACGGAATTCTTCTAGTTGCAGGCGGCTTTCCTTCAGAGACGATTCATAACAACCTTGTGCCGCTCCTCGAACAGAATTACACAAAGCCCGTCGTCTCAATCACTACAGACTTAAAATATGACAACCTCACGTATACGCACACCGAATGTGAAACAGCCTACAATCAGATTATCAGCCACTTGAAAACGGAGCACGGCTGCAAGAGATTCGCCTTTATGACGGCAGCTCTTAGAAATGCATCTGAATCAGAGGAACGCTTTGAAGCTTTCAAAAAGGCGCTCAAAAACAATGACCTTCCGTTTAACAAAGAGCTGGTCTCAGACAGCGACTTTACGCCGCCAACTTCAAAAGCAGTAATTCTTAAGCATTACAAATCAAAGGCGGACATCAACTTTGATGCAATAATCTCTGCAAGCGATTTGATGGCAACCGGAATTCTTGAAGCATTCAACGAAATTGGCGTGAAAGTGCCTGATGACGTAAAGCTTGTCGGCTTTGACGATTCGATTCACGCTTCAACATCAACACCGACGATGACGACCATTGACCAGAGCATGACAAAGCAGGGCTTTCTTGGTGCGCGGCTTTTATGGGAAAAACTCAACGGACAGAATATTCCACGGAAATGCGATTTTGTCACAGAGCCTTTGTTCAGGCAGTCTTGCGGCTGCATTCCGATGACGACGCTTGGCAACGTTTTCAAAGACTCTAAAGGCGAGCTTATCTACGGCAACCAGTCCAACAATTCAGGCAAGAACGAAAACCGCCAGTTTTTCAACTTTCTTGAAGAAATTGATGATTTTTACGCGTTGTTCGACATTTCGCGCTCCGCCGTTACAATCAAAAAGCTTTCGCTCAAAATGCTCGACATGATGAAGATTTCAAAAATCACGAACATGGCCGTCTGCTTCTTTGACAAACCCAAATGCATAAAAGGCGAAGCAGATTTTGCCCTTTCAGATGAAATGACTGTTTCGATGATTCTTTACGGCAACAAGGAAAAAATCAAATACAATCCGGGTATAAAATTCAATCCGAAAGAGGTTACTTTTCCGGCTGATGTTTTTGCAGACGAGAAAGGCTTTTTTATTCTTCAGCCTGTCTTTTCTGGAGAGCTGAACTACGGCTACATTCTTTGTCAGCTTGGCACGCAAGAAATTGCGGTTTATTCAATCTTCTTAAAGATTTTGATTAACACGATTGCGCAGGCTTATGAATACACAACAACTCAAGAAGCGAATGCTTTTCTTTCAAAAGAGAATAAGGCGCTGCAAAAAGATAATATTATGCTCAATTTGCAGAAAAACACGGACGAGCTTTCGCATATTCTTAACAGGCGCGGCTTTCTTGAATACGGCCAGAGACAGATTAACATAGCAACTGAAATGAACACGTCCGGGCTTGTCATTTATGGCGACATGGACGATTTAAAATACATAAACGACACTTTCGGGCACGAGATGGGCGACGCCGCGATAGAATGTCAGGCACAAGTTCTTTCTCATTCATTCCGAATTAACGACATTGTGGCTAGAATCGGTGGCGATGAATTTGCGGCGGTAGCGGTAGGCATGTCGCTTGAGCAGCTGCCAAGACTAAGAATGAAAATCGAAAAAAACAGCGAAGAATTCTCAGAGCAGTTCAAGCTGCCGTTTACGATTTCATGCAGCATGGGTGCAGCTGAATTCGGCCCCGGAATGTCGTCATTGCAAGAACTTCTGGCTGTTGCCGACAAAGGCCTTTACGAAGAAAAGCGCATCAAGCACGCCGCCAAAAACAGCACCAGCGTTTTGCATTAGCTTAATTTTGGGAATTGGCTTTATCGAGCAACTAGGATGATACTATAACGCTTTGTGTTTCGTAACAATCAAAACAAACAAAAACAGAAATTAGACCGCAATCTGCAATTATATTATCATCATCTATACTATCCAATTGTCCATAAAATGACATTCTATTATTGCATTCTGGGCATAACGGATATTCAGATTCAGAAATAAAATCTGGTTTTCCACCTATTTTGCTTCTAAAACCAATATTTGAATCTGCGTATTTGAATGGATTTTTATTTGCATCCATTCGTTTTAAAAATATTTCAGGAAGTTCTTTCATGCTTCCTCCTTATGCGCCCTAGTACGGACGCATTTTTTGGAGATTAATCAAAATAATGCAATGCCGTACTGTTTCAGCTTAGTCTTTCAGCTCGTACCTTATCTTGTCTTCGGCTTTTATGTTCTTGCCGAGCTGAAGCTCAAGCAGCTGAATGTCGGTTTCGGCGATTATCGTATGCTTTACGCCGGCCTTGAGCTGAACCACGTCGCCGGCGATTACGCTTTTGCGCACGCCGTCAAGCACAACCACTGCATTGCCCGAAACTATATTCCAGATTTCGTCACGCCGTTCATGCGAATGATAGTTCATGCGGTTACCGGCGCGGAGCGTCACCTTTACGGTTAGGCTCTTGTCTGAAGTGTCTATAACCTTGTATTCGCCCCAAGCCTTTTCTGCAAATTTGACTTCGCCGCGCAGCTTGTCAACGAGAGGCTTCATATAGCTTGACTGGTTCTTGTCCGCAACAAGCACGCCTTCAACACTTGCAGAAACCACAACGTCTTTTAGTCCCATGCAGATAATCGGCGAATCAAGCTCGTTCAAGACATGCACATTCTCGCAAGTTTCGTCCAGAATCGCGTTGCCAATCACGTTTTCGTCCATCGCCTCGGTCAGCGTGTTCCACGTGCCCAAATCTTTCCAGCCGCCGCTATAGCGCACAACCTGAATGCTCTGCTCTTTTTCTACGACGGCATAGTCAAAACTGATTTTTTGCAGCGTCTCGTATTTGGCGAACATGTCTGAATAATCTTTGTAGTCGATATATTCATGCGCCTTATCGATAAGGTAGCCGAGCTTATAGGCGAAAATTCCGCCGTTCCACAGCGCACCGCGCGAGATATAGTCTTTTGCAACTTCAACAGAAGGTTTTTCCTTAAAAGTTGAAACTTTACTTACGTTGTCTTTAGTTTCCGGAATTATGTAGCCGTATTTTTCGCTTGGGTAAGTCGGCTCAATGCCGAGCAGCGTAAGGTTTGCCGTGCCTTTTGCGGCAAGGTCTGCAAGCTGGGCAAGCGCCTTAAAATATGATTCGTCTACATAAGGGTCAACCGGGCAAATTACGACGGCTTCATCTCTTGAAACATGCTGAACGTCAAGCAGATAGTTTGCCGCAAGCGCAATTGCCGGAAAAGTGTCGCGGCGGCACGGCTCGCGGCTTATCTCAACTGCATTGCCAAGCTGGTTTCTGATTGACGCGACCTGCGTTTCAGACGTGGCAATCGTCACGTTTGCATTTGGGTCGGCGCTCTTTATGCCGCGGTACATACGCTGCACCATCGATTCATACGCGCCGTCTTGGTTCTTGAAAATCTTTATGAACTGTTTTGATCTTATGTCATTTGAAAGCGGCCAGAGCCTCTTGCCCGAGCCGCCCGAAAGCAAAATTACATGCATCTGAATATCCTGTTTGTGTCTCGGGTTTGCCACTAAGCTTGATTTGCAAGATAAGCTTAATCTGGCAAACCACTGCAAGTTTTCGCAAGCGAAAACTTGTAAAGGTTGATGGCAAATTTCTTTGTCAAGAGCGCAGATTCCGAAACGCGTTCGGAATGACGCGCTAGTAAGCTGAGCCTAATCCGCCCGGCTTAACCTGAAAGTGGCTGAACAACATGCTGAATGAAGCGCGGCCCTGCGTTACAGAGCGCAAGCTTGTTGAAAAGCCGAACATCTTTGCCATTGGCGCCTGCGCGTGCACAACTTCAATAGAAGGCTTTGATTCAAGGCTAGAAATCATGCCGCCGCGCTGCGTAATCTGGCTCATCGCGTCGCCCACAAAGTCTTTCGGGCAGAGAATGTCTACATTCATCACAGGCTCAAGCAGCTCAGGGCTTGCCTTGCGGCAGGCTGCGTCAAAAGCCGCTACAGCGCAAGCTTCAAACGCAAACGGCGTAGAAGTAAGCTCGTTGTAATCAAGCGCGGTCACTGTCACTTTCACATCTGCGCACATATAGCCGTACTGAATGCCTGAAGAGAAGCTGTTGTTGATGCCGCTTTCCACAGCGTCAAAAATCTCCTGCGGGATCTCGGCTTTTTTGACAGCGCAAATATACGAATTGCCCTCGCCTCTTTCAGCCGGTTCAACTGTAAGCGTAATTCCGGCCGTGTTGTCCTTTCCGCCGAGGTTTCTAGAAAATTCTTCAGTATGTTCAGCTTTTGCCGTCACAGATTCGCGGTAAGTAACTTGCGGTGCACCAATGCGCGCTTCAACCTTGAAATCGTCTTTCATACGCGTTGCAAGCACATCAAGGTGAAGCTCGCCCATGCCTGAAATGATAACCTGACCGGTTTCAGAATCTTCGTGGCTTGTAAAAGTCGGGTCTTCACGCGCAAGAATCGCAAGCGTTTCGTTGAGCTTGTCGCGGTCAGAAAGCGTGGCAGGTTCAATTGAAACTGAAATGACAGGCTCCGGAAAGTGCATACGCTCAAGAAGCACCGGCATTCCTTCACTGCCGAGCGTGTCGCCGGTCTGTGCAAGCTTAAGCCCGATAAATACGGCGATGTCGCCGGCGCTCACGCTGTCAACAGGGTCGCTTTTGTTTGAGTGCATACGCAAGATGCGGTTTACGCGCTCACGCTTTTTCTTGCCTACGTTGAAAATCTGGTCGCCGGCCTTAATCTTGCCCGAATACATGCGCACAAAGCAGAGCGCGCCCATTTCGCGGTCATACTGAATCTTGAACACAAGCCCGACCGGCATCTTTGCATCAGGGTCGCACAAAACCGAGATTTCTTCTTCCTTTTTTACATGGAACGCCTGTGCCGGTGGAACTTCTGTCGGCGACGGAAGATAATCTACAACAGCGTCAATCAAAGGCTGAATTGCACAATTCTTGCGTGCAGAACCGCAAAGGAACGGAACGAGCGTACGGTTGATTGTGCGCCGTCTTATTTCTTTTTGCAGCATCTCGTTAGGCACAGGCTCGCCAGAAAGATAAAGCTCCGCAATTTCATCGTTGTCAGAAGCAATTTCGTCAACGAGCTTTTCACGGTATTCTTCGGCAAGTGCGCGCCGGCTTTCATCGATTTCACTTTCGATTATTGTTTCGCCTTCGTCTGCCGGGTCAAAGCGGTATTCTTTCATCTTAAGAAGGTCGATAACGCCTTCAAAGTTGCTTTCTGCGCCAATCGGAATCTCAAGAGCAAGCGTCTTTGCGCCGAATTTTTCGTGCACGTCGTCCATTACTCTGAAAAAATCTGCGCCGATGCGGTCCATCTTGTTTACAAAGCAGATGCGCGGGACGCCGTATGTATCTGCCTGATGCCACACAGTCTCTGTCTGCGGCTGAACACCGCCGACGGCGCAAAGCACTGCAACAGCGCCATCAAGCACACGGAGCGAGCGTTCAACTTCGGCCGTAAAATCAACATGGCCTGGTGTGTCAATCAAGTTTATCTGGTGATCGCGCCAGTAAGTTGTTGTCGCGGCGCTGCAAATTGTAATGCCACGCTCCTGTTCCTGCTCCATCCAGTCCATTGTTGCCGCGCCGTCGTCAATTTCGCCGATGCGGTGAATTTTGCCTGTATAATACAGAATGCGCTCAGAAGTTGTCGTCTTTCCGGCATCGATATGCGCCATAATTCCGATGTTACGCATCTTGCTTAAATCAGCCATTTTTTTCTCCCGTTATGGTTGAGCCATTTATGCTTCAGTTCAAAACTTTTTATAATTGTTGGCTCTGATTTATGTTAAAACTCAAAATTGCCAGATCTTGTTCTTTTGATTTTATCGAAATACCAAGGGGAAGGGCAACCCCCTACTCAGAAGCGAGGGTTTCCCTTCCCCTTTAACCCCTTCCTTTCCCGGCACTGCTTANNAGTGTAGCCGCAAACCCGATTTTCGCCAGCTAATCTTAAACCATAGAATGAACTACTACGAAAAGAACTCTACTGCGGGCATAAAAAAAGCAGTTCAATTTTGAACTGCTTTCAAATTAGAGCGGGAAACGGGAGTCGGACCCGCGACATCCACCTTGGCAAGGTGGCGCNNCTATACACATAAACAAAAAAAATTGCAAGAGTCTGCGACATTTTTTTTTAGTTTTTTCTTAAATTGAAGCGAATTTGAAACGGAAAACTCTAGCGCGCAAATGTATTGCGGAGTATAATGTACAAAATGTAAAAAATCTCTATTATATCTTTTTTTCCTCTGTAAAATGGTTTATAATAGTAACAATTCTTTTGAGGAGCAAAGCATGGATACCGACTCAAAAAATAAAAACAAGAGCAAAAGCTTCGAGAATTTCAGTCTCAAAAAGTACATAACAGCGCGGAACATTCTTTCTGTAATCGGTTTTATTCTTTTGTGCGCGCTCTACTATCATGCTGAAATGAGCTCAAGAGGTGTAAGCAAATCAAAAGAAGTGTTTACGATTGCTTCGCATCAGTTTACATATTCATCGCTTGCAGGTGTTTACACCTCAATAATGACGATTATTCTTATCAGCATGGTGCTTTTCTATCGGAGATTCGGCTTTTATACAGCAATGCTGATTCTTACGTTGCGAACAATGCGGCTGACAAGGACTTTTTTTAACAATCATTATCATGCATCAATGCTTCCGGCAATTTTTACAACTATAGCTGCCGTCGTTTCAGTTCTGTTGATTTATTTTCAATACGAAAAAATGCGCAAATGTCAGGAAGTCTGTCATCAGCGGGATGTAGGTTGTAAGAAAGACACCGATAGCCCCGGCTACGACAGTCTTTTTGTGCTTGACCGGAACCAGCACTCCCAACAGGATTCCAATGGAGCAAAGGCAGAATTTAAGACCCGTAAGCATTTTCCAATCTCTCGATTGAATGTAGTAGTCTGCACATCTAAACAGTTGTTTCATCGTAAAAACCTCCTGTGTTTCTGAGATTATGACAGATATGAGAAGCTACAATACTATCTTCAACATATTACATTTCTTTGCCTGCCCACCGATTCTTTGCAAAGAAAATTGATAGGAAAGTAATCACCCCTGAAATTAGCAGGAACATAAGGGAGATACCATCTTTAGCCACTGCATATACATCAAAGTATTTTAGAGGTGTTAAATAAAACAGAGCCGGAATACACAAATATTCTGCCACAAAATAAATACAGTAAAATACTATTAAAGCGCCAAAGCCAAAAAGCATAGCCTGTTTGTAGGATTTGCAGAGACTGGATACCCAAAAACCAATCGAGTATAATATGATTTCCGTCAGAAAAAGCCCAACAGTTGTCAACAGAGCCGCATTCTTTTGATCCAGTCCACCCAGAGGAACGATTGCAGTATAGTAATTACATACACCGCTGACAGCTGCAAGAATAAATAAATTACATACGTTGGCGGCAGCTTTTCCTATAACAATCTGATTTCTGCCTAAAGGTTTTGTGAACAGGTATTCTGCTGTTCCTTGCGTTTTTTCTTTTGCAATGCTTGAAATGCCCAGATAAATCGCATAGGAATAAGCGAGGATTGCCACCCAAAAATAAATACAGCCATACCAACCCAATGCAGTGTTAGGATCTTCACTAACACCAAACATCACCATCAAAATTCTTGGAAAGTCGTTTAGCATTTCTACCAGAATCGGTAAGCTGTCTTTTAAGGAAAGATACTCTATGTACGCAAAAACACAAAGAAGAATGATTATTCCAAGCCATATCAACAGTATTTTCCTTGTAAGTTTCAGTTCCTTTTTTATCAATGATATCATGTTGTTCCCCCCTATACTGCTAATTTAATGTCTTTCTTCATCAGAATCTTACGAGACAGGAAGAAAAATACAGTGAGTAGAAGCACATACCACAGAAAATAATCCCATTCATAAAAAGAGTTCTCATGAATGTGAGCTGGATGAAAAAACGAAAATGGAGAGAGGTAACTTATTATTCTGCTTCCAATCGTTCTTGAAAAAGCTGTAATACAGTATCCCATAAACACAGCCAAAGATGCTGTCAGCAAAGGAGAACGATTGTTAGGATGCCAGCATCCTAACAATACTCCCATCCCTCCAAAAATCAAAGTAACAAGTGGGAAGGAGCCAGCCAACAGAATAAATTCTAACATAGAGAAGCCAGATTCATACACAATCATTGCTATAAAAGACGCAAGGATATATGCAGCACTCGTAATGCATGTGCCGACAAGCAGACAAAGCACCTTTCCTTTATAAATTTGAATACGCCCGCAGGGTTTTGTGAACAGGTATTCTGCTGTGTTTTCGGTACATTCTTTTGTAAACAGGGATAAGGCAAAGTGCATCCCGAAAATTCCGCCTGCCAAAGCAAAAAACGCATTAAGAAATCCATACATTCCCAGAGGTTCCAAGAGCAGTGCGAGAGAGATGCCGACAGTTTCAAAGAATCCACCCTCTGCAAAGTTTTTAGGCAGAAGCTCTGGCGTTTCAATCATGCTGTAATAGACAGGTATCATAGAGAAAATACAAACGGCAAGGGAAAGACCCCAAATCAGAATATATTTTCGACTACGTTTCCACTCATAATGAAATACAGTCATAGTGTCACCTCTCATTCGTAATAATGAAGAAAGATCTCTTCTAAAGACGGTTCTTCAATCAGAATATCAACCAAAGGTAGTTTATGTAGTTTTTCCATGATGGTCATAACATTGCCATTAAACATAAAAGAAATGGAATTTTGATTCTGTTCCAGGTTGGCAATTCCTGGGATGTCGAAGAACTGCGCAGGGACAGGCTCATCTGTGGAAAGCGAAATCTTTTTATACCCGTTTTCACGCAATTCCTTCATGGACTGTATAGCAATGAGACGACCTTCTCTCAGAATACATACACGATCACATAGCTTCTGCACTTCGCTCAACACATGAGAGGAAAACAGAATGGTTGTTCCACGGCTGTTTTCTTCTCGAAGAATTTCATAGAATGTCTGTTGGACGAGTGGATCAAGGCCGCTGGTAGGCTCATCCAGAATCAGAAGTTTTGGAGAAGGTAGTAAAGCGGACACGATGCCAGCTTTCTTTTTGTTGCCTAAAGACAAATCTCCGATTTTTCTGGACAAATCCAGATTCAGTCTCTCAGCCAGTTCTTCTATTCTGTCACGGCAGTTAACACCATACAGATCTGCAGTATATTGTAACTGCTCTTTCACTTTCAAATTATTATAATAGCAATTCTCGCTGGGAAGATATCCCACGTTCTTTGCGATTTCTGCAGCATGTTGCGTACAATCAAGGCCGAAAATCGTAGCATTGCCGCTTGTGGGTTTGAGCAAGCCCATCAAAGTGCGAATTGTTGTTGTTTTACCAGCACCATTAGGACCGATAAAACCAAAGATTTCGCCCGGCAGAACGGAATATGTGAGATTTTCAATACCTCTGTGCTTTCCATAACTTTTTGTCAGTCCATCTAACATTATCACCGCTTGTTTCATAATAAATATTCCTCCTTGTAGAAATGATATTTTATCATCTTCAGAATACTCTCCATTTCGCACACGATTCTATCAAAATCTGACACACCTTCAATCTCGTCTACAATACCATATCCAATATGCATCAATGTGCGGAACAGTAGTGGCGCATCTTCGGGATGCTTGAATTTGACCAGATCGGCGTCACGGAGCATCAGATCATGCAAGTGTTTTTCACCTTCTTGCATTAAGTCCTTAATGTGCTCCGGAATTTCAATGGATGGCTCTTTTGCAACACTTATAATAAAAGCGGCGATATAGGGATTCTTTTTCAAATTATCTATCTTCATGATTATGGCTTGCTGTACACGATCAAAGAAATCTGCGTTTGCATATAACGCCTGTTCCTGATAAGCTGCTTTCATTTGTGTGCTGCTGTGTTCAACCAGATAT
>LVBI01000009.1 GCA_001603145.1 Spirochaetales bacterium Spiro_07 | reverse complement strand
GAACTTATTTAACGAATGGCTGGTGAGAGATACGAGCAAGAAAATCAAGGCAGTAAAGAAAGCAAAAGGCATGAGCGGCAAGCCTGTAACCAGCAAGCCAGTCTATGGCTATCTCATGGACAAGGACGAGAACTATATCGTTGACGAGGAAGCCGCCCCGGTTGTCCGGCAGATTTACCAGCTTTGCCTTGCGGGAAATGGCCCGACCAAGATTGCCCGTATGCTGACGGAGCAGCAAATCCCCACGCCGGGGACGCTGGAATACCGCAGGACGGGCAGCACCCGACGCTACCACCCCGGCTATGAGTGCAAGTGGGCGACAAACACCGTCGTCCATCTGCTGGAAAACCGGGAGTACACTGGCTGTCTGGTAAACTTCAAGACGGAGAAGCCCTCTTACAAGGTCAAGCACAGCGTTGAGAACCCCATCGAGAAGCAGGCTATCTTCCCAAATCACCATGAGCCGATTATCGACACGGAAACATGGGAGCGTGTGCAGGAGTTACGCAAGCAGCGAAAACGCCCGAACCGCTATGATGAAGTGGGGCTGTTCTCTGGTATGCTGTTCTGCGCCGACTGCGGCCATGTGCTGTATCAGCAGCGGTATCAGAACAAGAACCGCAAGCAGGACTGTTATATCTGCGGCAGCTACAAGAAGCGTACCCGTGACTGTACGGCACACTTTATCCGCACCGACCTTTTGACGGCGGGCGTGCTTTCCAATCTCCGGCAAGTGACGGAATACGCCGCCAGGCATGAGAGCCGCTTTGTAAAGCTGCTCATCCAGCAGAACGAAATCGGCGGCAAGAGAAAGACCGCCGCAGCCACGAAGCAGCTTGAACAGGCCCAGACACGCATTGCCGAAGTGAACCGCATTATCAAGCGGCTGTATGAGGACAATGTAAGCGGCAAAATCAGCGACGAGCGTTTCATGGAGCTGTCGGCGGACTATGAGCAGGAGCAGCGGGAACTGAAAGACCGGGCTGCCGCTTTGCAGGAGGAACTTTCCAAGTCGCAGGCCGCCACCGTCAACGCCGAGAAATTCATGGGGATTGTGAGAAAGCACCTTGCTTTTGAAGAATTGACCCCCACCCTCTTGCGGGAAATGATTGAGAAAATCGTCGTGCATGAGTGCAGCTATGACGAGAACGGCACCCGCAGGCAGGACATTGAGATTTATTACAGCTTTGTCGGCAAGATAGACTTGCCGGAAGCCTAACGCCTGACCTATCCGACACAGCCCTAAGTGCCGGATAGGAACGGCAAAATTTTTTACACTTCTATTACTACTTTATCGCACATTAGCAAACTCTTTGAGTTTGTCGTAGTTTTCTTTGCGAATTTTGACTTTCTCGCTGTCGGCTTTGCTTGCGTTCACGCTTACGACTTTGCCAGACTGCAATGAAGTGAACAAATCAGGATAAGTCTCTTTGAACTCCGCCAAGTTATCTTCAATCGGCTCGCCTTTGTATGTGATAAACTTCTTTTGAATCAAATCGAACATAAAAGCGTTAACATCAATCTGCTTCTTCTTTGCGTATGCTTCAAGGAATGTTTGCGTAATCTTTGCTTCGCGTTCTGCTCCAGCGTTGATTTCACCCAATAGTTTTTCGGCAAAATCCTTTTCTGAGAAGTCGATAATGTAGCGGAGATAAAACTGCTTTTCGCTCTGCCTCTCGCCCAGTTCGTCCACAGGCAAGCGCAAGCCGCGACCAACTTCCTGCAACTTGCTTGTTTCGCTTCCGCTCGAACGCAGTTTTGCAATCACAAAAATGTTAGGGTTGTCCCAGCCCTCTTTGAGAGTCCATTTCGAGAAAATAAAGCGTGTCGCTTCCCAGTCGCCGTTGTCTTTTTTGACTTTGATAATCTCGTCTTTCTGCCGCAAAACCTTATCGACTTCTTCTTTTACTTCGTCGCTGTCGGTATTGTTGTCCTCGGCAAAATATCCCGCGATTGTCTCATTGATGTGCGAAAGCGAATAAGAAAGATAATCAGCGTATTCTTTTTCTTTGTCGCTTCCATTCTGATACTTTTCGATTAACTCATTCAGTTTTTGTTTCAAGAGCCGTTCAAACTCTGTGCGTAAATAACCGTCGTTTCTGAAAGATTCGATTGAATCGATGAAGAAAAGCGAAAGTGTCTTGATTTTTGTAAGCCCATTGCAGAAGTTTTCGTATTCCTTTTCAAAATGACGGTCAAGCGCAAGATTCAACATTGTTGTCTGGAAGGTGTCGCTGAAAACTTCGGGATAAATCGAATCGCTTTTGTGCAGAATCATTCCGTTGTTCAGCTCGACTTCTGCCTTTGAGATTGCAGAAACGTGGATATTCTCAAAACTCGCGTCAATCGCAGAAAGAGAATCCGTCTCGGTCAAATCAAAGGTCTTTTTGGTCTGCTCGTTCTGAAATCGAACAGACTTCGTATTTATTTCTAGCACTTTGATTTTAATTTGGTCTTTAATTTTCTCTTCGTCGGCAATGTACTCAACCTGCACGCCTTTTACAAGATTGTCGTTGAACGCCTTGCAAGAGTTCAGCGAATACACGACGTTTTCATAATCGATTTTGTCTTTTGCCATTTCTGGAAAAGTCGCACCGTAGCGGATAATGCATTGAGGCTTCACCTTTTCAAGAAGTGTCTTGAACGTGCCTTTTGTGCGGTTGAACTTATGAGGCTCGTCAATGATTACAAACGGATTTACGCTCTGTAAAACCTTGTACGGATTTGTAAAGTTTCCGAGTAAAGTCTGGTCATATTCCGCGTCCATTGTTTTTGCGCTGTTCATCATTCCGCTGTTTGTCAAAAGCACGTCGATTTTGTTGCCATTCAAATCCGTGTTTTCAGCAAAAGCCTGAATTGCAGCAGGGAACGATTTTCGTCCTTTTGTCTTTGGCTTTTGTGCGTCAAGAACGTGAAGCCGAAGTTCCGTACCGTCATAAAGCGACTGTAAATCGCTTTTCATATAAGCGGACTTCAAAAATGCCTTTGCGCCCTCTTTAATAGGCACAGTCGGAACAAGCACGATAAACTTGTTTATGCCGAAAGCCTTGTGAAGTTCAAACATCGTCTTTGTATACACATAGGTCTTTCCAGTACCAGTTTCCATTTTTATGTCGATGTTCAGATATTTGTTGTTTGAATCGGCGTAGTTTTCCCGCAAACTTTCTGGAACGGAGTCGCTCTGAATCTGTGCAATGTTCTTTTTTATTGTCTGCATCTCGAGAGTCAAAAGCGGGCATTTTGTGCGGTCAGAAGAAATCTCCGGCTCAACACCGTCAAAGACACGCAAAACAGCGTTAATCGCCGCGCTCTGATGAGGTAAGTTCTGCTCTAATCTCATTTTAGTACCTCACAATCGGCTCAATCGGGTTGCGGTTTTTGAGCGTTTTCAAGTTGGTTTTGAGAGTATTGAGCGCGTTGAAGTCGAACGAATATCCGTAAACAAAAATCTTGTCTACCGTTAGCTCTATGCTCTCGATTTTGCGGATAAGCTCTTTTATGCTCTTGTCTTCCATGCCGTCAAGCAAATACAGATACTTCCCGATTTTCTCGCTGTCCAAAAGATACGCCGTGTAGCCCAAAAGGTCGATTTTCTGCACATTAGCGTAAAAGCCGAAGCAGTCTTTTATCTGCCAAGTTTGCAAAAGCGCATTTTCACCAAGTGACGCTATAATGTCGCCGTCGCCATACATAAGAGTAGGGTCAAAAATCTTGATTTTGTCAATCGTGTTCTGCGGCATTGAGCGGAGATAATACGTCTTGAAGCCCAAATCTGCTTTTGTGTCTGGGTGTTCCGCCTTTAGCTTTGCCGCCGCTCTGCGTATTCGCTCGCGTCCAATCTCGTCTATTGTCTTGTAGCCCGCCTTTTCCGCCTCGCTGTCTTTGCGTACAGACTCATCAAGTTGTACCATAATGAATTTGCGCTTTCCGTTGTCGCTTGCGTTCAAGTCCATTACGGCGTGTGCGGTTGTTCCAGAGCCAGAGAAGAAGTCGAGGATTATGTCATTATCTCCGGTTGCAAGGCTTAAACATTGTTTTATAAGTCGTACAGGTTTTGGAAAATCAAATTCTGAAGAAAACCCTAACTGCCGCATTTCAACAGTTCCAGTTTCGGTTAGGAATGAATTATCGTCCCAAATAGATTTTGGTTTATATGTAGTTTTGCGATATTTTTCATATATACCATAAGAACCTGTTGTCTTTAATTTTGCTACCAAATTACATGACAATGTATCGTCTCCAAGATTACTTTCAGTTTTTTGTTTTCCCCATCGCCAACAACTTTCTTTTCCTTCTGAATTATAAGGCAGGACTTCCACTGAATAATCAGAATGTTTTATCAAAGAAACTGGTGAAAATCCGTCTTTATCAATAATTTTTGGATTTACATAAATCGGATAAAAAAGGAACGGACGATTATGTCTTCCAAATTTTGGATTTCTATTTCTCAATTCTCGAATATTAAATGCTCCAATATTATCATTCAGATTTAAGTCTGAAGATTCCGCATCTTTCTCCAATTCCAATAATTCTGTTTCATCACTTTTTGCAATAACAAATAAATACTCATGAGTTTTTGCTATTTCTGTATAAGTTTGTCCTCTGCTATTTGCCCTTACAATAATATCGCAAACAAAATTTCCCTCGCCGAACACTTCATCGCACAGCCGCTTCAAGTTTGCTTGCTCGTTGTCGTCGATACTGATAAAAATCACGCCGTCGTCTCTCAAAAGCTCGCGAGCAAGGGCAAGACGCGGATACATAAACGTAAGCCAAGCCGAATGAGTGCATTTTCCGCCCATGCCCACAATTCGCTCTGCCTCTTCCTCCGTAATATCCAGCTTCTCTACAAGCTCTTTCGCTGTAAAGCCGAATTTATCATTATAGACAAAATCGTCTTTGCCCGTGTTATATGGCGGGTCGATGTAAATGCACTTTATTTGTTCTGCGTATGAATGTCGCAAATGCTGCAAAGCGTCAAGATTGTCGCCAACAATATACACGTTTTCGCTGTCTTTGTTGTCTGCGTTGTCGTTCTCTGCATCTGGTACAATCACCGTTTCGCTGTCCAAGTTCGCCTGATAGCGTGCATAGCTCTTGCCTAAAAAGTTGAGCGTAAAGCCTTCTTTTTTGATTTCGATATCATTCTGTGCAATGAGTTCCCGGAATTTTTCAATGTCAAAACTTTCGCTTTTGTTAAAGCACTGCGGAAAGTGCTTTTTCAAGATTTCTATCTCTTTGCTGTTCGGTGTTATGGTTTCGTTATGTTTCTGTGTATCGGTTTGCATTATTATTACCCTTAAAAGTATGGTAAAACTAGATTTTATAGATAAAAATTCGGTTAAACCCACTTTTGATATACAATCGGCTAGTTTAACCCACTTTTAAACTAATTTGAACGGTTAATTTGACCGTATGAGCAAATTTGAAGATGATTTTATTGAAAACCTCATTTTTTACAGAACACAAAAGGGAATGTCTCAACTAGAACTTTCTGGAATCTGTGATTGCGCAAAAAGTACTATTGGCGGCATTGAATCAAAAAAGAATTATCCTTCTTTTGAACTTATCCTAAAGATAGCCTATGCTCTTGAGATTCACCCTGCCGACCTATTCTTGCGTAATGCAAGCCAGAACCGAGAAGACGTGCGTAAATTCTTTGATGAAGAACTTTCGCCTACAATGAAAGACATGATTGAAAAGCGCTTTCCTTTATCAGAGCGCGAAGAACAAGACTAACCTAAAACTGTGTTTTCTTCTATATAATACATCCGCATCTTTTTCCGTATGTCTTTGATGCTCTCCCCGCGGTGAAATCTATTGATTTTCTTTGATGAGACAGACTATCTCGCCGTGGCGGAGACAAAGTGTCTCCGAAAAAATCCAATTTTATTGAACAAATTCAATATTTTCTCTTGACTTCAATTAAGAATGGCAGTATATTTATATCAAGTTCAAATATATTGAACATATTATATTTTATTGATTTTTATTTGGGGGCGTTTGATGGGGAACACAACCTTTGCGGAGAGAATTAAGGCTATGAGAGAAAAGCATAATTTAACTACTACAGATTTAGCAAAAAAATTGAATATCAGCAAAACTCGTGTAAGTATGTGGGAAACAAGTGGAACAGTACCACGTCAAGATGTACTTTTTAAGCTTTGTGAACTCTTTGATGTTTCTAGTGATTATCTTCTTGGAAATGACAAAACAGATGGAAACAATCCTAGAAATGCAAAAATCAATTCAATTCAAAGACTTCTAGTTACATTAAATGAAAATGAATTAGACAAAGCTGAAAATTTATTAAACATAGCATTTGATAAAAAACTTGGGGGGAAATAGCTAATGATTGATCCTTTTATTCCAGATTTCAAAAAGGCTTGTAATACGGCCAATGAAATTCTTGTCTGTTCTGATGCAATAACTACATTTCCATTTTCAATGAATTCTTTTATAGAAAAAGAAACAGAATTTGAAATGATGTATTTTTCAGAACTTAGGGCATTAAACATAAAACCAGAGGAAGCTGTCTTTTCTAACGATGGTGCATTGATGGATAGAAATGGGAGATACATAATGTTCTTGAATGATGATATGCCAGAAAAACGGCAGAAGTTCACAGAATGTCACGAATGTGGTCATTATTATTTGCATCACGATATAGAAAAACTCACAGAATATAGAAAGAATAAGGATCAAAGATTTATGTCCCTGTATAAAAAATATGAAGCAGAAGCAAACATGTTCTCTGCTCAGCTTCAAATGCCAGAACAGATTATAATTGAATTGTCAAAACGAGGATGTAGAATTACACAGGAATTTATAGCATCTGTTTTCGGAGTTTCACTCCCTGCAGCAGACCTTAGAATGAAAAATATAAAAAAGATTTACGACTGGTATAATCTTAAAAATAATCATGCGACCATTGATTATGACGATATAATTTTGCAAAAATTCAAACCGTTCATAAACAGTATTGCCCCTCACAAATTTTCCTATATTGAAGAATTTGAAAGAGAGGAAGAAATGGAAAGAGAGCGGCAATCATGGTATTAGATAGTTATTTATTAAGGAGGTGCTACAGCTTGAAAACAAAAGCTTATTGTTCTTTCGAGCAGCCGAAAACGGAAGAACAAAAAAAGAGCCTGTAGATTTACGGCAATAAATCAACAGGCTTTGTAAAAAGGAGTGATACCTTCTCACTGTCAGTTTGAAGATACCACGCAAGACCGTTCGGGGTCAAGATGCGGACACATTCCGCAATAATTCTCATAACATGGTGGTGTCACTAATGAATGATAAAGTAAATGAACTTTCAGACACAGTGAACGTAACAATGCATACGCTCACTCTTTTGGATAAGTCTATTTCTTATGCTAAGGTAAAAAGAAATACGGCTTTTATCGGTAACATCGTTACGAAAATCCTTGAACACAACAAAGTTATGGACAGGGAAACTCTTCTATATTCTGCCGGTCTTTTCAGAAATGCCATTCTGGAACTTTTGAAAACCGGCAAGGCTGTTGATTTGCTTGAAATGGGAACTTTGTATATAAAGCCTAATTCAAGCATCGATTCTGAAGCACCGACTGTAGAAGATGTTCCTGAAATGACTCTCTCTTTTACGCCGAGCGACCTTGCTCTTGAAGCAGTAAAAGGTGTAACTGCTGGTGCAGACATCTCAACTTCTCATGAGCCATTTCTTGGCAGTCTTTACAACATTCACACAAGGCAAACAAGCACAGAACTTTCTATAGGTTACTCTGCCCGAATTATCGGCAGACGCTTGAAAATTGCTGGTGATGAAGCTGAAACAGGGATTTATCTTGCATCATGTGCAGAAGACGGCAGTTACGATACTGATTCTTCTACATGGACAGCTCTTGGAATGGAAAATATCATAGATAACACCAACACCAAGATTCTGTTCAATATTCCTGCATCTGTTGCGGCTGGAAACTACAGGCTGATTCTAAAGACAGCTTATGGTTCTGGAAAACGCATAAACAAAACTGTTAGAACAGGTGTCTACAGTGAAAAAATTATGCTTGCATAAGATGCACCAAAGGCAAGGAGCTTCCGCTCCTTGTCAATCCAAAGGCTTTTTGTCGAGGTAGCCGGAATCTTCGAGGTAGCGGCGGCGGGTCATTACAAGCTGAATAAGTTCTTGGTACATGTCGTAGTTTGATTCAAGTGCAATCGGGAAGATGTAGAATTCTGTTTCATCGCAGTAGCGCTCAATAAATTCAGGGCTTGTAACAAAGCCCAAGCTTATCATGTTGCTGATGCGGTCGGCAGTCTTCAAGATTTTCGCTTTCTGGCTGCCGTTGCGCATCACACCTTTAAGATAATCGCTTTTGAGCTGCCCTTCTTTCTTGGTAACTTCAAGCACCAGCTTATAGACTTCGGCTGCTTCAGGCTCAATCTGCAAAATCAAGTCGTGGTCAAAACCGGGAATATCTTCGATTACGTCGTGAATCACCGAGGCTTTTAGCAATACGCTGTCAATATAACCGTAGTCAATCAGAATCGACATAGTATCGAGCTGATGGCGGAACATATTGCCGCCTGCATGACGAGATTTGCCGATTAATGCAGTTGCAAGCTGCATATACGGCGCAAGATTGATGCTTTTTAAGGCAAGCATTGCCTCGGTGTTCATTTCCATATTATAAACTCTGCAAATATGAAGTCAGCTTTTCAATACGGCGTTTTGTATTGGCGAGCTTTTCTCTTTCTGCTGCAACAATATCGGCAGGCGCATTCTGTGCAAACTTGCCGGCAAGCTTTGCTTCAACTTTCTGAGCAAATGCTGTTTCAGTGTTGATTTCTTTTGTAAAGCGTGCCTTGAGCTGTGCAGAATCAATTCCTTCGCCGACAAGCACGAATGCTTCAAAGCCGTTGCCCACAGTTCCGATTGATGAGGCCGGCTTTTCAGATACAAAGTCTATCTTTGAAAGACCGCCCAAAAGGCAGATAAGCTCAACTTTCTCTTTGAAAACTTCCGCTGCACTGCCCGGAGTAATCTGAACCGCGGCGTGAAGCTTCATGTCAGGCGAAATGCCGCATTCTGCACGCAATGCGCGGACTTGTCTTACAAGCTCTTGCAAAGAAGCAAATCTTTCTGCCGCGCTCTTGAATGTGCGCTCCTCGCGGAATTCTGGGTAAGGCGCATTGATGAGCAAACCGCAGTAGCCGGCCTTGTCTGCATCTTCAGCTTTTGCAAACTTCTTGCGGTTTGCGGCAAGCTGCTCTTGCGGCAAGAATCTGTAGATTTCTTCTGTAACAAACGGAAGATACGGATGAAGCAGGCGAAGGCTCTCTTCGAGAACGTTGAGAAGCACTGAAATTGCGCGGTTCTTTTCGTCATCATCACCGTGCCAGAACGAAAGCTTTGTAGCTTCAACATACCAGTCGCAGAAATTGTTCCAGAAATATTCGTACAAGGTCTGTGCGCCGTCGTTATAGCGGTAGCCTTCAAAAGCGGCGCGTGCATTTGCAGCCGCTTCATTAAGACGTGAATAAATCCAGCGGTCAAGCTCTGTAAGTCCGTTCTTTGCGCCTTTGTCAGCATCAGCTTTTTCGTCAATAGCCACAAGCTCGCGGCCTTCAAGGTTGCCCAAAATGTAGCGGCTTGCGTTCCAAATCTTGTTTGCAAAGCGGCTGCCAAGCTTGAATGATTCTTTATCGACCAGAACATCCTGACCTTGCGCGCACATAAAGCCGAGCGTAAACTTGAGCGCGTCTGAACCGTATTCGTCGATAATCTCAAGCGGGTCAATGCCGTTGCCCAAAGACTTAGACATCTTGCGGCCCTGCTTGTCGCGCACAAGCCCGTGAATGTAAATATCGTGGAACGGTGCTTTGCCTGTGAATTCAAGACCGGCCATAATCATGCGCGCAACCCAGAAGAAGATAATATCATAAGCGGTTACAAGCGCCGTTGTCGGATAGAATTTCTCTAAATCATCAGTTTTTTCAGGCCAGCCGAGTGTGCTGAAAGGCCAGAGCCAAGAGCTGAACCATGTATCAAGAACATCAGGGTCTTGCTTAAGCTGGTCTGCGCCAGCGCCGCATTTTGGGCACTTAGACGGGTCTTCGCGGCTTACGATAACTTCGCCGCATTTCTGGCAATACCAAACTGGAATGCGGTGTCCCCACCAAATCTGGCGGCTTACACACCAGTCGCGGATATTGACAAGCCACTGCTCGTAAGTGTTTTCCCATTTCTGCGGAAAGAACTTGATTTCGCCGTTTTTCCAAGCTGCCAAAGCTTTGTCAGCCATCGGCTTCATCTTAACGAACCACTGGTCGCTCAAATAAGGCTCAACTACGGTTTTGCAGCGGTAGCAGTGGCCAACAGAGTGAACCATCTTTTCTTCGCCTTTGAAAAGCCCAGCTGCTTCAAGATCTTCGATTACGAGCTTACGCGCTTCTTCAGGGTTCAAGCCGCGGTATTTTTCCGGTACATTCTCGTTGAGGCGGCCGTCTGGCGTTAAAAGGTTGATAACTTCAAGATTGTGACGCAAGCCTACTTCCCAGTCGTTCGGGTCGTGTGCCGGCGTAATCTTTACCATACCGGTTCCGAATTCTTTGTCTACATAATCATCTGCAATAATCGGGATTTCTTTGCCTGTAAGCGGAAGCTTGAGCTTCTTGCCGACAAGCGCGGTGTAGCGTTCATCTGTCGGGTTTACAGCAACAGCTGTATCGCCAAAGAATGTTTCCGGGCGCGTTGTGGCAACTTCAATGCGGCCGCTGCCGTCAGCGTATTCATAATAGATGTGATACATCGCGCCCTGTGTATCTTCATGGTCTACTTCATCATCTGCAAGAGCAGTGCCGCAGCGCGGGCACCAGTTTACAAGGCGTTTCCCGCGGTACATAAGGCCGCGCTCATAAAGCGTAACGAAAACATCGCGGACGGCTTTGCTCAAGCCTTCGTCCATCGTAAAGCGTTCACGTTCCCAGTCTGTTGAGTTGCCGAGCTTTCTCTGCTGCTTAACGATTGTATTGTGGTGGTCTTCTTTTACTGTCCAAGTTCGTTCAATGAATTTTTCGCGCCCCAGGTCGTTGCGGGTCTTACCTTCTTTTTTAAGCTGACGTTCAACTACGTTCTGCGTTGCAATTCCGGCATGGTCTGTGCCAGTAACCCAAAGAGTGTTGTCACCTTTCATGCGGTGGTAGCGTACAACGATGTCTTGAAGCGTGTTGTTCAAGCCGTGACCCATGTGGAGCACGCCTGTGACGTTTGGTGGAGGAATGACGACAGAGTATGTGTTTGTCTTTTTGCAGCTATTGCACTGGCATTTGTACTGCTCATGAACAGGAGATTTTTCATCACTTGCCGGCTTGAAATAGCCTTTGCTTTCCCATTCGTTGTAAATTCTGTCTTCAAAAGATTTAGGCTCGTAAGCCTTTTCCAATTCGATTGCTTTCATCAAAATCCTCTTTACCAAACACTGCTTTTTTAGCTTAAAAAAGCAGCATTGTCATTTTATATTTTTTTATTTTAGCGATTTTTAACACATACGGCAAGTACGTATTAGATTTTGTAGCTATGCTCAATCAATGCTGTTTCAACTGAATCTATGACAAAATCTGGCGTTGATGCACCGGCTGTAAGGCCAATCCGTTCAAGCGCAAAAAACTCTTGCGGAATTTCTTCCGCCGTTTCGATTAGCGCGGCGTGGGCGCACAAATCTTGAGCCGTGCGCAAAAGTCTTTTGGTGTTTGCAGAGTGCCTGCCGCCGATTACCAAGATGCCGTCAACGTTCTTGCAAAGCTCAATCAGCGCATTCTGCCTCTCATCTGTTGCAGGGCAGATTGTGTTGAGCACCACAAGCGCATCATTCTTGGCTTTGAGCACGGCGGCGATGGCGTCATATTCGCTTCTTGAGATTGTGGTCTGGCTTAAAAGCACAGACTTTTCGGGCACATGCTTTACAGCGGCAGCATCTTCTTTATGCTCTATTACGATGCAGTCTGCGCCAGATGCGCGCGCGTAGCCGCTTATGCCCACAACTTCGCCGTGGTTCTTGTCTCCAGCAAGAAAAACCGTATAGCCGCGCTTGGCATAATCTGCCGCCCTTTTTTGGCTTGAAAGCACACGCGGACAAGTTGCGTCAATTACGGTTACGCCCCTGCTTTTAAGGTTTTGCATTACAAGCGGCGGAACACCATGCGCGCGCACAATCACCACCGAATTTTCAGCGCCTTCGGCCAGGTCGCTTGCATCTTCTTTTAAGACGTTCACGCCCTTTTCTGCAAGCACTTCAAGCGCAGAATTATTGTGAATAAGCGGCCCAAGAGTAAAAATCTTTTTATCAGGGTTTTCTCTGCATGCAAGTTCGGCAGTTTCAACAGCGCGCCTAACGCCCATGCAGTAGCCCAAAATTTCAGCTTTTTTTATAATCATATTTTTCAGCATAACAAAAAAAAGCCCGAAAGAAAAGCAATCTTCCGGGCTTTAATTAAGTGAAAATAATCAGCACTTAACTTATACTGTCTGCTTTACTTCATCAGAAGGTTTCCAGTTTCTTCTGCAAAGGCAGGCGAATGAACCTGCTATGTAGATTGTAGAATAAACGCCGGAAATCATACCGACCATCAATGCAAGCGCAAAGTCTTTCATTGAGCCAGTCGTAAAGATGAAAAGCGAAAGAACGGCAAGCAATGTCGTTACAGTCGTGATGATTGTACGTGAGAGCATTTCGCTCTGAGAAAGATCCCAAATCTCTTTGAAAGATTTGATGCCGCTTACTTTGATGTTTTCGCGGATGCGGTCAAGAACAACAACTGTATCGTTGATTGAATAACCGATGATTGTCAAAATCGCAGCAACTGTGATAGAAGAGAATTCCATCTGTGTGAACGCAACGAATGAAACCATAATAAGCGCATCGTGAATAATTGCAAGAACAGCTGCGATAGCCAAATCCCACTTGAATCTGACAGACGCATAAAGGCAAATCAAACCGAGAGTTAAAACAACAAGCACGATTGAACCGAGCACAAGTTTCTGAGAGAAGCTTGAACCGATAAAGTCTGTCTTTACAACAGCGATGTTCTCTTTGCCGAATTTGTCAGACAATGCGTTATAAATCTGTGTCTTTCTAGTGTTGCGGATTTCTTTGTCTTTGCCGTCATCTCCGGCGCGAATCTGAAAAGCAACATCTGAGCCTGTGCCAGTTTCTTTAACGGAAATGTCTGAAATGCCGCTTAATGAATCGCGTACCTGATCAACTGTTGCAAGCGGCTTTTCTGAAGCACGGAACAAGCTGAACGGTGTATTTGAAAGCACAGCTGAAACTTCAGAGTTTGTGAACATGCCGATTGCAGATTCTGAACCAGAAACAAGAGCTGTTGCCTTAACGCCGTCTACAGTATTGAGCGATGAAACCATTGCGTCAATCGTCGGGTTCTGACCGTAATAGAAATGGATTGTATCGTTCTCTGAAGAACCAGTAACAACCAAAGTAACGCCAGAAGAAGCTGTTTCAACGGTTACGTTTGCAGCACCTTCATAAGTAAGGCTGATAACAGGCGGCACGATGCGCACTTCCTGAATCAAGCCAGGCTTGAAGTCAATGCCATAATTGATTCCGCGCGTAAAAACGGAAACAATTCCAAGTACAATAATTGCACAGCTTAAAATTACACATGGAATATATGCTTTACTAAAATGAATAATTTTTTTCATTACTTTACACTCCAGCCGATACTGATATTCTCTCTATGCATAACGTCTGTGTTGAAGTCGAACATAAGATGAGAAACAACCAGTGCAGTAAATACTGATGAAACAACACCAATTGCCAAGCTGACAGCGAAACCTTGAATCGTACCAGTTCCAAGCATAGAAAGGAACAAAGCTGCAATCAATGTAGTGATGTTAGAGTCCAAAATTGCCCAGAGTGCATGGTCGAAACCGGCAGCAATTGCAGCGGCGCGGCTCTTGCCAAGGCGGCGCTCTTCTTTGATGCGCTCAAAGATAATTACGTTAGCGTCAACTGCCATACCGATTGTAAGAATCATACCGGCAATGCTTGAAAGGGTTAATGTCAAACCCATTGCAGACAAGAACGAGAACATGATGAACAAGTTCAAAATCTGTGCAACAACGGCGTTGAAACCGGCACCCATGTACCAAATAATCATGAACACGAGAACAGCGGCAAGACCGATGATGAGCGCTCTCAAGCCCTGCTGAATTGCAGCTTCGCCGAGCGCGGCACCGATAACCTGCTGATTTTCAATTTCAAGCGGCACTGAAAGCCATGCTGTCTGAAGCACTTTCTGCAAGTTCTGAGCTTCTTCATAATCGAAGCCGCTTATTGCAACGTGTCCGCCAGGAATCGGTTCATTGATTCTTGGATAAGACTTAATCTTGTTGTCTGAAACGATTGCCATGCAGTCGTTTACGTGTGCAGCTGTGAATTCGCCGAAAATTGAAGCACCTTCAGAATCAAGCTCAACCTGAATCTGCGGCTTGCCTACGTTGTCGCTGCCGATTCTTGCAGATTTGATGTGCTTTCCGTCAAGAACAGGCACTTTGTCAACAACAAGATAGCCGGTCTTTTCGTCAAGACCATAAGAATCTTTTGTATAAGTACCAAGAACTTCCTTGCCTTCCGGAACGAGTGTCGGGTCAAGAAGGTTGCCGTTTGCGTCAAACACGTTTGCAGGGTTTGATCTATAGAAAGCGTTGAATGCTTCTGAAGCTTCAAAGTCTACATAGCGGAAGTTCAAGATGCCTTTGCCCATAATGATTGAGTTGATGCTTTCTGTTTCAGCAGCACCCGGAACTTCGATATAGATGCGGTCATCGCCCTGCTTGCGGATTACAGGTTCTGTCAAACCGAAGCGGTCGATGCGGCTCTTCAAAGTTTCAATAGCCTGTGCCATTGCTTCTTCTTTGAAAGCCTGTTCGTCTTCAACAGTGTCTTCTTCTTGAGCGTCAAGCACTGCCTGAAGGTCAGCCTTTACGATAACGCTCATACCGCCAGACAAGTCAAGACCGAGCTTAACTGAACGCTTGTAGCGGTTCTTGTTTTTCAGAATTTCCTCACGATATTTCTTTTCAATAGCTGAAATCAATTCATCTTGTGAAGCGAAAGAACCTAATACAGAACCGTATGTCCAAGATTCTGGAGCAGGCTTGTTATAAAGCTTGCAGTTCTTTTTGGCTTCAGCTTTCAAATAACTGAATTCAGCAGGAAGTTCTGCAGCACTGTTTGTGCGTGCAGAAGCAGACAAAGCGGCAACATCCTGGGCTGCCATGATGTGCGAATAATCTTTGATTTTTTCAAGTGAACCTAGTGCCAAAGTCTGAGCATCTTTCGGGGTAAGGAAATACCACGCGATTGACGGCCAAAGGAAGGCAAAACAAACAACAAGGACCACAAGAATAATGAAAAAACGGTTACGTTTGCTCATACTCTTTTTTTCTCCGAAATGTATTTATTTTTATTCTGCAGCTTCTGAATTAGAATCGGTTGCTTCAATTTTTTCAGCTTCAGCAGTTTTTTCCGCTTTTGAGTTTTTGTCTTTTGCTTTTTCGTCAGTTACAACTGATGCAATTGCAGAGCGTGAAAATTCAAGCTTTGTAGAATCGTCTACTTTGACGATGACTGTCTTTTCTTTTGTAGAAGTAACAACGCCATGAATTCCGCCGATTGTTATAACCTTATCACCCTTCTTGAGGGCTGAAATCATTTTTTCAGTTTCTTTCTGCTTCTTGTTCTGAGGCATGATAATGAAAAAGTAAAAAATAACGAAAATAAGTACAATTGGAAGCAGGCTAACGAGACCGGCAGCACCTGCCGGAGCTTGAGCTGCTTGCAAGACAGACAACAACATAAAATCCTTCCTTGTGTAAATATAAATTTAAACTAGTCTATAGAAAATATCATTAATATCATCTCAAAGTCAAGGCGTTTTGCAATAGCTCTTTCTACGATATTTGTCTTATCAAGCAAAACGGCCAAGATTTGCCATGCGGCAAATCTTGTAACGAATGCACAACGGTTTTGCTCAAGCCTAATCTACGAAATTAGTTCTATACGAGCAAAACGCTAAGGGAAAGGGAACACCCCTTCATCCGAGGCGCGGTTTTCCCTTTCCCTTAAACCCTTACCTTTTCCGGCACGGCTTAGGGCTGCCGCCCTAAGAACCTGTATGTACAAATTTGTAGCGCGTTATCGCGCGGTTTTGTCTCATGCTCCACAAACAGCGGCTATATATGCATAAAAGACGAGTGTTGAAAACGCACGGCTTTTTGTGCTATCTTCTATTGAAGAAATTCTCCATGCAGAAGGTGCATCTGGAGAGTTCGTTTTTTCCATGTGAGGTAGAAATGGCTAAAATTCAAATGAAAACACCGATTGCCGAGCTTGACGGCGACGAGATGACCAGAGTTCTTTGGGCTGTAATCAAAGAAAAGCTTCTTGAACCTTTTGTAGATTTAAAAACCGAATATTACGATTTGGGTTTGAAAGCCCGCGACGATTCAGATGATAAAATCACATACGAAGCAGCGGCCGCAATCAAGCGGCTCGGCGTTGGCGTAAAATGTGCCACAATCACATCGAATGCTGCACGCATGGAAGAATATAAGCTCAAACAGCTTACGCCAAGCCCGAACGGCATAATCAGGGCAGAACTTGACGGCACAGTTTTCCGCAAGCCGATTATCGTAAAGAACGTAAAACCTGCCGTAAAAAGCTGGAAAAAGCCTTTCATTATGGGCAGACATGCCTACGGCGACGTGTACAAGAACTGCGAAATGTACGTTGACCGCCCCGGAAAAGCGGAGCTTGTCTTTACAGACGAGAACGGCAACGAAACACGCAAGACAATCATGCAGATGAAAGGCCCGGGCGTCATTCAGGGAATCCACAATCTTGACAAATCTATTGAAAGCTTTGCGCGCTGCTGCTTCAGATACGCGCTCGACGAAAAGGTTGATGTCTGGTTCGCCACAAAAGACACAATCAGCAAGACTTACGACGGCCGCTTCAAGGAAATTTTCCAGACAATCTTCGATTCTGAATTCAAGGCTGATTTTGACAAGAACGGTCTGACCTATTTTTATACGCTCATCGACGACGTTGTTGCGCGCGTAATGAAGCACGAAGGCGGCATTCTTTGGGCTTGCAAAAACTATGACGGCGACGTAATGAGCGACATGGTTGCTTCTGCAAGCGGCAGCCTTTCTATGATGACAAGCGTTCTAGTTTCGCCGGACGGGAAATTCGAGTACGAAGCTGCACACGGCACAGTTCAGCGCCACTACTACCGCTATTTGAAGGGCGAAAAGACTTCGACAAACCCGATTGCGCTTATCTTTGCATGGACTGGTGCGCTTGCCAAGCGCGGCGAGCTTGACGGCACGCCGGAGCTTGTTGATTTTGCGCACAAGCTTGAAAAAGCAACGCTCGGTCTTATTGAAGACGGCATTATGACAGGTGACTTGAAAGCGCTTGCCGAACCTGCTCCGAAAGAGATTCTCAATTCTTGGGATTTCATCGACCGGATTGCAGAACGTCTTTCAAAGTAACAAAAACGAGGAGCGGTTCTATGTCAAAGATTTTAGACTGCAACAATGTTGCTTATCCTGAATTTACGAAAGGCAAGGTGATTTCCTGCAAGGCTGAAAAAGGCGCAAAGCCTGAAAACAGCGTTTTCGCGCTTGTTCTTGCAGTAAAAGGCGATAAAAAGCCGCTGCCGGGGCAGTTTTACATGCTGCACGCGCTTAAAAGCGACGTGCTGCTCGGCCGCCCTATCAGCGTTTTCCATTCAGAGCAGAAAAAAGACTATGTAGAGATTACTTTTCTGATTCTTGAAAAAGGCACAGGCACAAAAGAACTTTGCAGCCTTGAAAAAGACGATGAAATAAGCATCTTAGGCCCGCTCGGCAACATCTTTCCAAAAACTGAAAACGGAAAAGCCCTGATTGTCGGCGGCGGCATCGGTGTTGCACCTGTTGCCGGTTTTGCAGAAACGCTCAAAGACAAGTCTTATGATTTTTACGCCTGCTTCAAGAGCGGCAAATACGGTCTGGATAAAATAAAGCCTGAAAAGCTTGTAATCACGACTGACGACGGCAGCGTGGGCATTAAAGGCATGTTGCCGGCCGCGCTTACGGTTGAAACAATCAAAGCTGGTAACTATTCAGTTGTTTACGCTTGCGGCCCTACCCCGATGCTCGCCTATGTCAAAAAAATAGCAGAAGAAGCCGGCATTTTGTGCTATCTCAGCATGGAAGCGCGCATGGCTTGCGGCATGGGCGTCTGCCTCGGCTGCACGATTGACACTACAGAAGGCAACAAACGCTGCTGCAAAGACGGGCCGGTCTTTGACAGCAGAATCATAAAATTTCCGCAGTTCAAAGATTCATTTTCGTCAAAAGCTCAGCCGCGCAAAGAACCTCTTAAAGAAGAACCTGACGTTTCAGTTTCAATAAAAGGCGTTCGCCTGAGCAACCCTCTCATCGGCAGCTCCGGCACATTCGGCTTCGGCACGGAATATGCGCCTGTTTTCGATGTGAACCGTCTCGGCGGCATCGCTTCAAAAGGTCTTACGCTTGAACCGCGCGAGGGCAACAGCGGAATTCGCCTTTGGGAAACACCGTCTGGGCTTATGAACTCAATCGGGCTTCAGAACCCGGGCATTCCGCACTTCATAGAGCATGAGCTGCCTGAAATGCTTGCGCTCAAGCCGGTTACAATCGCCAATCTTTCCGGCTCTACGCTTGAAAGCTATGTTGAAGGCGCAAAGCTGCTCGACAAGACAGAAGTGCCAATAATTGAGCTTAACATTTCATGCCCGAACGTGGCGGCAGGCGGCGCATCTTTTGGCATGACATGCGCACTTGCAGACCAAGCTGTTTCTGCAGTAAGGGCTGTAACGTCAAAGCCTTTGATTGTAAAGCTTACGCCGCAGTCGCCAGATTTGCTCAACGTGGCACTTCAGTGCATTAAAAGCGGCGCAGACGGCATCAGCTTGTGCAACTCTTTTCAGGGTGTGGCAATTGACATTGAACGCGGCGTGCCGGTCTTTGACAAGATTAAAGCCGGTTTCGGCGGTCCGGCCGTGCGCCCGATTGCAATGCGCCTCGTCTACGAGCTTTGCAGCGAAATTAAGAAGCTTCCGCCGGAGCAGCAAGTTCCGGTTATTGCAATCGGTGGCGTTGAAAAGTGGCAGGATGTGGTTGAATTCATAATGTGCGGCGCGGCTGCTGTTGAAGTTGGCACAAACACTTTTGCGAACCCGCTCACGATGATTGAATGTATCGACGGCCTTGTGTCGTTCATGAAACGCAAGGGCTACAAAAACCTTGATGAAATGCGCGGCATAGTGCTTGACTAAGCACGGCATCAACAAACAAAAAAGGCTGCCTTTGAGCTAGTCGTCATGCTGAATTAGTTTCAGCATCTGTGTGAGATTCCGAACCAAGTTCGGAATCTCACTATGACCAAGCTTCAGGCAGCCTTTTTTATATCTGCAAGAGTTTATATCTTGTATTTGACTGTTGAAATCTTATGACCGTCTCTCAAAACATCAAACCAGATTTCTTTATTAGTCTTATCAGAAACCAAATCGAAGAATTCTGTAATATTCTTGATTTCTTTGCCGTTTACAGCTGTAATCACGTCGCCGTTGTGCAAGCTAAGAACAGCAGCCGGAGACTTTGACACGATGTTTACGACAAGCACGCCCTTAACTTTGTCTTCAAGCTTAAGCTGCTTGCGGACATCTGCTGTAAGAGGCACAGCCGTAAAGCCAGGCCAAAGCTTTGAATTGTTGGTTACAGTCTCTTCTTTGCGTTCTTCAACTTTTGCGCGCAATGTAACTTCTTTACCGTTGCGCAAAACAACAAATGTTGCTGTTTCACCGGCAGGAATATCGCCTACTTCGCGCACAAGCTGGTCGCTTGATTTAACCTTCTTGCCGTTAAGCGAGATTATATAGTCTCCAGCATGAACACCTGCTTTAGAAGCCGGTGAATCAAGGAAAACCTGTGCAACAAGAGAGCCGTCTTTTCCGCTAACCTTAAGTTCTTCTTTGTAAGAATCTTCAATGTCAATCAGCGTAATGCCCATCCAGCCGTATGTGATTTTTCCACCTGAGATGAATGAATCAATTGCTTTCTTGATGTTGTTAATCGGAATTGCGAAGCCCAAGCCCTGCGAACCGCCTGATTGAGAAGCAATCCATGTGTTGATGCCGATTACTTCGCCGTAAATGTTGACGAGCGGGCCGCCAGAGTTGCCCTGGTTGATAGCTGCATCAGTCTGAATAAAGTCGCTGATGTTGCCGATGCCGTTGCCGCTGCGCCCTGTAGCGCTGACGATGCCTTGTGTAACAGACGAATAATAGCCGAGCGGCGTGCCCATTGCAAAGCAGATGTCGCCCTGATGAACAGAGTCTGAATTGCCGAGCGAAGCCACTGTAATTGAAGCATCGTCGCTTTCAAATGAAACAAGCGCGATATCTTTGCGCTCATCTGCGCCGACAAGCTTGCCTTTGAAAGTGCGGCCGTCACTGAGCTTTACAGAAATCTCATTGGCAGAACCTGCAACGTGATTGTTCGTCAGAACATAAAAAGTCTTACCGTTCTTGCGGACGATTACGCCTGAACCCAACCCCTGCTGCTCGTATTCTTCGGTCTTGTCTCCGTTCTGGTTAAAAAAGAAAAACGGAAAATCTTCAAAAGGATTAGCCTGACGTGTCTTTGTTTCAGTTACGTCAAGCTCAACAACTGCCGGAAGAACCGCATCAGAAACAGAACGGAACACAATCTGCATAGACTCAACAACAGAAAGTGCGTCTTTTGGAAGTTTTACAGATGCGCCTGATTCAGATTTTGTATAAGGCGCTTTTTTTGTTTCAGCAAAGACAGTGTTTGCGTCTGTTTTTTTGGCAGAACAAGAAAGCGTAAAAACACCGATGCCAGCCAGACATGCGATAGCACAGAAAAGGAAATTTTTAACAAATTGTTTCATTGTCAGATAACCTCCAGATGTATAACAGAACATCCAATTTGTAATGAATGGTTCAAAGTAACAGCAGTGAAACTGCCTTCAGGCTGTCTTAATGCAGACTACCTTCACTTTGAATATACCAATAAAAACACTCATCGTGATAATTGTTTACAAATTTTTTTAGAATTTTACCGATTTTTTGAAGAATTTTTTGTTATGAGGGGAAAATCACGGCTCAGCTTGCGCAAAGCTCAAAGCTACGCCGCCCACAAAAGCACAAAAGCTTGCAAGGCGGCTTAACTTAATCTTAAGACAGATTAGTCCATTCTTGTAAGAATTTCCGTGTGGTCAGCAAAGACTGCAACAGTATGCTCTTCGTGCGCAGAAAGCGAACCGTCCGCCGTGATTACAGTCCAATCGTCGTCTTCAAGCAGCACGTCATCTGTGCCGACGTTAATCATCGGCTCAATTGCAAGCACCATGCCAGGCTGAATGCGCGGGTTCGGGCCACGGCTCGGCACATTCGGCACACTTGGGTCTTCATGCACGCCAAGCCCGACGCCGTGACCGCAGTATTCGTACACAACGCCATAGCCCGCTTTTGTGGCTACTTCGTAAACGGCGTGAGAAATGTCGCCGATACGGTTGCCAACCTTGCAGGCTGCAATGCCGGCTTCAAGGCACTGCTTCGTCACGTTTATAAGCTTTTCTGCTGTTGGCGAAACTTTGCCAACCTTTATTGTATGTGCCGAATCGCTTATGTAGCCGTCAAGGTCAATTCCTACATCAAGCGAAACAATGTCACCGTTTTCGATTTTTCTTTTCTTAGACGGAATGCCGTGAATGACTTCATCGTTTACGGAAATACACGCCGCGCCCGGAAAATCTTCAGCATACCAGGCCGGTTTGCCGCCGTGACGGACTATGAATTCTTTGCAAAGCTCGTCAATTTCGTGTGTCGTCATCCCAGCCTGAACAAGCGGAATGACATGCTTGTACATTTCAGCAAGAAGCTGACATGATTTTCTGATTCCATTAATTTGTTTTTCGTTCTTCAAACGTATCATAAAAAAGCCTCTATATTCTTTGCGGAAACCGGAGCTTCCGCCCATTATTAACAAACTAAAAACTGTAGCGGTGCCTGAATCTTGCCGGAACAGAAAGCGTAGAATCCATCTGCAACGCTTTCCGCAGACAAAGCTCCGCAGTGCTTGTGTCGCCAAGCCTGTCATAAGATTCTGCCATAAGCCGGAGAATATAAGCTTCGTCTTTTTTGGCAAAACCCAAATCAAGCGCGTCTTCCAAAGCGTCAAGCAGCAGCTCATCGCTCACTTTGCCCGGCAGCTTGGTGCGCACAAGGCTCCGCATCAAGTCCATCACTTCGGGGAAAAAGTGTCTGAAATAGGCGTAGCTATATTCCATGCGGATTATCTTAGCCAGCAGCAGATAGGCGTCGTAATATTCTTCGCGGAAAATCAGCTCTTCAGTAAGAATAAAGCCGTAATCCATAAAGTCTTCGCGCGTAAACCATCTTGAAAGCGAAAAATCGGCGCGGCTAACTGAAAGGCGCTTGTATTCTGCAACAGCATCATCTTCGTTGCCGTGCATCAAATCAAAAAAAACAAGCTTGCAGCGGCTCTCTTCATCGGTGCGCTCCATAAGCCAGCGCCGGTAATCAAACGATTCTTCAGATTTTGAGCCTCTTGAATAGCGCGACCTGAACTGCTCTTCAAACAACGAACTGTTGCGCAGGCTGATGAGAGTCTGGTATGCTTTTAGGATTTTCTGAAATGCTTTTGTATCAGCGCTATTTTCTTTCGATAAATCTGGATGAAGCAGCTTTGCCTTGCGTCTGAATGCAGTCTTTATTTCTGAAACAGACGCATCAGGCTGAATTCCGAGCAGTTTATAACATTCGTCCACAGAAGAATCAGCCTATCTTTTTGCCGACAGCAACTGAATGGTCAACATTTTCGATTACATCAAAATAATCAAGCACCATGCCGTGCGACTCAAGCTCTTTCATTATTACATGCGCCATCTTGTTTGAAGACAAACCCGATTTGATAACGACTACGCAGCCTTTTTTGCCGTCAACTGAACCGGCAGAAGCCAGAATGTCGAGCAGCTTCTTCGGCACTTTTGCACCGATAAACTGCGGCGAAGTAACGGCAACGGCGATATATTCATAAAAAGCAAGATGAAGCGATTCAATGCTGTCATGCGATGCATCAAAAACTGTAACTTCGTTTCCGTTTGATTCCGCACCTTTAGAAAGATTCTGCAAAATGGCAGCGTGCTTGTGGTTTGAGCTGTCAAAAAAATGCAACAACAACGTTCTCATAGCGTTTCCTTTTTCTGTTTTAGCGGCAACTAACTTTTACCTTACTATGTTTTACGCCATTTTAAAAAGTTTTTCAATCATCGAATCTTTGACAACAAGCACGCTGCAGTGTGCCTTTACGATAATCTGCCTATAAGACGATGAAATAACGTCACGCGGGTCTTCGCCCGGCTTTTCAAAAGCGCCGAGCAGAATCATGTCGGCTTTCATTTCATCTGCAACTGCAACAACTTCTGCGCAAATCGAACCTTTGCGCATTTCAGTCTGAACTTTTACGCCTTTTGCGGCGCAAAGCTCTTCCGTGTGCTTCAAGTATTTTTTGCCGTCTTCGATAAGGCGCGCAATATATTCTTCGCTCTCTTCTTGAACAAAGAGCTTGGTCAGCGTGAGCTTTCTTATTGTTGCAATGTCTACAACATAGACGATTTTTACGGAGCAATGATAAATTTTTGCCAGAAGAGCGGCGTATTTTACAGCTTGAATAGAGGCTTCTGAACTGTTTACTACAACTAAAACATTTTTAAACAAAGATTTAATCATTTTTCCCCCGAATGTCTTGCTTTCAATGCTTTCAAAACAAAAATATTCTCGCGCTCACGCTCTTCAAGAACGCTTTCGATATATTTTTTAGTTTCGCTTGCCTGCGGAACAACCATCTTGTCCAGCGCATTGACGCGCCGCTGCGTTTTCTTGACTTCACCTGCAAGCCGCCACACTATCGTTCTGATTGAAGCCATTTCAGTGAGCAGCCTTAGAAGTTCAAAGAACTCTACCATTACTTTATCGGAATCTGCGTAAGAATCTAAAAACGAATAAAAAAGCTCGCGCTTCGGCAGCGTCACGTCAAGTGTCGGAAAATCCATTCCGGCAAGCGTCACATGGTTTTCAGTAAACTGAAAATTGTAATTGACGATGCTGCCCACCTGCTCCACGCGCGACGCGCCCATCGCCATAAGCATGTTCTTCAAAGCCGGGTATGCACGCTGAATAACCTTGTCGATGTCGCTTTCGAGCATCTTTACCTGCTCAACCATGTGCATCAGTTCCATTACCAGAATCTCGCGCTTCTGTTCGAGCAGCTCGTATCCGTCCTGCGCGGAGCGTAGCTGTTCCTTTACGGCGATGAGGTTCGATTTTGTAGGTGCAATATTCAGTCTAGGCATAATCTGTTCCGCTTAGTTCGCTTCTTCTGGCGCGCCCAGATATTTCTCAATCAATTCAGGCTTAATTCTGTAAAGCTCGTCCCTCGGCAGCAGCGAAAGTACTTTCCAGCCGATGTCTAGCGTCTGCTCGATAGTTCTGTTCTCAAATTCGTCTTGGGTCAAGAACTGAGATTCAAACGCTTCGCCGAAGCGCAGATACATCTTGTCAACGTCAGACAATTCTTCTTCGCCGATAATCGAGGCAAGGTTGCGGATTGTCTTTACCTTTGAGTAAGCCGCAAAAAGCTGGCTCGAAACGTCTTTATGGTCTTCGCGCGTCATTTCAGGGCCGATTCCGTCTTTCATAAGGCGGCTCAAGCTCGGCAAGCCCGCAACAGGCGGGTAAGTGCCCTTCTGCGCAAGCTCCCTGTCGAGAACAATCTGACCTTCGGTGATGTAGCCGGTCAAATCTGGTATCGGGTGCGAAATGTCATCGTTCGGCATTGTCAGAATCGGAATCTGCGTAATCGAACCTTTTGAGCCTTTAATTTTTCCGGCACGTTCATAAAGCTCAGCCAAATCTGAATACAAATAGCCCGGATAGCCTTTTCTGCCCGGCACTTCGCCGCGTGTAGTAGAAATTTCGCGCAAAGCTTCGCAATAGTTCGTCATGTCAGTCATAACAACAAGAACGTGCATTCCTTTTTCATAGGCAAGATATTCTGCCGCAGTCAATGCACAGCGCGGCGTGATAATGCGCTCAATAGAAGGCGCGTCAGCCAAAGACTGAAACATGACAACCTTAGAAAGAACGCCCGACTTTTCAAATGTGTCTATAAAGAAGCGCGCAACGTCATATTTAATGCCCATGCCGGCAAAGACCATTACAAAGTCTTCGTCAGAATTGCGAATCTGTGCCTGTCTGATTATCTGCGCGGCGAGCTTGTTATGCGGCAAGCCGTTGCCCGAAAAAATCGGCAGCTTCTGGCCGCGTATAAGCGTATTCATGCCGTCAATTGCGCTTATTCCGGTTTGAATAAAGTCGCGCGGATAGACACGCGCATAAGGGTTAATCGGGTAGCCGTTTACGTTAATCTTTCTTGATGAAATAATCTCTGGGTAGCCGTCAATCGGCTTGCCAAGGCCGTTGAAAATACGGCCGAGAAGCCCTTCGCTTACGCGCAGTTCCATCGGCGAATCAAGAAATTCCACAGTCGTATTTTCAAGGTCAATGCCGCTCGTCGAGCCGAAAATCTGAACGACGGCAAATTCATCTGAAACATCAATGACACGCCCTGTGCGCTTTTCGCCGGTGCGGTCGCGGACGGCTGCAATTTCGCCATAAAAAACATTGTCAGTCCGTCTGACCACTACGATTGGGCCGTCAACAGACTTGACGCCACGATATTCCATTCCTTTCATCGTACATCCACCTTCCGGTAAAGCTTTTCAAGGCCGTCAAATTGTTCAGCAAGATGCTGTGAAACAACCGCAATTTTATCAAGCTTATCATTTGGAACACTTGTCTTTATGCGGATAATTTCTTCCCTTACAGAAAGAGATGAAATCTTTACAAGCGGCGCGCCGTGAGAAATTACGTCGAGCGCCTTTTTGTAGAACTGCATTATAAGAGAAAGAATCATTATCTGCTTTTCCGGCACTGAATAAACGTCTATATCGTCGAACGCGCTCTGCTGCAAGAAGCCGTTCTTAATCATCTCTGAAACGATAAGCACGAGCCTGTCTGCATCGGGCAGAGCGTCTGGCCCGATAAGGCGCACAATCTGCTGAAGCCGCTGCTCGCGCTTCAAAAGGTCAAGCGCCTGCTGCCTTACTTCAGCCCAGCGCGGGTCAAGCCTGTTCCACCATTCGCGCACTTCGGCAGCATATTCTGAATAAGACTCAATCCAGCCGATTGCCGGATAATGACGCTCATTCGCAAGCTCGCGGTCAAGCGCCCAGAAACAGCGTATGAAGCGCTTTGTATGCTGCGTAACCGGCTCAGAGAAATCGCCACCTGGCGGCGAAACAGCACCGATAATCGAAACTGAACCTTCTTTGCCGCAAAGCGCTGTGACACGCCCCGCGCGCTCATAAAATTCAGCAAGCCTTGTCGGCAGATAAGCCGGAAAACCTTCTTCGGCAGGCATTTCTTCCATGCGACCGGAAAGTTCGCGCAAAGCTTCTGCCCAGCGGCTCGTAGAATCGGCCATGATGGCAACAGCCATGCCCATGTCTCTGTAATATTCAGCAAGCGTAATGCCTGAATAAAGCGAAATTTCGCGCGCCGCAACAGGCATGTTTGATGTATTTGCAATAAGAATAGTCCGTTCCATCAACGAGCGGCCTGTTCTCGGGTCAATCAAAGTCGGAAATTCGGTAAGAACGTCGGTCATTTCGTTGCCGCGCTCGCCGCAGCCGATATAGACAATAACATCAGCGTCGCACCATTTTGCAATGGCGTGCTGCGTCATAGTCTTGCCCGTACCGAAACCGCCCGGAATGGCAGCCGTGCCGCCCTTTGAAAGCGGAAAGAACACATCGATTACGCGCTGACCTGTCATGAGCGGCTCTGAAACAGAAAGTTTTTCTGCATAAGGGCGCGGCTTGCGCACAGGCCAATATTGAGAAAGCTTCAGTTTTTCGCCGAATTCAGTTTCACCGATTACGTCATCGATTGTGTAGTCGCCTTCAGGCATAAGCTTTATAAGCTTTTTGCCGCGCGTCAAAGGCGGCACCATAATCTTATGAAGCACAGACTCAGTTTCCTGCACAGTGCCGAGCACCGCGCCAGAGCTGATTGAATCGCCCTCTTTCATGGACGGCACAAAATGATACTTTTTGTGCGCATCAAGCGGTTCGCTTCTCTGCCCCGGAAGCAGGAATGCGCCAGCTTCTTCGTACATGCTTTCAAGCGGGCGCTGAATGCCGTCGTAGATTTTGCCTATAAGACCAGGCCCAAGCTTTAGCGCGAGCGGCCTGTTCATGCTTACGACCTTTTCGCCGATGGCCATGCCTGTATCGTCTTCGTAAACCTGAATTGTGGCAACGCCCTCTTTAAGGCGGATAATTTCACCAATAAGTTTTGAATTTCCGACATCAACAACATCGTAAAGGCCGCAGCCGTCAAGACCTTCGGCATAGACAATCGGCCCGGAAATTCTTGTAATTCTGCCTTCAATCATTGATTAATTCTCCCGCCAAAAAGCGCACCGGCAATCTCATAACGATGCGTATCTACAATTTCGTGAATAAGCTCATCTATGGTAACACGGCAACGGACAAGCTTATCCGTGCTTTCGATTATCATGCCAAGTTCAGCGTTAAGTTCTTCAGCGTCATCATCTGACAAAGGAATGAACGAATCTATGAACAGCTTGTCGAATTTCTTCTGAAGCAGCTTTTTAAGTTCATCTTGCGCAAAGCCATGAAACCTGACCACAAGCTTCTTGCCCGAAAGCACGGCTTCGTAACGCTTTAAAAGATTGTCGAGCAGCTGCAATTTCTTTTCGCCGCTCAAGCTGTCTATAAATTTGTTGATAGATTGCATGATTGATGAATCAACAAAAGACACAAGAAAACGCTCTTTTTCAAGCGGCAAGGATGCATCCAAATCTTTTTTGAAAGATTCAGCACGCTTTGCATAAAAAGCCTGCTTTTCTTTTGAAACAGCTTCAATGCGGCTGTCGAGTTCATCCATTATTTTTTGACAGTCATCATCGGCACGCTTCAATAATTTTTCAGCCTTGCGGCGTGCGTCATCCTGTATCTCTTTATCAAGGATTTCCGTTGAACGAAATTCTTCCATATCTTAAACTCACTTTAGCTTGCCTCAAAATTTCTTTGCAGAGATTTTGACATGCCAGCTTTATACTGAAATTCCGACAGCTTCACGGATTGTTTCAGTAAGAGATTTTTTACCTTCCATACGGCCGTTTATGCCCGGAATTTCTACAATCAGAGGATATTCGCCTGACAACTGCCAGGCTGTAACCTCTTCTTCAAGCATGACGGACACTTCTTCCGTAATAATCAGAATCTTGGCGCGCTCTTCTGTTACCGGAACACCAGAAACGGCATCTCCTCTGCCGGTGATGCGGTTGAAAGCATCAAGAGCTTCCGCCCGGTTAAGAGCCACTGCACCTTTTACACCGACCAACGAAAATGCCAGAACAAGTTCCCGTTCACCGATAACAAAATACTGCACGGCACATTCCTTACATAACGATGATGAGCAATGCTACGAGGAAGCCCCAAAGACAGATGCCTTCTGCAAGACCAACGAACGGAAGAGCTTTACCAGAAAGGTCAGCGTTTTCTGCCATTGCGCCCATTGCAGCAGAACCAATCTTGCCTACAGCAAGACCACCGCCGATACATGCAAGACCTACGGCAGCGGCAGCAGCAAAATACTTAAGCACAGAAGTATCCGCAGGAGCAGCTTCGCCTTCAGCGAACATCAAAGCACCGGCAAGCACCATCATCAGACCCAAGAAAATTTTCTTCTTCATTATATTACCCCTTTAACAAAGTCAGCTTTAAGCCGAATCTATTTCTCTTTATATTTGAACTGGAACGGCTTGAACTCAACGCCAGTTTCATTAAAGAACTTGGAGAAGAATTCATAATACTGCAAACGCAAAACTTGAATTGCAACTATCATGCCTTCCAGAACGATTACAACAACATTTCCGATAATTACGACGGCAAGACCACCGATGCCGCCGAGCAGCTTGTTCATCTCAAAGATGATGTAGCCCAGAACAACATGCGCCAGCGCGAAAGCACCGACACGCAGAAAACTTACGGTGTTTGACAGATAAGTCGACACGACTTCGATTATTTCAACAAGCCCTTCGATTACTGCGCCCAAGAAGCCGTTGTCAAAAGCCGGATGCTCACCGGCGACAAGCCTTTCGAGCGGGTGCGCAAAGAACACGCCGAGCAACGTAAGCCCGATAAAAACCCAGTCAAAGATTGAAATGCGGTGCTTAAAAGCCGCAATTCTAATTGCAAGCGCAATTACATACCAGAAAAAGAATGCGCCGCACATGCCGGTCTTTCCGAAAAAAGCCTGACCGTAACGCTTGAGCGCAATGTTGTTCATAAAATTGATTATAAGGCCGAGCGAATTGATGATGAAGCCGACCGAAAGCGTAAAACCGAAAAAGATAAAAACCAAAGGCATTGTTTCGCTTTTCGGCATCAAATGCAGAATAGGCGCGAACGCATTCTCTTTGCCGACGAACAGACCGGTTACGAACAAGCCGAAAGGACGCAGAAGCTCATCATTCGTAAAGAACTCGCCCGTCAGCAGCCCCATTATAAAGCTTGAAATGCCAATCGAAATAAAAATCAACGAATATTTGTTCCAGCCGCCGACCTTCAAGATGTTGAAATACATGAGCACACCGGCAAGAATAAACACAAGCCCCTGCCCTGCATCGCCGAACATAATGCCGAAAAGCAGCGTAAAGAAAGCCGCCACAAACGGCGTCGGGTCAATCGTGCCGTATTTCGGCGCACCGTAGCTGAAAATCATGCCCTCAAAGCTTTTTACAAGCTTGCCGTGCTTTAGCTTTACAGGCACTTGCACATGCCCGCTCTTTACGGCGGCAACTTCTTCAGGCTTATACTGGCGCACCGCTATGCGCCCTTCTGTAAGGTTGTCAAGTTCCTTAATCAATGATTCTGATTCATATTCCGGAATCCAGCCGGTAACACGGTAGACAAGCTGCGTAGATTCAAGCTTGTCGCGGAAAACCTGCACCTGCATTCCGACTGAAAATTTCTGAAGCAGCGTGAGCAGCTGCTGCTTGTGCGTTTCTGCATAAGAGGCGCGCTGCTCGCTGATGTCGTCAAGAGCTTTTTGAGCAGTTTCGCACTGCTCTTTCAAGCTTTTCAGCATGTCGTCTGGCACGCCCGTAAAGTCTTTCGGAATTTCAAGCGGTACAAAGCCGAACTTCTTAAGCTCGCTATCAAGCGCGAACCGCGATTTTCTAGAACAAGCCGCCATTATGCGCGACTTGTCTTCGCCAAGCGGAATTATCACAGCATGTTCGCCGAGCGCGAACTCAAGGTCGTCAAGCACGGCCGGGTCAATCTTGCCGATGCGCATCGTCAAGAAAGACAGATGCTCAAGCTCGCTGTAAGACACTTTAAGGTTTGCAAACGAAGAAGCTTCTTTATAAGCGTCTTCTACTTTTTTAAGCTCGTCCTTTGCCTTTATTTCAGTTTCGCGCAAAGCATCTATCGCGCTTATAATTTCAGCCGCAGCCGAAAAATCTTCCTGTTTCGGGCTTTGAGGCTCTGACTCATAATCGGTCAAATCTGGTATATTTAGATAAGAGCGTACAATCTGAAGGTTTTCAAAGATTTCCTTTGAAGAATTCTGGCTGGAAGAAGCATCTGAACTATGCGAATAAAACTGAAAAACGGCTCTCTTGCCCAGATATTCAATTACAGGGTCAACGTCCTCTTTCATAATCATCAGCTCGATAAGCCGCATCACTGCTGTCTTAACCATTTATCAATTCTCCCAAACAAATTGTTCTATATAATAAAGTCATTTCAAACTTTTTCAACGTTCATATCAAAGGCGCGGTCAAACTCCGGCAAATTCCTTTGTCTGCTCTTCGCCAACATTGAGCCGAAGCCCTTCTGCCGCCGTGCAAATATAATCAAGCTCAAGCTGCCTTATCATGAACCACGGCACAAGAATCGCGCTTGAACACGGATAGCGGTGGAACATGCGCAGCGCCATCTTGTGAATCTTGGCGTTTGCGGCACGCTGCAAATAGCGCGGGTCAATCGTCCAAGACGTAACGTCATAAGCCGGGTTCAGCAAATCTGCATAATTCCAGTCCTGCCATTCAGAGTAAATATCCAGCGGCTTGCTGATAATCTTCATGACAGGCTCGATAAGCACGTCTTTTTTTAGCGGCAGCGAGCCTGAACCCGCCAGATATGGCAGCACGTCGTCCGCGCTCATATTATAATACAGCCTTAGGCGCAATGCCCAGACTATATTTTTAAGAATCAGCTGCTCTTTTATAAGCTCTTCAATTGCAGGCTTTGCCTCGCCAGAAGTTTTTTCAACCGCGTTCCAAAGCTCCGTTACATACTGCGCATCAAGCTTATGCTCAAAATCTTTAACGTCTTTTGCTTCAACAACGCTTGTTACCCAAGCAAAGCAGCCTTCTTCTGTCATCTTGGCGATTTTCGGCCAAGCCTTATATTTTAGCTGAGAAAAACGCCCGATGTCCGTAACATCCGGCAAGTTCTTTTCTCCGGTGCGCAATGCGAAATTAATCTTCTTGATGTTTGAATAATCAAAAGAACGCAGAAACTGCAACGCCACAGGTTCTGGCCTGTCAAAAGAGCCGACAAGAGAAGTATATTCCTTTAAGAAATTGTTTTCTGCTTCTTTTTCTATTGACTGGGCAAGCAAAGTTTCCGGCATTGCCGGTGCAGGCGTGCCAAACACAATCTGCCACAAATCTGCAAGATTCTTTGCCTGAAAAAGCCTGTTCGCACGTTTGCCGACGAAAGCCTTTGCAAGCATTCCGCTTGTCCTTGCATAGATATATTCAACAGCACTAGATGAATCCATCATTGAAAACTACCTCAAGCTTTAAAGAACAGTTCTTCCAACAGCCTGTTAAAGCTCTGCGTGTCCTGCGGCCAGCTTTTCACTTCAGAATAGAACGAATCCATTTCCTTGTTGTGTTCGTCTTTGAAAGCTTCCACAGATTTGTCATACATAGATTCATTTTCGTTTATGATTTTTTCGTAAGCTTCTTTGAATTTTTTGTCTGCATCATTATGCGCCGCTTCAAGGCGTTTATCATATTCAGTCTGAGCGCTAGCCAAAAGCTCGGCGGCCTCGCGCTCAACATCAAACAGATGCTCAATTACGTTTTGATCCATTAATTCACCCTACAAACATAAATTTAGAACTAAAACACAATAAAAGCAAGCTTTTTATTTGAAAAAAGCAATAAAAAAAGGCTTGCTTTCAGTTCAAAAAAGAACCTCAACAAGCCCTTTGCTTTATATGCTATTGAAATTACTTCAAACCGAAACAAGCTCGTCTTCGTAGCGGCAAAGCACTTTATACAAGCCGTCTTCTGTTTTTTGCTGAAGCAGGTCTGCATAGAAAGAGTTTTTCTCAAGAAGCGCGGTTAACCGCCTTAACACGCGCAGATGAAGCTCGTTTTCGCCAAGCGAAGAAATAAGCAGAAAGAACAAATAAGTCGGTTCGCCGTCCAAAGAATCAAAATCTATGCCTTTATGCGAAACGCCGATTACACCGTGAATTCCTTCAACGCAAGATGCCCTGCCGTGAGGAACGGCGACATTCTTGATAAAGCCTGTCGACATTTTGCTTTCGCGTTCCATTACAGTTGCAAGAATCTGCGAACGGTCAGCCGACGGGTTTCTTCTTACGTAAATCTCGACAAGCTCAGCAAGAACTTCTTCTTTTTCTTCGCTTTCAAGTTCAACGCACATCATTTTTGGTGAAAAAACTTCGCCTAATATCATTTGAACCTCATATGATGCTTAATACATGATTCATAAAAAAAATAAAGCCGTAAAACCTGTTGATTTTACGGCTTTCATCATGCAGCAGGCTTATTCAGCTGAAGAAGCCGACGGCTGTTCAAGGGTTGCTTCAGTGTTTGCGCTCTCTGTCCACCATTCACCGCTCTGTTCCTGAGAAGGTGCAGCAGGAACTTCAAGATCAGGAGCTACAGAAGATTTATTCAAAAGAGCAAGACCAAAGCTTGTAATGAAAAACAAAGCAACAAGCACGTATGTTGTCTTTGTAAGTACGTTTGCTGAACGAGAACCAAAAGCCTGTGATCCGGCACCGCCGAAAAGGCCGCCCATTCCGTCGCTTTCATCGTTCTGCAAAAGAACGATTCCGACTGTCAGAACGCAGATGATTACAAAAACAACAAGAAGAATTATACTGATAACGCTCATATCAATTACTCCACTTCAAATATTACAAATCTTTGACATGATACAGAAAATCGGAAAACTTTGCAATAGCGTTTTGCCTTGGGATTAATCTACAATTTTGGTTAATCTAGCAAAACGGCCAAGATTGCGCAATGCGCAATCTTGTAACTTATGCACATAGAATTTCACGGGGTTGCGGCTGAGGTTTATCTATGAAAGAGCTTAATCAGCAACCCCTGCAAGATTGCGCTATACGCAATCTTGTAACTTATGCACATAGAATTTCACGGGGTTGCAATTTAGTTTTATCTATAGAACAAGTTGCATCTTGCAACGAATGCACAATGCCGCGATGTTTGAAGATGCTGCACAGAAGCTACCTATGCTTATAGAAGCGCCAGAGAGAGCAGAGCTTGGCACCTTTGGGCAGCTGCAATTGACGGCCGTTTCTGAACATTGCATAAGATTCATCAAGCACAGCTCTGCCGTCAAGGTTAGAAACCTGAATAATCTTGTACTCGTCAAATGTTGTAACCAGCACATAAAGCGAGCCGCTGTAGTTCAAGTTCATCTGCGAAAGCTCTTTGGCAAGCAGCTGCACATCATAGGTTTCATCATCGTATTCGTTCTGCACATATTGCCAAGCAGACGGCACGTTTCCGGCAGCGTTAATGTCAAAAGCATAAGTCTTTGCATTTATCGCTTTATATTCAGAACCGTCGCCGAGCGTCAGCTTTTCATATTCTCGTGCCGAAATTTCTGAAACAGCATCGCCGTCAACCGAAAAATGCGCCTGATAAGCTATTACAAAGCCGTTATCGCTTTTTGCCCTAATCAGATATTGCGGCGAATGTGCCGGCTCAAAGCTTGTGTCAACGCTTGCGCAAGACAAAAGCGCAAGGCACACGGCAGAGGCGATGCACATCAAACACCAAAGTCCAGTCTTTTTCATATTTTCCCCTATTTCGTAGCTTCTAGTTTCAATTTCGAGTTTCATTCAATTGTGTCATTGCCGTGCTAGACACGGCAATCTAA
>LVBI01000008.1 GCA_001603145.1 Spirochaetales bacterium Spiro_07 | reverse complement strand
ATCATTCCGCTTTCAATGCGGCTCATATCAAGCACGTCATTTATGAGCGAAAGCAGATGCCTGCTTGAAACTGAAATTTTTGAAAGATAATCGGCAGTCTGCTCTTTGTTGCCCACCGAAGCTTGTGCAAGCTCGGTAAAATTTACAATTGCGTTCATAGGCGTGCGGATGTCGTGCGACATATTATTCAAAAAGATTGTCTTTGCACGGTTTGCATTTTCTGCCGCATCAAGCGCCGCTTTATAATGCTTTGAATCGCGGACCAATAAAACGAGAATGATTACAACAACAAGCAGAAGCAGGCTTCCAAAGACATACATGTGGTCTTTTATAAAATCGCTGATTGAATAATCATAAAGCTGCTGTGAATATTTATAAGAAAGCTCCTGCGCATATTCTGTGCCGACAATGTTCATGCCGCGGTTTATAAGCTTCAGCAGCCCTTCATTGCCAATCTGAATTCCAAAGCAGCGGTCGTCAGAAGTTTTCAGCTGATGCATGGAAAGGTTGCGGTATTTCCGGTTTTTGAGAATGTCGCTTCTAAGTCCGTTTATTGTGGTGCAGTCCACCTTGCCCGAAAGAACGGCATCAAGACATTCATTGATTGAAGGGTAATAAACAATTTTGGCATCTGGAAAATTATTGATTACATAATAATACTGCATCCGGTTATTCTGGTTTATCGCAAAAGTTTTGCTATTGATATGGTCAGAATCGTGCAAAAAAACAAGCTCTGTAATAGAAGCCGTTACCGCATTAGACTGATAGATTCCGTTTTCTTCTGAAAAATAAAGGCCGCCGCCAACCGGAAAAATTACATCAACTTCAGATGCGTTCATCGCTTCAATCATGTCATCATAGCTGTCAAAGCCTTTATAGACTGGCTGAATATTTGTGATTGCAAGGCGTTCAAGTAGCTGCGGAATCAGCTCTTTTATTATTCCGTTTGCGCTGCCGTCTTCAGTTGTGTCGCTGTAAGGCAGATAATCATTTAAGTAGCCAACTTTAAGCGAAGTGTTAGACGCGAGCCATTCTTTTTCGGTGTCAGTAAAAGCGCGGCTCGAAATGCTTACTGGATAATACTTTGCCCGCAGCGAGCTAATGTAGTTTGGCTCATCGGTCATAAGCTGAGCTTGCGCTGTGTTCAGTTGGGCAAGCAGGTCAGGGCGGTGAACGCTTACGCACAAAAAATAGTCTGACGCACCAAACGGATACAAAATCTCCGCGCTTTCGCGGCCATAAGCTCCGTCACCTTCGGCAGCAAGAACGTCAACCTGAGCCGAATCAAAAGCCTGAAAAAGCAGGTCGTAATCGTCAAACGGAACTATGATAGCTTTGACATTGTGCGAGCGCAAAAATTTTTCAAGCGTGTCCACCATGGCGCTGTTCAGCACGCCGATTGTTTTGCCATTTAAGGTGTTGTAATTTGCGTTGATTGAAGAATCGGATTCGTGCTTTACAAGGCTATAAGTTTCGCTGCCCATTGCAGCTTCGGGATAAGCAATAATATTTTTCCGCGATTCTTTCCAGGCAAGACCCGCAAGCAGGTCTATCTTTCCTTCCAGAAGCAGGTTGTAAAGGTCGGTGTAGCTTCCGTAGACATATTCATATTTCCAGCCGGTATATTCAGAAATTTTGCGGTAGTATTCATAGGCATAGCCTGTTTTGACTGCGCCGGGAACACCGCCTTCTTGAAAAACTTCGTTTTCGTAATAGCCGATCTTGATTGTGTCGCCGGCGTTTTGATTTGCGAAGCAGAAACTAATAAAAAAGAGTGCCGCTAAAAGGCAGCAGATACTTTTTTTCAATATTGTACTCCAAAAGAAAGATTGTCGGGTCATTCGCAACGAAGTTTCAAGCGCGCCCGACAATGACACACTTTTTGCTGTTGACAGATAATATTTTGTCATTATCGTGCTTGACATGGGAATCTTTACATTGCCAGCAGCTCTGAGCGCATATTCATGATTTTTTTGTACAAGCTAGAATAGTCGGTATCAGTCTTGGCACGCAGCAGCTCAGTCATTTCGCAGATTTCTTTGTAGAGCGGCTCCAGCGCAAGGTTGCCGATTACGCCTTTGAGAGCATGGCAAAGCTCAAACGCCTTGCCGTAGTCTTTCGCATCAAGCGCAGTGCCCAGCTGTTCAAAGCGCGGCTCATTCAAGCCCATGCCCAACAGCTTTATGTAAAAATCTTCCTTGTTCATACAGCGCGCAAGGGCGGTTTCGGTGTCTGCACCAAAGGCTTTTAGTTTTTCTATTGAAATCATATAAACTTCTCCATTTCTTCTGGCGGAATGGGCTTTGAAAAATAGTAGCCCTGAATGATGTCGCAACCGGCAGCCTTGAGCATTTTGTACTCTTCTTCGGTTTCAACACCTTCAGCTACAACCGGCACGCCAAGATTTCTGGCAATTTCAAGTACAAGCTCAACAAGCTTCATGTCTTTGTTGCCCGGCTTGATGTTGCGGATAAAAGCTTTGTCCAGTTTGAGCGCGTCAATCGGCATTGAAGCAAGCATGTTGAGCGAAGAATAACCCGAACCAAAATCATCCATTTCAATCTTGTGACCGAGCGCGCGCAGATTTTTCACCACCTCAATAATACGTTTTGAATCTTCGGTGTAGGCGGATTCTGTAATTTCAAGCATATAATCTTGCGGCGACAAACCGTTTTCAGAAACAATCTTTTTAACAAAGTCTGTCATATCAGGCGCGGCAATATCAACGCGCGAAACGTTTACAGAAACTGGAATTGTAACGCCGAGCTTTTCTTTCCAAAGCTTAATCTGCTTCGCGCTTTCTTCCCAGACGTAGCGGTCAAGCATCGTGATAAGGCCGTGCTCCTCAAAAAGAGGAATAAAGATGTCGGGGCGAACAAAGCCGAATTCCGGATGAATCCAGCGGATAAGTGCTTCGGCACTGCACAGAACAGGCTTTTCACCTGTAATGTTGAATTTTGGCTGATAATTGACCTTGAATTGTTTCTGTTCGATTGCCGTTTCAAAATCATGCAGAAGATGAGCTTGAAATTTTTCGTTTTCAAGCATCTCGTTGTCATAGATGCAGATTTCTTCGCTGTTTTTGCTAGCCTTGTTGCGTATTGAATTGCAAGCTTGCAGCGCATTGTCAAAGCGTTCATTGACTGTGTGAGAATGTGCTGAGTCAGAAAAAACGCCAAGCCGCAGTCTTATTTCAGAACCTTTGAGCAACGGAGAAAGGGCTGATTTCAGAGCGTCTACAAAAATGCTGTAATCATCTGTATGTGATGTATAAACATAGAAAGTGTCAGAATCTTTGCGGCCTGCGATGCCGCCGTTTTTCTGCAGCACGTTGCGGATTCCGTCTGCCATTGCGACAAGCACTTTGTCACCAAAGCTTTGCCCGTAAAGCTGGTTCAAAAGATGAAAGCGCGTAAAGTTTATTACAATCGCGTCCATCGTCTTTTCCGGGTAGCGTGAATCAATCTGTGATGCAAACTCAAGAAAGAATTTTGGCGTGTAAAGGCCGGTAAGCTTGTCTGGTTTGGTGGCATGAATTATTTTGGCATTTTCAAAAAGCTCAATAGAATGGCGCACGCGGGCAAGAATCACTTCGGGCAGGTCATAAGGCTTGGTTAAAAAATCAGCTGCGCCAAGATGCAGGCTTTCAATTTCGCTTGTCTTATCTGAAGTAAGTACAATTACAGGAATTTCTGCGATTAGCCGTTCTTTGTTCATTTGTCTGAGTACGTCAAAGCCTGACATGTTCGGCATGAAAAGGTCGAGCAGAACAAGCGAAAGCCGGTGACCGTATTTGTGGATTTTCTCCATCGCTTCTTTGCCGTCTGACGCATAGATAATCTTGTATTCATAAGCAAGAATATTCGCCATCATTTTGCGGTTGATGTCTTCGTCGTCTACAATAAGAACAGTTTGTTCAAATAATTCGTTTTGTGTTGCCATACTGAACATTATATACCCGAATTTTAGATAATGCATAAAGATTTTTTGCGGAACTTGGTGATGCCGCCGCCATTTCGTTCTCTTGTTGTTATATATGCCTAACTATTGACAAAACCAGGGCGTTAGTGTAGTTTAACTGTTGGCGTTAGATTTAGCTAACCTCAAGGTTTTCAGCTTTTCCCTTTAAAAAAAGGCCTTATTTTTTATTCTGAAAGTTAGCTTTTACTAACTTTTCATGGGAGCAAAAAATGATGCCGCTGATATTTGCGAACATTGGAGAGAACAACATTATCAAGAAAATAACTGGCAATGCGGAAGTAAAACGACATTTGGAAAATCTCGGTTTTGTGCCGGGCGGAAATGTAAGCGTTATTTCAGCTAATGCCGGCAACATAATTGTAAATGTCAAAGAAACCCGTGTCGCCATAAGCGAAGAAATGGGAAGGAGAATTTTTGTATGACTTTGAAGGATGTAAAAACTGGGCAGACAGTAACTGTTCAGAAAATCAACGGCGAGGGCGCAATCAAAAAGCGCATCATGGACATGGGAATAACGCGCGGCGTTGAAATCTATGTCCGAAAAGTTGCACCGCTTGGCGACCCTGTAGAAATCACGGTGCGTGGCTACGAACTTTCGCTTAGAAAAGCAGATTCTGAAATTATCGAGGTGGCTTGAAATGAAAATAGCATTAGCCGGAAACCCTAACTCTGGAAAAACAACCTTGTTCAACGCCCTTACTGGTTCAAATCAGTTTGTCGGAAACTGGCCTGGCGTTACTGTTGAGAAAAAATCTGGTAAATACAAGTCTTCAAATGGAGACGTTGAGATTGTCGACCTTCCTGGTATTTATTCGCTTTCGCCTTACACACTTGAAGAAGTTGTTTCGCGCAATTATTTGATTGACGAATGCCCTGACGGCATTTTAAACATCGTTGACGGCACAAACCTTGAGCGCAACTTGTATCTTACAACTCAGCTTGCCGAGCTTGGCATTCCGATGGTTGTCGCCGTAAACATGATGGATATCGTAAGAAAGAGCGGCGACAAAATCAACATTGCAGAGCTTTCTTCTAGGCTTGGCTGCAAAGTTGTCGAAATTTCAGCATTGAAAAAGACCGGCATTAAAGAAGCCGCCGAAATGGTGATTGATGCCGCTAAGAAAGGCGCGGTTGTTCCGTTCCACACGTTCTCTGGCTCTGTTGACCATGCGATTGCACACATTGAAGAAGCCGTGCTGCACGAAATGGACGAATCTAAGCAGCGCTGGTACGCAATCAAGATTTTTGAGCGCGACCAGAAAATCATCGACAAGCTTAAGATTTCAGCTGAAAAGATGGCGCACATCGAAAACGACATTAAGTCTTGCGAAGCTGAAATGGACGACGATGCCGAAGCAATCATTACAAACGAAAGATATATTTACATTGCAGGCTTGCTGAAAGGTGTGTACAAAAAGCGCGACGCTGGCAAGCTTTCAACATCAGATAAGATTGACCGCGTTGTTACAAACCGCTGGCTTGCGCTACCGATTTTCGCCGTGGTTATGTGGCTTGTTTACTACGTTTCTATGGTAACAATCGGTGCGGCTGCTACAGACTGGGCAAACGACGGTTTGTTCGGCGACGGCTATCATCTGTTCGGTGTCGGAACGGCGGCCTATGAAGAAGCCGCAGAAGAATTCGGTGACAGTGCTGCAATTCTTGAAGCAGTTGATGCAGGCGAAGCAACTTATGTTGTTGTAGATGACGAAACTATGGAAGTTTCTGAACCAATTGAAATTACGAATGAAATGGTTGAAGAAGCCAATTCTATGGTAGAAAAATATGGCGAAGAAGGCCCAGACCCTGCTGATTACGGCATTTGGGTTCCGGGTGTTCCGGCTATTATTGAAAGTGGTCTTGACGCAATTGAATGTGCAGACTGGCTTAAGGGCTTGATTCTTGACGGTATTGTCGCCGGTGTCGGCGCGGTTCTTGGATTTGTTCCGCAGATGCTCGTCTTGTTCATCTTCCTGGCGTTCCTTGAAGCGTGCGGCTACATGGCGCGTATCGCATTCATCCTTGACCGCATCTTCCGCCGGTTCGGGCTTTCGGGCAAGTCGTTCATTCCGGTTCTTATCGGAACAGGTTGTGGTGTTCCTGGTATTATGGCATGCCGCACAATCGAAAGCGAACGCGACCGCCGCATGACAATCATGACAACGACGTTCATTCCTTGTGGTGCAAAAGTTCCGTTCATTGCGCTTGTTGCAGGTGCAATTTTCGGCGGCTCTGCTTGGGTTGCAACTTCGGCTTATTTTATTGGAATTGCGGCAATCATCTGTTCGGGCATCATGCTTAAAAAGACAAAGCCTTTCATGGGTGAAGTTGCTCCTTTTGTAATGGAACTTCCTGCATATCACTGGCCTACATTTGGAAACGTTATGCGCTCAATGTGGGAACGCGGCTGGTCATTCATCAAGAAAGCTGGAACAATTATTTTGCTTTCAACTATCGTAGTCTGGTTTACATCATTCTTTGGCTGGGCAGAAGACGGATTCAGAATGCTTGCAGAAGACGAACTTGATGCATCTATTCTTGCAAGGCTTGGAAACTGCATTGCCTGGATTTTTGCTCCTGTTGGCTGGGGCAACTGGCAGGCTGCAGTTGCTTCTGTTACCGGCCTTGTCGCAAAAGAGAACATCGTCGGCACAATGGGCATTCTCTATGGCGGCGAAGAAACTTGGGCAAATCTTGCGGCTGCGTTTACGCACCCTGCCGGATTGTCGTTCTTGATTTTCAACCTGCTTTGCGCGCCTTGTTTCGCCGCAATAGGTGCAATCAAGCGCGAAATGAACAGCGCAAAATGGACTTGGGCAGCAATCGGCTGGCAGTGCGGTCTTGCTTATGCAGTTTCGCTCTGCGTTTATCAGTTCGGCAGCTTATTTGCAGGCAGCGCAAACCCAATCGGTTTGGTTGCGGCTTGTATAGTGCTTGCGGTTTTCATCTTTATGCTTTTCAGAAAACCTGCAAAGGCTAAATAAGAATGAAATGTCATTGCCGCATTTTTTGAAACTTCGTTGCAAGGAATGCGGCAATTTTGGAGGCTAATCGATTATGGGAACATTGGTTGTCGGTTTAATTCTTTTGGGGATTGTTGGTGCCGTCATCTTGAATATGGTGCACGACAAAAAAAGCGGCAAAAGCTGCGCCGGCTGCACTTCATGCTCTAAATGCAGAAGCTCATGCGGCCATCAGCAGAGCTGCTCTTCGAAGAAGGTGCTGTAATCAGTAATGTTCGATGTAATTGACTTTCATGAGTTGATAGAATGCATAACAGGTGCGCTCGAAGAGCGTGATTATTACACTGAAGGACATTCGCAGCGTGTAAGCGACATGGTGCGCACGCTCGCAAAGCACATGGGCTTTACAAAAGACGAAGTGATGCTCTTTCACTTTTCGGCGCATCTGCATGATATCGGCAAGATTGGCATTCCAGATGCCATATTGCGGAAAAATGGAAGGCTGACCGATGCAGAATTCGCCGTTATAAAGCAGCACCCTGAAATTGGTGCGCGTATATTGCGGCGGTCGCCTGCATTTGCAGAAATAGCAGAGATTGTGCTTCATCACCATGAGCGGTTTGACGGGCTTGGTTACCCTGACGGCATTTCGGGCTACACCATTCCGCTCGGCTCAAGGCTCATTGCTGTCTGCGATTCGATAGACGCGATGATGACCACAAGAAGCTACCGCAAGGCTTTTCCAGAAAATGAATGTTTTGAAGAAATCAAGCGATGCTCCGGCACGCGCTATGACCCAGACATTGTTGATGTGGCAATTGACCATTGGAAAGACTTAATGAAAGTTGCCGGCTATAATTTGTAGCCTGCATCATCTGCCGGTTTTTGTGAAACAAAAAGCGGCACTTTTCGCCGAATGAACTAAAATTAAGAATAAACTATTGCGAAAAGAACGGCTCTGTGAACCGCTCCTTGTACTGCGCAGAGCCACCTTCCGTATTACAAAAAGTTTTTCTGAGAAGCCGTATGCGGTTTTGACTGTTCCGCATACGGCTTTTTTTTGTGCTTTCAGGCAGTTGAAAATATGATGATTTTGCGTATAATGTTAATTGAGGCTAACTATGGGAACAACAATCGTAATTCTGATTTTATTGGTAATAATCGTTCTTGCGCTTGGCAGCATAAAGAAGCGCATAAAATATGGCAGCTCTTGCTGTGGCACGCATGACGCTGCGCCAAAAAAAGTGCGCGTGCGCGACAAGAACAAGGCGCATTACCCGTATACGGCTACACTGACTGTAGACGGAATGCACTGCTCGAACTGTGCCCGTCGTGTGGAGAATGCGCTTAACTCAACTGAAGGTGTTTGGGCTAAGGTCAATCTGGAAACAAAATCGGTGCTTGTGCGTTCAAAGAATCTGCTAAACGAAGCAGAGCTTGCGCGCATTATCTCTAAAGCCGGTTATACTCTGCTTAAAATGGAATAACTAAGCTGAATTCGCAGCTTTTGCTTTTATCAGCCAAGTTTCTTACTTCTTTTTTACAATTGTTAGTTGCGTATAACTTTGTTCTGTGATAAGTTAGACTATTATAACAGAGTTAGCTTGAACTAACGATATTGAGGTGAAGTATGAAGAAACTATCAGAACTTGCCAAAGACAAAAGCGGCGTAATCGCATCAATAAACGGCGATGCCCGTTTTGTCAGCAGAATCACATCAATCGGGCTTACACCCGGTTGCAGCGTTACGGTAATCAAGAACGAAAAACGCCGTCCGCTGCTTGTTTTTTCACGCGATACAATGATTGCACTCAACCGCGCAGAATGTAACTGGATTGATGTGGAGGAAGCAGTATGACTGAGAAAAATGAAACTGTAATCGCGCTGCTCGGTCAGCCGAATTCGGGCAAATCAACGCTTTTTAACGCGCTTACAGGCTTAAAGCAGCATGTCGGCAACTGGCCTGGCAAGACGGTTGAAAAAAAAGAAGGAACTTTTGAGCATAACGGCAAGAAATATCTTGTTGCAGACTTGCCGGGTACATACAGCCTTTCTGCAAATTCAGACGAAGAAATCATTACACGCGACTATATCGCAAGCGGCAAAGCTGATGTCGTCTGCATTCTTGCCGACAGTTCTCAGCTTGAACGCAGCCTTTATATGCTTGCAGATTATGCCGGAATCACAGTGCCGTGTTTCCTTTTGCTGAATATGTGCGATGTTGCTTCTGATCAGGGCAAAAAAATTGATGCTGCCGCTCTCGGAAAGAAGCTCGGCATTCCGGTTGTACTTTTTTCTGCGCCAGATGTTAAGCGTTATGACGGTTTTTATGCAGCATTGGAAACTGCCGTAAGCAAAAAAACTGTGCTTGATTCATCTGAATTGGACGGAAAATATAAAGCAATCGATGCTTATGCAAAAATAAAGCCGCTTATTCCGGCGAATATGATTTCGGGCTATTCTGAAACATGGCTTGCCGCAAAAGCTGTGGAAGGCGATGCGCCTGTTGTTGCTAAAATCAAGGCAGCTTTGAACAGCAGCAGCGAAAAATGCGCCGCCTTTGAAAGAGCGGTTGCATCTGTAAACGGTGAAAAAGCAGTGCAAAAAGGCGTTCTGCTTACAGGCGGCTGCAAATTCGATTGGATTGATTCGCTCTTAAAGGGCGTTGTAGTTTCTGCATCAAACAAGCGGAAGCTCGGCAAATTTGACCGGCTGATAACGCACCGCATCTGGGGCAAGCCTGTTGTAGTGCTTACAGTGCTTTTCGGCTTGATTGCTTCGTTCATTCCGGCTCTGCCTTTTATGGGGCTTGGTTCTGCTGTCGGCGCGCTTTCTGCGCCAGTTTCTTCAGCACTTTCAGGCATAGGCTGCCCTGCATTCATTACGGCGATTGTCTGCGATGTTCTCATCAATTCTTTGAGCTTTATCTTAAAAATGCTCGGCTTTGTCTTTGGCGTAACGCTTGTTTTCGGCTTGCTCGAAGAAGTCGGTGTTATGGCGCGTATCTCTTATGTGTTCGACAACACAATGTCTAAGCTCGGTTTGCAAGGCAAGTCTGTAATGCCGTTCCTTGTAAGCTTTGGCTGCACAATGGGCGGTGCTGCAGGTGCGCGCGTAATTGACAACTGGGGGCAGAAAGTGCTCACAATCGCGCTTGCTTGGGCAATTCCTTGCGGTGCGGCTTGGGCTGTTGTACCGATGCTTTCGACTGTCTGGTTCGGGGCTGGTGCGCCGCTTGTAATTGTTGCAATTATTGCTGTTATGGTGCTTCACATGTGGATTACGTCGAAAGTGTTCGGCGGTGCGCTCGTCAAAAAAGAAGACCGCTGCGGCATGATTATGGAACTTCCGCCTTATCATAAGCCGCGCTGGGGCAGCCTTTTCCGCTATGTTCTTGGCCGCACAAAAGACACGTTCTTCCGCGTTCTCAAGGTTATTCTGCTTGTTTCGTTTGTTTTCTGGCTGCTCACGTACAATACTTCAGGCTCAATGGATAATTCCGTTATGTATAAGATTGGTCAGGCGATTGAACCTGTTACGAAAATCTTCGGCCTCGGCTGGAAGACATTCATGGCGTTCATTGTATCATCGCTCGGCAAAGAAGGCGCAATCGGCGTTCTTAGCACAATCTTTACAGACCACAGCATGCTTACGGTTGGTTCTGCCGTAGGAGGCGGCGCTGTTGCAAACATCAACGAGCTTCTCGTCGCAAATGTCGCCAAGCCTGAAGCTCTTGCGTTCATTTTTGCGATTACTTTCAACATGCCTTGCATCGTTGCACTTGCCGCAACTTATCAGGAAACGCATTCGGCAAAGTGGACGACGATTATTGCGCTGTATTACACAGCCGGTGCGCTGATTCTTGCCTGCATTGCTTATCACATCGGGCTTTTGATTTGGTAAATGTCTGTCACCCCGAGGAGTTGTCTAAGAAGATTTGTCATGCTGAATTTATTTCAGCATCTAGGCTAGATATAGTGTTCAGATCCCGAAACAAGTTCGGGATGACCTTGGTTATGAACTTTCTAGACAGCCCCTTCGGGTCTATTTTGGGGTTCTGAAACGAGTTCAGAATGACAGCTTTGGAGGTTTTATGGAAAAACTTCTGCAATTGCTGAAAGACGGGCGCACGCGCTCAACAGAGATGATTGCCGAGGAGCTTGGCACTTCAACAGAAGATGTGCTCCGCAAAATCGAATTTCTAGAACGTTCCGGCATTATCCGCCGCGTCGCCACGTCTTTTCATGAAAGCGAAACTTTGCTAACGGCAGGGCGGAACAGTGCTACAAGCCCAGCTTGTCCAGGCAGCTGCAAATCTTGCAGCGGTTGTTCGCACGGCGGCGGCGGCGCAAAAGCTTGTGCCGCCTGTATGCCCGAAGGCGGCTTTAAGAACATGGGCATAATGTGGGAAGTTCTGCAATAGTATGGACGAACACATTGTTGTGCCGGATGTTTATGAGTTGCCTCACGGACAATTGCTTGAAGACAGCTTTTGTATTCCAAAAGAAATAGGTAGTCTGAAGCTTTTGCGCAGAGAAAGCAAGGCAGAGATTATCTATTACGATTGGAATTTGCGGTTCGTAAATCCTACCTTTGCGAGCCGCCCTAATAACTTTGGAAAAGACGAAATACAAGTAATATTCAATCTTAATCAGAAAATCGAATGGCAAATTTGCAGCGGAAATTCGGACAAAGCTTTTCATCAAGAAAGCGAAACCGTAAAAATGTTTCCCGGCGAAGTCTGCATTTTCCGCAACAATGATTACAAGACTTCGATGCAATACGATGAGTCTGTGAATTTTAAGTTCAAAAGCTTGCAGATGAAGACAAGCTATTTTGAAGAGCTTCTTTCAAGATATTTCCCGAAAGAGCAGATTGAACTTTGCAAAAGCATTTTTCTGACGCATGTTACAAAAACTTTGATTAGTCCTGATATGTACCATGTTCTTTCTGAAATTGACGGCGCAGAAAAATATCACCAGTTCAAAGGCATTTTCCTTGAAGCAAAAATGATGGAATTGATTGCGCTTGTGCTTAACGGCATTTTCTATGACAGGGTGAAAATAAGCCCCAGAGAAAATAGCGACGCTGCATGCAGAATAAGCGAACACGATTCTGAAATTGCCAAAATAGAAGCTCTCCGCCAGCGCATTCAGTTCAATCCTTCTGATGATTACAATGCCGCAGAGATTGCAGAAAGCCTCAGCATGAGCGAAAGCAAATTTACACGCCTTTTCCGCTCAATTTATGGCGTACCGTTTCATCAGTATGTAAAAAATCAGCGCCTTGAAAAAGCGGCAAGCCTTATTTCGCAAGGCTCAATGAATGTCTCTGAAGCTGCTTCAAGATGCGGCTATAATAATTTGAGCCATTTCTCAAAAGAGTTTCAAAAGAAATTCGGCGTGCTGCCCAGCAAGATATGATTGCCTGAAATCTGTTAAATTTTTCCTGTTTTCTGGTAGAAAAAGCTATTAAAAATAAATAGACTCTCTGCTGATAAATAGTTAGTAAGGGCTAACTATATCTACGGAGGTCTTATGATTTCATCTGTTGCGCCGTATATCGGAAAATATAAAAAATATACGGTTATTGCGTCAATTTTGACTACGCTTGGAATTATTGCAAACGTAGTTCCTTATTTCTTTTTGTATCAGCTGATTGTTCCGCTTACTCAAGGCGAGCTGCCGGAATTTCAGTTTGTCATGATTCGAGTTGCGGCCATTTTTGTTTGCCTTGCGCTTTATGCAATTTTATACAGCCGCGGCCTTGCGTTTTCTCACATAAGCGCCTACAACACTTTGAAAAATATCCGCATTTCGCTGAAAGATAAGCTTGAAAAGCAGCCGCTTGGAAACATAAAGGAGCTTGGCACAGGTCAGATTAAGCGCGTTTTTACAGACGATATTGACCAGATTGAGCTTTTGCTCGCTCATGCAATTCCTGAAGGAATTGCGAATGTTACCATTCCGTGCGTTGTGCTTCTTGCAATGTTCATCGTAGACTGGCGGCTTGCACTCTTGACACTTGCTACAGTTCCGCTTGGAATTCTTGCCATGAGCATGATGATGAAAGCCGGCATGTCGAAAATGGGCGCTTATTATGAATCAGCCAAAAAGATGAACAACACAATCATCGAATATGTAAACGGAATGGAAGCAATTAAGGTCTTCAACAAAGACGGAGATTCGTTCCGCCGCTTTGGAGAGGCTGTGCGCGGCTACCGCGATTTTACGCTTGACTGGTACAAAGTCTGCTGGCCGTGGATGGCACTTTACAACAGCATCCTTCCGTGCCTTGCGCTTTTTACCTTGCCGTTTGGCGGAATTCTGGTTCTGGGCGGCAAGATAGCTTTGAGCCAGCTGATTCTTGTTTTGTGCATGTCGTTTGCGGTTGGCCCTGCGATTCTGCGTGCATTAAGCTTTGGCGGCAAAATTCCGCAGCTGAACTACAAAATTGCCGAGCTTGAAAAGATGATGAACGGCGAGCCTGTTAAAGACGGCACAAAAGCTTTTGAAGGCAAAAACTATGATGTTGAGTTTAAGAACGTAAAGTTTTCGTATAAGAAAGATTGTCGGGTCGAGCCCGACAATGACAAGAATGGTAATTCAGCCTGTCACCCTGAAGATCAAAATAGTCACCCTGAACTTGTTTCAGGGTCTTCTTCGGAATCTCAATCTTCAGAGGTCCTGCACGGTGTCAGCCTCAGCCTCAAGCAAGGTACAACTACCGCCCTTATCGGCGAATCTGGCAGCGGAAAATCTACATTGGCAAAGCTTCTTGTGCATTTTTACGACCTTGACAGCGGTTCAATCTCAATCGGCGGCCAGAACATTACAGACATGACAATCGAAGCATTGAACAATCAGATTTCGTATGTTGCGCAGGAACAGTTCCTTTTCAACACAAGCCTGTACGAAAATATTCTGATTGGCCGCCCGGACGCAACCCGCGAAGAAGTTCTTGATGCGGCTCACCGCGCTCAATGCGACGAGTTTTTGGCGCGCTTTCCGAAAGGAATTGACACTATGGCTGGTGATAGCGGAAAGCAGCTTTCGGGCGGTGAACGGCAGCGCATTTCTCTTGCACGCGCAATCTTGAAAAATGCGCCGGTCATTGTGCTAGACGAAGCAACAGCTTTTATGGATCCAGAAAACGAAGAAAAGATGAATGCGGCGATTGCAGAAATTGTGAAAGACAAAACCGTAATCGTGATTGCGCACCGCCTTTCTTCGATTAAGAATGCTGATAAGATTTGCGTGCTCAAAGCTGGCAATGTGATTGCTGAAGGCACGCATGAGACTTTGAGCAAAGATTGCGAAGAGTATCAAAAGCTGTGGAAGGCTTCAACCGCCGCTGCAAATTGGAAAATATAAACTGTATTGTCATTGCGGGTGCAGCGAAGCAATCCATACTTGAAGATTGCCACGTTGCCCTTAAGGGCTCCTCGTAATGACGGAAGAGGTATAAAATGCAAAATAAATCAATGATTCAAATGATGCACAGGCTTGTAAAGTCGTGCGGAAAATATAAAGCCCAAATTCGGGCGGCCTACATTCCAGGCTTTTTTAAAGGGCTGTTTATGAAAGCGCCGCTCATGATTTGCTTTTTGATTATTTCAGGCTTTATGGCTGGAACAATGACAAAACAGGCTTGTCTGATTTCGGGTGTAGTGCTTTTAGGCTGTGTTGCGGCGCAGGCAATTCTGCAAAACATTTCAGACCGCTTGCAATCGGCCGCCGGCTTTAAAGTTTTTGCAGATAAGCGTATGCTGCTTGGCGACCATTTCCGCAAGCTTTCGATGGGCTATTTTTCAGACGGAAACATCGGCAAGGTGAGCAGCGTTCTTGCAACAGACATGAACTTTATCGAAGAGAACTGCATGATGGTGCTCGAAGATCTTGTCGGCTTTATGATTTCGCAAGTCTTGATGCTTGGTTTTATGTTCTTTCTTGACTGGTGGCTCGGGCTTGTTGCCCTTGCCTGTCTTGCGCTGATTATTCTGGTCGGAAATCTTATGACAAGAATTTCGATTTCGCACTCAATGGCAAAGCAGGAATCTAGCCAGAAGCTTACGAGCGCGGTTCTTGAATTTGCCGAAGGTATCGGAATTATCAAGACTTTCAACATGCTTGGTGAAAAATCTAAGGAAATGAACAAAGCTTTTGAAGACAGCTGCGACAAGGCAATCGGCTTTGAAATGGCGTATGCGCCTTGGTGGGCAAGCTTTATGGTTTCTTACGGAATCAGCACGGCTGTGGTTCTCTTAGCGGCTTATCTTTTAAGCGCACGCGGAATGATTTCGATTGAATACATGATGGGAATGATTCTGTTTCTCTTTGATACATTTGGTGCAATTAAGGCTTATTACGCAAATGTTGCGCGCCTTACTGTAACAGATGCCTGCCTTGACAGAATCGAAAGCGTTTTTAATGAAGCTGAAATCAATAACGAAGGAAAAGAAACTTTGATTAAAGCTGAAGACGCGGCCCGCAAAGGTTTGCCTGAAATTGCTTATCAAAACGTTTCATTTGCTTATGGCGACAAAGAGGCGCTTCACAACATCAGCTTTGAGGCGCAGAAAGGTCAGATGATTGCGCTCGTCGGGCCAAGTGGCGGCGGCAAGTCTACGATTGCAAATCTTCTTGCGCGCTTCTGGGATGTAAAAAGTGGCAGCATCAAAATCCGCGGAACAGATATCCGTAATGTGCCGGTTGCAAATCTTATGGACAATATCAGTATGGTTTTTCAGCGCGTTTATCTTTTTCAAGACACGGTTTTCAACAATATTGCAATGGGAAAAACTGACGCTACGCGCGAAGAAGTTATTGAAGTTGCCAAAAAGGCGCGTTGCTACGATTTTATCATGCAGCTGCCGAACGGCTTTGACACGGTGATAGGTGAGGGCGGCGCAAGCTTGAGCGGCGGTGAGCAGCAGCGCATTTCGATTGCGCGGTGTATGCTCAAAGACGCGCCGATTATAATTCTTGACGAAGCAACAGCTAGTGTTGATGCTGACAACGAGCATTTCATTCAAGAAGCAATTTCTGAGCTATGCCGCGGCAAAACTTTGATTGTCATTGCTCACCGCCTCAACACAATCCGCAATGCAGATAAGATTCTGGTAGTCAAGAACGGTCAAATTGTTGAAGGCGGCACGCACAATGAGCTGATGAGCCAGGGCAAAGAATATTCGCAAATGGTTGAAAAACAAACTGCATAAGCGGCTGTTTATTTCAGCCTGTAACCGACACCGCGGACGGTCTCAATGAGCTTTTCGTTTTTGAGCTTCTGCCGCAAAAGGCGGATGTGCACGTCGAGCGTGCGGCTTTCTATGCCGCTTTCGTATTTCCACACCGCTTTCAAAAGCTGCTCACGCGGAACAAGGTTGCCCTTGTTTTGCATGAGCGTAACAAGCAGATCGTATTCTTTTCCTGCAAGCTTAATTTCATTGCCGGAAACAAAGACTTTGCGGTTTTTGACGTTCACAATTACGTTTTGTGCTTTCAAAAGATTTTCGCGGAATTCTCTGTCAGACGATTCTTCGAGGCTTGGCGACATTGCACGGATTACACCGAAAACGCAGTCGCCGGCTTTCTCGATTTTGCGGACTAAATCCATGTATTTCAGCTCTGCCTTTACGTTGCTTCCGTCTTCAATGCGCTTGCGGCTTCCGCGTTTCAGCTGCTTTTTGGTGCTGTCAATTTTGTCCTCGATTTCCAATGAAAGCAGTTTGTCTTCATCAGAAAGTCCAAGCGCAATATAGGTGCAAGCTTGCTCAAAGAAAATGTGAACTTGCTCAAAGTAAATGCCGAGTTCCTCGTTGTGGTTTTCAAAGGCCGTGATGTCTGGATTTTCGTAAAATTTGAGCATCGTATGCCCCAAAGAACAGCACTCATCGCTCAAGTCTTCAAGATTCTGCGTAATGGCAATAAGGCGCGAAAAATGCTCGCGGTTTTTGTGGTTCGAATTCGGAAGCCTGATGCATTTCTGCAAAAAATCAGTGATTCCGTGGTTCATTTCGTCGATGTATTCTTCTTCAAAAAGAATTTTCTGAACAGTTTCTTCGTCCATTTTTTGATTTTTCAATGCCGAATGGAGCGAATCGAACATAATCATCACGTGGTCTGCCATTTTGGCAATTTCCTTTTGAATCTGAAACGAATACAAGTCTGAACTTATGTGCGTTGCTGGAAGAATTGCCGGAAGCTTGTAGTGCGCTTCTTCCTCTTTTGGGCTTTCCTTGATGAGATTTTGCGCAATTTTGGCAATCTGATTTACAAAAGGCAGAAATATCAAGGCGGCCATAACATTAAAGATTGTATGAAGCATTGCAATGTGAGCTGTGATGTTTTGCTGCGGCTCAAGCGGCACGATAAAATCAACAAGCGTAAGAAACGGCTGAAAAACACAAAGCGCAATCATTGTTCCAAGCACGTTAAAGCCAACATGAACTGCCGCCGTGCGTCTTGCGTTTACGCTTGCACCGAAGCATGACATTACGGCATCAACTGTTGAACCGATGTTGCTTCCGAGCACAACCGCCGCTGCCAAATTCCATGGCAAGGAGCCGTTCGCTGCCATCGTAAGAATAATTGCCGTCGTTGCAGAAGACGAATGAATCAGAGCCGTAAAAAATGCGCCGAGCAGCACACAGAGCAAAAGCCCCAAAAAGCCGAGATTCGCAAAGCTGCTCAAAAAATCCACCGACTCTGGCTTAAGTTCCATTGACGACTTTAAAAGCCCAAGCCCCAGAAATAGAAGTGCAAAGCCCATGAAGCTGTCTGCAAAGTTGTGAATGCGTAGTTTTTTGAAATATTTGAGGACGAATCCCAAGCCGAACAGTGGAATTGCTGCCGCTTCTATGCTGAACGAAAAGCCGAAAAGCGAAACAATCCACGCTGTTACTGTCGTTCCGATGTTCGCGCCGAAAATGATACCGATTGCTTGTGTGAGCGTAAGAATTTCTGCATTTACAAAGCTTACAACCATAACTGTAGTTGCGCCCGAAGACTGAATAATCGCAGTAACGGCAACGCCGGTCAAAAGCGCAGAAATTCGGTTGCCGGAGATTTTGCCAAGAAGCGTCTGCAAGCTGTTTCCCGCGCCTTTTTGGATTCCGTTTGAGAGCATTTCCATTCCATAAAGAAGCAGACAGAGCGAGCCGCCGAAGCCCAAAATCTGACCAATTATCGTAGCAATCATATGAGCAATATAAAGGCAAAATGCAAAAGATTGAAGTCTTTGAATGTTAAGAATTTGTTAAGTTTTTTGATATAACACTGTTATTGACAATCAAATGAGCTATGACTATTTTTATTTTATGGAAAACCCTGAACATAAAGAACAGACTGGAAATGATACGCTTATAAAAATCCTTGCAGTTGCGGAACACGAATTTTTAGATAAAGGCTTCCGCGGCGCGTCTTTGCGCACAATCGTAAAACAGGCGGGCGTAACTACTGGCGCATTTTACGGCTATTTCAAGAGCAAAGAAGAGCTTTTTGATGCGCTTGTCAAAGAACATGCCGACTACATCATGGGCATTTATGATAATATTCTGAAAGATTTTGAAAAGATGCCGATTGAACAGCAGCTTGAATCGATGGACGATTATTCTTCGCTTGGCTTGCAGAAAATGTTCGATTATGTCTGGGAGCATAAAACAGCGTTCCGCCTGATTTTGTACGCAGCTGACGGCACAAAACATGAAGGCTTTGTGCAGAAGATTGCTCAAAAAGATATAGACTCAACGAACGATTTTTATAATCTTCTTGAATCGCAGGGCAAACAAGTGGAGCGTATTGACCCGCTTATTGAGCAGCTTGTAATAACAGGCACATTCTCATCATTTTTTACGCTCTTGCTCCGCGATATTCCTAAAGAAGAAGCAAAGCGCGGGCTTTCTCAAATGTTCCGCTTTTACCGTGGCGGTTGGAACAGCTTAATGCATTTTGAAGATTAAAAACTGTGTTGTTAGTATTGACTAATATAACACTGTTATATATTATACTCTTGTAGTTAGTAGAAGCTAACACAGGAGTTTGTATGAATAATCAAAGTAAATCTCCTGCAAAAAAAAGCCTTATCGGTTGGATTTTCTATTTTGCAGGAAGTAAAAAGGGGCAGTACATTGTTAGTGTATTCTTTGCTCTTTTAAGTGTGGCCTGCTGTATTGCACCATATTTTATAATTGCACGAATTGTTCAGCAGCTTATGGCTGGCGTTCGTGACTGGCAGCTCTTTTTGAAAGAGTGTGGTATTACAGCTATTTTCTGGTTTGGCAATGTGCTCTTTCATGCAATTTCTACAAGTATGAGCCATATTGCAACCTTTAATCTGCTTGGCAACATCAGAAAGTCTATGTGCGACAAACTGACACGTCTTCCGCTTGGAACTGTTCTTGATATGCCGTCTGGTGCACTCAAGAGTACCATTATAGAAAGAATCGACAGTATGGAAACAACACTTGCCCATATTGTTCCTGAATATACTTCGAACATCATTTTGTCAATTGTCCTTGTCGTTTATCTTTTTGTTTTAGACTGGCGCCTTGCACTTGCCTGTATGGCGGTTCTGCCTATTGGTTTTATTGCAATGTGTTTTATGTTCAAGGATGGCGAAGCCCGCTTTAAGTTTGCTCTTGATAAGACAAAGGCTTTGAACGATACCGCAGTTGAGTACATCAATGGTATTGAAGTTATCAAGGCATTTGGAAAATCGAAGTCCAGCTACGAGCGTTTTGTTGTCGCCGCACAGGAAGGCTCTGCCTGCTATGTTGAATGGATGCGCGACTGCATCTGGCCTCATGCCGTTGCAACTGTTGTAACTCCGACTTTGCTTTTTTCTCTTCTTCCGATTGGCGGCTTTATGTTTTTGAAAGGCACCATCGATGCTTCGCTTTTTATTACAGTGATTGTTCTTGCAGTCAGCGCAATTCAGCCTTTCCTGATTGCCTTTACCTATCATGATGATATTGCCAAGGCCGGTGCGATTTTCGGCGAAGTTGGTTCTATCATGACTTTGGATGAACTTGAACGCCCTGAAGTTGATGTAAAGAAGCCTGCTGATAATTCTATTGTACTTAAGGATGTGCATTTTTCTTACCATAAAGAAAATGAATCACACGGATTCGAAACGTCTAACGACGTTTCGAATAAAAAAAGTAAAAAAGATTTTGCGTTAGCAAAATCGAATCCGTGTGACAATGAAATATTACACGGTATTTCCATGACCTTGCCACAAGGCTCATACACTGCCTTTGTCGGCCCAAGTGGTTCCGGAAAATCTACCATCGCCCGCCTCATTGCTTCCCTCTGGGATGTCGATTCTGGCAGCGTAGAAATTGGCGGCGTAAACATTAAAGATTTGTCTCTCCAGGAATACAACAGCCGCGTAGCTTATGTCAGCCAGGACAACTTCCTCTTTGATATGAGCGTTCGCGAAAATATCCGCCTTGGCCGCCAGAATGCGACAGATGCCGAAGTTGAAGAGATTGCCCGCAAAGCCGGTTGTTATGATTTTATCATGTCGCTTGAAAATGGCTTTGATACAGTTGTTGGCGGCAGCGGTGCTCACTTGAGCGGTGGCGAACGTCAGCGAATTGCAATTGCCCGTGCCATGATGAAGGATGCACCGATTGTAATTCTTGATGAAGCTACAGCTTATACAGACCCTGAAAACGAAGCAATTATTCAGAAGTCTGTTGCTCAGCTTGTTAAGGGAAAGACTCTGATTGTTATTGCTCACCGTCTTTCAACAGTAAAAGACGCAGACAAGCTTTATGTAATCAAGGATGGCGTGATCGACAGCGAAGGAACTCACGAAGAGTTGCTGGCTCAGAATGGTCTTTATAAAAAGATGTGGGAAGCTCATATTGAGTCCAAGGATGAATAATTCGTCATTGCGAGCGTAGCGAAGCAATCTACAAGTATGGATTGCCACGTCGCTAACGCTCCTCGCAATGACAGAGAGGTTTTTATGTTTAGTACGTTAATTAAATTTTTCAAATTCTGTGATGAAGAAAACCGAAAAAAGTTTACAGGTTCAATTTTCGTAGGAATCTTGAATTCGCTTTTTATGGCATTTAGAATTGCTGCGGTAGCTGTTATGCTCCGCGGAGTTATTGGTACTGCTATTGAAGGTCAGCCTTTTGAAACAAAAACAATCTGGCTTTCCTTTGGTATTATGTGCGTAAGTATGATTGGCGGAATTATTACCCGTAAGGTTACCTCAATGTGGCAGTGCGAAGGCGGCTACAGAACCTGCGCAAAAAAGCGTATCGAAATTGCCGAGCACCTGCGCTACCTGCCAATGGGCTATTTCAACGAAAACAGTTTAGGTGAAATTACTTCTGTTACAACTAACACAATGGAATCAGTCGGTGACGTTGCAACCCGCGCAGTTATGATGGTTTTTCAGGGCTTGCTTGATACTTCGCTTATCATAGTTATGCTCTTCTTCTTTGACTGGAGAATTGCCCTTGTTGCTCTTGCTGGCTTTGGACTTTTTGAGTTCGTAAATCTTTTTATGCGCCTTGCAGTAAAGAATGTTTCTACAGACAAAATCCGTGACGATGCTGCAGAAATTGGAAAGGTTCTTGAATACATTCAGGGGATCGCAGAAGTTAAAGCTTACAATCTTGTGGGTAAGCGCAGCCGCGAACTCAACGACGTAATCAACCGCAGAAAAAAGACTCTTGTAAAAATGGAAATGCGTTGTATTCCTGTTTCTAATATTCAGTCTCTGGTTGCAAAGCTCAGCGGCGTTGCCATGATGATTACTTCATTGTACTTTTATCTTGCGGGCAGCATGGCCCTTGCAGACTGTGCTACAATGCTTGTTTGTTCTTTCATGCTCTTTAATGCCCTCGAAGCAGGCGGAAACTATTCTGCACTCTTGCGCGTAATTGATCTTGGCGTTACAAAGGCAAGTAAGATTCTCGCCCTGCCTACTATGGATATTGAGGGTAGGGAGCGACCTGCAGAGCAGGGAAAAAAGGATGGGGCCTCATCTCTCATCCAGGCCAGCAACATCGACTTCGCCTACGACAAGCGCAAAATCATCGACAATATTTCTCTTTCAATTCCTGAGCACAGTACAACCGCAATTGTCGGTCCAAGTGGCGGCGGTAAAACAACCTTCTGTCATCTGCTTGCCCGCTTCTGGGATGTAGACAAGGGAAGTGTCACCCTCGACGGAAAAGATGTCCGTGACTATAGCATGGATAACCTCATGAAAAACTACAGCTTTGTTTTCCAGAACGTATATCTCTTCCATGACACAATCGCAAACAACATCCGTTTTGGTCAGCCGGAAGCACCGATGGAAAAAGTAATCGCCGCTGCAAAGAAGGCCTGCTGTCACGACTTTATCAGCCAGCTTCCAAATGGTTACGACACAGTAATAGGAGAAGGCGGTGCAAGTCTTTCTGGCGGTGAACGTCAGCGTATCTCAATTGCCCGTGCCATCATGAAGGATTCTCCAATTATCATTCTTGATGAAGCTACAGCAAACGTTGACCCTGAAAACGAGCGTGATCTCATGAAAGCCATCGAAGAGCTCACCCGCGAAAAGACAGTTATCATGATTGCCCACCGCTTAAAGACCGTTCGCAATGCAGACCAGATTGTCGTAATAGACAAGGGCCGCATTGCAGAGCAGGGCAAGCACGAAGAGCTTATAAAGCTTGGTGGAATCTACGCCAGATTCATCGACTCACGCAAAGAAGCTGTCAGCTGGAAGCTCTGACAATTCCGTTTAGGGCAACTCCGTCGATAGGTGCTTTGTTGCAAATCTTGACGGAGTTGCCCATTCTGTTCAGAAAAGCAAATAATAGTGAATATTTTTATAGGTTAGTATTGACTAACATTTCGAAATAGTGTAATTTCTCTTTGATAGTTAGCTAAGACTAACAATAAAGAAGGAACAAACAACGATGAGCTTCGACCAGATGATGATTCACTTTGCTTCGCCGACTGTCTGTGGAATAAAACCGGCAAATCTGTTTTCTGTAAAAGAAGAGCAGTTTTCTTGGTTAGATTTTGCAAAATGGCGGAGCGAATTCGCGAAGCATGGAATTATTGCACGGACGGTAAAATCATCTGGCGGAGTAAATCTTGTGCTTGTGTACAATGTCTGCTGGCAAAGAAAGATTCTTGCAGATGATTTTGTCTGCGATTATCTGAAAAGCAAGGGCTATTGCGAATGTTCCGATGTGTCAAAGACTATAAGCAGGCTTATTTGTCGCATCAAAAACGAAAACGGCTTTCCGCATGAAATCGGGATAGTTCTCGGTTATCCGGTGCTTGACGTTGCGGCTTTTGAAAAGCATGAAGGGCAGAACTGCAAATATTGCGGCAGCTGGGAATCTTATACAGACGTTGAACATGCAAGAAAATGCACATGCCGCTATAAAAATTGCAGTCATGTTTGCAAAAAATGGTTTGACGAAGGCTATTCGCTTTCGCAAATCGTAGAGAAATATAAAAACACTGTGGAAGCTGCTTGAAAAGCTTGCTGCCGCAGAGCATAAGGAGCGTTAAATGAAAGTTGCATTAGTTTATGCAAGCACTACAGGCAATACAGAAGCAATGGCAAAGGCTATTTGCGAAGCACTCAAAGCATCTGGGGCAGATGTGCTTTGCAGCACGGCAGCTGATGCCGACAAAGCAGCTGTTACTGCTTGCGATGTTATTCTTCTTGGCAGCCCTGCAATGGGTGCAGAAGAGCTTGAAGAATCAGTTGAAAGTTTCTACACAGGAATCGAAGGTTCTTTGGGCGGAAAAAAGGTCGGCATTTTCGGTTCATACGACTGGGGCGACGGCCAGTGGCTCCGTGACTGGAAAGACCGCTTGAGCGGTGCGGGTGCAGTGGTTGCATCAGAACCGCTTATGGTTCATCTTGAACCAGGTGATGCAGAAATCGAGCAATGCAAGGCTTGGGCTGTGTCAGCTATTAAATAGGCTCTTATAAAAATACATATATTTTTTGGGCATCCGATATGCGCTGGTCGGATGCCCTTTTTTGTTAGTGTTGACAAACATTATTCGATGTGCTATTTTCGGTTCATTCTTTTAGAGGTTAGTCTTTGCTAACACAAAACGAGGTTTCATATTATGCTGAAAAAAGTTTCAAACAAGATTTTGGTGGCTGTTCTAGCTGCTTCGCTTTTGCTTTCAAGCTGTGCAAAAAAGCCAGCTTCAAACGCACCTGAACCGGCAAGCGGCGGTACACGCACAATCGTTGACCAGGTGGGCAACACTGTAGTTTTGCCCGAAAAGATAAACCGCGTAGTTATCGCTTCGGTGTGGCCGCTTTGTTCGGCTTACTGCCTTATGTTCGGCACAGACAAGCTAGTGGGCCTTGACCCGGCAATTATTTCCGCTGCTGAAAATTCAATGCTTATTAAGATTGCGCCGGAACTTTCAAATATTCCGAGCGGCTTTAGCAAGAACGGCTCTTTGAACGCAGAAGAGCTTCTCAAGCTCAAGCCCGATGTTGTGCTTTATGCTTCAGGCGTTATGGAAGACTATGACGTTGCAACTCAAGCTGGAATTCCAGCCGTAGGTTTCAGTCTTAGCGCGAAAAACTTTAACGCGGTTGAGACAATCAACAGCTGGATGGAGCTTTTGGCTGAAGTGATGAACGTTTCTTACGATACGTCAAAATTTGTTGAGTACGGCAACAGGATGCAGAAGCTTGTTGCCGACAGGCTCAAAGATGTTAAAGAAGAAGACAAGCCCACGGCGATGATTATCCACAAATATTCGGCGACGACTCTTGCAATTCCGGGGCTTTCCACTTGGGGCGATTATTGGATTACGGCTTCTGGCGCGCGCAATGTGGCAAACGAAAATAAAGGCACGCCGCAAGTGACAGTTGAGCAAATCTATAAGTGGAATCCTGACCGCATTTACATAACGAATTTCAGCGATGCTTTGCCGGAAGATTTGTACAATAACACGCTTGAAGGCTACGACTGGTCAAATGTCGGTGCGGTAAAATCGCACAACGTCTATAAGATGCCGCTCGGCATTTACCGCTGGTACGTTACGAATACAGATTCTCCGCTCACGCTTTTGTGGCTTGCAAAGCAGCATCACCCCGCGCTTTTTGCAGACATCGATATGGACGCTGAAATCAAGAACTACTACAAAGAATTTTATCGCATCGAACTGACTGATGACGATATCCGTGAAATATATACGCCGAAACGTGATGCGGCACGCGGCATAAAAAAATAACCCAAAAACCAAAAAGGAAAGAAAGAGAAATTATGGTAAAAATTGCAATTTATGGCAAAGGTGGCATCGGCAAGTCAACAACAACATCAAACTTGAGCGCCGCTTTGAGCAAACTTGGTCTTACGGTCATGCAGATTGGCTGCGACCCGAAATCGGATTCTGTAAAAAATCTTTGCGGCGGCGAGAAAATCCCGACTGTGCTTGATATGCTGCGCGGGCCTAAAGCGGCTTCGCTTGAGCTTGAAGATATCGTCTTTAAAGGCTACAACGGCGTGCTTTGCGTTGAAGCTGGCGGCCCTACACCGGGCATCGGCTGTGCAGGCCGCGGCATTATTACAGCTTTTGACAAGCTTGAAGAGCTTGACGCTTTTGAGACTTACAAACCGGACGTAGTTCTTTACGACGTTCTCGGCGATGTTGTTTGCGGCGGTTTTGCAATGCCTATACGCAACGGTTACGCCGACAAAGTTTTTATTGTAACCAGCGGCGAAATGATGGCACTTTATGCCGCAAGCAACATTGTTCACGCAATCAAGAATTTTGGCAGCCGCGGCTATGCGCAATATGCAGGCGTTATCTTGAACAGCCGCAACGTCAAAGACGAAGAAGCAACAGTTCAGAAAGCGCTTGATGAAATCGGCGGCAAAATCATAAAGGTTGTGCCGCGCGACGCTTCTGTTCAGATTGCTGAAAATCAGGGCAAGACTGTCATGGAAGCGCTGCCACAAAGCGAAATGGCGGCTGTTTACATGGATTTGGCTAAAAAAGTCATGGCGGAATGCGGCATTGCCGTTCCGGCAGATTCATCAAAACAGCAGGAGATTGCCTGATGTGCGGCTGTTCTTGTCCTGAATTTGAAAAAACGCTTCATTATGTAAGCCCTGCCCACGGCGGCTGGGGTGTAATCCGCGTTGCCGCGCTCATACCAGAAAGCTACATGCTTTTTGTTGCGCCTTTCGCTTGCGGAAGGCATGGCGCGCTTGGCGGAATCATAAACAACTGTAAAGACAAGGTAAGCTATCTTTTTATTGATGAAGCTGATATTGTGAGTGGCCATTACGAGCATCTGATTCCAGACGCCGTTGAAGAGCTTTTTTCGTATCTGCCGAAAAGACCGAAAGTGCTTTCGATTTTTGTGAGCTGCCTTGACGATTTGCTCGGCACAGACCACAAAAGCCTTGACGCAGAGCTTGAAGAACGCTTTCCCGGCACGCGCTTTCTTGAGTGCCACATGAACCCGTTCAAAGGCGACACAAAAACGCCGCCAGCAATCGGCTTGCAGAATTCGATTTATTCACTTTTGGAAAAACGACCGACGAACGCAAAGCAGATAAACATGATTGGCAACAATGCGTTTGTGCGCCCAGAGTGTGAACTTTTCGGGCTGCTTGAAAAATGCGGCGTTTCGGTCAAGCATATCGGAACATGTAAAGATTACAACGACTTTATGCAGATGAGCGAAAGCTGCTTCAATCTTGTGCTTTCGCCTACGGCTAAAATGGCGGCTGGAAAAATGCAGAAAACGCTCGGCATTCCGTTTTTCACGTCTTATGTTTCGTATGACCCCGAAGAAATTGAAGCTGATTACCGCAAGCTTGAAACACAGCTCGGTATAACGCTGCCTGATTTTTCGTCTTTCAAAACCGAAGCAATTCAGTCTATAAAAGTTGCGCAAAAAACTGTCGGAAGCTACCCGATTGCAATTGATTATCAGGCTGTGCGCAAGCCGTTTACGCTTGCGAAAGTGCTTCTTGATTACGGCTTTAACGTGCAGATGATTTGCACAGAAAACGGCGTGCCAGAATTCGAAAAAGAAGCTTGCCTTGCCGTAATGCAGAAAAATCCTTCCATTAAAATAACTGACGCAATAAGCCACAAGACGGCTTGCTTTGAGTTTGAAAACATGAAATGCCTCTGCATCGGCTTTGACTGCGGCTACATGACAAAATCAAAGCATGTGGTTGTTCAGATGGACGACGAAGGCTTGTATGGCTTTTATGGAATCAAAATGCTGATGAAGCAGATAATTTCAGCTTTTGAAAATGAAATTGATGTAAACAGTGAAATTAATAGTGCGGGGCTTGTAGTATGAGTAAACTTTGTGTCAATTTGCCGCCTTTGGCGCCTGACTATTCGGGCGTTGCCTCAACCTTGTTTGAACTTGGCGGAATGATTGTGATTCATGATGCTTCGGGTTGCACTGGCAATTATCTCGGCTACGATGAACCGCGCTGGCTTGGCTCAAAAGCGCTTGTGTTCTGTTCGGGCTTGCGCCACATGGATGCGATTCTCGGAAACGATGATTTGCTCGTCAACAGAATTATTGCTGCCGTAAACGATACGCACCCGAAATTTGTTGCGCTGCTCGGCAGCCCTGTCCCGATGGTTATCGGCACAGACTATGCGGGCATTGCTACAGAACTTGAATCGCGGACTGGAATTCCGTGCTTCGGCTTTGATACGAAAGGCCTTGCGTATTACACAAAAGGCGTTTCGATGGCGATTATCGCGCTTCTTAAGAAATTTTGCCCGAAAAAAGCAGACGCTGACGGAAAAGCGGCAGCCGGAAACAGCCGTGCCATAAACTTGCTCGGCACAACGCCGCTTGATTTTGGCAATACCGACAACGTAAAGCTGTTCATTTCGCTTTTTGAGTCAGCCGGAATCAAGGTGCTCAACAGTTTCGGCATGGAAAACAAGCTTGAAAATATTGCACAGGCAGACGAAGCTGCGCTGAACCTTGTTGTGTCAGAAAGCGGCTTTGAAGCGGCGCAATATATGAAAGACGCTTATGGAATTCCGTTTATATGCGGAACGCCTGTTGGCGACGGCAAAATTGTGCTGCGCCGTGTTGCAGAATTTCTTGAAAGCGGTGGATGCAAGCCGGACAAGACTTACGCGCTTGAAGCTTCTGACGGTTGCGAAAAGCTGCTTATCGCCGGTGACCAGATTATTTCAAATTCAATCCGCGAATACATTGAAGAATTGAGCCGCCGCAGCGGAAAAAAGATTGCTGTGCGCGTGGCAAGCATTTTTGACGGCGTGCGTCAGATTAAGCGCGAAGGCGACCTTGTTTTTAAGAACGAGCTTGAATTGCGCAAGTTTTTGAACAGCGGCAAAGCTGACAAAATTATTGCAGACCCGCTTGTTGAACAGCTTTTAACTGCGGAAACAAAAGCGAAAGGCGTTAAGTTTTTCGGTCTTCCGCATACGGCGGTTTCAAGCAAAATCTGCTGGGATAAAACAAAATTATTCTTATCTAAGGAATTTGAAACTTTCGTTAAGGAGATTTTATGAAAAAAATAGCAATAGCCGCAGCTTTGATTGCTGCGCTTGTTTTGTGTTTTTCAGGCTGTGCCAAAAAAGAGCAGCCTGCTTCGGTTCAGGCAACGAAAACAGTTGTTGACCACACTGGCAGCACCATTACAATTCCGGCAAACCCGGAACGTGTCGTAATTTCGTCGCTTCTGCCGCTTCCTTCGGTTTATTGCCTTTATCTTGGCGGCCCGTACAAGCTTGTCGGAATGCACCCGTCTTCAAAGGCTGCCGGAAAAAACTCGTATCTTGCGAAGTTTTACCCCGAAATCAACGACATTGATTCGAGCTTTGTAAAGAATAACGTGGTAAATATCGAACAGCTTCTTGAGCTGAAGCCTGACTTGATACTCTACAACGCTTCGAACACTGCTGAAAAAGAAATGTTCGATACAGCCGGAATTCCTTGCGTGGGCTTTTCAACGACAATCGCCGGTTACAACACGATTGAAACTTATGCATCGTGGATTACGCTGCTCGGCGAAATCTTCGGTGACACAGGCCGCTCAAAAGAAATTATCGAATATGGCAGAAGCGTTGAAAAGATGGTCAAAGAACGCACGTCAAAGCTGACTGATGAGCAGCGCCCTGTTTGCCTTTATCTTTATGCCTGTGAAGAAAACTCAATCACAACTTATGGCGGCAACATGTTCAACCAGTATTGGTGCGAAACTTGCGGCGGCCGCAACGCTTCTTATGAGCTGAAAGGCAGCAACTCGCTGAATATGGAGCAAATCTACAACTGGAATCCTGACATGATTTTCTTGACGAATTTTACGCCGGCTCTGCCTGAAGATTTGTACACAAACGCAATCGGCGGCTACGACTGGTCTTCGATTAAGGCAATTCAGAAAAAGCAGGTGTACAAAAACCCGCTCGGCATGTACCGTTGGGCACCGCCTAGCTCAGACACGCCGCTTGCATTGCAGTGGTTCGCCAAGCAGATGCAGCCTGAACTTTTTGCGGACATCGACATGGACAAGGAAATCATCTCGTATTTCAAGAAGTTTTACGGCGTTGAGCTTACAAAAGATGATTTGAAAGCAATTTATAACCCGTCTAGGGCAGCAAGCGGCAAATAGCGCTTGCATAAGTGGAAGTCTAAAAAATGCAAGCGTTTGTTGTGGTTCGTAATGCTCAATAACCAAGAAATGCAACTGCGGTTGCTGAGCGTAGTCGAAGCACCGCATAAGTGTGCTGGTCACTTCGGCTACGCTCAGTGACCAACGTATAAGTGCAGCAATCATACGCAATATATTTTTAGATATAACCAAAAAAGAAGGAGATTTTTCTTATGAAAAAGATTATCAAGGCAGTTTCAGTACTTGCTGCCGTATTTATGCTTGCAGGCTGTGCAAAAACAGAAAAAGCAAAAATGCCTGCAACAAGAACAATAATCGACCACACAGGCGCAGAAGTTGTTGTGCCTGCTGAAATAAACCGCGTCGTTATCGGCTCAATTCTGCCGCTTGCTTCTGTGTACTGCATGTACATGGGCAGCACAGAAAAACTTGTCGGAATGCACCCGTCTTCAATGGCGGCTGCAAAGAATTCATATCTTGCAACTGTTTTTCCGGAAGTCGTCAAAATTGATTCAAGCTTTGTGCAGAACGGCGCAGTTAATGTTGAAGAGCTTTTAAAGCTCAAGCCCGATGTTGTGTTTTATGCAGCCGGAAACGATGAAGAGCGCCAAGTTTACGAAAATGCCGGAATCCCAGCAATAGGTTTTTCGACAACGCGCAAAGAATGGCACTGCATTGACACTTATGCCGACTGGATTGACCTTTTGAGCCAGATTTTCGCTGATGACTCAAAGACTAAGCGCGCTCAGGAGATTATCGATTACGGCTATGCAGTTGAAAAAAAGATAAAAGACAGGGTTGCCAATCTTTCTGATGACCAGAAACCGAATGTAATGATTCTTTTCAATTATGATGATTCTGCAATGACTGCGGCCGGTCATCATTTTTTCAGCAAATACTGGATTGAAACGCCGGGCGGCAAGAATGTGGTTGACGCTAAAGGTCAGATGAAAATCAACATGGAGCAGGTCTATCAGTGGAACCCTGACATGATTTTCATCACGAATTTCAGCCCGCGCCTTGCGGAAGATTTGCTCAACAATACCATTCCCGGCACAGACTGGAGCCTTGTAAAAGCTGTGCAGGACGGTAAAGTCTATAAGTTTCCGCTCGGCATGTACCGCTGGTTTCCGCCTGCATCAGACACACCGCTTGTTTTGCAGTGGCTTGCAACAAAGATTCAGCCTGAACTTTTTGCAGACATCGACATGGACAAAGAAATCAAAGATTATTACAAGCGTTTTTACGGCGTTGATTTGACCCAAAAAGATTTGCAGGCAATCTACAACCCTGCAAGAGCAGCAAGCGGAAAATAAGAGCTGGAAAATGGTCATTAACAATAAAAAGTTGCAGAACACGATTATCAGCTTTGCTTTTCTGCTTGTGCCTGTTGTTGCGCTGATTTGTCTCGGCGTGGGGCGTTATTCGCTTTCGCCGTGGCAGATTCTGAAATCTTTCGGCGATGCAATTTCGGGCAACGCCGGAGACATGATGGCAAAAACCGTAATCTTTAAGGTGCGGCTACCGCGCATTCTGCTTGCAATTGCAATTGGTGCTGGGCTTTCATGTTCGGGCGCTGCGTTTCAGGGCTTGTTCTCAAATCCGCTTGCAACGCCCGATACTCTCGGTGTAGCAAGCGGCGCCTCGTTCGGGGCGGTTATAGCCATGATGTTTCACTGGAACCTGATAGGAATTCAGCTTTGCGCATTGCTATGGGGTCTTGTTTCTTGCTTTATCACATATTCAATCAGCAAAATACGCGGAAAATCCAGCGTAATTATGATTGTTCTTGGCGGTATGGTTGTATCTTCTTTGTTTCAGGCATTGGTTTCGCTTATGAAATACATGGCAGACCCTGAAGATGAGCTGCCGTCAATCACATATTGGCTTATGGGCAGCCTTGCAAGCGTAACTTACAGAAGCCTGCTTTTCGGCGTGCCGTGCATCATAATCGGGCTTGCAATCATTTATGCGCTGCGCTGGCGCTTGAATATTCTTTCGCTAAACGAAGACGAAGCGCGCTCAATGGGCATGAACATAAAGTTTTTGCGCCTGCTGATAATCATCGCGTCGTCGCTGATTACGGCAAGCTGTGTCAGCATGTGCGGTCAGGTCGGATGGGTCGGTCTTTTGATTCCGCACATTTCGCGTATGCTTATGGGCAGCAACAACAGAACTGTCGTGCCGTTGAGCATCGGGTTCGGCGCAAGCTTTATGGTGATAATCGATACGTTTGCACGAAGCGCGAGCAGTGCAGAAATTCCGCTTTCGATTTTGACAGCCGTAATCGGCGCACCGTTCTTTATCGGGCTTCTGCGCAAAAGCGGCGGGCTTTCCGCATAATCAGCAAAACGCATTTATAAGGAAGAAAATATGCAATTTGAAGTACAAAACGGAAGTTTTTCGTACCACAACAGCACAAGAACGATTCTGAAAAACGTCAATTTTGACATCAGTTCAGGTGAAATTCTTTGCGTTCTCGGCTCTAACGGCGTGGGCAAGACCACGCTCTTAAAGTGCATGATGGGCTTGCAGAAGTGGAACAGCGGCGAAACGCTGCTTGACGGCAAGGATATAGCTGAAATTCCGATTAAGGAGCTTTGGAAGCGCATATCGTATGTTCCGCAAGCTAAGAATTCGGTGTTTTCGTTCAGCGCGCTAGACATGGTAACGATGGGGCGGAGTGCGCATCTTGGCATGTTCCGTCAGCCGACAAAGAAAGACGAGGAAGTTGCAATTCAGGCAATGGAAGATTGCGGCATTTTGTGGCTCAAAGACAAGCTCTGCACGCAGATGAGCGGCGGTGAGCTTCAGATGGTGCTTATTGCGCGCTCTCTTGCAACGCACCCTGAAATGCTTGTGCTTGATGAGCCTGAATCAAACCTTGACTTTAAGAATCAGCTGATAATATTGAACCTTATTCAGAAGTTGGCGCAAGAAAAGAACATCTGCGCAATCGTGAACACGCATTTTCCGGCACATGCCATGAAAATCGGAACTAAAGCGCTGATTCTGAACAAACACAGCCAGCCGCTTTTCGGTTTGACGGACGAAATCATCAACGAAGAGAACATGCGCAAAACTTTCAGCGTGCAGGTGCAGATTCACGATTTTGACTACGCAAGCCGCCACTACAGAAGCGTCGAACCGCTTTATATCGTAGAAGAAGTTTCTTAAAAATTTGTTTCGTTAGTTGCAAATAACCTGAAAATGTATATAATGTTAGCTAGAGCTAATTAGTTCGAGCTAACATTATCACAATAACTAGGAGGGTTATATGACAGACAGTGGAAAAAAATTTCTTTGGGGCGTAGCCGCAGGGCTTGCAGCAGCTGCAATAATGAGAACTGACACATTCAGAAAAGGCTGTTCAAAAATTATTGCAGGCGGTCTTCAGCTTAAAGACGATGCAAAGGAATATTTTGAGACAATCAAAGAAGATGCCGAGGACATAAAGGCTGAAAACGTTGCCAAAAAGGCAAAAGCCTAAAAGAAGGAAATCATGACTTTTACAGTAAAGCATTCTCTGCCGGGTCGAATCCGCATTCGTTATGATAAGGCAAAAATCACAAGACAACAGGCGGCTCTGGCTCAGAGTCTGCTTTCTGTTCAAGAAGGAATGACCGATGTGAGCGTAAACTACACGACCGGCTCATTCCTTGTCTTTTATGATGTTGAAAAGCTTTCAGAAAAGCATATAAAAGCATATTTTTCAGCTCTCTCTGAAAAATATCTGAACAATCAGGAAATGCTTGAATCAATTGGCGAGCCGAGGGAGCAGGAAAGCCTTTTGTTTAATCTTGCGGTTATGACCGCAATGCATTACATCAAGCAGATTCTTCCTCTGCCAATCAGAATCTTGCTCCGCGTTTATTCGCTTGCGCCGCGCATCTTAAAAGGCGCAGAACTTATAACTTCCGGAAAAATTTTCAAGTCAGAAGTGCTTGATGCAGCGGCAATTTCAATGGCGCTGGTGAACAAAGACATAAAGACCGCGGCAAACATCAATTTTTTGCTGAATATCGGTGATATAATAGAAGATTTCACGAAGAAAAAGTCATACTCTGACCTTGCAGACAGGCTGCTTTCGCAGAATGACCAAGTTCAGAAAGTCGAAGGAAAAACTGAACGGACTGTGCCGCTTTCAGCTGTAAAGAAAGGCGATTTAATCGCCGTGCGCACAGGCAATGTAATTCCGGTTGACGGAACAGTTATGCGCGGTGAAGGGCTTGTGAACCAGGCTTCTATCACGGGCGAACCGCTTGCAGTTGAAAAGCGTAAAGGAACGAGTGTTTTCGCCGGAACAATAGTGCAAGAAGGCGAGCTTTTTGTTGAAGTGCGCGCCGTGGGCAGCCAGACAAAAGTGCAGAACATCCTCACGATGATAGACAAATCTCAGCAGCTTAAAGTTTCGTCGCAGGTGCGCTCGGAACGGCTTGCAGATTCGCTTGTAAAGTACAATTTTCTGCTTTCGCTCGGCGTGCTGCTGTTTACGCGCAACATGAGCAAGGTTATGGCAACTCTTATGGTAGATTATTCTTGCGCCATGAAGCTTGCCTCGCCGATTGCGGTGCTGAGCGCGATGAAAGAAGCCGCCGAAAACGGCATAATCGTGAAGGGCGGCAAATTCCTTGAAGATGCTTCAATTGCAGATACAGTTGTGTTCGACAAGACCGGCACATTGACGGCGGCAACTCCGGCTGTTTCGCGCATTATCACGTTCGGTGGCCGCAAAGAAGACGATGTGCTTGCAACAGCGGCTTGTCTTGAAGAGCATTTTGCGCACCCTGTTGCGGCTGCCGTTGTAAAGGCCGCAAATGAGCGTGGCCTTCTTCACCCTGAAAATCATGCAAAAGTTGAATATATCGTGGCACACGGCATTGCGACCACGCTTAAGGGCAAAAAACTCGTAATCGGTAGCCGCCATTTCGTTTTTGACGACGAAAAGGTGCAGGAGCCGGAAGAGCTTAAGAAAATTCAGAAAGACGCGCTTAAAAACGGCGAATCGCTTCTGTATCTTGCAGAAGAAAAAGAGCTTATCGGCATTTTTGCAGTCAACGACCCTGTGCGCAAAAATGCGCCTGAAATTATACAAAAGCTGCATCAGAGCGGCATCAAAAACTGCGTGATGATTACTGGCGATGACGAAGGTGCTGCCCGGAATGCCGCCAAAATTACGAAGATTGACCATTACATTTCGCGCGCGCTGCCAGAAGACAAGTTCAACTATATAGAAAAGAAGAAAAAGCTCGGCCACAAGGTTATCATGATTGGCGACGGCATAAACGACGCGCCGGCTCTTGCTGCGGCTGACACAGGCATTGCAATGGGCGACTGCGCTGACATAACAGGCGAAACCGCCGACATAATCCTTTCGAGCGAAGACGGTTTGGAAGGGCTTTATAAGACGCGGCTGCTTGGTACTGGGCTTATGCGCAAAATCGATGTGAACAACGGCGGCATTGTTGCGGTGAACACCACGTTCATGCTGCTTGGCCTTTTCGGCTTTATCTCGCCGTCGCTTGCGGCAATTCTGCACAATGCGTCAACAGTTGCTTTCAGCGTGAACGCGATGCGCCCTGTACTTGCCGGAAAAGAAGGGGTTTGAACGGTGCAGTACAACTATTTTCCGGGCAGGCTGCGCTTCCGCGACCCTGTTTTGCGCGATGCAGACATAAGGAAAGCCGCGCTTGAAGCTGTAAAGCTAATCTGCCCTGCTGCTGAAATTACTTACAAAGAAAGCACTGCAAGCATTTTGGCAATTTATCCGCCTGATTCGGTACAGCCTGAAAAGCTCAAACCGCTTGTGCCGCTTCTGCTAAAAATCGAGCCGAAAATCAGGTTTTACACGCCAAAAAAGAAGCCTGAAATTCTTGCAGGAATTGAAGCAATCAAAAAGGAGATTAAAAAACATGGAAATGAATAAAAACGCTGATTATGGCAACTGGGTTCCGGCTGCCATGATGAGACTGCTTTGGTGCTTAACGGTTGTTGCTGTTGTTGCAACTGTCTTGATGTTTGTGCTGCTTTCAAGCAAAGTGCCCGGCATTATAATGATTGTCGTTACGTTGTGGTCGCTCGGCATGACGCTTTACATGCAGCGCTGCAGATATTTGTTTGACTTTAACGGCGGCGGCTTGATGGGTGAGTTCCATCAGTTTCTTATAGATAATTTTCCGTGGAACGAGAGCCGTAAACAAGCCGGTGTTTCAGATGGAAGTGGATCGATTCTTGATATAGGCTGCGGCGCGGCGGCACTTACGAACCGCGTTGCAAAGACATTTCCGAATGCATCGTTGACAGGAATGGATTTTTGGGGTACAGAATGGAGCTATGCAAAAGAGCAGTGCGAAAGAAACGCCAAAATAGAAGGCATCGCAAACAGGGTTTTCTTTCAAAAAGGCGACGCCGCAAACCTTGATTTTAAAGACGGCGCATTTGACGGCGTTGTAAGCAACTTTGTGTTTCACGAAGTACATTCAGCCGCCAACAAACGGGAAGTAGTAAAAGAAGCTCTGCGCGTGCTAAAAAAAGGCGGCGCGTTCGCTTTTCAAGATATGTTCGGGCAAAAAGCTGTTTACGGCGACATGCACGAATTTGTTGATGAACTTAAAAATAGCGGAACAGTAAGGGAGATTCATTACATTCCGAATATCGAAAAACAGAAATTTGTTCCAAAATTCATAACGGCGCCGTGGATGATTAAAAACGCCGGTCTGGTTTACGGAATAAAGTAGAAACTGCTATGAGAAATTTTGTAAGAGAAGAGCAGAAGCTTCCGTTGTTCGGCATCGGGCCGTATCTTGTTTATGGAATGGTTGCACTTACGGCAGCCGGAATTGTCGTGTTCAGCTATATTCTGAAAATTGGCATCTTGAGCTCGCCGTGGGTTTTGGTTTTCCGTCTTGCCGGTTTGCTGCTGATGGCTGGTGGCGCTGTTATTTGGTTTATCGGTGCTTTGCGTTCAGAAATGGACGAAAGCATAATTGCGAACATGCTGAAAACAGACGGAATCTATGCCCATGTGCGGAACCCGATGTACAGCGGAATTTGGATTTTTAGTGCCGGAATAAGCTTGATGTGGCATAACGTGTGGCTGCTTGTAACGCCTGTTATCAACTGGGCGATTATGACAATAGTGCTGAAAAACACCGAAGAAAAATGGCTGCTCAATTTGTACGGCGAAGAATACGCAAATTATAAAAAACGCGTAAACCGCTGCATTCCGTGGAAAAGCCGCAAATGAAAAGCGAACAAAGGGGAAAATGAATTATGCAATTTGAAGAAACAGGCTTGTTGACAGGAAAAACTTTGATGCTGCTGCCGGGCACATGCTGTGACTGGCAGACGAATTTCTGCAACGTCATTCAGCGGCTTGCTAACAAGTACCGCCTTATCTGCGTCAACTATGACGGCTTTGACGGCAGCGGCACGGTTTTCCCTGACATGATTACGGTTACTGAAAAAATCGAAAAATACATTATAGACAATCACGGCGGGCGGCTTGACGGCGCTTTAGGCTCGTCGCTCGGTTCAAGTTTTGTCGGGCAGCTGATACAGCGGCGCAATGTTCACATTGACCACGGCATTTTCGGCAGCCCTGACCTTGACCAGAGCGGCAAGCTTAGCGCGAAGCTTCAGTCTATGCTTGTTGTGCCGCTGCTCACAAGCTTTACAAAGAGCGGTAAAAAGCAGGAAAAGACGAAAGAAAAGCTCAAAAGCATTTTCCTTATGAGCGATGAAGTAGCGGATAAATTCATGGCTTGTTTTGCCAAGTTCAGCGTTGAATCAATCAAAAACGAATATTACACAGACTTGCTGACGCACCTTGAGGATGATATTCAAGTTGAGCACACAATTGCACATTTTATCTATGCAAACAAGATGGGCGAAAAATACTTGAAACGGTACAAAAAATACTTCCACAACCCAGATATCCGTGAATTCAATATGCAGCATGAACAGTGGCTTTTCGGCGGCGAAGAATACGCTGTGCCGGTGCTTAAAGCGATTGACGAATTCATGGAAATGAAAGTTTGACAAAAGGTGTTTATGAGCTTGTTGTCTTGCTTTCAAGACTTGCAGGCGAATCTGGCTTGACAGGCGGTCTTGAAAGCTTGTTTGAAACTAACTTCTTTTTGCCTGCTTTTTTCGCATGGAAAAAACAATAAATGACCAAGCTTCTCGCTTATACTTATGATCATCTTTCTTGCATTGCTGATTATGGCACGCCGGACAAGCACAGCCATCTTGCTTTGCACTTAATCTTTTCGCCGGAGTGCAGTTTTTCGGGCACGGCTGATGGTGCGGCTTTTGAAGGGCGTGCCGTGTTTATCGATTCAGATGTGCCGCATACAGTCAATCTTGACGGCTGCATTGCAACAGTTTGTCTGTTTGAGCCGGTGAGCGCGTTGGGGCGTTATGTCAAAGAAGCTTTCTTAAAAGGAAAAAGCTTTTATCTGCCTGATGAACAGTTTCTCGATAAGATAACTGCCGTTTCAGCGAGGTACGCGAATCTCTTTCATGCTGAAAATTTCTGCATACCGAAAACTGATGATTGTCTTGAGTTTGATGCGCAAATTCTTGAGAGCATCGGCTGGAAAAGCAGAAGCCAGCCTGATTCTGCAATTGACAGGCGGATAACCGCTGTCAAAGCAATGCTTTCAGAACTTGAAACGATTCCGCACGATGTTATGAAGCTTCTTTGTGATACGGCGAATCTTTCACAAAGCAGGCTTTCGCATTTGTTTACAGAGCAAGCCGGAATTCCGCTGCACCGTTATCTTGCGTTTATCAAAATTCAAAAAGCATTTGCGCATGTGCGTAACGGAAACAATCTTACGCAGGCGGCGCTTGATGCTGGTTTTGATTCATCTTCTCATCTTGCCGCTACATTCAAGCGAATGTTCGGAATCTCTTTTTCACAGTTCTTGAAAAGCGGGACTAGCATCCGGCGGGAATAGCATCTAATTGAAAGTTCTGAAAAATCATTTGTGCTACATTCAATTTAAGGAGCCAGATGATGGAAAAATATGATTCAAGCAAGCCTGTAACTTTCAAGACAGGAACACACAAAATCGTTTCAGATGCGAATTTCAATTTTCAGCTTAACCGCGTTATTTTTTGGGACGGCGGCGATGAAGCCGAAGTTTGCCGCGAATGTACAGGCATAAAGACATTTGAAAAGCGCATAAACAAAGTAATCGCATGGTCGATTTTCCCGGATTTTTTCCATGTTGTTCTTTCAGATCATCCGGGAAATGTAGCCTCGTTTATCGAAAAAATCTTGTCGTCGCCGGTTCGCAACATAATGAACGGCTTCTACAAAAAGATGATGAAGCAAGATGAGCTTGTGCGCTGGAATCTTCTGCATGGCATGTACGCTTATGATGCAAAGACTCCGATGGAGTACATCGCGCGGATTAGAAAGTTCACGCTTCACGGCATTGCGGACAAGATTACGCAAGATGTGCTTGTTCTCGGCGCACGCGAAGACCATTTCATCAATCCGCGGCTTTTTCATGAAGAATTCGATTTGCTTACAAACGTGCGGTCGCTCACTTTGCGGCTTTTCAGCGAAAAAGACAATGCCGGCGGCCACTGCAACGTGGGCAACTCCAAGCTTGTTCTTGACGCTATGCTTTCATGGCTGAGCGGGCGGTAAGCACAAAATGGTTAATCTAATCCCGATGTAAAAGTTTAAAATGGTTTTTCCAGAAATCAATGAGACCGTCTGCTTTCATTTTGCTAAGCTCTGTACTTAAAGCAGAACGGTCCACCTGTAAATAATCTGCAAGCTGCTGCCTGTCATAAGGAATATCAAATTCTGTGTCAGGTGTTTTGGATGAAACACAAGATGAAAGATAAGCCAGCAGCCTTCCTCGGATTGTCTTAGAATTAGTATGAAAAATGCGTTGTGACAGATGGAGGTTTTTATTCATCGAGATTTTCAAGATATTCTTAATCAGAATTGAATTGATTTCGTCCGTGCCCACGTTAGATGCAAAAAGCTTTTTGGGATTTAAAAGCATAATCTTAGAATCTTCAACAGCAACCGCATCCACCATTAATGGCTTTCCTGTTAAGGCATAAGTCTCGCCAAAAACTTTACCGCTTCCAAGATTATCAATAATCGTTTTGTTTCCCCAATAATCTGTGCTTTCAATCTGAATACGACCGTCAAGCACAAAGCCCATCACTTCCGTTGTAGTTCCTGAATGGAAAATCATTTCTCCTTTCTTCAAGTTTTTTTCAGTACTACAAAAAAGCTTTAATGCCTCTGGAAGTATTTGTTTATCAAGACCAATAAAAAGCGGATGGTTCAGTAATTCCAAATTGCTCATATTTTAAGTTTATTTGATTTTTGTTGTTTTAACAACATTCTTTTTGCCTTGCAGCTGATACAGTATAGCCATAAGAAAAGCGAGGTGAATTATGATTAGAAAGATTGTAAAGATTGATGAAGAAAAATGCACGGGCTGCGGACTTTGTGCTTCTGCCTGTCATGAAAATGCAATTGTTATGGAGAACGGAAAGGCACATCTTTTGCGTGATGATTTTTGCGATGGTTTTGGAGACTGTCTCCCTGCTTGCCCTGCAAATGCAATTACGATTGAAGAGCGCGAAAGTGCAGAATATGATCCGGCTGCCGTAGAAATGCGAAAACAGATTTTAGCCCAGCAGGCTTCGGGTGCGCCTATGCCTCACCCACACGCAGGCGGTTGCCCTGGAAGTGCAATGCATACTTTTGAGCGCAATAATACAGAACCTTGCGAGCATGAATGTTCAGACAAAGCATCTGCAAAAAGCGAGCTTATGCAGTGGCCGGTACAGATTAAGCTGCTTCCGGTCCAGGCACCTTTTTATGAAAATGCAAATCTTTTGATTGCCGCAGACTGTACAGCCTATGCTTATGCCGCCTTCCACCGCGACTTCATCAAAAATCACATTACACTCGTTGGCTGTCCAAAGCTCGACGAAGGCGACTACACAGAAAAGCTTACCCAAATCATCAGCCAGAATAACATAAAAAGCCTTACGATTGTACGGATGGAAGTACCCTGCTGTGGTGGTCTTGAACGCGCTGCGACAGAAGCCCTTAAAGCAAGCGGAAAATTCATTCCATGGCGGGTTATTGTAATCAGCCGCGACGGCGAGATTCTGGAATAATTGAACACAAAAAAAGCGGGCTTGATTGCAAACCCGCTTTGAAGCTTTGTTATGCGTTATTTTATTATTCATTCCAGAGCTTTTCTATTTTTTTAATCATATCTTCATCACCACTTAGTTTTGCAGCTTCTAAACAGGATTCATCAAGAGTTGCGCCATATTTTAGAAGCAGGTCAACCTGGCTTTCCCATTTCATACCTTTTTTTATCGCTTCGTAAAGAGGGGTTGTCGCTTCTTTTGAGTTAAAATATTTAAAGGCCATTTTATCAGTAAAAAATAATAATTGCCAGCTCGTACCGAACGGGAACGGATGTCCTTTCATATTTGGATCTGCACCTGCCAAGAGAAGTTTTTCTATTACCCTGTTTATTTTGGCTACCCATTCTCGTTCTTCTTTTTCTTTTACAGCACCCTCATAAAGTATTCCATCATCTTTATGGTTATTCTTAAACCATCTTTCTAAAAACTTAAGACTTTCATCATTGTAACGGTAAATTCTATCCCAAACATATGGAAGCCTGTTTACATCTGCACCATATTGAATCAATAAATCAACTATCATCGTATCAGAATTTTGTCCGTCGATTATGTATGAATGCAATGTTTCTACAACAACTTTTAATGGAATGGAATCTACCCAACCGGCTTCTCCCTTGCATTTTTCAGGATCATATCCAGCTTTAAGATGATTTTTTACCCATTCAAAGTCTTTTCCATAAACCGCATCATAAAAATATCTGTATGATAAATATGACCTGAAATCTTCTGAAAACAAGTTGCATAAAAAGAGACAGACAGCAGTTATTGTGATTAGTAATTTTGATTTAAATTTCATTTATTCCTCCGAAAAAGAGCAGGCCAGTAAGGCTGGCCGCATCATTCTTATTTATCTATTTCTTCATAAAATATTGCTTTATATAAAGCCTTGTAACACTGTGTAATTTCAAATGTCAAGTTATAGGGTTTTGCAAAATCTTTTTTGAAAAGTTCTTCGGGTACAATTATCAGATAATAATATTCACGATAATCTTTACGAATACTTTCTGGTATCTGCCAGGAATCATCCAGTTCTTTAGTTATGATGATTTTGTTACCGTTATAGTCACCTAGCAAAACCTTTCTGCCTTTGACTTTATCATTAATTTCATCCATTTTTAATACGATATTTGGAATTTTCACATCAGTATAATTTGGATATGGTTGTTCTTCTACTGTATAGGCTTTGCCATTTAATGTCAGGTTATATGAATCATCCTTTCTAGTTAAAACAGCAGTTCCAATTTCTTCGCACTTTTTTTCATAACTATAGATTTTATGACTGCCCGTTTTTATGTCTATTCCATTTTGTGGAACCGGCGGCCTATTTTGTATTCTGATTTCAATTTCATCGCTTTCACGCAAAAAAGACTTGGGCTTTGTATATTTTCCTTTTTCATCAAATTCAATATTGTAGCAGATAAATTTTTCCTGAAGATATCTGATTGTTCTGTCTTCTATTTTAGAATCTGTACGATAACAAATAATAACGTTTTTATAACGCTTATCAGGGGTATATGTATAATTATCAACATCAGGTTCGTAACCCCAAATCATTTGCAAGTCATGCGCTTTTTCTTCGTCCGATAAATTTTTATCCACACATTCAGCATTTATTGTAATTTCCTGATGCATAATTATCTCGTTAATTCCAGCCGGAATCCATTTTTCTTCAAGAAACGCTTCGCCGTTTTCGTCGGTTTCATATTCACCAAGCAGACAATATTTCGGCAATCTGTCGATCATAAGTAATCTAGTTACTGGTGATTCTGGCTTGCCAAATTTAAGAGTATTATAAACTTTAAGGCCTTTTACAGGCAGTCCGGTTTCTTCGCTTACTACACGAACCTTTACAGGCCTGATATAAATATCATTTGCATAAAATGCACTGGCAAAACTAAAAAATAGAAATGTGCATAAAGCTATTTTAAAGTTTTTCTTCATTTTGCTTTCTCCTTTTTTCACGTAAACGGTGTGTTGTTATTATAACAAATAATATTTTAAAAAGTAACAGTGTAAACTTGTAAAGCAAAAATACTTATCTATGCATAAAATCGTGGTGTGGCGGGAAGATTCTGGAATAATTGAGCACAAAAAAAGCG
>LVBI01000007.1 GCA_001603145.1 Spirochaetales bacterium Spiro_07 | reverse complement strand
CAATCTGTTTCTCAATTATATTACAACTACAAATAAATATTCCAGTTTAAGGAGATTTTTTATGAAATTATTCGAAAAGACAACAAAGATTGTTCCTCGCACATCATCAGAAAGAGAGGCTCTTCTTGAAAAGCTCAGCAAACAGGGAATTGACTACAAGGTAAAGGAACTTTCCCGCGACCTGAAAACCGGCTACAGTGACATCATCATAAAAGTCAAAGAATCAGATTTGAGGAAATTGGCTTAGTCATTTAGCTGCATTCCATATTTGGTGCACATCTGCAAACCGTGCGGAAGTTGTACATCAATTACAAGATTTGCCGTTTTGCGCATCTCCTCCATATCCTAAGATTTGCGCAAAACGCTTTATCCGGGCTCTGGGGCTGTTTCCTAGAGCCCGGTTTTTTCTTTTCGCATTAGACGTTCTACAACAAGGGATTAATCTGCGAAAAGCAATGCAAAACGCCTACAGAATACCGATGCCGGTCAGCAGGATGATGAACAGCAGGATTGGCGCGATGAACTTGATCATTGCAATGTAAAGCCCCTTGCGGGCGAATTTTTCGCCGTTGAGGGTGATTTCATCGATTGTGGTCTGTGGCTTGGCAACCCAGCCAATCAGGATGCAGGTGAGCAGGCCAACAACCGGCATGAGGAAGTTATTGCTTGCGTAGTCAAGGATGTCGAGAATCTGGCCGACGCTGCCGTTCGGAAGCTTGAGCTCGAAGTAGAAGACGTTGTAGCCGAGGCACACGATAATCGAAACGACGAAGGTACTTGCCGCCATAACGAGTGTTGACTTTTTTCTGCTCCACTTGAATTTGTCCATCATGCTTGAAGTGATTGCTTCAAGAATAGAAACCGCCGACGTGAGCGCCGCGAACATGACCATAACAAAGAAGATAAGGCCGATGAATTCGCCGAACTTGCCGAGCGAGTTGAAGACCTTCGGCAATGTGATGAACATAAGCCCCGGACCGGCCGACATTCCTTCTTTGCCACTGAATGCGAAAACTGCCGGAATAATCATCATGCCGGCGAGAAGCGCGATGCCTGTGTCGAAAATCTCAATCTGGTTGACTGATTTGCCGAGGTTCACATCTTTTTTCATGTATGAGCCGTAGGCAATCATGATGCCCATTGCGATTGAAAGCGAGTAGAAAAGCTGACCCATCGCGTCAAGGCAGACTGTAAGGAATTTCTTGAACGTAAGCCCTTCAAAATTCGGAATAAAGTAGACAGCCGCGCCTTGCAAGCCGGTGCGCGTAACGCCGTTTTCGTCCGTGTGGCTTATGAACATTGAATAAACCGCGATGAACACAACGATTACAACGAGAATCGGCATGAGAATCTTTGAATATTTTTCGATGCCGTGCTCAACGCCTTTGTAGACGATGATGAAGCAAAGAATCGCGAAAAGCACTGTGTAAAAAATCGGCTGCCACTGCGACGTGATGAAGCCGCCGAAATAGCCGTCTGCAACTGCAACCTGCCCCTGAAAGGCGAGGTAGCTGAACATGTACTTCATTACCCAGCCGCCGATTACGCAGTAATATGGGTAAATAATGAAAGGAACTACGAACGAGAAGATGCCGAGAAAGCCCCATTTTGAATTGATTTTCTTGTAAGCTGTCAGCGGACTTTCCTGTGTCTTTCTGCCGATTGCAATTTCTGTGATGAGAAGTGCAAAGCCGAAAGTCAATGCGAGTGCAAGATAAACCACAAGAAAAAGCCCGCCGCCGTCTTTTGCGGCAAGATAAGGGAACCGCCAGATGTTGCCCAAGCCGACGGCACTGCCTGCCGCCGCCAGAACGAAGCCGAGCGAACTTGTGAACGAGTTCCTCTGTTTTGTCTGATTTTCCATAAAATACCTCTGAATTTTTTTTACGGAATTAATTCTAACATAAAGATTAGAGATAGTCATTAATTTTAAAAACACATTGCTATTGCTGTCCGCTCGCTACGACTTGGTTCGGCTACGCTCACCAACCAATGTTCAATGACCAGCCCGGTTGCTGAGCGGAGTCGAAGCAACCAAACACTGTAGCACTGTCATTGTCGGGTGGCTGTGTCATTGCGAGGAACGAAGTGACGAAGCAATCCATTCCCAAAGGCTGCTGCACATCTTTAGATTGCTTCGCTTCGCTCGCAATGACGGCTATCAAGTTTTGCCCAATCGCAAACCCGGCATAGCATAATGCGACGGGCTTAACAGCTATCAAGTTTTGCGAAGCAAAACTTGCAGGGTTTGCCGGTTAAGCCAAAGTCGTAGAATAAGCCCAATCGCAAACCCGGCATAGCTTGAAAATGCTCTGCTATTTCAGTAGAATAACTTCAATAGATTTCAATAGAAGCGGGTGTTCTGCAATAAAATGCAAGGCCTGCTGAAAATAAAAGAAATAGGAGACAATATGTCAATTTCTGCATTGCAAAAGGCACGTTACGAGTATCAGCCGAAACTTCCGGCTGTGCTTAAGAACAAACTCGACAAAATCGTAGTAGAATTCGGCAACCCGACAGAATCTGTTGCTGATCAGGCTGAACTTAAAGAGCTTTTCAAAAATACTTACGGAAAACCAGAAGCCCGCGTTGTAAAAGGCAAGAACGAAGACGTAAAAAAACAGATTAAGGTTGGTGTAATCCTTTCTGGCGGTCAGGCACCGGGCGGACACAACGTAATTGCAGGCCTTTATGACGGCATTAAGGCTGGCAACAAGTCTTCTACACTTTATGGTTTCAAAGGCGGCCCGAGCGGTCTTATTGAATGTGACTATGTAGAATTCAACGACAAATTCATTGACGAATACCGCAACACAGGCGGATTCGACATCATCGGTTCTGGACGCACAAAGATTGAGACAGACGAACAGTACAAGGCTTCTGCTGAAACAGCAAAGAAGCTCGGCCTTGACGCAATCGTAATCATCGGCGGCGACGACTCTAACACAAATGCTGCATTGCTTGCTGAATACTTCGTTGCAAACAACGTACCGACACGCGTTATCGGCTGCCCAAAGACAATCGACGGCGACCTCAAGAACGAATATATCGAAACTTCTTTCGGTTTCGATACAGCATGTAAGACATATTCTGAACTTATCGGAAACATCGAACGCGATGCAAACTCTGCAAAGAAATACTGGCACTTCATCAAATTGATGGGCCGCTCTGCTTCGCACATCGCTCTTGAATGCGAACTTCAGACACAGGCAAACATCTGCTTGATTTCAGAAGAAGTTGAAGCAAAGAAGATGACACTCCGCCAGATTACAGACGACATCTGTAAGGCTGTTGCAAAGCGCGCAGAAGGCGCAGGCAACTTCGGCGTTATCCTCATTCCGGAAGGCCTCGTAGAGTTCATTCCAGAAATGAAAGTACTTATTGCTGAATTGAACGACAAGATGGCTCTTAAGGCTGATGAATTCAACGCCCTCAAAGATTTTGCCGCTAAGAAAGACTGGCTCAAAGCCAACCTTACAGCTGCAAGCTTCGAGACTTTCGCAAGTCTTCCAGAAGCAATCGCCGCTCAGTTCCTTGCAGACCGCGACCCGCACGGCAACGTTCAGGTTAGCCGCATTGACACAGAAAAGCTCCTCGCTCTCAGCGTAGAAGCACGTCTTGCTGAAATGAAGAAAGAAGGAACTTACAAAGGCAAGTTCAGCTCATACTGCCACTTCTTCGGCTACGAAGGCCGCTGTGCGTTCCCTTCAAACTTTGATGCAGACTACTGCTACAGCTTGGGCTACAACGCATTTGTTCTCATCGCTTCTGGCGTTACAGGCTACCTTTCTAGCGTACGCAACTTGACAGCTCCTGCTGAAAAGTGGATTGCCGGCGGTATTCCGCTGACAATGATGATGAATATGGAACAGCGCCACGGCTCAAAGAAGCCTGTTATCCGCAAGGCATTGGTTGAGCTTGACGGTGCACCTTTCAAGGCTTATGCAGACAACCGCGACAAGTGGGCTGTTGAAACAGCTTATCTTTATCCGGGCGCAATCCAGTATTATGGCCCAAGCGAAGTTTGCGACCAGCCGACAAAGACATTGAAGCTTGAGCACAAATAAGCCTAATAGGTAGGTTGGGCGTTGTCATTGCTGCAATTGATACTGCGACGTTTGCGGAGCAAACTCTGTCAGCAATCTATGATGATAGATTATCGGGTCAAGCCCGATAATGACAATTGCCCATAATTCAGGTTTTGAAAGGGCTGTCTTTTGGCAGCCCATTTTTTTGGGGGAGTGCAGTGAAACTTTACAGCCGTTCACAGGTAGTCGTTATCGTTTGTGTTACAGCAATTGCGATGATTGCAATTTTTGCAGGCATGTTGCTGACTTTTAATTTTACAAGAAGCCAGTCAACCGAAGCTGTTGAAGACGATATTTCAGAAATTGAAGAAACCCAGGAAGAAACAACTTACAGCGATACGCCTGTATTTGAATTCAAGACTTCCTCATCAGATTTAGTTAAAAAAGTAGACCTCGAAGGATATTCGCAGGATGAAATCCAGAACATTACAGTCTATGAAAATTGCAAAGACGCTGTAGTCAATATTACGACCGAAGTTGTCGCCGTAAACTGGTTTCTTGAGCCTGTGCCGCAGGAAGGCAGCTCTGGTTCTGGCGCAATCATAGACAAGCGCGGCTACGTCGTTACGAATTCACATGTAATTGCTGACGCTTACCGCATTTACATTTCTTTGGCAGACGGAACTCAATATGAAGGCACTGTCGTCGGTTCGGACGCGGCAAGCGATATTGCCGTGGTTAAGTTTACACCGCCTGAAAACATGAACTTGCGTACAATAGACTTTGGCGAATCTTCTCATCTTAAAGTTGGGCAGAAAGTCATCGCCATCGGCAACCCGTTCGGTCTTGAGCGCACAATGACGACAGGCATTGTTTCTGGCCTTGGCCGCCCGATTCAGTCAAGCCAGAACACCATAATAAGGAACATGATTCAGACTGATACCGCAATCAATCCGGGAAATTCCGGCGGCCCGCTTTTGGACACGCGCGGACGGATTATCGGCATCAACACGATGATATATTCAAATTCAGGCGATTCTGCCGGAATCGGTTTTGCTGTTCCGGCTGACACCGCAAAGCGCGTCGCCTCTGAGCTTATTCAGAACGGAAAAGTAAGGCGCGGCACGATAGACGCCACATTCGTTCAGCTCAACAGCTCGATTGCCAATTACGCAAAGCTTGCGGTCAATTCGGGCTTGCTTGTGCAGCAGGTTGCAGAGAAGGGCAACGCTGCAAAAGCCGGTCTTAAAGGCGGCACACAGGCTGTGCGCTACGGCTCTGTGCGCAATGCGCAGGTCATCTACCTCGGCGGCGACGTAATTACGGCGATTGACGGCATTGCGGTTAATTCGCTTGCTGGCTATTATGCCGCGCTTGAAAGCAAGAAGCCCGGCGACGAAGTTTCTGTTGCAGTTCTCCGGGGCAGAAAGACTGTGGTAATTGAAATTACGCTGACTGAATAACCAAAGATTCCGAATCCAGTTCGGAGTAACAGCTTGTGGAGTTCAATATGAAGAAAACCGTCTCTTTATGTTTGTCTGGTTTGCGCTTGTGCGCAATTGCTTGTTTTGCCGCGCTGCTTTTAACAGGTTGCGGCAACAAGAAAGCTGCCGCCAAATCAAAGGCGAAAAGCGCGCCCGCCGTAAAATATTCTGCTGCACTTGCGCTAGACAAGTCTCTTTTTGCAGAGATTGAGAAAGGCGGCACGATAACGATAAAGACCAAAAAGTGCGGCATCTTGAAAATGCCGAACGCTTCTATTTCAAAGCCCAAGCTCAAGCTCGTGCTGAACGACGGCGCAGATTCTGCGCTTGAAGGCGGCAAATTTTCAGATAACGCCGTGTTTGACAAAGATGCCGGAAACGCAACATTGCAGAGCGCGGCTCAGACCACAGTTTATACAGTTTCTGCAAAAGACGTAGCTGCGCTTAAAAAGAGCGGGCTTATCATTTTGGGCTACGGCGCGGAAGCTTCAAGCGTAAAAGTTTCAAGCATAGATTATGCGCCTGTGGCCGGCACAAAGATTGACACCGAAAGTTCTTCAAAATCATATTTTGCTGAAAATTTCCATTCTGGCTGGAACATGGGAAATTATCTTGACACAATCGGCTCGGGTCAAGACAAAGGCTTTTCTGCCGCAGAAAACTGGTGCAAGGCAGAAGCTTCGCCTGAGCTTTTCAAAGGCTTGCGCGGGCAGGGCTTTGATTTTGTGCGCATTCCGGTGACTTATCTCAACCACATCGGCGGTGCGCCAGACTATAAGATTAACGAAGAATGGCTTGCCTATGTCAAAAGCGTTGTCGACATGGCATTGGCTGAAAACTTGGGCGTGCTGATAAACATTCACCATGACGGCTCTGAAACAAACCAGTGGCTCAACATTGCAAAAGCTGATGACAGCGAAGAGAACTTTATCAAGCAGACAGTTCAGTTTTGTCAGATTTGGTCTCAAGTGGCAGAAGCTTTTAAAGACTACGGTTCTAGCCTTGCCTTTGAAGGCTTCAACGAAATTCAAGACGGCAAATGGGGCTGGGGCGACAACAGAAGCGACGACGGCATTCAATATTCGATAATCAACAAATGGAACCAGGCTTTTACGGCTGTTGTTCGTGCAACAGGCGGAAACAACGTGTACCGCTTTCTTGGGCTTAACGGCTATTGCGCCTCGCCAGATTGTTTGTCTTATCTCAGCTTGCCGGAAGACATCGGCGTTGACGAAGCCAACCGTTTTGCAGTTTCTTTCCATTATTATTCGCCTTATGAATTCGGCATTGAAGCTTCTGTGCACAAATGGGGCGCAGATTTTGGCAATGTTCCGCCAGATGAAACAACCCAAAACGACCAGGAAAAAGCCATGATGAGATGCTTTGACCGTGTTGCGGCTCTGTTCAAAGATTGCCCTGTCTATATTGGCGAATATGGCGCAACTTATCAGGACGCAGAATTTTCAGATTATCAGCGTTATTATGTTGAGTTTCTGGTTAAATATGCAAAGCAAAAAAACATGATGTTCTTTCTTTGGGACAACAACGCCGGAAGCACGGGCAAGGAAAGCTTCGGCTATATAGACAGAAAAACCGGCAAGGTGCGTGCAGGCTACGAAAAGATTGTTGATGCTGTGAAAAGGGCTGCGTATTCCGCTGAAGATTATCAGATTGCGCCGCCGCGCGCCAAGCTTTAAGCAGTTTGTCTTGAGAAATGTGCCGCTTCTTGCAAGCAAGGCGGCGGCTTGATTCGTGCGGAAGGTTTCATCCCCCGCACGCTCTGCGTCGGGTTCGTTCATTTGTTGCATATTTTTTGCTTGATAACACAAAGACTATCGTATAAACTTGAATAAGTAGACAAAATCTCTAAAAGCTTAAATTTTTGAGAAGTCTGAACTGGATTCGTATGAAGCGGATTAAAGATAGTTATTCAAACCGGAAATTATTACGATATGGCATTATCTCTGCCCTTGCTCTCTGCGTGTTCTTTTCGCTGTTTTATTGGTCAATGCGCAGACTTGAGCAGTCTATTGTCTTTGAAGCAGACTCTTTTAACGAAGGCTGGACTGTCTGCATAGACGGCAAGTATTATGAAAACGTTGACCTTACAGATTTTACTTTTCCGGTAGTTTCAACCGGCTCGGTGATTGAGCTTGATAACGAGCTGCCGTTCTTTAACATGCCAAGCCCTGTTCTGAGAATATACACGCTTTATTGCACGGCAGACATTTATCTTGACGGCAGGCTTGCCTATGTTTATGGCCATGATCTTGTGATGCAGTCTAAGAATGTGGGTTGCGGCGCACATGTTACAAGCCTGAACAATTATAAGCAGGGCACGCCTGTTAAGATTGTGCTCAACGTAACAGAGCCGCGCTCGTTCACTTCGCTGCAGCCGATTTGGATTGAATCTGCTGACAAGACGTTCTCAAACATGCTTTCGGGCAAGCTGTTCATGATGTTCAGCTCTATTTTTCTTTTTGTGCTCGGCCTTACGACGTCAATCGTTTCGATTGTGTTTATTGTGCTCGGCAAGAAAGTTGTAAAAATTTTTTCGTTGTCGCAAGCGCTTTTATGGCTTGGCCTTTTTGAGCTTTACACAAACAGATGCATGGTCGTTTTCTTCTCGAATTATTCGCTCAATTCATGGATGGAGCATGTGACGCTTTACTGCACGAATTTTGCGGTTCTTACGCTTTTTTATCTGATAGTTGCAAACAAGAAGTATGAAAAGCTGGTCGTGCTTTGCTTTATCTACGCTTTTGCCATTTATTGTTCGCTGATTCTGCTGTTCGATTTTTCTGGCATAATGCATTTGCCGACCACGCGCTTCATTCAGTTCATCTTTTTGGGCGTAGAAATTGCTTTCTGCCTGTTTATCTGCACAAAGAATGTGATGATGCTTATATGGCGCGAACAGCTGCCGTCTATCGCGTTTCTTTTTATGATGTTCTTCATAACTGTTGATATTGTCCGCTATCCGATTCAGAAATATTTTTCAATGAATATGCAGCTGATGCAGGGCAGTCCGATGTCTTTCGGCGTGCTTGTGTTCGTTACGATTATGGTTGCAAGCTTTTTGTTTCAGGTGCGCCCTGATTCAGAGAAAAGGGCAATTCAGAAGATTGAAGACGAGCAGATGCGCCTTGACTATCAGACAGGCTTTTGGAATATGTTCGCGCTTAACGAGCATCTCAAGAATCTTGATTTGGCGAATAATTTTGATTTTTCTATAATTATGCTGTCTTTTATGCCGGCCGGTAGGGGCACGCCTGATTTGTTTTCGCTTGAAGGAGGGGAAGTGCTTGCCGGCTTTATGTCTTGCATAAGCAAGGTTTTCAGCGGAAAGGCTGAAGTTGCTTATACAGGCGAATCTGAATTCTGCGTGGTTGCGACTGAACTGCGCAAAGAAGACATTCACCGTATGCTTATCAACCTTGACGAGCTTTTGTTTGCAGAGATTCAGAAGCATCCGCGCTATCAGTTTTCTATGGCTTCGGGCTTTGCTTTCCGCTCAGAAGTTGAATTCACCTCAAATTTGCTGCCGCTCGCCAAAGAGCGTATGCGCTCGCAAAAAGAAGGCTTCCGCGTTTCGTAATGGATTAATCTACAATAATGGAATTATCTCGCGGAACGGCGCAGTTTTCTTTCGAAAACTGCAAGGCGCATGCAACAATGACAAAAATAGGTGCTGAATCAATTTCAGCATGGCAAGGCGCGTGCAATTTATAAAGATTTGCAAATTTGCAATTAACTGGAGATGTTGCAGATATAAAAGAAATCACCTATTGAAACTTTTTGAAAAAATCAGAAAAAAACTTTCAAAATCGCTTTACATCCTAAAATGACGATGTTATACTTTTCTTAGTTGATTGAAGAAATCAACTAAGAAAAAAATCTCAAAGGGGGAAATTATGAGATTTTCTAAAGTTATACTTGCATGCCTTATGGCAGTTTTGGCATTTGGCATGCTTTTTACAGGCTGTGCAAAAAAAGAAGCAGCACCAAGCAAGGTGACACTCAACATTATGGGTTACGGTGACAACGCAAACGCTGAAGGTCTTACATTCAAGCGCATCTGCGAAGAATTCATGGCTGAAAACCCAGACATCGTGCTCAACTACGAAATGCTTTATGATGAAGCATATCACCAGAAAGTAGTTGCACGTCTTGCAGCTGGTGATGTTCCTGATGTTGCATACATGGGTGCAGACGCCCGTTGGGGTGCATCTTGGCAAGAAGCAAATCAGCAGATTGACAACACACCATATTATCCGTCAAACATCGACGTTTCTTTGGTTCCAGATTTCTTCGGAAACGGCAACCGCCCATATCTTCCGCTCGGCGGCTCAAACTATTGTACAGTTGTCGGCGTAAACACTGAATTGCTCGCAAAAATCGGCGGCAAGATTCCTGAAACATACGAAGACCTTGTTGCACTTGCAAAGCTCTGCAAGAGCAACGGCATTGAATGCATCTCAACACACGGCGCAGACGGCTGGGTTTGGGGTTCATGCGTTATGTCTGGCATCATCCCGCGCACAACAGGCGACCTGAAATGGATTGAAAAGGCTGTAAACAAGCAGGTTAAGTTTACAGACGAAGGTTTCGTTGCTGCACTTGACGTTCTTGCACAGTGGGTAAAAGACGGCGTTATCTCTAAAGATGCAATCCTCATTGACAATGGAACGGGCCTTTCAAACTTTGTAAACGGCAAGTGCCTTATGTACATTGACGGACAGTGGGGCTTCGGCGAGCAGAACCTCGGCGACCTTTCTAAGAAGGTTAAGCTTATTTCAATTCCGCCAGTACCAGGCGAAAAAGCATGTGCAGGCTCTCTTGCAGGTGCATGGCAGGTTGGCTACGGCATCACAAAGGCCGGCGCATCTGACCCGGCAAAGCTTGAAGCCGCAAAGAAATGGATTGCATATTTCTTCTCTGAGACAGAAACAATCCAGCGCCTTGCAGACGGTGCTATTTCCGCCCCGATTCTCAAGAACTTCACACTCCCAGACGGAATGGACCCATGTATCGCTGAAAAAGCAACGCTCGGTAAGTATCCGTCATGCTATGTAATTGACTCTTACCTTTCTGGTACACCGAACGACGTGCTCAACGCCGGTATGCAGAACATTGTTGCCGGAAAGACAACAGCTAAAGAACTTGCTGCTGCTGTTCAGAGAGCATTTGACGAACAATAATCTGGATTAAATCTGGATTAAACTGCCGGGCCTTTGTTTGTGTTCCGGCAGTTCCGCTCTTGAAAGGGCTGCCAAATATCATGCTATCAGCTGTCGGCAGCTCTTTTTTTGTGACCTTTTGAAGGAAAGAATCAATGGGAAAAAAATCTGATGCTAGAGATTTTATGACATTCTTCGGCTTTATTGCGCCGGGCTTGTTGATTTATCTGTTCATTATTGCATATCCGATTTGTTATTCTGTTTTTTTGAGCTTAACCAATTATAATCCGAACACTGACGCAGGCACAAAATTCGTGGGGCTTGCTAACTATATAAAGGTAATGACCATGAACAGAGGCGTGGTCGATCCTTCGTCGAACATACCCGAATTCTGGTATGCGCTGAAAAACAACATGATTGTCGTCGCTGTTTCTGTTTTCGGGCAGATTCCGATAGGCTTTATCCTTGCGTTTATTCTTTACCGCAAGCAGGTCAAAGGCGCAACCTTTTTTCAGTCTATGGTCTTTTTGCCGAACTTCTTGTCAACAATCGTTATTGGTATCATGTGGCGAATGCTGTTTATGGTTGACGGCCCGGTCGCCAAGCTTATTCAGTTTTTTACCAAAGACCCGACCAAGCAGTTTGACCTGATGATGAACCCGGACAAGTGCATGATTCCGATAGGAATTGCGCTTATTTGGATGTACACCGGCATGTATATGATTATCTTTTTGGCGAACTTGCAGAAAATCAATGAAAGCATGTTTGAAGCTGCCAAGATTGACGGCGCGAACGAATTCCAGATGTTCTTTAGAATTACAGTGCCGCTTCTTGCAGGAACAATACTTACATCGTGCATTCTTGCTATAGCGGGTTCTCTCAAAGGCTTTTCTCTTATATTTGCGCTTGCACCAGAAGGGCAGCAGCGCATTAACACCGAAGTATTGCCGATTTTCATGTACCGCACGGCTTTCAACAATGCGAAAGACCCGATGCGCTTTGCTTACGGCGCGACAATCTCGAACATTGTTGTGTGCATAAGCTTGTTGCTGATTGGCTTCAGCAATTGGGTCGGCAAAAAATTCGGCACAGACGAGGAGTATTGATATGGCAAAAATCAATAATTCTGATGCTCCGCGTACATCAATTTTTGGAAAATATTTTGCAAAGCCGGTTTCGTACTTCATTTTCGTTTTGTGGACGGTTCTGACTATTGCGCCGCTTTTGTGGATGCTGTATTCGTCTTTTAAGACGAACGAAGAGCTGACGAAAAGCATTTACGCGCCGCCGCATGACTTGATTTCTGTGCGCGACTCAAAATTCGATGTTGTAAAGCCGCAGACGAATATTCTTTATCCGAAAGGCTTTTTGAAAAAGCTCGGCATTACGTCGTCAAAGTACACAGATCAGATAAATGAAAAGGTGCTGATTCTTGAATCGCCAAACATAGGCGCGCACAAACGCATAAAGGTGCATTTCCTTGTTCGTGCTGAAATTCCTGAAACTTGCGTAACTTCAGACGGAAAGCTTGTAAAGAATTTGCAGCCCGGCGACGGCGTTCAGCTTAACTGCCGCGACTTGCCGCAGAAAATGCAGCTGAAGCTTGCGTTTGAAACTTTCTGGTGGAACTTTACTTCCGCGTGGAAGCGGGGCAGCCTCGGCATGGGCTTTGTGAACAGCATTATCTACACCGTAGTTTCTACGTTTCTTGTTGTTATACTCGGCTTGATGTTGGGCTACGGCACGACGAAGTTCAAATACACCAAGATAGCGGCTGCCGTTTCAGGCTTAATTGCGCTCGGCTATTTGCTTGACGTAAACCAGCTTATAGTTCCGCTGTTCTTGATGCTCACCAAAATCGGACTTACGAACACGCATGTGGGCATAATCTTGGTTTATACGGCTTTCGGGTTGCCGCTTGCGGTTATGCTTTCGGCCACGTTTATACGCGGCTTGCCGAACAGCTTGATTGAGTCTGCGTATATAGACGGTGCAACGCCGTTCCGCTCGTTTATAAGCATAATCGTGCCGATGACGATTCCTGTAATCGTTACGATAAGCATTATGACCGCGCTCGGCATCTGGAACGAGTTTCTGCTTGTTTTGGTTATGGCTACAAAGGAAACGACAAAATCTTTGCCGGTTGGAATATTCTCTTTTTCTAGCCGCACCGGTTTACAGCTGGGCTGGCAGATTGCAGCGCTTGTAATTGCGACTGTGCCTGTGCTTGTGGTTTATTTTGCTTGCCAGAGAAAGCTTGCCGAAGGTGTTGCAGGTGGCGCAATAAAAGAGTAGTGCAGTATCAGCTCGGAAAAGCATGTTGTGTCATTGCTAAAGAAGCGCTGTGTCGCCCCGAATTAGTTTCGGGGTCTGCTTGAAGCAGATGCAGTGCCAATGGCAATGACACGGGCTTTTTGAAATGTAAATGATGAAAAGGGATTGTCAAAAATAGATATAATTTATCAAGAATATATATATTCAGATTAGGCAATCAAAGCTATTATAGTTATAGCAAAAGGCTTGCTGATTTTTCTGTTTTTTGAAAGAAAAACAAAAAAAATAGAAAAAATAGCTTGACTTAGTTGAAATCATCACCTAACATGATATAACAAGCTTGGGTGAGAGATTCAAAAGCTTATGAGTTTCTGCGTGGCGGAAGCTTTAGTTTTGCCGGTTTAGCTCTGTGGCGGTAGCAAAGGCCAGTGCAAAACAAATTAACTGGAATAAATCTGATGAACGTTGCACGGAAACCGTGTAAATGGATTCAGGTTTTTATAAAAGAAACTTTATAACATCATAATAGGAGGAATGTTATGAAAAAGTTGCTTGCTGCATTGGTATGTGTAGCATTGATCGTTGGTTCTGTATCTGCAAAACCAAAGAATGACAAAAACGTTAAGGTTATCAATGTTTGGGCTTTTACAGATGAAGTTCCTGGAATGATTGAAAAATTCAAGGCAACACACCCAGATTTTGGTTATGACATCAACGTAACAATTATTGCAACAACAGACGGTGCTTATCAGCCAGCTCTTGACCAGGCTTTGGCAGGTGGCGGAAAAGACGCTCCGGATATTTATGCAGTAGAAGCTGCTTTCGTTTTGAAGTATACACAGGGCGATGCTTCTGGTTATGCTGCAAAATACAAGGATCTCGGAATCAATGTAAACAAGGCTATCAAAGATGCTCAGATTGCTGACTATGCAGTTCAGATTGGTTCACGCGGAAAAGACCTCGTTGCTCTTCCATATCAGGCAACTGGAGGTGCATTCATTTATCGCCGCTCAATCGCTAAAGCAACTTGGGGTTCAGATGATCCAAAAGTTGTAAAAGACAAGATTGGTGGTGGTTCAGGCAACCTCGATAAATTCTGGAAGGCTGCTGAAGACCTCAAGGCAAAGGGTTACAAGATTTGCTCTGGCGACGGTGACCTCTGGCACGCAGTAGAAAACTCTTCAGACAAGGGTTGGATCGTAAACAACAAGCTCTATATCGACCCGAAACGCGAAGCTTTCATGGACTATTCAAAGAAGATGTTCGACAACGGTTATCATAACGATACACGCGACTGGACAGACGCTTGGTTCGCAGATATGAAAGAAACAGGTACAGCATTCGGTTTCTTCGGTCCTGCATGGCTCATCAACTACGTTATGGCTGGTAACTCAGGCGGTTCAAAGATTGGTGAAGGTTCATACGGTGACTGGGCAGTTTGTGAATCTCCTCTCGGATTCTTCTGGGGTGGTACATGGCTTTGTGTAAACAACGACACAAAGGTTAAAGATGCTGTAGCAAAGATTATCGAATGGATCACATTGGATACATCTAACGACGGTCTTCTTTATCAGTGGGCAAATGGTACATACGAATGGAAGTATTCAAAGGGTGTTGACAAAACTGTAAACACAAAGGATACAGTTTCTTCTGGTACAGTTATGGCTAAGTCTAACGGTAAACTCGACTTCTTGGGTGGCCAGAACATGTTCGATGTATTCGTTCCTGCTAACAAGTTTGCTTCTGGTAAGAACCTTACACAGTATGATGAAGGTATCAACCAGGCATGGCGTGATCAGGTTCGTGCATATGCTTACGGACAGAAGTCTAAGGATCAGGCTATTGCTGACTTCAAACAGACAGTAGCTGACAAGTTCGACCTTGACATCTAATTGATTAGGGCTGTCTGGTAACGGACAGCCTTGTTTTGATAAACGAGTTTGTGTTTTGACTTACAACTCACAAGCTCGTTTTTTTTTCGATTTTTTAATGTGTTCAGGCACAGTCTTTACATTTTTTGGCTGGGGTTTATATGAAACAAAAACATAGCAAAATAAGCTATGCAAAGTACGGTTACTATTTTGCAATTCCGTTCATGGTTGCATGGCTTCTTTTTATGGCTTATCCAATTATTTACACAATCTTATTAGGTTTTACAAATCTGAAAGGTGTAGGCAATACCAATCTTCAGTGGTCAAAACCTTTATTTAATAACTTTGCTAAGTTGTCTAAGAATGTTACCTTTATTAAATCAATAAAGAATACTTTCATTATTTGGGTTACAAACTTTATTCCTCAGATGGTTTTTGCCCTTGCACTTGCTGCATGGTTCAGCAATGACGCAACCAGAATTAAGGGAAGAGGCTTCTTCAAAGTAGTATTCTATATGCCTAACATTATTACGGCTGCATCAGTTGCTATTTTGTTCAACGCATTGTTTTCTTATCCTGTAGGTCCTGTAAACTCAATCCTTGAATCTTTGGGCTTCGCAAAATTCAATTTCATTCAGTCACCAACTGCTTCAAGGTTAATCGTTTCGTTCGTACAATTCTGGCAGTGGTATGGTTATACGATGATTGTTCTGATTTCCGGTATTTTGGGAATCAGCCCTGATATATTTGAAGCAGCCGAAATCGACGGCGCAAACGGTGCACAGAAATTCTTTAAGATTACTTTGCCTAACTTAAGAACGATTATGCTCTTTACACTTGTTACTTCTTTGATTGGTGGTCTCCAGATGTTCGATATTCCGAAGTTGTTCAACCTCGGCGGTCCGGATAACTCAACGATTACAGCAAGTGTTTACATTTATGACATCGCATTCGGCGGAAGCTATCTTTATGCAAGAGCTTCTGCAGCAAGTATGGTTATGTTCGTAATCATCGCAATTTTGTCTGCAATCATGTTCTTTATGATGCGCGATAAAGAAGAAGCGAAATTCCATAAAGCTGAAAAAGCAAGAATCAAAGCTTATAAAAAAGAGCAGAAAGCTTTGGCTAAGCAAGGAGGCAGCAAATGAGTAAGTCTATGTCTGCATCAAAGGCTACATTCAAGACTTTTGTATATGCTGTATGTATAATCCTCACATTTTTGAGTATTTTCCCGTTCTGGACGATGATTGTAAACGCAACTAGAAATACATATCAGATTCAGTCAAATGCTGTATCGATTTTTCCGTCAAAATACCTTATGAATAACTGGGCGATTTTGAACGGCAAGCAGTTCAACGCAATGCAGGGTTTTATAAACTCGTTAATAATTGCGGTGGGTGCAACAATCTGCGCTGTTTACTTTTCTACATTGACAGCTTATTCAATCGTTGTTTATGACTGGAAACTGAAAAGAACATTCTTTACATTCATCATGGCAATCATGATGATTCCGTCTCAGATTGTTACAATCGGTTTCTATCAGATGATTTACAAAGTCCATCTGACGAATAACTTTTTGCCATTGATAATACCGGCGATAGCGGCACCTTCCACGGTCTTCTTTATGAGGCAGTACATGATTCCGTCGCTGTCTCTTGAGATTATTGAATCTGCACGTATTGATGGCGCAAAAGAGTTCTATACTTTTAATGCTATTGCTTTGCCGATTATGAAACCGGCTATTGCTACACAGGCAATCTTCATCTTCGTTTCAAAATGGAACGAATTGTTCATGCCATTGGTTATTCTTACAAAGCATAAATGCTACACAATGCCGATTATGGTAAGTTTGCTCCGCGGCGATATTTACCGCACAGAATATGGTTCAATCTATTTGGGCTTGCTTCTTACGGTTCTTCCGCTGTTCGTAGTTTATTTCTTGCTTTCTAAGTACATCATTGCAGGTGTTGCTCTTGGTTCTGTAAAAGGCTAAGCGCTTCATTGGCAAAAAAAGCACCTTCAATCGAAGGTGCTTTTTTTATTGTGATGTCATGCTGAACTTGATTCAGCATCTACTGTATACAAACAGACCCCGAAACTAGTTCGGGGTGACAGATGGCTTAGCGTTGAACTCTGCCGGAACCGTCGCCAGCGCACAAAGATTCAACTTCTTTGCGCGTGGTCAAATTAAAGTCGCCCGGAATTGAGTGCTTGAGGCATGAAGCTGCGGCTGCAAAATTTACAGCTTTTTCTTCATCATTGCCGTACTCAAGCAAACCGAAAATCAAGCCGGCAGAGAAGCTGTCGCCGCCGCCTACACGGTCTACAATGTCTGTAATTTCGTACTTCTTTGAAAGATAGAAACCAGTCTTGCCGTGAATAGCTGCGCTCCAACCGTTATAGTCTGCTGAATGAGATTCACGCAATGTAATTGCTACAACAGAAACATTCGGGTAGGCGGCTTTAACTTTTTCAGCCAATGCTTTGTATGCGTTTGTGTCAAGCTTGCCACTTGTAACGTCAACAGGTGCAGAAATACCCAAAGCTTTTTGAATATCTTCTTCGTTGGCGATGATTACGTCAGCATAAGGCACGAGGCCGCTCATTACTTCGGCGGCGGTTTTGCCGTAGTTCCAAAGCTTTTTGCGGTAGTTTAAGTCTATTGAAACTGTGCAGCCCGCAGCTTTGGCAGCTTTTACAGCTTCAAGCGAAAGTGCAGCGGTTGATTCTGTCAGAGCAGGGGTGATGCCTGTAATGTGAAACCATTTTGCACCATTGAAGATTGTCTTCCAGTCAAAGTCGCCGGGCTTGGCCATTGAAATGCTTGTGTACTCGCGGTCATAGACTACATTAGACGGCCTTTGGTTTGCGCCAGACTCAAGGTAGTAGATGCCCATTCTGCCTTTTGTGCGGTTGATGAAAGACGTATCGACTCCGTGAGCGCGCACGGCTGAAATAGCACCTTCGCCAATCGGTGTGTCAGGCAGGGCTGTTACAAAAACGCCTTGCTTGCCGAGAATAGAAAGAGACACAGCTACATTGGCTTCACCGCCACCGAATGTAGCTTCAAGATATGGTTGCTGAAAAAAACGTTCGTGTTCCGGCGATTTAAGCCGCAGCATGATTTCACCGAACGTGACAATTTTATCCATGGAAAATCCTCCATGAATACTTTAGCTCTAACTTGTCTACTTGTCAATCAGTAAAATACTATTTCACTGATTGACAAGTATGTCAAAACGGTGTAAATTCTTATATATGAATGATATACTTAAAAAATTAGGCGACATCGGGCTTGTGCCGGTCGTCAAAATTGATGATGTTTCACGTGCTTGCGGTCTTGCACAGGCACTTATAGACGGTGGTCTTCCGTGTGCGGAAATAACTTTCAGAACGGCAGCAGCAGCTGACGCAATTTCTGCTATCACGAAGAAATTCCCTGAAATGCTTGTAGGTGCAGGCACGGTAATCAATGTTGATTACGCAAAGCGCGCGAAAGAAGCTGGTGCAAAGTTCATTGTTGCGCCGGGCTTTTCTCCTGACGTGGTTGACTGGTGCATTGCAAACAATATGCCGGTCGTGCCTGGCATAAACAACCCAAGCGGCGTTGAAGCTGGCCTTGCAAAAGGGCTTGAAGTGCTCAAGTTCTTTCCGGCTGAAGCTTCGGGCGGCGTTACAATGCTTTCGGCTCTTTCTGGACCGTTCCCGCAGGTTAAGTTTATGCCGACCGGCGGTATCAGCATGAAAAATCTTAGTGACTATGCCAAATGCTCAAACGTCCATGCCATAGGCGGCAGCTGGATGGTTAAGTCTGATTTGATTGAAGCTGAAAACTGGGCAGAAATTACAAGATTATGCAAAGAAGCTGTTGTTGCGCTGCATGGTTTTGAGCTTGCCCATATCGGACTTAACGCAGACAATGCAGACGAAGCTATGCAAGCAGCAAAGCTTTTCGCGCTGTTTGGTTTTGCGCTTAAAGATGGTAATTCATCAATTTTCAACGCTTCTTGCATTGAAGTGATGAAATCGAAAGGGCGGGGCAAGAACGGCCATATCGCTATTAAGTGCTGGAATATCGAAAGGGCGCTTGCATATCTTTCGCAGTTTGGCTTTAAGGGTGTGGAAGAAACTGCAAAATATAAGAAAGACAAGCTTTCTGTGATTTATCTTGATAAGGAAATCTGCGGTTTTGCAGTTCATCTTGTGAAAGCTTAATCTTCAAGTAAAAAGCCGAAGCTTAATGCAACTTCTACGTGCGGAAAAGTCTTTGAAATCTGCTTGCCGTTTATTACAAGCGACGAAGAACTTCCGCCGTCGAGCATTATCGCTTCGGTTGCGCCAAGCCGCAGCAGAATAGATGATGTCTCGTTAAAGGTTGCGCCTTTTGAGGTTGTGCCTGATTTGTCTATTGCAAGCAGAATCAGCGTTTTGCCGCCGTCCAAGATGCCGGCAGCAGAGCGCGGTTCTTTCTGCTGAGACTTGAACATGATGATCTCGCCCTCTTTAAGCAACGTCCAAAAGCCGCCGAACGCGAATTTTGTCGAGCCATCAAGCTCAAAATCGTTTTGTGAATCTATTACTTTTGCAGAAAAGCTTTCATCTTTTTCAGCATCAAATATAAGCGCAGCGTAACGCCCTGCGCGTGGGGCTAAAACCACGTTATCAGCGGCAAAAACACCTGCAAGAGTTCTCTTCTTTGAGATTCTGCCAGAAGGGTAGTTGAATGGTGTTGCGTTGATTGCTGCAATTGCGCCGCTACGTTGTGCAAATCTTTTTGTTGTTTCTGCCTTAAATGTTGATACACCGTCTGCAACAGGCTCTGACGGTGTGCTTGCAATAAGTCTTAGCCCCGGCGTATCAAGCTTTATCTTAACGGCGTTGCATTGGCTGTGGCTTGTTTCGTCAAAAAATGAGCATTGCTCTATGCCGTCAGCGATTTCAACCCAGTTGAAGCTGATTGCTTCTTCAGCTGTTTCTTCGCCTTGAGTTGATACAAGCTCTGAAATTTGGCTCTGCTTGTTCTGCTGTGCAATGGCAGATTCAGATTCTTCAGCCGGCGATAAGACCGCGCAATTTGAGAAAAAAATTGTAATGAATATAGACAAAAAAAGCTTCAAGGAAAATCCTGAAGCTTTTTTTTGAACCGAAAGTATCAATTAATACGATCCTTTAGAATCCTTTGATTTTCTTGACTTCTTCATCAGTTTGCGCTGAATTGTCTTATTCTTGCGGTTCTGAATGGTAGAAGGTTTTTCGTAATATTCGCGTTTTTTCCATTCGCGGATAATGCCTTCTTTTTCAACCATTCTCTTAAAGCGTTTAATCGCTTTTTCGAGGTTTTCTGAATCATCAACTACGATGCGTGCCATGTGTGTAATCACCTCCTTTCGGATAACCGTCAGCGTACAGCTATTTTGCGAAAAAACGCGCCTTTTGTCAAGCCCAGACACTAAATGCAGAGCAACAAGCTGCGTTATTCGCCGTAAATGCTAATGCAAATTGAGTCTGTCACTTACGATTGACGTTTTGCGGATTTCTTTGAAGCGTCTGTTCAAGTCTTCCATCGTGAGATTTTCTTTTTCTTTGCCGCTTATGTCGAGGATTATCTCGCCACCGTCCATCATCAAAAGGCGGTTGCCATAATCAAGAGCCTGCTGCATGTTGTGCGTTACCATCATCACGGTAAGGTTGTACTTGTCTGCAAATTCTTTCGTAAGCTTCATCACAATGTCTGCGTTCGTGGGGTCAAGCGCGGCTGTATGTTCATCTAGCAACAGAATATTCGGCTTTGAAAGAACGGCCATCAGAAGCGTAAGTGCCTGACGTTGGCCGCCGGAAAACTGATCAACATTGTCGTTCAGCCTGTCTTCAAGCCCCATGTTCAGCTTTTTAAGTTCTTCCTTGAAAAAAGCTTGTTTCTTCTTATTCAGACTAATCCGAAGCCCCTTCCAGCCTTTGTTGCTGCAAATCATCATGTTGTCTTGCAACGACATTTTTCCGGCTGTGCCCAAAAGCGGGTTCTGAAAAATGCGCCCAATGTATTTGGCGCGCTTATATTCAGGCTCATTCGTTATGTCTTTTGAATCAAGCAGAATTGTGCCGTGTGAAGGCTGCATGTTGCCAGAAATTACGTTGTACAAAGTCGATTTGCCGGCACCGTTCGAGCCGATAACTGTGATAAAATCGCCGTCGTTAATCTTGAGGTTGATGTTCTTCAGCGCTTCGTTCTGGTCAGGCGTTCCGGCGTTGAATGTAATTCCGATGTCTTTAAGCTCAAGCATGTTTGTTCCCCTTTTTTGAAACGATGAGGCAGATGATGATGAGAAGACCTGTAATGAGCTTCAAGTCGTTGCTTGTAAGCCCGATTACAAAGCCGTAGCTTCGCCCAATATACATTATTCCGCGGTAAATGATTGAGCCGATGAGCACGCGCAAAGTCTGCATTCCGATTTTGTTTGAGCGTATTATGAATTCACCGAGCATGAGAGAAGCGAGGCCGCTTACGATAACGCCTGTTCCGCTGCCAACATCTGCAAAGCCGTTGTACATTGCGGCAAAAGCGCCAGAAACTGCTGCAAGGCCGTCGCCCACGCAGATTCCGATTCCGCGCACAATTTGAGGATTTACGCCTTGAGAAACAATCATCTGTTGGTTTGCACCAAGTGCGCCCATCGTAAGCCCCAAGTCGGTGTGGTAAAAAATGTCCATAACCCATTTGAGCGCAATCACGAAGATAATCAAGAAAAGGCAAATCCCAAGTTCAGCCGGAAAAGAAGCAAAATGCGTTTCGCAAAATTCCGTGATTTTAGAGAACGGCGTCGCAATTTTCAAAAACGAAATATTTGCCTTGTTGCTCATAATACGCAAGTTAATCGAATAAAGCATCGTCATTACGAGAATTCCGGCAAGCAAATCTGGAATTTTTAGCTTTGTATAGATAACTGTCGTGCAAAGCCCTGCAAGAATTCCGCCTAGAAACGCAAGAAAAAGCGCAACAACCGGGTTTATGCCGATTGTAAGACATGCCGCCAAAATGCAGCCGCCCATCGGAAACGCGCCGTCGACAGTCATGTCGCAAAAATTGAGAACACGGTAAGACATGAAAACGCCCAATACCATGATTCCGTAAATCAAACCTTCGATAATAATGCTGCAGACCATATAAAATCCTTAAAAGCAAAAAAGGGCTTGCTGATACGCTTGCGCGGTTATCAGCTGCCCTTCAGTATGAACAATTTCAAATTATTTCTCTGTCAATTTTCCGTTTTCAAAAATCATGTTTGCAGATTTTTTGTACTCTTCTGGAACTGTAATTCCACAGTTTGCGGCTGCATCCAAGTCGATAAGCAGGTCGCTGTCTGACGGGTCTGTCATAAAGCGAACCGGAATTGTGTCAGGCTTTGTTCCGTTAAGAATTTTTATAACGATTTCGCCTGTGGCGCGGCCTGCTTTGTAATAGTTGAAGCCGCTCGCCATAAAGATTCCGCCGTCTTTAGCAGCTGTAACGTCGCCGCTGAAGATTGGCTTTTTTGCTCTGCCGAAAACGTCAACAAGAGAAGCAATTGCGCTGAAAACAGTGTTGTCTGTTGTAAGATAGATGCCGTCAACGCGGTTGATGATTGTCTCTGCGGCTTGCTTAACTTCGCTTGATTGCGAGATTGCCTGTGTTACAAGCGAAAGACCTGCTTCTTGGCAGCCCTGCTTTACAAGCTCAAGCGCAGAAACTGAGTTAGCTTCGTTGCTTGTGTAGATATAGCCGAGCGTCTTGATGCCTGTAATTTTGGCAAAAAGCTTGATGTGCTCCACTGTCGGAATCGCATCGCTCATGCCTGTTACGTTATTCTTGCCGTGCTCAACTGTGTCAACAAGGCCAGCACCAACCGGGTCTGTAACAGTGCCGAAAACAACAGGTGTTTCTTTGAGTGTTGTTGAAAGCGCAATGGCGACCGGCGTTGCAATGCCAACTGCAACATCTACGTTCTTCACTTTGAACTGCGAAGCAATCTGGGCAGCTGTGTTTACGTCGCCGTTTGCATTCTGCATGTCGAATTCTGCGTCGATGCCGTTTTCGTTGATTACATCGATAATGCCCTGTTCTGCCGCATCAAGTGCCGGGTGCTGAACAATCTTTGCAATGCCGATTTTCACTTTCTTTGAGTCTGATTTTTTTGCGCAAGAGCTTAAAACAAGCCCTGCAATCATTGTAAGAAGAATAAGCTTTTTCATAGATACCTCGATAAAAATAGTTTCTTTTTCTAGTAACGAGCAAACTATATGCTTTTTTATTATTTCTGTCAATAGAAATTAAAGATTTTTTTTATAGAAACTATGATTCATTGCAAGCTTTTGCTTGAGAGGTTCATTTTTCGTTGAGTTTATTTGTATAAAGATGTGCGTTGTTCGTCTTTACAAGGTTTATCGCGTATGCATCGTAATAATCAAGGTTGGTGAATTTTGAAAGGCAGCTGCTTTCATTTTGACCGTCGCCATAAATTATTGTCACATCGATATTCAGCAACGGTGCATAATAATTTATAGAAGGAATGAAATTCTGGTTGAGAAAATCGTTGTTGCTGTTATAGACTGAAAGCAGAAGCTTGACCCTTGATGATTGAACTTTTGAGATTTGGCTGTTATGGGCATTCTGCATGTATTCGTTCCAATTGTCTTTGTTGATTGCAGTGTTTGAAACAAGCAGAGAGCGGCTGTCGTTATAATACACGAACGGTGTTGAGATTTTGTTTCCATATTTGTCGCCGTGCGAAAAGCCTTGCGTGTACACAGCCGAATCCAAAAAGCCGTCGCACATGTTTCTAACAAGAAAAAGCAGTGCAAGTGCTTGCGAATCTGTGTTCTGAGTCACTGTGCCGGTCATAAGCCCTGAAGTAATTGCTTTTTCCACAGATGCGTTTGCGTCAAAACCGAAAACAGGTAATCCCTTGGGGAAATTTTCAGAAGCGATGCACGCAAGCGCCATCTCGTCGTTGTTTGATATAACCAAATCGATAGACTTGCCGAATGAATTGGTCCATATTTTCATCGATTCGCGTGCGGCGGCTGCGTTCCAAGTTGAGCCGTCTGCGCCGGTCATTGATTTTGCCGCCAGCTCCACCGTCTTATAAGTTTTGCCACCGACATTTACGGTTCCTTCTTTTTTTATGTTTGGCTTTGTGGAATTGTTCCATGTGTCCAGTGCTTTGCGCACGCCTTCAGTTCTGGCTTTTGAGTCGGTGTGCCCTTCGTCGCCGATAAGCAGAACATAGCCGATTATGCCGTCGCCGTTGCGGTCAATATCTTCTCCGTTTGAGTTCTGCAAAAAATCGAGAATCATCTGGCCTTGTGTTACGCCGCCGTTTTGTGAATCTGTGCCCAAATAATAAGTCCTGTTGTTCCAAGAAACTGCCGAAAAATCAAGCTTGCCTGTAACAGGGTCAGACGGCTGTCTGTTATAGAAAATCAGCGGCTTATTCTGGTTGAGCATAGTAGACTTGTTTTCTTTGCAAGAAAAAATGCTCAAGCCGAAAGTCAGAGTAAAAATGATAATTGCAACTTTTTTAAAGCTCTTCATTTGTTTTTCCTGTAACGAGTTATAAAATTAATGGAACATTCCCCAGTTTTCGCCGCTTTCAACGCTGACCTTCAGCGGAACGTTAAGCTTGGCGACGCCTTCCATTTCGGTTTGCAGAAGCTTTTTGACAGCTTCACATTCTTTGGCAGGGCATTCTACAATCAGCTCGTCATGCACTTGCAAGAGAAGCTTTGCCTTCAAGCCGGCTGATTCGATCGCGTTTTGCACGGCAATCATGGCTTTTTTCACAATGTCTGCGGCCGAGCCTTGAATCGGCGTGTTCACAGCCATGCGCTCTGCGGCAGATTTTTCGTTCTTGTTTTTGGCGTTTATGTTGCGGATAAATCTTTTGCGGTTAAAGATTGTCTCAACGTAGCCCGAAGTTTCGCATTTTTCGATGACGGCGCGGATAAAATCTTGCACGCCCGAATATGTCGCAAAATAAGAGTCGATGAACTCTTTTGCCGTGCCGCGCGGAATGCCAAGTTCGTTTGAAAGGCGGAACGCGCTCATGCCGTACATTACGCCGAAATTGATTGTCTTTGCCGTGCGCCGCTGTTCAGCCGTCACTTGTTCTGCCGGCACGCCGAAAATCAGGCTTGCTGTGGCTTTGTGTACATCAACACCGTCGTTAAACGCTTTTTGCAGGTTTTTGTCGCCCGAAAGGTGCGCAAGAAGCACAAGCTCAATCTGTGAATAGTCAGCTGAAACAAGCACTTTGCCCGGCTCGGCCGTAAACGCGCTTCTAATACGGCGGCCTGCTTCTTCTCTTACAGGAATGTTCTGCAAGTTCGGGTCTTTGCTTGAAAGGCGGCCTGTTGCCGTGCCTGTTTGCATAAAGCTTGTGTGAATGCGGCCGTTTTTGTCTGCAAGCGATGGCAGCGTATCTACATAAGTTGAAAGCAGCTTTGTAAGGCTTCTGTATTCAAGAATTTTCTTCGGCACTGGGTCAAGCGGCGCAAGCTCTTCAAGAACGGCCGTGTCTGTCGAATATCCTGTTTTTGTCTTTTTTGTTGCCGGAAGCTTCCGCTCTTCAAAAAGCACCTGCTGAAGCTGCTTTGTTGACGCAATGTTGAAATCATGCCCCACAATGTCAATGATTTCAGCTTGAGTCTTTTCAATGTCTGCCACAAGCTCAACGCGGTAATCTGCAAGTTTCTGCGTGTCAACGTGAATGCCTTCGATTTCCATTTCAGCAAGAACCGGCAGCACGTTCATTTCAATTGAAGTGAAAAGCTCTGTCAGGCCGGCTTTTGCAAGCTCTGGCTCAAGCTTTTGCCATAATTTGAGCGTCAAATCTGCATCTTCTGCAGCATAAGGCACTGCGTCTTTAAGCGGAACGTCTGCAAAAGTTTTGCCTTTTGACATTTCAGCTTTAGAAACTAAGCTTTCAAAGCTGATTGTCTGCAAACCGAGCACATTCTTTGAAAGCGTTTCAAGCGAAAGCGAGCTGTAATCTGGGTTGAGAAGCCACGCCGCAACCATCGTGTCTATAAAGCGGCAGCACGGCTTTGCAAGGCCGTTTGAGCGCAAAACTTGATAGTCAAACTTGCCGTTGTGGGTTATCACCGTCATCTGCTTGTCAGAAAAAATTGCGGAAAGTTCCTTTAGCGCGGCGGCTTTATCAACATATTCTGGCGCGTCAAAAGTGCCACGCTCTGCGCTTGTGAACGGCACATAAAAAGATTTGCCTGTTTTGCAGCAGAGAGAAAAACCGACCATGTTCGCCTGATGTGGATTTAAGCCGTCTGTTTCAAGGTCAAAGGCGCAGAACGAATTCTGCTTGATTTCATCTATAATAGTGTGAAGTTCTTCAATTGAATGAACCGGCGTATAGTCGCCGCTGTTCTGCACAAGCTGAGCTTGCGGTGCTTCATCTTGCAACGCAAAGTCTGAAAGGGCGGGGGCAGCTGCATCTACACCGTCTGCAACAATGCCGGTTGCGCCAGCTTCTATGGCGTCTGCCGCATAGCTTTTGGCAACGGCATAAGCGCCTGCGTGCTCAAGAATCTTGGCCGCACTTTTATAGTCTGGCGAAATCAGCTTCAATTCGTCGATTGAGGCGCACACCGGAACATTATAGCAAAGCTCAACAAGCTTTTGCGAAAAATAAGCCGAATCTTTTCCGTCGATGAGCTTTTTCTGCGTTGCGCCTTTTATGCTGTCAATGTTCGCGTAAATACCGTCAAGCGTCTTGTAGTCAGCAAGAAGCTTCTGCGCCGTCTTTTCTCCAATTCCTTTTACGCCGGGTATGTTATCGGCTGTGTCGCCGATGAGCGAAAGCATGTCGCGCATCTGTTCAGGCTTTACGCCCCATTCGGCTTCAACGCCCTGCTTGTCGATTAAAACCCAGCCGCCGCCAGCTTTGTCCGGCTTTAGCATGAGCGTCGTGTCTGAAACAAGCTGCATCAAGTCCTTGTCGCCCGAAAGAATCCGGCATTGTCTGCCGCTTTTTTCACATCCGGCGGCAAGCGTCGCTATTACATCGTCTGCTTCAAAGCCGTCGCAGCGCAAAATCGGCACGCCCAGCGCCGTTAGTATTTCTTCGATTACCGGAATTTGCGCATGCAAATCTTCCGGCGTCTTTTGGCGTGTCGCCTTATACTGGTCAAAAAGCTCATGTCTGAATGTCGGCGTGCGCGAATCCATTGCGGCAAGAATATACTGCGGCTTATAGTCTTTCAATATGCGGTGAAAATTCCTGAAAAAACCGAAAACTGCGGAAATGTTTTCGCCGTTCTTGTTTATGAGCGGCCGGTTTATAAAAGCATAATATGCCCTGTAAATAAGTCCGTAAGAGTCAAGAATGTATAAAGTGTTGTTATCCGGCATAATCGCTCCAAAATGCTTCCTTTCAGTTTGCTTCTATATTAACAGAAAAAAACTGTATGCGCAAATCTGGAATTTTTCCTATGCTTGGAAAAAAAAGCCGGTGGCTGATGCACCGGCTTTTGTCACATTCACTTAAATGGTGTTAGTAGGTTGATGCTAGTTATTTTTTGTTAAGATATATTGAATATTAACAAAATTTTTCTATGTAAAAAGATTTTTCTTGACAAGCTTAATAAAGGATGCTATGTTAAAAATGTAAATTATTCTTAACAATGTAAGCGAAAAAGTATGATAAATAAAAAAGATATTGATTTGCAGATAATTTTCTGCATGATTAACTCAGCAACTTGGTGCATAATGTCTGCACAAAATATCCTTCTCATATAAAAGCCTTTTTGTGCGCATTTAAGCGAATTCAAAAAAGGTTTTTTTATAACACAATTATATATAAGGAGAAGTTCTTATGAAAAAAAAGATTTCTGCATTGTTGTTAGCAATTGCACTTTCTGTCGCTCTGGTTTCTTGTGGCGGCGGTGGTGGAGGAGGTGGCGGTGGTTCTGCGCCTGCTGCAAGTTCTCTTACTGGCTGCTGGTGGGTTTATACGGAAACAAACGGTAATGGCGATACTTTCAAACTCGAAATGAATTTTGATAATTCAATTTGGAAGCAGGTCTGGTATGTAAATGACGTGAAAGAAATTGAGGGACAAATGCCATATACATTATCAGGAAATACTATATCTTATAGTCCGGCAAATTTCACAATTACTTATAATAGAAATGGTTCTTCTATAGATTTTAATGGAACTAATGAATCTTTTGATTATTCTATAAGCGGTAATAATTTGACTTTGTCAAACTGTAAGTCAGATGGTGTTGTAGTTCCTATTATAAATTCGAATGACACTGCTGTTCTTACCCGTAAATAACAACTTAAGAGATTCAAATAAAATCTTTGTTAGATTTTTCATTTGTCTTTAGTACCAATGTGTAGTATCATATTCTTATGAATGCGAAGCAACGGAAAGTGTATGAGCAGATTTTCAAGAATCCTGTGCAATCTAATATTGATTGGCAGGAAATTGAGAATTTGCTTAAGTCACTTGGTGCAAAAATTTCCGAAGGGAATGGTTCTCGTGTCCGCATTGAGCTTAATGGTGAACGTGCTGTGTTTCATAGACCTCACCCGGAACGCGAAACAGATAAAGGTGCTGTAAAATCAATGCGGAGATTCTTGGAAAATGCTGGAGTAAAAATATGATGACTTATAAAGGTTTTATTGGTTCTGTTGAGTACGATGATGAAGCCCGCATTTTTTCTGGAGAGGTGATAAATACACGCACTGTAATCACTTTTCAAGGAACTACGGTAGATGAAATAGAAAAGGAATTTCATGATTCTGTTGATGATTATCTTGAATGGTGCAGGCAGGACGGTATTGAGCCAGAAAAGCCGTATTCGGGCAAATTCAATGTGCGGCTTACGCCTTTGTTTCATAGTCAGGTTGCGCTTGCTGCCAGAAAAATGAATATGTCTTTAAATAGCTTCGTGGAAAAATCTCTGCATGATGAAATTGTAGCCATGAAGTTATAATCCTGAGGCACAAAAAAAGCCGGTGGCTGATGCACCGGCTTTGTCTTCGCGGATTTGTGTGGTGAAGCTACTGCTGAATATCGATGTAGTTTGCTGCGTGAAGTTCACCGGCGTAAATGCTTTTCCGGTTTTTATACGGATTCTTGAATTTTGCAATTTGGTTGCGGATATGCACGATATTGCTTTTGAGCAGGTTTCTGTTGCGCTCGTTCTGGGCAAGCACCTGCGTCTGAAGCTTGTACAAATCTGTCTTAAGCTGCGGAATTTCGGTTTCACCATGTGGATAGACTGAACGGTACATGTCTTCCATCGGTTTAATTACGCGCTGAAGGTTGTTGATGTTCGAGACAATCTGCTCTTCGATTTCAGCTTGAGAAGAAATTGCGTTTACATTGTCTGATTTTATGCATGCTTCTTGCTTTTCAAGCACAAGAAGATATTCTTGAAATTTAGCTCTCTGCTGCTCAAGCAGATGACGGAGACGCTTCAGAACTGCGACACGCTCATCGATTTCCGTCTGTGTAAGGGTTAAAGTCTCCGTCATGGATACCTGCCTTAAAAATCAACCTTAAAGGTTTAGTCAAAAAATAATGCGCATTTCTATTGCATGCGCGGCAAACCGTCAAAAGTTATCTGCAATGCCGAAAAGTTAGCCTGAAATGTTGATTCCTGTGTGCTGCATTGCATGATTTTCAACTGGAACTGAATTCATGATTGCTGTCGCCCAAGAATCGCGGAGCTGGCTCATCATGTTGCGGACGAACGTAATTTTTTCCGGCTTTGTACCCACGTTCGCTTCAAGCAATTCTTGGTTGAAGAACATATAAAGGTTAAGCAGATTCTGCGCAATTTCGCCGCCAGATTCCATGTCAAGAGAAACCATCAGCTCTGTGATAATTTCTTGCGCTTTGATGATGTTGCGGCTGAATTGTTCAATGTCTTTCGGTGCAATCTTTGTGTCGGTGCCGAACTTCTCCAAGGCCATATTCAGCTGGCGCACACATTCGTCATAAAGCATAATGATAAGCTTGCCCTGACTTGCTGTTTTTACGCTAGCCTCTTTGTATGCACTATAAGCTTGATTATATCCCACCGGTTCCCCCTGTATAAGTATGTGCCGGCTGTGGCACAATGACAAACAGAATACAATACACTCTAATTCGTTTAAATATCGGCCTTGAAAAAAGCAACTTTAGCAAAAAAGTGAATTTTTTTGAAAAAAAAGCGCTTTTTGCACGAAAAAAAGTTTCTTTATTTATGTGGTTTTCTATAGCCTAATGTCGTTTATTTTCGTATATTAAATGTAGCTGTTTATAGATTATCGATTTTTAATTGAATATAAATATGTCTTTGAATATGGGGTATATGATGAGCGAAAACAAGAACGACGACAAAAAGAAAAACGAAACAGACCCATACGATTTTTTCAAATTGTCAGATGAACCGTCAAATAATTCAGGCGATAAAAAGCCGAAATGGTCTTTATGGGTGCTTGTTGCTGTTGGTGTTGCTGTAATTCTTTTTGTAAATATGATGGGCATGTCCAGAGCAGATACAACGATTCCTTTTTCTGAATTCAAGAAGCTTATTGAAAACGGAACTATCGTTCGTGTCGATTTGGGGCAGAACTATTTTACAGGTTACGGCGCACAGTCTGCCAATTCAGCTCAAACTTCGTCTGAAAATGCGCTTTCTGTATTGATGCGCGGTGCGGCAGGAATTACGCCCGAATATAAGACTGTCGCAATTCTTACAGAAGACTTCTTAAAGTTTCTTGACGAAAAGAACGTGACTTACAAGGCTGTCTCAAAGCAGAACAACTTTATTCTTGAGATAATCCTTAACTGGGTTGTGCCTTTCGGTTTGCTTTTCTTGATGTGGCGGCTGCTCTTCAAAAAGATGGGCGGCGGCTTCGGCGGCGGAATGGGGCTTTTCTCGGCAGGGCAGAGCCGCAACAGCGCGGTAGAAGAGGGCAAAGTCACCACGCGCTTTAAAGATGTAGCCGGTGTAGACGAAGCAAAAGAAGAGCTTGTAGAAGTCGTAGATTTTTTGAAATCACCTAAGAAATATACAGACATCGGCGGAAAGATTCCGAAAGGCGTGCTTTTGGTTGGCCCGCCAGGAACAGGCAAGACTTTGCTTGCGCGTGCAGTAGCCGGAGAAGCCGGTGTGCCGTTCTTTAGAATCAGCGGTTCAGACTTTGTAGAAATGTTCGTCGGCGTGGGCGCAAGCCGTGTGCGCGACCTTTTCAGACAGGCGCGCGAAAAAGCACCGTGCATCATCTTTATTGATGAGCTTGACGCAATCGGCAAGAGCCGTGTGAACGGTTTCGGCGGCGGCAATGACGAGCGCGAGCAGACATTGAACCAGCTGCTTGTAGAAATGGACGGCTTTGATAACGAAAAGGGCTTGATTATTCTTGCCGCAACAAACCGTGCAGACGTGCTTGATTCAGCGTTGCTGCGCCCTGGCCGTTTTGACCGTCAGGTTCCGGTTGAATGCCCTGATGTTAAGGGCCGCGAAGAGATTTTGCGCATTCATGCAAAGAACGTAAAAATCGACGATGACGTTGATTTCAATTCGATTGCACACGGAACTGTAGGTTTTGCCGGTGCAGATCTTGCAAACGTGGTGAACGAAGCCGCGCTTCTTGCCGTGCGCAACGGCAGAAAAAAAGTCACGATGGTCGATTTTAACGATGCCATAGACAAAGTAAGCATGGGCCTTAAAAAGAAGAACAAGCGCGAAAACGAGAAAGAGCACCGCCTTATCGCTTTCCACGAAACAGGCCATGCGCTCATTGCGGCTTTTACGCCAGATTTTCCGCCTGTCAACAAGATTACGGTTGTTCCGCGCTCGCACGGTATCGGCGGTTTTACGCAGTACCGCGAACAGGAAGAACACAACTGCCTTACAAAGCGCGACATGCTCAATGAGGTTGACAGCTGTCTCGGCGGCCGTGCTGCTGAAGAGATTATGCTTGGCGAAGTTTCAACTGGTGCTTCAAACGACATTGCGCGCGCCACCGACATAATAAAGCGCATGATTACCGACTACGGTATGAGCGACAAATTTAAGAACATTACGCTCGGAAAAGGTGTTCTCGGAAACCGCGGCGGCGAGCCGAGCATTGTCCGTGAATTCAGCGAAGAGACGCAGAAGTTCATTGATGAAGAGATGGCGCGCATAATGGATGAGCGTTATCAGCATGTTCTTTCTGTATTGCGCGAGCATAAGCAGCTGCTTGAGTATATCGCGAACAGGCTCATCGAAATTGAGACGATGGACGGCAAAGAATTTGCAGAAATAATTAAGGCAGAAGCTGATTTGTCTCAGAAGGTTATTGCGCAGAACAATGCCGCTGCTGAAGAAAAGCCGGCTGAATCTGCCGAAGCTGATGCGAATGAGCAGAAGCCCGAACAGCCAGAAACTGTTGAAAGCTGATTGTACATATCATTTCCGCGCTTGACGCAGAAATCTTGGGTTCGCAATCAAGCTTGATTTGCAAGATAAGTTTTTTTGGCGAACCCTGCAAGTTTGCTGTCAGATTGTCAGGTCTCGCCCGACAATGACATGACACTTCCGACAATGACATGAGATGATGCTATAAAATTGAAAAGCCAGACTGTAAAGTGCAGTCTGGCTTTTTTTTGATATGTTTTCTGTTTTCGGCAATTCAGAAAGTAGCTATTGTGCGTTTCTTTTTGTTTACGAAATAATCTGGGTATTGCAATTTTAGATAGTGAATATCATCGATGACTCTTGTAAGGTGTCTGTCGATTACTTCAAGTGATTTAGCCTTGTCTTGCGCTTCTATCGCATCGGTCAGCTCGGTGTGGTCGTTAATAATCCGATCTGTTTCCACGCGTTCAATGTTGAGCTTGCGCACTCTGTCAAAATGAACGCGAAGACGCTTCAAATAATTGTAGACAGATTCTTTCTGGCAGAAACGGAAAAGCAGTTTGTGGAATGTGTTGTCAATCTCAAGAAGCTGCTCTGCGTCTTTAGCTTCTTTGCACGCAAGCTGCTTCTCAATGTTGTTTCTTAGCTCCACAATGTCATAGTCTGTGCGCGATTCTGCAAGCTGCTGAACGATGCAGCGTTCAATTGCCCAGCGCGCGAACCTTGCTTCTTCAACAAGGTCAAGGTCGATGTGTGCAACCCTTGTGCCGCGCTGCGGCATGATTTTCAGCAAGCCTGATTTTGAAAGGTCAAAAAAAGCTTCGCGCACAGGTGTGCGGCTAAGCTCAAGCAGCTCGCTTATGATAGATTCGCTGACGAGCTGCCCCGGCTTAAGGTGAAGATTGACAATGTTATACGTTAAGCATCTGATTGCATAATCGCGTGTCGATTCGTAACGTTCACGTTCAAGAACAACTAAATTCGTTTCTGCTTCCATTGTTCTTACACTTTAACAGACTGATTAACTTTTTTCAATTGCTTCCCAAAGTCCGTTAAGATATGCAGCACCAAGCGCGCGGTCATAAAGCCCATAGCCCGGCATTGAAACTTCGCCCCAGATTGTGCGTCCGTGGTCTGGTCTTATTATGCCGTCAAAGCCGGTGTCGTGCAGCGTCTTCATGATAGCATACATATCGAATGAGCCGTCGGCCGAAAGGTGAGCGGCTTCTTCGAATTTTCCGGGTGCTTCATGATAAAGGTTTCTCACATGCGCAAAGTGAATGCGTCCTTTTGCCGCGCGGATTATTCCGCATAAGTCGTTTTTCGGGTTTGTGCCGAGCGAGCCGGTGCAGAACGTAAGGCCGTTGTGCTTGTTGTCAACAGCTTTGAGCATTTTTACAATCTGCTCTTCGTTTGTAATTATGCGCGGCAAGTCGAACACAGGCCAAGCCGGGTCATCCGGATGAATCGCCATATCGATGTCGTATTTGTCGCAGACAGGCATAATAGCCTTGAGGAAGTACACGAGATTGTCAAAGAGCTTCTCTTTTGTTACAGGCTTGTACGCTTCAAAAAGCTCCTTTATGCGCGCCATGCGTTCTGGTTCCCAGCCCGGCAGAACAAAGCCGTTTGATTTTTTGTCGAGCGAGGCGAACATTGTTTCAGGGTTTATCTTGTCGATTACAGACTGGTCATAAGCAAGCACTGTCGAACCGTCCGGCCGTTTCTTTGCAAGGTCGCTGCGTGTCCAGTCAAAGACCGGCATAAAATTGTAGCAGACCATCTTGATTCCGGCTTTGCCGAGCACTTCAAGCGTTTTGATATAGTTTTCTATATACATGTCGCGCGTCGGTGCGCCTGTCTTTATGTCATCGTGAATGTTCACGCTTTCAATGCCTGAAATTTTCAAGCCCGCTTTTTCGACTTCGGCTTTAAGCGCGTTTACTTCGTCTGCGCTCCACGCTTCGCCCGGTGTGCTTCCATAAAGCGTGGTGATTACGCCACGCACTCCTGGAATCTGCCGAATCTGTTCGAGCGTAATTGAGTCATATTTGCTGCCGAACCATCTGAATGTCATTTCCATAAGTCTTTCCTCTTTAGTCTAAATATTTGTGCAATACAGCTTCAACTGCCGAAGCGTCTGAAACCAAATCAGCGAACATCGCTTCAATTTTTGCGGCGAGCGGTGTTTTGGTCAAGTCTGTGCCGAACAAAGTCTTGTTTGCAAGAATAGAGCCAAGCACGCCGTTTGCCGTAGATTTGTCGCCGAGCTTTACGTTTTTCAGCTTTTCCTGCATTTCGCTGAGCATTGGGTCGCTTGAAGGTTCAAACTTCTGACCTTTTGAATCAACTGCAAGAAGATAGCGCAACCAGCCTGCAATGGCAAGCGGAATGCCTTTCAGCTCGTTAAGGTCTTTGCCTTTTTCGATGTATGCCTTTATTGTTTCGCCGAAACGTACAGGAATTTTCTGTGAAGTATCTGTCGCAATGCGCTGCGGTGTGTCCGGAATGTTCGGGTTGACAAGCCTTCCGTTGATTACTTCGTCTATAAAAGCTTCTGGGCTTAAAATGCCTGGGTTTTCTACAACAGGCAGGCCTTCTTTATAGCCAATCTGCTTGATAAGAGAAACGAGCAGCGGGTTCTGCATTTCTTTTGCAATTGAAGTGTAGCCAAGAAGGCAGCCGTAAACTGCCAGCGCTGTGTGCAGCGGGTTTAGACAAGCTGTTACTTTCATGCGCTCGCTCTTGCTTACAGAAGCTCTGTCTGTGAGGAACACGCCGGAATCTTTCAGATTTTCAAAAGCAGGGCGGCCAGCCGGGAATGTGTCTTCGATTACGAGATACTGCGGCTTTTCGGCGTTCACAAACGGCGCGATGAATGTGCCTTTTGTTGTGGTTATCGGTGCAATGCCGCCGATTCCGTCTTTTTCAAGCTGCTCCTGCACGTTTTTGGCAGGGCGCGGCGTAATTTTGTCAATCATTGTCCACGGAAAAGCAACCTTGCTTGTGTCTTTCAAATAAGAAACGAATTCTTCTGAAACAAAGCCGTTCTTAAGCCATGTTCCGGCAATTTCAAGCACAGCGCTCTGAAGTTTTTCGCCGTTCTGTGAACAGTTGTCCATGCTTACAAGCGCAATCGGTTTTGCACCGGCCTTAAACCGTTCAAGCATCAGCGAAGTGACGATGCTCATTGCGTGTACAGGTGCGGCTGGGCCTTCTGCAAGGTCTTTCTGCACAACCGGCATTATTTCGCCGTTCATGCCGCGCAATGCGTAGCCTTTTTCTGTAATTGTGAAGCTTACCATTTTGAGAGACGGCGACTTGAAGATTGATTTAAGCTGTTCCCAGTGCGCCTTATTCTGCGGCGTTGCCTGATAAGCTTCTGCGGCAGAAGCTATTACGCTTTTTTCAAGGCTTCCGTCGGCGCACATCGTAACGAGCAGCGCAAGGTTGTCGAAAGGCTTGTAAATTTTGTCGATTATCTCGCCGTCAAATGTGTCGGCTGCAATAATGCCTGTCTTTGCAAGATTTTTGTCCAAAAGCTTTTGCTGCAACGGCGCAATAAAGCCGCGGAAAATGTTTCCCGCGCCGAAGTGAATCCACTCAGGCGATTCGGCTGTGTTTTTTTTCATAAGCTCAATGTCAAACTGCGGAAGTGCAGTGCCTGCTTTTTGCCATGCGGCAGTGTCTTTTAATGCGGAACGTGTTAATGTAAGCATAAAAACTCCAATTGAACAGTCAAAAGCTGTTGATGCAATTAGGCTGCTGATATGAATCTTGTATTCGTTGTAAATAACAAGATATGCTAGTATGTTAGTAGCGTATTTGCAATTTGTCAAGCTTCTATTTTAACATCAGCCTGCACTTTAAGCAGTTTTAACAGCTTGACTGTTAATGCGCTTTCTGCTTTACTATAGAATGAATTAAATGCTTCAAAATGGGCATTTTGTAGATTTTTCCTTTGCGGCTAAAAATGGCCGCAATGAGGGGTTGTCTTTATATGAAAAAGATTATTTCACTTTTTTGTTTGTTTGTTATGACCGCCGCGCTTGTTTCTGCTCAGATTATGACAGCCGGTGATTTTTTTCAGACTATAAATGAATTTTACGGAACAATAAAAGATTTTGAAGCGAATGTGACCATCAAAGACTCAAAGTCTACTTCTGCTGCAAAAGTATCTTTCAAGCGCCCCAATTTGCTCCGCTTTGATTTTTCAAACCCTGACACGCAGGTAATCTGCTTTAACGCTGAAACACTCACGATTTATGTGCCGCGCACACGCGCCATCATGACGCAGACTGTATCTTCCGGCGGAAGATCTTCAGGCGCCGGCATTGCAACGCCTGAAGGCCTTTCTCTTATGCGCCGCTATTATTCGATTTCTTATGAAACAGGTCAGAACGCAGAGCCGCTAGAAGAAGGTTCTTCGGAAATGGTTGTAAAGCTGATTCTTGTGCCAAAAACTTCATCTGAAGGCTACCGCCGTATCCGCTTGTCGGTAAACCCTGAAACAAAGCTTATCCGCCGTGTTGAAGGCTACGCAAAGTCAGGCGAGACTTTCATCTTCGATTTTAAGAACTATTCGCTGAACAAAGGCATTCCAGATACGCGCTTTATCTACGATCCGCCTTCTTCTGCAAACAATTACGACAACTTTTTGTATGCGGAATAAAAGATGAGCCGCGGAAGTTTCCGTGGTTATTTGATTTTGAATTTATAGGCTCGAAATGATTTGTCGGGCTTTTTTATATAAAAGGGCTGGAATTGTTCCGGCTCAAAGGATTTTTTTATCATGGAAAGTTTTGGTGCTACGCTAAGACAGGCACGTGAAGCCCGTGGAATTGACCTTGAGCGTGCTTCGCTTGAAACTAACATTACTGCTTCATATCTTGACGCACTTGAAAAAGAGCTTATTTCATCTTTTCCGTGCGACACATATCTTATAGGCTTTTTGAAAAACTACGCCGAATATCTGAACCTCGATGCAGAAGAGCTTGTAACGATGTACAAGGCCGTCAAGACGCAGATAGAGCCTGCACCTCTTGAGCTTTTGCTCGCACCAAAAAAGAAAGTTCCTGTTTATGCGGTTGTGGGCGCAATAGTCGGTGTGGCAATTGTTGCAGTTGCGGCTTTTCTTATCGTCAGGCTCAACATGCAAAAAGACGAAAAGCGCGAGAACGTAATTGCGGCCGCACCGCAGCACAACGTCTATACAATGGGCAACGTTCCTATGAAGCTTCACGTTTATCAAGATGACCAGATTGAGATTCCTCTTGGCGATCAGGTTGTAGAGCTGAAAATTGCAGATACGAGCGGAATTCTTACAATCGATACGCCTTTCGGCTCGCAGGTTGTTGAGCTTAGCGAAGAAGTTGAAATTGACTTAGACGGTCAGCCGGGCAACGAAATTTCGATTTATCTTGATGAGATTTCAAAGACAGATTCAAGCCGCGGCGCAGACATTCAGATTGTGCGCATTCAGTCAGAAGCTGAACTTGCAGCAGTTGCGCCAGCTCCGGCTGAGCCAGAACAGGAAGAAGCCCCAGCAAACGAGCTTGTTTCAGAAGTTACAGAAGCCGGAATCAAGCGCAAGGTCATCTTCGATTCGCCAAATCCTTATCCTGTAACGCTTAACGCAAATTTCAGAAACCAGTGCCTTTTCCGCTATCAGATTGACCGCAAAGACATTGTGGAAGACTTTTACACAAGCGGTCAGACTGTAAGCATAAATGCGAACAACGGCTTCCGTTTGTGGATGTCAAACTCAAATGCATTGAAGATGCAGGTTCTTGGCGGCGGTCATGTTGTAGATTTGGATGCAGGACGTGCTGGTCAGGTTCTTGTTGAAGACGTAAAATGGATAAAGGACGACGACGGCCGTTACAAATTGGTGGTTATGGAAGTTGAATAACAAGCTTTTCTTTCTTGATCAGCATGGATGCGCAAAAAACCAGGTTGACGGTGAGTTGATTATCGGACACCTTGCAGAAGACGGTTGGGTTCGTACAGACGAGCCTGAAAAAGCTTCTTTGATTATTGTAAATTCATGCGGTTTCATAGAATCTGCAAAAGCTGAATCAATCAATTCTGTTATTCAGGCCCGCGCCCAATACCCAAACGCCAAAATATTGCTTGCAGGTTGTCTTGCCGAAAGATACCAGAAAGAATTTGATGAATCTTTTGAAGAGGTTGACGGCATTTTGGGCAACGGCGATATTTCGCTTGTGCGCCAGGCTGTAAAAGAGCTTGAGCAAGGCAAAAAGCCTTCAATAAAAGCTCCGCAAAACGGTGTCTGCGCCGGTGAACGCCCGGAGCTTCTGTCTTTTTCTGGCAGCGCGTTCGTAAAAATTACGGAAGGCTGCAACAACAGATGCACTTTCTGCGCCATTCCGATTATACGCGGCAATTTGAGAAGCCGCCCGATTGATGAAATTGTAGCCGAAATCAGCACGCTGCTTTTGCGCGGTGTGTTCGAGATAAACCTTATAGGTCAAGATTTAGCCTCTTACGGCAAAGACTTTGAAAACAAAGACGGCTCATCAAGTATGCTGGTAAAGCTGCTTGAAGAAATATGCGCCATAAAAGGCAATTTCTGGCTTAGGCTTTTGTACATTCATCCTGATAATTTTCCAAAAGATTTGATTGACGCAATAAAAAAAGACGAAAGAATCTTGCCATACTTTGACATTCCGTTCCAGTCGGGTGATAATGATATTATCTTAAGCATGAACAGGCACGGCAATGCTGAAACTTACAAGCAGCTTGTCGCAAAAATAAGAAAAGAGCTGCCTGGTTCAGTTTTGCGCACAACATTTTTGACTGGTTTCCCCGGTGAAGATGAAGCGCGCTTTGAGAACACGCTCGCATTTTTGAAGCAGATTGAACCTGATTGGTCAGGCTGCTTTGCGTACAGCCCTGAAGAAGGCACGCCAGCCGAAAAAATGAAGGCGAAGCGCGTTTCAGAGCGAACCGCCAAAAAACGCTGCAAAATGCTTGAAGAGGCGCAGCAAACCATAACCGAAAAGCGGCTTGCGCGCCATTGCAACCAGAAATGCGATGTGCTTATAGAAGAGATTGTGCCTTTCAAAGAGGGCGAGGAAACAGGCTTTGTAATTGGGCGCGCGTGGTTTCAAGCACCAGAAGTTGACGGTGCGGCTGTCATCTCTTATGATGTTACTGATTCAAGGCAAGTTTCGCAAATTTCTGTCGGTGCAAGAATTCCGGTTATGATAAGCTCTGTGCGGGGCGTTGACATCGAAGGCTTCATGCTGTAATTATGTTTATAAAGTTGGGGAAATGATTATAAAGTATTAGAACAAAAGGTTCTTTGGAGGTAAAAAGTGATAGATGCTCAAGAAGAAACTCTAGTTGAAGAACTGCCTTTGATTTTAACAGTAGACGACGATTCAGTTATGAACGTTCACGTTATGTCTTCGTTAAAAGCACATTATAGAGTTGTCACGCTTAATTCCGGCAAAGCTGCCTTAAAGTTTTTATCAGAAAATAAAGTTGATCTTGTGATTTTGGATATAAATATGCCTGAAGTTTCTGGTTTTGAAGTCTATGAAAAGATGCAGCAAAACAAAGAAACAAAAGACGTGCCTGTTATTTTTTTGACCGGCGTAGAAAAAGAGGACATTGTTTCTCAGATTATCAAATCAGGCGCAAACGATTATATTCTTAAGCCGATTGCACCGGCTGAAATTCTGCTGCATGTAAAGAATCAGCTTGAAATGAGCAGAAAAAAGAAACTGGCCGCCGTGCAGAAACCAGAAACAAAAAAGAAAATCAGAATTAATGCAATCAGATAATTATTTAAGCTTGCTCAACCCTGAACAGTGCCAGGCTGTTATGCACGAAGGTTCTCCGCTGCTGATTCTTGCAGGTGCAGGTTCGGGCAAAACGCGCGTAATAACAACCAAAATTGCGTGGCTCATAGAGCAGGGCACAGACCCTCGCACAATTCTGGCCGTTACCTTCACCAAAAAAGCAGCAAACGAGATGCGCGAACGGGCGTGCCGCCTCAACGAAAACGCACAGTTTGCGCAGATAAGAACGTTTCACTCTTTCGGCTCTTGGTTTTTGCGCGTTTATGCTGAATATGCAGGGCTTGCCCCGAATTTTACAATCTATGATGACACTGACATGCTCACGCTGCTAAGCAAGGTCGCGCCTGAGCTGACGCACAACCAGTGCGCGCATTATACACATCTTATTTCGCGCGCAAAAGACTATTGCCTGCTGCCAGACAGCGACCTCACTGAAATCGATGAAGACCCGAATTTCGCAGATTATTACCAGAAATATCAGGACAGGCTGCATGAAACAGGTAACGCCGATTTTGGCGATTTGATTGCGCTGCCTGTGCGCATCTTGAAAGAAAACCCAGAAATTGCGGAGCAGATGCACCGCCGTTTTCAGGTGATAATGATTGACGAGTATCAGGATTCTAACGTGGCGCAGTTTGAGCTTCTCAAAGTGCTCGCCGGACCAGAAACTTATGTGTGCGTTGTCGGTGACGATGACCAGTCGATTTACAGCTTCCGCGGCGCAGAAGTGCAGAATATTCTTACGTTTCAAGAGAACTTTAAAGGTGCAGAGCTTATAAAGCTTGAGCGGAACTATCGCTCTGTTGCGCCGGTCTTGAAAATTGCGGATGAAGTTATCAGCAACAACAAGGGGCGGCTCGGCAAGACGCTGAAAGCAGAGCGCGGCGAAGGCAAAAAGCCTGTAGCTGTGTTCCTCGCAAACCAAGACGAAGAAACTGCGTTTTGCGCCGAAATGATAAAAGCCGCATACCGCAAAGGCTGCCCTTACAGCGATTGGGCTGTGCTTTACAGAACCAACGCGCAGTCGCTTGGCTTTGAAACAGAGTTCTTAAACAGAAAAATTCCATACCGCGTTGTCGGTTCGCTTAAATTCTATGACCGCGAAGAAATAAAAGACATTCTCGCTTATCTTGCGCTTGTGCTCAATTCAAGAGATGAAATCAGCTTTGCGCGCGTTGTAAACAAGCCTTTGCGCGGTGTGGGCAACTCAAGCCAGCAGAAAATCATAGATTTTGCGCGCTCAACTTATGGCACGCTCGAAATGTCGCCAGAACAGCGGCCTGTGTTGCGCGGCAGCATTCTTGAAGCGTGTGCAGATGAAGCGCTGCCAATTCCGGCAAAAGCCAAAAAAGGCGTACTCCAATTCCTTGAGATAATGCAGAACCTTGCCGCCGAGCTTGATAAATCGGCTGAAAATGGCGAACCTGCTGTGTCAAAGGAAGTTGCCGACATGGCGCAGATTGCAATTGAAGAGCAGATGCTCTCAAATGCACCGCTTGAAAAAGCAAAAACGCTCGCTTCGTTTATCGAAAAGGTCATATCGGCTTCTGGCTTGGGCGAATATCATTCTGCGCAAGACGAAATTGCAGGCACACAGCGCGTGGCGAACATGCAGGAACTTGCGAACAGCGCGGCTTTATACCCAAAGACTAGGGCAGGGCTTGCGCTTTTCTTTGACCACATCGAGCTAGACCGCGCCGTAACTCAGGCTGAAGACACAAGCGATGCTGTTACGCTGATTACGCTGCATAACACCAAAGGCCTTGAATTTCCGCGCGTAATAATCACCGGCATAGAAAAAGGCATTTTTCCGCGCGAAGACAAGGTTGATTCAGAGCTTGAAGAGGAGCGGCGGCTGTTTTACGTTGGCATTACGCGCGCCCGCGATGAGCTTTATCTGACAACAACGGCTTCGCGCCGCCTTTACGGCCGCACTGAATGGATGAGCCCAAGCCCGTTTTTGGCTGAAATTAAGCGCGAATCTGTGGAAGTGCTCGGTCGTAAGCCGGCAAGGTTCAGCTTTGCAGGGGAGCGGAAGCTGAATGCAGGGCAGAAAGTGCTGAACGGCGGTGAAACGCCTAAAACAGACCCGCTTTTTGAGCGGTGGAAGCCCGGCACGAAAGTCTATCACGATGATTTCGGCTACGGCCTTGTCTGCAAAGCATCATATATCGAAGGCGATTTGAGCATATACGTGGCGTTTGAGTCAGGTGCAAAAAAGCAGTTCATGCCTGAACATTGCGCAAGCTCGCTTATGCGCGTAAAAGACTAGCCCCGAAATTGTTCGTTTCAAAATGACGGCAGGAGACAGATTAAATTGAATGAACTAACTTTGATTGAAAAACTCTTTGCAGGATTGGATTTTCCTGCATGGACTTTAGTGGCATTTATATACGCATTTATTGGCTGGTTTTACGAGTCTACCATTTTTTCGCTCTGTGAGCAGGGCAAGTTCATGGACAGGGGTGTCTTCATCGGGCCGCTGTGTCCGATTTATTGCATGGTGTGCACTTTCAGCTATGATTTGTTCCATCCCATACAAGAATGGTGGCTTCTTATAATATTGGCTGGAACGGTGACAAGTATAGTTGAGCTTATAACCAGCATAAGCATGGAAGCGCTTTTCCATAAGCGTTATTGGGATTACAGCTATTATCCGCTTAACTTTGACGGCAGAATAAGCGTTGTGGCGGGTTTGTTTTTCGGAATAGCACTTATGGTAATGGTCAAATGGGTTCATCCCGGATTGAGCGCTGTGGCAAAGAGCATACCGTATAATATCAGACTTATAGCTTGCATAGTGCTATGGTGCATATTCGTTATCGATATGATATGGACGACGATAGGAAATATGCGTCTCAATAAGCCAATTGCCGCCGCTTATGATAAAGTCATCGCATGGAAGCAGCGCAGATTTGATGCTCTGAATGTGTGGAAAAGCAAGGTTGAAGACACAGCGCCAATTAGAGCTTTCAAGTGGGTGTTGACTAATGGAAAGGCAATTAACTATAAGCTGGTTGCAGCAGAAAACAGCCTCAAAGGAAAGAAAAATCGTTCTGACAATGCTGATACAAGCGTTGATAATAACTTGAAAGAGCTGTAAAAGCTTTCAGCTTGTTTACGGTTCGTCAGCCCCGAAAAAATGTAGAATTCGCGTCATTTCAGCCCAGAATAATTCTCATTAGTGATGCATCTGCGGTCAGTGGATAGGCACATCTGCACTCAGAGGAAAGACAATTTCTTCTTTGCCCTTCAAGTTTTCTGCCAATTTCTAAGAAAATCTGCTATAATAACCACATGACACAAATTGAACAGCAGAAAGCAGCGAAGAAATTTGCGGAAGAATGGAAAGACAAAGGCTACGAAAAAGGCGAAAGCCAAAAGGTATCTTAGCAAAATATTTTGGAGGATTGAATATGAAAAGAGCTTTTTTAATTACACTTGTTTTAGTTTTTAGTTCCTTGTGCTTTGCAGAAAGAAATAGAATTGATGCTTGTGAAAAAATGGCAGAAATCCTTTTTGAAAGAGGAACTTACATAGTTTTCAATTTTCAAGAAAAAGGTGGTAATATCGTTGAAAGGTCGGTATTAAATAAAAACAGCATCAGCTCTATAAATTGTTATAACGATTATATTGTATTTGTTTACACCAATGGAAATAAAGATACTTGTGATTTTAGTAACTGTGAATTCTCGCAAGACAGGAACGGAAATATTTTAATTAACGTAACGCTTTTGGATTCTTAATGTAATGTTTGCTTAATCCACATATCTCCATGAAAAACCGCCCGCGTTAGGGCGGTTACCCTTACAGACAGAAATTACATTACCAACAGATTTCATTTTCAGTTCATTACATGCTTCCGTAGCTGAATTATAAATCCTTATTACTTCACCAGTTTCCAATGAAATGCACGCTACTTTTTTCATACGGACTTCTCTGCTTTTTTTCATGCCACATTTCGGGCATCCTGTTCCAGTACATCTATGGCTTATTGCGGCTTGAAAGTTATTACCACATTTAGAACATTTCCACCAAACTTTCATATGCATACCATGAGAAACCATCTCTGGTTTTAACGCACCGTTTTTATCATAATCCCATTCTTGAGCTACTAAAGGATATTTGGTAGCAATTGAATCTTCGATTTTTACCTGCATGTTTTCTTGTATTGCAAATCTGTCTTTCTCAACATCAATATCAAAAGTTATTGCGAATGGATTGTGACATAAATCTAATAATAGATAATATATTGTTTGATTCAGCTTTTCTGGTGTCCACATATCATCAGTGTTTAAAGCTTTGTCATAAGTACCAAATTCTTTGTCAGTCTGCTTTTCTTCTTTTAAGCGGTATAATCTTATTCCGTGCTTTCTGCAAATTTCATATTTGCGCTTTTCTCTTTCGATTGTTTCTTCTTTGTGCCAGGCTTTGCCATCATATTCTATAGCCCACTTTATAGATGGAATATATACGTCTAATTCCATTTTGCCTAAAAAAGGGGCTTTATAACCATTTATTGCAGTTGGGAAAATTTTCTTTATATAATAAAAGACTGCTTGCTCTGCAAAAGATGTTTGGCGTCTGTTGAAGCATATTGGACAACCTGTTCCGTGTCCGCCTTTTCTTGTTAAGATTGTTGCTTGATACTCATGCCCCATAGGGCACAGCCACCAGACCAGCTTGCCGCTTCCCCTAGAAACTTGGCTTGGAGTCAAGTCACCATTTTTAGTTGGATGCCATTCTTTGGCTAATTCAGGATTCGTTGTCGCAAGATCATTTTTTCCGGCAATTACAACACGATTGGAACATGCTGGACATCCATTTTTTCTAGCTTTATTTAATATTTTTGATTTCCATTGATAATTACATATATGGCATTTCCAATAAACACTCGCATTTGACCTCGGTGTATAATCTTTTGGTGTTTTCGGGTAATTTGCTTCATAATCCCAATCTTTTATTAAATCTTTATCATCATCCAGTGAATTATTTTGTGTTAATTTTTTTATACGAGTATTAACTCTTTTTTGTTTAGCACAAATGGGGCATCCGTTGTTACGGACTGTTCTATCCGCAATTATAGCTTGAAAAGAATTTCCGCAAACAGAACAAATCCACCAGACTTTTTTATTTGACCCCGGAACTACATCTTTCGGTGTCAGACCTTCATTTTTCTCATAATCCCATTCTTTTGCTATTTCAGGCCTTTTTGTATATAAATCATTAAATCCTATAAGGATTCTTTTGTTGGCGCAGTATGGACATCCTTGTCCAAGCATTCTTTTATTCACTGAAGAATCATATTCATGCCCTAATGGGCATATCCACCAGACTTTCTTATTTGAATGTGCAGTTACTGTTGATGATGTAACAATTCCATTTTTTGTAGGATGGAATTCCTTTGCTAATACTGGATTTACGGTTTTTAAATCATTAACACCTTGTATCAAAAGTCTTCCATAGCAAAAAGGGCAACCTGTTTTATCATGATAAACTCTTTCATAAATCGAAGCGTTCCAACTATGTTTATTCTTGCATATCCACCAGACTTTTTTTGTACTTTTAGAACTTATTGTGCTTGGCGTTATTTCAGTATTTTTCTCGTAATCCCATTCATTAAGAATCTCAGGAAAAGCTGTTTCTAAGCTCTTTGTTTCTTTTGCTTTTTGTAAAAATTCTGATTGTGATTTCCTGCTACCCAATTTTTATTCTCTCGACACTAAACAGAGCGCTATAATTTGTTTCTCGTTTTTATAAAAATCAGATTAAGTCATATGACACAGTTTGTAAAGCTTGGTTTGTGATATGTACACTCTGCATTTTCAAATCGTAATCATTACGATTGCCCACTTTGGTCATTTTCTTGAATCGTAATGATTACGATTGCTCACTTTGCCATTTTCTTGAATCGTAATGATTACGATTGCTCACTTTGGTCATTTTCTTGAATCGTAATGATTACGATTGCTCACTTTGGTCATTTTCTTGAATCGTAATCATTACGATTGCTCACTTTGCCATTTTCTCAAATCGTAATCATTACGATTGTTCACTTTCATTTTGCAAATCGTAATCATTACGTTTTATAGCCGTAACTCTTAAAATTTTAACATTCCGTTAACTTTTATTTTACAATTTTAAATTCATGTTTTATAATTAAGATAACTTCATAAATATTCAAAACTAGGAGGGAAAATTTATGAAAAAGATTAGGACAACAGTCCGTGTCACAGAACTCGACACAATTTCTGACATTATCATCCGCCTTTACAAAGCTGATTCCGGCATTGCAGGTGATGATTACCTTAAAAGCACAATGGCTGAAATTGAGTCACTTTCTGAAAGAATCACAATAGCAATCAAAGCTGACAAAATCGCTTCAACGCTTGATGAAGCAGATGTAAAACGTGACGAGATTATCCGCTCGCTTGGCACTTTGCTTAACGGTTACTCGGTTATTCCAATTGCAGAGAAAAAGGCCGCCGCAGAAAAGCTCCTTGCTGTATTCGACAAGTATAAGGGCATTACAGCTGAAAGCTATGCGAACGAATCTTCTTTTATTGAAAGTATGCTTAAGGATTATGAAGCTTCGGAACTTGCTGATTCAATCAAGGCTCTTGACGGCGTTGGTTCGTACATCAGCGATTTAAGAGCCGCGCAAGACGAGTTCAACAAGGCGAACGATGAATTTACAGCTTCTAACGTAAACAAGAATGAAAGTGCATCCGCTCTCAAGAAACCGCTGCTTTCCGCCATTAACGACAAGCTTGTGGCATACCTCACAGCAATGAACCTTGTGAACGCCGCTGTTTACGGCGACTTTGTTTCAAAAGCCGAATCCGAAATCGAAAAAATGAATAATTCCGTAGCCAAGCGCGGCAAGGTTTCAGAATAAGCGCATAAACTTGCGCTTTTTCCGCTAATTGCAGGGCTGTCTATTCGGGCAGCCCTGTTTTTTTCAGCCCCGAAAAAGTGTAGAATTTGCACTGTTTTAGCCCCGAAAAAATGTGATGGTCTCTGCGCTGCTGTTTACTCGCCTTGGGGGACGGCGGCGTTCAGGCTTTTGTTGCGGTAGTTCAAGTCTGTGCGCAACGTGTAGCCTTGCTTTTGCCAGAATGAGTTTGCAATTTCGTTGTCTTTGAAGACAAGGCAAAAGATTTTGCTGATTCCTTCTGCGCGCAAGGTTTCTTCTGCTTTTTGCACGGGCGCGTGTGCAATGCCTTCGCGGTGGCACGAAGAATGCACGCACGTAGCCGCATTTGTCAATCATTTGGCGGTTGAATCAACGAACCTCGGCACGAATCAAAGCCAAAAAATTGCTGATACGTTGAAACAAATAGCAAAATATTCTAAGATAAGCTGTTGCAGTGGGCTTTTCGGCTTGCTGACCTCATTTTAGAATGTCGAGGAAAATATGAATTCTGAATCACACAAAATAGATTCAACAACACTTGATGCGTTGCTGTATCTTTCCCGCCTTTCACCGGAAAGTACAAATATGGAAGTGCTTAAATCGCAGGTTGACCAGATTGTTGAGTATTTCGATATATTGTCAGCATATAATGACAATGAAAACCCTTATGACGCTTATCCTTCAACAACGGCAGACGCGCTGCGCAAAGACGAAATTGTAGCAGGTCTTGAGATGAAAGACGTTAAGAAGATTACGCCTGAATTTTTGGACGGTTATTTCCGTGTTCCGAAAGTTCTCGGCGGCGGTGCTTAGTCTGCACCTTTATACTGAACTTAATTACATAAAGCGGAGTTTAATAGATGAACTTTAGTACACTGACACTGATGCAGGTGCGCGACATGCTTGTTTCCGGCAAGGTAACGAGCGCGGCACTTGTTGAAGAATATACGAAAATCGTTACGGAAGATAACAAAAGTGCAGAGCCTCTCAAAGGCTTTATAGACCTTTACGAAGACGCTGCCGCAAAAGCAGCCGCATGCGATGCTGAAATCGCCGAAGCAAGAAAGGGCGGCGACGCAGCAGTTAAAGCTTTGTTCGAAAAAAAGCCTTTGCTCGGCATTCCTTTCGGCGTAAAGGACAATATTTCTGTGCAGGGCAAGGCTTGCACTTGCGGCAGCAAAATTCTTGAAAGCTATGTTTCGCCTTATAACGCGACTGTAATTCAGCGGCTTATTGCTGCCGGTGCCGTTCCTTTCGGGCGCACGAACATGGACGAATTCGCGATGGGCTCTTCAACTGAATATTCATGCTACGGCGCAAGCCACAACCCGGTGAACCGCGCTTATACTCCGGGCGGAAGCTCAGGCGGTTCGGCGGCTGTTGTCGCTGGCGGCCAGGTTCCGTTTGCGCTCGGCACTGAAACAGGCGGTTCTGTCCGCCTTCCGGCTGCATATTGCGGCATTTACGGCTACAAGCCGACTTACGGCACATTGAGCCGCTGGGGCGTTGTTGCATTCGGTTCATCGCTTGACCAGGTTGGGCTTTTGGGCAAAGAGCCTGCCGACATTGCGCTGCCGCTTGCTGTTATGGCCGGCGAAGACTTTTACGATGACACTTCGGCAGACACAGACGTTACGCCTTGCAAAGACATGCTGAAAACTGGCAAATTTGAAGCCGCATCAATTAAAGGCTTGAAAATTGCAATTCCGAAGCAGTTTCTTGAAACAAACGGCCTTGATGCTGAAATAATGGAAAGGTTTGAAGAAACTAAAAAGTGGTTCACAGCTCAGGGCGCAACAGTAGAAACTGTTGAGATTCCGGTGCTTGATGCGGCGATTGCGTGCTATTACGTTATTGCGCTGTCAGAAGCTGCTTCTAACTTGAGCCGCTTCGACGGCATCCGCTACGGCGCGCGCAAAGACCCCGGCGAAGGCTACGATGAGCTTTATGTAAAGACCCGAAGCGAAGGTTTCGGCGCGGAAGTAAAGCGAAGAATCATCATCGGCAACTACGTGCTTTCTTCTAACTTTTCAGGCGACTGCTACAAAAAGGCTATGACGGTGCGCGCACGCATTCAGCGCGACATAAGCGAAGTCTTCAAGAAATATGACTTGATTCTTTGCCCGACAAGCCCGACGAGCGCGTTCAAGCTTGGTGCAAAGGTTGACGACCCGATGGCGATGTATCTTTCAGACTTGTTCACGACATTCGTAAACCTTGCCCGCGTTCCTTCAGTTTCTGTTCCGGCGGGGCTTACAAAAGAAGGGCTGCCGATAGGCATTCAGATTACAGGCGCACATTTCAAAGACGCTGAATTATTGCAGGTTGCGCAGGCTTGGCACGAAGCACATCCTGAAGTTGCTTCAGAAATCGCAAAAGTTGCGGGGTCATCAAAATGAGTGTAGATAAATACGAAGTAATTATTGGCTGCGAAATTCACTGTCAGCTGCTGACAAAGACAAAGGCTTTCTGCTCTTGCGAAAACCGTTACGGCGGAATGCCTGATACGCGCGTCTGCCCTGTCTGCTTGGGTTTGCCGGGCGCGATGCCGCGCATAAGCAAAGGCTATGTAGAGCTTGGCGCGGTTGCAGGTCTTGCACTTAACTGCAACATCGCAGAATTTACGAAATTCGACAGAAAGCATTATTTTTACCCTGACTTGGTTAAAGGCTATCAGATTACGCAATATGACGTGCCGCTCTGCACAGACGGTTATGTAGATTTGCCTGAAAACGGCAGCTACAAGCGCGTGCGCATTGAGCGTATTCACCTTGAAGAAGACGTAGGCAAGAGCTTGCACCTTGAGGGCGCGCACAGCTATATCGACTATAACCGCAGCGGCACACCGCTTATTGAAATTGTCACCAAGCCAGACATGAATGCGCCGGAAGAAGCTGCGCTTTTCATGCAGACAGTTCAGGAAATCTTGCGCTATGTACGTGTTACGGAAGGAAACCTTGAAGAAGGCAACATGCGCTGTGACGCGAACATTAACCTTAAGATTTGGGAAAACGGCAAGGAATTCAGAACGCCGATTTCAGAAATCAAGAACCTGAACTCGTTCCGCTCAATCCGTGACGCATGTTCTTATGAAGTTAAGCGTCAGCTTGCTGAATTTGACACAGACCGTCAGGAATTTGTGCTCGGCTTTAAGCGTACGATGGGCTGGGACGAAGTTAAGGGCGAAACGGTTATTCAGCGTACAAAGAACTCATTCGTTGACTACCGCTTTACGACGGAGCCGGACATTAAGCCGTTCACCGTTTCGCGCGAGCTTGTTGAAGAAGCACGCAAAAAGGTCGGCGAGCTGCCGGAAGCAAAGCGTCAGCGCTTAAAGAAAGAATACGGCCTTTCAGACTTTGACGTTCAGACTTTGACATCATCGCGCAATCTTGTGCTTTGGTTTGAAGAAGCCGCCAAAAAGTCTAAAGACCCGAAGAAGGCCGCAAACTGGATTCTTGCAGAGCTGCTCGCCGTGCTCAACGAAAAAGAGCAGGATATAACTGAAATTGCGATTAAGCCTGATCACATTGCAGATTTGGTCAACATTGTCTGCGCCGGCACAATCACTTCTAAACAGGCAAAAGACGTTTTTGCTGAAATGATTGCAACTGCAAAGATGCCGTCTGAAATCGTGAAAGAGAAGGGGCTTGCCGCCACCACAAACACCGACGAGATTGCGGCTTTTGTAAAAGAAGTAATCGCCGAAAACCCGAAAGCGATTGCAGATTATAAGTCTGGCAAATCTAATGTTGTGGGCTGGCTCATGGGGCAGGTTATGAAAAAGTCTAAAGGCAAGGCCACACCGGCTACAGCCACAAAACTTCTCAACGAAGAGCTTGCAAAACTGTAATGAATGAGCCTTTCGATTTGCTGGAAGAACTGACTGAACGCTACGGCGCGGTTAAGCGCGTCCGCGGCTGCTATCTCTATACACAAAGCGGCAACCGCATAACTGATTTGTGGCTTGACGGCGGCCGTGCTGTTTTAGGCTGGGGCGCAGGCAAAGCGCGCATGTATTTCAAGAACAGCATCGAGCGCGGTTTTTCAGGCGTGTACGGTACAGCGTTTCCGCACGCGCTAAAAAAGGCGCTTAATGCTTTGGTTGGCGGCGGCTTTGCGTTTTATGCTTTTTATACAGATAAAGTTAAAGTGGCAGAAGCACTGAAATGCGCCGGTCTTAGCGTTGGCAATGCGCCGAAGTTTCTTCCGTGGCTCGATTACGGCTTAGACTTGCCGCCGCTTCCACATTCAAAACAGCGGAAACCGGCTGTGTATTGCACAGACGCCGCCTTAGAGCAAAAGTGCGCTTCAAGAAAAACTGATTGCGTTGAGATTGTGCTGCCGTTCAGCTGGCAGCCTGCAACAGTGCTTGCGTTCAAAGATTCAGCGTTGCAGCAGAAAGTGCCCGCAAGCGACGGTATACCCGCACCGCTTTGCGAAGCGTTCTGCCGCGCCGTATATGACTTGCGCCTTACACTGCCAAGCCGTTCAGCCGAAGACTGGGCAGTGTTTGACAACGAGCTTTCGCCGTACTGGCACAGAATCGGCCCTTATCTTAGATACAAAGGCTCAAAAGAAAGCTACGGCGCATTTTTCAAGCACTGCCTTGCGCAGAAGCTTCTTATTTCGCCGTCATTCGATTCATTTTCAATTGTGCCGGCCGGCACAAACAGCGGCGTGTTTTCACTTTTGAAAAGCAACCGATTTTCAGAATAAAAAAATGCACCTTCTGTCAGCATGGGCTGAACTGAAGATGCATCCTCAAAACTATTTTAATTCTTCAAAATGACAGCTTATTCAGTAATGAATTTGTCTTTTCCTGCTCCGCACTGAGGGCATTTGTAATCAGCAGGAACATCTGCCCATTTTGTGCCAGGTGCTACGTTGGCTTTTGGATCGCCGTCGTTTGCGTCATAAACATAGCCGCAGCTGTCGCATTGCATTCTCTCTATCATAATTATCTCCTTGTAGTTGTTTGCGTTCATCAAGTTGCTGTAAAAAAACAGCTATTAATATTATAAGCAGTTTAAAAAATATCGCAAGTCAATTTTGCAGAATTTTTAGAGATTTTTGAAATAAAAACCTTCGTTTCAGTGCAATAGATTCCGAAACAAGTTCGGAATGACGCTACTGCACAAATTTAATAGTTATCCGTAATGACATGCGCAAAAACTACTTTGTCAATTCCACATCCTTGAGCTTTATGCTTGAAAACGTGTGAATGTCCGCCGGGTTGGCGTACCAGCCCTGCCACAATGTTGTGTTGATAAGCTGATAAGACTTCTCAAAATAAAGCGGAAGAATCGCCGCGTCTTCTGCAACCGCAATATTTTCTGCTTCGTGCAGAATGGCAAGCCGCTCCGCATTTTCTGTTGTTCTGCTTGCCGTGCGCAAAAGCGAATCAAAAGCCGGGTTGTTGTAGCGGCCCGCATTCTCTTTGTCAGTTGAAACAAGCTGAAGAAGAAAGCCCGTCGGCTCGTTGATGCTGCTCTGCCAGCCGCCGCGCGCCATGTCAAAGCCATTTGCACGCCGCTTTGTAGCAAAACTTTCCCAGTCAGAAGCCTGAACAGTTACGTTTATGCCAAGATTTTTCTTAAGCGAATCTGCGATGAATTCAGCCGTTGCTTTGTAGATTGCACTTTCTTCGTTATAGCCCAAAATGATTTCGTCAATGTCTTTGCTTTTTGCAAAGCCGCTCTCGGCAAGAAGCTTCTTTGCCTTTTCAACGTCAAATTCGGGTAGCTGCACTTCTTTCCAGCCTTTGCGCGGCGGCACAAGCGAAGCGCACGGCTCGCCGTTTCCGCCCAGAATTGTGTCTACGAGCGCGTTTCTGTCTATTGCAAGGTTAACCGCCTGCCTTACTTTTGCGTTGCAAAGTGTCTTGTGGTTTACGTTCAGATAATAGTAATGAACTGCCGTCTTCGGTGTGCTGACAAAATATGGGTTGCTCTTGACTTCGCCAATCTTTTCAAACGGAATATCCGGAATCCATGAGATTTTTCCGTCTTTAAAGTCTTTGAATGTCGAGCTGTCTGCGCCTTTCTTTAAGAAGATAATGCGCGCAAGCGAAACTGAATCTTTGTTCCAATATTTGCTGTTTGCAAGCAGCGTCAGAGTTCCGTCTGAAGAAAGGCCGGAAACCTTGAACGCGCCGTTCGTGACGATTGTTGAAGACTCTGCCCAGTTTTCGGGTTTTTCATTTATAAGATGCATCGGCAGCACGGCGAACGCGCTGCTCAAAAGCTGCTGCACTGCGTCTGCGCGCGGCGTGGCAAAGTCTATGCGCAAAGTCTGGTCGTCAAGCGCGGCAATGCCCACCTTTTCTTTCGGAAGGGCATTGTTCATATAAGCCTGTGCGCCGGAGATAAGCTCGCCCATAAGGCTGCGGTTCGCCTCGCTCTTGCTGTTTTCCATCAGATAAAACCACGAATCAACTACGTTCTGCGCCGTAATCTGCTTGCCGTCACTCCATTTTGCCTGTCTTAAAGTGAATGTGATGCGGCGCGCGCCTTTGTCAAGCTGCCACGATTCAGCGAGAGCCGGAACAGCATCGCCTGTAACCGGGTCTGGCGAAACAAGCCCTTCAAAAATGGCGCGGTAAATGCGCTCGTCTGCTGCCGTGCTGATTTCAGCCGGATTGAGCACCGGCTTTTCTGTACCGTTGGCGATTATAAATGTATTTGCATTTGTGTTTTTGATGCAGCCGGTGCATGTTGCAGCAAAAACAACAAGGGCAGCTGCCCTGATAAAAGTCTTGGTAATATTTTTCATGCGTCTATTTTAGCAAAAACTTGCACGTTTTTAAAGCCATTGCTGCATTTCTGCAGAAAATCTGCGCTTGCTAGATTCAGATTGTACATCTATAATTTCTATTAAACATTTAAATAAGGAGTTTTTATGAATTGTCCTGTATGTAAGATTGAAGAGCTTAATCCTGTAGAATTAGAAGGTGATTTGCAAGCCTTTGAATGCCCGAAATGCAAAGGAAATTTTATCCCATATTTCAATTATCAAAAATTCTTAGAAAACAGAACATTGAATATGGATATTATTGATAAAGTAAAGTTCAATAAAGTTTTTAATAACAAAGATGATGATACATTAAAAAATTGCCCGGAATGCGGAAAAGTTTTAATCGCAAGAAAAGCTGGTTTCGGGTTGGAATTTTATATAGAAAAATGCGGGCATTGTTCCGGTATCTGGCTTGATAATAATGAATGGAATTTCTTGAAGGAAAGCAATTTAGAAAACAACATCTATTACATTTTTTCATCTTCATGGCAAAATTATGTTCATAAGCAGGAAGTTCATGAAATCAAAATCAACAATATCAAAAAATATTTTTCTGATGAGCAATCGGAAAAAATAATTGATTTTCTAGATTGGCTTGATAACCAAGAAAACAAACGTGAAATACAAACGTATATCATATCAAATTAAATCCTTGATTGCCGTTTCAAGCACGGCAATGACATTTTAAATACCCATTCCCGCGAAGCTAAACTTAAAATGTAGTTAATCGGGGGTTATTAGGGGCGCGAAGCAAGCCCCTAATCGGTGCCGGAAAAGGATGGGGTTTAAGGGGAAGGAAAAACCGTGCTTCCGAATTAAGGGTTTTGCCTTCCCCTTATGCACTTGTAAAAGCCTGAAATAAATAGTAATATCTGCATAAACCTTTTGGTTTCCCTTCTGGCGCTCAGATGAGTTTCCATCATGAAGTCTTGTAATTGCAGCCGCGCGCCTGGACTGCAAAATAATCTTTTTACAGGAGTGTTTATGTCAACACCATTAGAAAATTATCTTGCTTCATGCAACGGCAAGCCGAATGTTGCAATGACAGCTTATGTCGCAAATCTTCAGCAGGTTGCAGCTGTTGGGCCGGAAATTGCTGCTTCAATCGTAAACGAAATTGACAACCAGCGCAGCCACCTTAAGCTTGTTGCAAGCGAAAACTACTGTTCGCTCAATGTACAGGCTGCCATGGGAAACCTTTTGACAGACAAATATGCTGAAGGCTACCCTGATCACCGCTATTACGGCGGCTGTGTAAACGTAGACGCAGTTGAAAACGTAGCCGCCCGCGAAGCTGAAAAGCTTTTCGGTGCAGATTATGCCTATGTTCAGCCGCACTCTGGTGCAGATACAAACCTCGTTGCTTACTGGGCAATCCTTTCCGCAAAAGTTGAAACACCGACACTCGAAGAGCTTGGTGTAAAATCTTTGAATGATTTGACTGACGAACAGTTCGACGCCCTCCGCAAGAAGTTCGGCAACCAGAAGCTTATGGGGCTTGACTATTCTTGCGGCGGCCACCTTACACATGGCTATAAAATGAACGTTTCAGCACGTATGTTTGAATCTCATCCATACGGCGTTGATAAAGAAACAGGCTTGCTCGATTATGACGCAATCGAAAAGCAGGCAATGGAAGTAAAGCCTCTCATTCTTTTGACAGGCTTCTCTGCTTACCCGCGCAAGATTAACTTCAAGCGTTTCCGCGAAATTGCAGACAAGTGCGGAGCAGTTTTGATGGTCGATATGGCTCACTTTGCTGGTCTTGTTGCCGGTAAAGTCTTTGAAGGCGACTTCGACCCGGTAAAATGGGCAGACATCGTTACAACAACAACGCACAAGACATTGCGCGGTCCGCGCGGCGCAATTATTCTCTGCAAAAAAGAATATGCTGAATATGTAAACAAAGGCTGCCCGATGGTTCTCGGCGGTCCGCTCGCACACGTTATGGCTGCAAAGGCTATTGCTTTCAAAGAAGCTGCCACACCGGCTTACCGTGAATGGGCGCACAATGTTGTCAAGAATGCTCAGGCTTTGGCAGAAGCGCTCAAAGGCTACGGCATTCCGCTTCAGACTGGCGGAACAGACAACCACCTTATGCTTTGCGATGTAACTGTTTACGGCTTGACTGGCAAGCAGGCAGAAGCCGCTTTGTTTGAATGCGGAATCACTGCAAACGCCAACGCCCTTCCGTATGATAAGAACGGCGCATGGTGGACAAGTGGCGTCCGTCTTGGCACACCTGCTTTGACTACGCTCGGCATGAACGAGAACGACATGAAAGAAGTTGCTTCAATCCTTGACTTCGTGCTCAAAGGCACAAAGCCTGGCGTTGCAAAAGACGGCAAGCCTGCAAAGGGCAAGATTGAGCTTGACCCGGCTGTAAAAGAAGCAGCCAGAAAGCGCGTAAATGCACTTCTTTCAGCACATGTTCTTTACCCTGAACTTGACCTCGACTTCTTGAAGAAAGAATTCGTAAAATAACATAGCATCATTCCGAATGTTTCGGATATGCTGAATAAGCCGGACTGACTGAATGCAGCCCGGCTTTTTTTTGTTTAAAGCGACGCGCGTTCCGGCTGTGTGCGTAACCGCTTTTGCATACTTCGATTATTTCCGACATTATAATAAGCTCAATTTCGAGTTTTCAAAATTCGCAAGTTTTTTGCAAAATCGGTCATTGAGCGTAGTCGAAATGATCGATTTTCATTTTTTTTAACAAAATTTCTGTATTTTGTGGCTTCGACTACGCTCAGCCACCGAATTGTAAAAACTCGACATTCGACCTAATAAATTGCCATTCAGGTAACAGAAACTTTTCGGGGTGTGTATGCGTAAGCTGTTGAAATTATTGATGAGCCGGTTTTCAGTTGTTTCCGTGCTCATTTTGATTCAGCTTTTTGTTATGTTGCTCAGTGTCTTTTATTTGAGCCGCAACTACGCATTCATTTCTGCTATTTTCTGGCTCTTGGGCTTTGTGATGATACTCGGCATAATCAACAAGCACGCAAACCCTGCGGTAAAGCTGCCGTGGGCGCTCTTGATTGCGCTTTTGCCTGTTTTTGGCTGCATGCTTTACTTTGTCTTTGGGTCGGCAAAGCTTCGCCGCAAAGAGCAGACTGTCTTGCTGAAACATGCCGAGCGCACAAGCAGAATCTACGAAACAGAAGATTCCGCTATCGACAAGCTTGAAAAATCAGACATTCACGCCGCTTCTCAGTCTTTTTACATAACGAACGCTACCGCAATTCCGCTTTACGAAGAAGAAACCACGCAGTATTTCAGTTCTGGCGAAGCATTCTTTGAGGCTCTCGTTGAAGAGATTAAAAAAGCCGAAAAGTACGTCTTCCTTGAGTATTTCATTATTCAGCCTGGAATTATGTGGAACACGATTCTCGAAATTCTGCATCAGAAGATTGATGCTGGCGTAGATGTGCGCGTTATCTATGACGACGTCGGAAGCGTTGCCACGCTGCCATACGGTTATGCTGAAAAATTGAGCAAGTCGGGCATTCCGTGCGTTTCGTTCAACCCGTACCGGCCGGCGCTGCGCACAATTCTGCACAACCGCGACCACAGAAAAATCTGCGTGATTGACGGGCGCACCGCTTTTACCGGCGGCATAAACCTTGCAGATGAATACATAAACTGCGTGAACCGCTTCGGCCACTGGAAAGACAGCGCGATAATGCTGAAGGGCAGGGCAGCATTCTGCTTTACGCTCGCTTTTCTTGAATTGTGGAACTTGTACCGCAATTCTGATGATGACTACAATGCTTTCAGACCTGAAGCTGACGGCGGTTCTGGCGCAAATTCTGCGGCAAGCATGGAAGCGATGCGCTCTTTGGCCGCAAGTTCTTCACTTAAAAGTGCTTCTGCCGCGCGTTCAGCAAATTCTTTTGGCGGCGGGTTCGTTCAGCCTTATGTTGATTCTCCGCTTGATGACGAGCTGACCGGCGAGCAGGTTTTTCTTAATATAATCAATCAGAGCGCAGAATATCTTTACATAACTACGCCTTATCTGATAATCGACAACGAGCTTTTGACCGCGCTGTGCCTTGCCGCAAAACGGAATGTCGACGTGCGCATAATCACGCCGTTCATTCCAGATAAATGGCTTGTGCATGAAATGACACGCTCGTATTATCATGAGCTTGTGGCCGGTGGCGTGCGCGTCTATGAATATACGCCGGGCTTTATGCATGCCAAGAACATGGTTTCTGATAATACGACCGCGACAGTCGGAACTTTCAACATGGATTACAGAAGCCTTTATCATCATTTTGAGTGCGGCGTGTGGTTCTATAAAGCTTCTATTATAAAAGACATAAAAGCCGATTTTCTGAATACGCTTGACGTTTGCCGCGAGATTACGCCCGAATATTTAAGCCAGACGAATGTGGTCAAGCGACTTGTAAGAACGCTCTTCAAGATTTTTGCGCCGCTGCTTTAAAGAGGGCTTGCGCTTCGGTTTGTTTAGTGCGATTCATGTGCACTTTATTGGGTGCGGCTTGCAGGTTGCGCTTTGAGATTGCAACACACCGCGTTTTTGCAGGCTCGCTTAAAAGTTTTACTTGACCATTTAGATTTTTTTATGGAAAATCTTTTTATATAGATTAAATATCGAGTTCCGTGGAATTGTATCATTATCAGGCTTGACCCGATAACCGGCCAATAATTAAATAAGGTGTTGTATGAAGAGAAGAACAAAAACAAAGCGTCCGAATCCTTTTGTTTATTACTTATTTGGTTTTATCGTTTCATTTTTGTCTTTTGCAAAAAGGCAGGTGCTTTTTACATACAGAATGCCTGACGGAAAAGAGGTGCACGGCAGCAAGGTGCGCGAAGAGCTTGTAAAAGTCAAGCCGCCGTACATCATCGTGGGCAACCACCACAGCCTTTACGATTATGTGTTCGCAATCCGCGCGTTCTATCCTAGAAGAATCACATTTATAGTTGCAAGAAAGCTTTATCTTGCGTCAAAGTTTCATTTTTTTGTAAGGATGGCGCGCGCCATTCCGAAAAACCTGTTTCAGCCTGACATTCAGACTATAAGGCAGTCTTTCGACATTCTGGGCAACGAAGGAATTTTGGCTCTTTACCCCGAAGGTCAGATTGTCATTAACGGCATTTCTAAAGACATGCCCGAAAGCTGCGCTAAGCTCATCAAGAAGATGAAGCTGCCTGTTTTTGCGATCCGCACTTCCGGGGCTTATTTCTGCGATTCAACGTGGCGCAAATGCTTGAAGCACGGCATTATAGACATAGACATTTCTATGGCGCTTACGCCTGAAAAGATAAAGGAAATGTCTATAGAAGAAATCGATGACGCTATCGGCAAGGCTATATATGTAGACAATTTCGCCGAGCAAGAAAAAAGCGGCTATCTTTACAAAGGCCGAAACCGTGCGAAAGGGCTTGAGAACATTCTTTACAGATGCCCGTCGTGCGGCTCAGAATTCGAGCTTGAAACGCACAAGAACAGCATAACTTGCAAAAGCTGCGGCTGCACTGCCGAATACACTGAATCTGCTCATCTTTCATGGAACAAGAGTGAGAATTTCTACCCGCATATCGGCGAATGGTATAATGCGCAGCGTCTTGCAGAAAAAAAGGCTATAGAAGCAGATTCTGATTACGAGATATTCATTCCAGTTGAGCTTCGCATTCTCTCCGAAGCCGCCACCGTGATTCCTTCAGGCGAGGCGAATTTGCAAATCAAAAAGACGCGCGGCATAGAAAAGTGCGGCAAAGGCGTGCTGCACATTAGAAAATGCGGTTACACTTACAGCGGTGACTTTTTCGGCGAGCAGAAAGAAATAGAATTTGACGTTATGAAGGTGCGTTATGTGCCTTATACTCCGGGCGACAATTTCCAGATTTATGTGCAGGATGTAATGTTTGCGTTCTATACGATTGACCGTCGTTATTGCGCAAAGGCCGCGCTTGTAATGGAAAGCATTTACGCAAGCCAGGCTGAAAAGTTGCAGCCCATTATATGAGCGAGCTTAAAAGCTCTTTCTTGTCGTATTTGTAGACGCTGCCGCAATAATGGCAGACAAGCTCAAGCGGTTCGTCCTGCTTTTCATTGCACATTTCGGTTAGTTCTTTCTTATTCAGATGCAGCAAATGGTTCTTGAAAACCTCTTCAGAGCAGTGGCAATCAAACGTAATGTTCCGCTCCAATGCAACAGAAGGCTTAAATTCTCTGAAAAGTCCATAAATTATGTCGTTCAAGTTTCCTTTTTCGGCGAACCACTGACCGTATGAAGGCGCGGCGCTGAAAGCTGCTTCCACGCGCTCAATTGTCTCTTCGTCTGCGCCCGGCATCATCTGAAGAAACATGCCGCCTGCGCCGGTTACGCGCCCTTGCTTGTCAAGCTGAATACTTGTGTTGAATGCTGTGTGAATCTGCTCAGACTGAAGGTAATACCATGCAAGGTCTTGCGCAATGTTTTTGTGCATAATCTCGACAGTGCCGCTTACAGGTTCAGTTTTGCCTTCAAGAAAATGCGTTACCGTAACAGTGCCGTCGCCAAAAAACGGTGATAAATCCCAACTTTCTATCGGCTCAAAAACTGGAATCGGGTTTTGCAGCAGCATTCCGTTGGCAGAGCCGGTGCTTTCCGCGTTGACTACAAAGCCGGCGGCTGGGCCTTCCGTGTCATATCTAAAGCTTAGGCGCGAATGACCTTTCATTGTCGGAATCATCAGCGCGCCGCAAAGACATGCCTGACCCAAGACCATCGTTTCAAGAATTCCTAGATTCTGGTTGGCTCTCATCTGGTTTACGAAGCGCGTTCCGTGAAAAAAAGCTCCGCGGAATTTGCCGTCTGCCATGATGAAGATGTTCATTCCGTCTTTTTCTATGCTGTTAAGGTGCGCGTTAAGCTCATCGTCTTTTATTTCTGCTTTTATCATGAGAACCTTCTTTTAAATATAAAATAGTTGAAAACTTAAATGCACTGCGTTTCAAAAGCATTATACAAAATCAAGCAGAGTTGTGTCTTTTTCTTCTTGAAATTTATCAGCTACAGACTTGAACACTTCAACAAGGGTGGGGTCAAAATGAGTGCCGCTGCCTTCGATTATGATTCTGCTCGCTTCTTCGTGAGTAAATGCCTTTTTGTATGGTCTTGCCGAAACAAGCGCATCGTAAACGTCGGCTATCGCCATGATTCTGCCCGCAAGCGGAATGTCTGTGCCTTTCAGCTTGTTCGGGTAGCCTGTGCCGTCCCATTTTTCGTGGTGGTGCTGCGCCAAGACTTCTGCATAATTCAAGAATTCTGTGCCGTAAGCTGAAATTGAAATCTTTCTTATGATTTCTGCACCGAAAGATGTGTGCTTCATCATTATTTCAGTTTCTTCTGGCGTGAGCTTTCCTTCTTTTTTTAAGATTGTATCTGAAATGGCAATTTTCCCAACGTCGTGCAGCTGCGCAGACTGAATCAAAAGCGGAATCTTCCATGTCGAGACTTCTTCTGCATATGTGCCTTGCTCGCGCATCGCCTTGAGCAGCACCGAAAGATAATGCTGCGTGCGCTCAATGTGGCCGCCCGTGTTCACGTCGCGGAATTCTACAAGGTTTGCGATTGTGCTTAAAATTGAATACTGAAGCTGAAGAATTGTCTCGGTCTTTTCGCGCACCATGTCGTTGAGGTTCTTGTTGAAAGATTGAAGCTCTTTTTTTTGCTCAACCATTGCAAGGTAATGCTGAATGCGTTTCAGCAGAAGCGGCGGAGAAAACGGCTTGTTGATGTAGTCAAGCGCACCGAGCGTAAGCCCGCGAAGTTCGCTTTCAACATCGTTTTTGGCGGTCAAAAAAATAACAGGAATATCTTGCAGCTGCTGGTCTTGCTTCATCTTTTCAATGACTTCAAAACCGCTCATTGAGGGCATTTCAATGTCGAGAAGCAGAAGGTCGGGCTTTGTTCTGTGAATTATCTGAAGAAGTTCCTTGCCTGAAGTTAGCAGTGTCAGCTGAAAATAATTGCGGAGCACGTTTTCGGCGACTTTCAGATTCGTCGCTTCGTCATCAACAATAAAAACATGTCGCCTTTTTTCACTATCACCGCTAAAACTCATGAGCTGAGTATATCATAGAAAGCGTTTTTGTTAAAGAGAATCTCTAAAAACTTCAGTTTTTGTAAAATTGTAAACAGAAGTATTTCAGCTGTCAGTTTATAACGCTTAAAATTTATATATTTTTACTTGTTACAGATTCAGTATTATGATATTATATTGCTATATTAAGTTTTATATATTAGCTGATTCGATCAGTGAAAAAATAAGGAACTAAGATATGAAAAAAATAATGTTCAATGTTGTTTCTGTTGTAACAGCTCTTCTGGTTTTAGTTGTGATGTCAAGCTGCGGCGGTGGCGGCGGTGGCGGCGGTTCTGGTGCATCAGCCGGTGAACAGGGTGAACCTAGCGGTACTTCTACTTATGCAGCTACAGCTGTGTTTCCTTATGGATTCTGCGGAACAGGAACAGGAAGAGGAACTCTTTGGGTGTTTAATAACAATTCAAATTCCGCACTTTATTTTATTAGTCCTTCTAAAGCTGTTACCCTTACTCGTGTCGGTGGTGGTAATATATGGAGTATGTATCCTGAAGATATGTCTTATGATGTTCAAATTACAAGCGGTGCTCAAGGCTATGTTAGGTTCAGTGCTCCAGAATGTTGGCCGTCAAGATATGCCTACAACGTAACAGATGATGTTCTTATCCTTTCAAATACTAATCATGGAACAAAGACATATATTAAAAATCCGTATGATCCGAATAATCCATGGGTAATTCAATAATTCTTAGATACTAATTATTAATGCTTTTATAGACCTGATTAGAATTTATTTTCTAATCAGGTCTTTTTTTGCCCTTAGTGTCAAAACGTGCATGGCTGTGTACTTTTTTTTAGAAACGAAAAAACTTGACAGCTCAATTTTTACAATGTAGACTGAATTCAATCAACGTTCTCTAAAAGTCGTGATTTCCCAGAATGATGAGATCCTGCAAGTTTCCGCATAAGATTCCTTTCCAGTATTTTTTTTGTTTTAGGTTTGAATGACAAGCATAGTAGATGACGATGGTTTGCTGCGGCGGTTGCCGTTGCAAAAATCTCAGACACAGCTGTGGGAGCAGTGTGTGGAGGAATTTTATGTCTCAGAAGATTTATGTAGGAAATTTGAACTACGCAACAACGGAAGAATCGCTTACGAATTGCTTTTCTCAATTTGGTGAAGTTTTGTCTTCAATTGTGATTAAAGACAGGGCAACTGGCCAGTCTAAAGGTTTCGGCTTTGTTGAATTTGCAGAAGCGCAGGCAGCAGATGCCGCAATAGAGGGCATGAACGGCAAAGAGCTGGACGGCCGCCGTCTTCGTGTGAACATGGCAGAAGACAAGCCGCGAAGGGACAGACCGCACGGCGGCTTTAACCGCGACCGCTCCTTTAACCGTGACGGCGGACGCGAGCAGCGCAGTTTTGGGGAAGAATCTTATAAATATTAAGTTCTGCCTAAAAAGAGTATAATGTTGTTGCCCGGCTTGTTCGAAGCTTCGCTGCGAATGACCGGGCAATCTCGTTTAAAAGATATTCGGGTCAAGCCTGAATATGACAAAGGAACTGTTCCTTCTGGTTTTAGCCTAGCTTCTTGTGGCAAGGCGTTTGTTAGAACGGGCTAAAACAAATATCGATAAAACTGGCTTATCTTCCGATAATTCATTGATGTCATATTTGTTGCCAGAATTTTCTGATTTTATAGCCAGCGATGCAGACAGATGTAAGTTTCTCACAAACTGGCTTGATTCACATAATATCGATTGCACGTTAATACCGATTGACGGTTCAAAGCATATCTATATTAATTTTCCTTCACAGTTTTACGACCCGCGCTTCCGCATGAAAACTATTTTGGTGCATTATGACCGCGCGCCGAACTCGCCGGGAGCAAACGACAATAGTGCCGCCGTCTTTCAGGTGCTTGCATTTTTGGAGCGTCTTAAAACTTTCAAGACGGCGCACAACATGCGCGTGTTCTTTACAGACGGCGAAGAAATGGGCGCGCTTGGCGGTGTTTCAGACCAGGGCGCATACGGAATAGCGGTGCGCTTCAAGAAAATCGGCATAATGAATGACGATGTGCTTGCAATTGACGGCTGCGGCCGTGGCGACGTGATTGTAATTTCAACTACAGGCAGAAAATCGCCGGGCACGGAGATTTTCAAGCGGAGGTTCAACGACCTTTATGAGCGCACGATTGAGCTTGCACAGCAGGTTTCGCCGCAAAAGTGGGTGACTGCGCCGGTGCCGTACAGCGACAACGCCGCGTTTATTGCTTCTGGCATTCCGGCCGTGGCCGTAACGATGCTGCCGCGCGAAGAAGCGACCGCGCTGATGCGGAACGTTCAGCGCGACAAGTCTTTTGAGAATGCGTTGCTGAATCATTCTGTTGCGAACACAGACCTGCTGCCGATGACCTGGCGCTTCATGCACACGCCCTTTGATGCCCCCGAAAGCCTTACCCCCGAATCATTCGATTTAATGGAAAAATTCTTAGACGCGCTGGCGTTGCAAAAGACGGTAGCATTATGAAAAAGCAATAATGATTTAGATTGCTTCGTCTTCGGCTCGCAATGACGGATTTCAGCTTTGCGGAAGCTTGAAGGCTTTTGTACAAAAGTCTACACTGTTGGTCATTTCGACTGCGCTCAATGACCAGATTAATCTGCTCATGCGGAGTTCATTCAATAATGCTTGAATAAATGGGATTCCTAAGGGCAGAGTCCTTAGGCGGTGCTGGAAAAGGAAGGGGGTAAAGGGGAAGGGAAAAACCGCTTCCGAAGTAGAGGTTTTCCCTTCCCCTTTATTATGCCTTTCCAAACATTCAGTTTTAAGTTACACTTGTTATCATGCTGGGAACTGTAATCGGCGGCTCGAACAATATTTTTTCTGTTGAGTGCCAGGACAACATTACAAGACAATGCACAATAAAGGGCAAAAAACTCAAGTCTGAAGGGCGTTTCTACAATCCGCTTGCGCCCGGCGATTCTGTCAACGTTGAGCCGGACGAAAAGGACGACGAAGCTGGGCAGATTGTCTCGCTTGAACCGCGCAAAAACGCCTTTGTGCGCTGGAACGTGAAAGGCCGTGCGCCGCAGCTTTTGGCCGCCAACATCGATTACATTTTCTGCGTAACAACGCCCGACGAGCCGCCTTTCAGGCCGCGCTTTGTTGACCGCATGATAGTGCAGGCTGAAGCGGCCGGCATTGAACCTGTGATTATCTGCAACAAATGCGATTTGCCGCTCGACATTGACATAGATTTCCGGCTTGCCGAATGGGAAAGAATCGGCTACACGGTGCTGCGCGTTTCGGCGCGGACAGGTGAAGGCATGAGCCAGCTTGCGTCTATGCTCGAAGGCAAGCGCAGCGTCTTTGCGGGGCAGTCCGGTGTGGGCAAGTCAAGCATCGTCAATGTGCTTGATTCTTCGGTTGTGCTGAAAACAGGCAGCCTTTCAGAAAAATACGGAAGGGGCACGCACACAACAACGCGCGGAATGCTTTATCATTTGCGGCTGAATGAATCGCTGATGGAAGGGCGTTTCGGTGCTACTGCAGACATAATCGACACGCCAGGTGTGCGCCGCTTTGTGATAGATGGTATTGACGCGGACGATGTGATTCTTTATTTCCGCGAAATTGCCCCGATTGTGGGCACCTGCACTTTCGGAATGTCTTGCACGCACACGCACGAAGCAGGCTGCCGCGTGCTTGAAGCCGTTCACGCCGGCGTGATTTCAGAAGAACGCTTTGAAAGCTGGCAGCGCATAAAAGAAGAAATTCTCACCGGAAGCTGGGAAGATTAATCGATGGACAAACAGACTTTAGAGATTCTCGAATATTATAGAATACGCAACTTGATTGCAGGCAATGCGTCAAGCGCAGAAGGCAAAGCTTTTGTGGAATCAAAAGAGCCTTCTGGCGACAAAGCTGAAATTGACGCAGCCAAAAAGCTGACTGCCGACTGGATGAAGACGCTGATTTCGCCGAACCCGGTGAAGCTGACGGGCTTTAACGAATGTGCGCCGCTTTTTCAGCTGCTAAACGTTGAAGGCGCGGTGCTTGAGCTTGAGCAGATTGCTTCTTTGGGCGGCTTTTGCAGAAGCGCAATTCAGTTCAAGACGCAGCTTCAAAACGAAACTAACGCCGCGCAATTGACTGTGCTTGCTGAAAAAGCTGCCGCAATTCCAGATTTGTCAGAGGCAAGCGCAAAAATTTTCCGCATAATTGATGAAACCGGTGTTTTACGCGATTTGCCCGAACTCCGCGAGATACGCAAGTCAATTTCGCAGATTAAGCGCGATGTGACTGCGCTTTTCAAGAGCTACACTTCAGACCAGTCGCTTAAAGACGCGCTTCAGTCTGATATGCCGGTGCTCCGCTCTGACAGGCAGGTTCTTGCGGTCAAGGCGAATTTCCGCGGGCGCATCAAAGGCATCGTGCACGAGTTTTCGCAGACAGGGCAGACTGTCTATATTGAGCCTGACGACATCGTTCAAAAGAACAATGCGCTTGTGCAGGAAGAGTACAGGCTTTCGCTTGAGATTAGGCGCATTTTGCGCGAGCTGACCGCATCTTTGGGCGAACATTACGGCGATTTTGTGGCGGCGCATAATGTGATGGTGCGTCTTGATGCAGCTTATGCCGCCGCAAGGTGGGGGCTTGAAACGCACGGCTCTTTTGCCGGCGACCCTGACGGCGGGCGCGCCCTTGTGCTAAAAGAAGCGCGGCATCCGCTGCTCGGCGCAAAGGCTGTGCCGATTAGCCTTTCGTTTTTGCCGGGCCGCCGCGTGCTTATAATTACAGGCCCGAACACAGGCGGAAAGACTGTATCTTTAAAGACTGTCGCGCTTTTTGCCGCGCTCAATCAGAGCGGGTTTCCGCTGCCTTGCGCCGAAGGTTCAATTTTGCCGCTGTTTGACAACATCTTTGCTGACATCGGCGACGAGCAGTCTATGGACCAGTCGCTTTCGACTTTCAGCGGCCACATGAAGAACATCGCTAAGATGACGCACGAAGCTACAGACAAGACGCTTGTTTTGCTTGACGAGCTTGGCGGCGGCACAGACCCCGAAGAGGGCGGCGCGATTGCGATGGCGGTGCTCGATTTCTTTATAGAAAAAAACTCGTGGGTTTTGGTAACGACCCACCACGGCAGTCTGAAAAATTACGGCTACACGCGCCTGCAATGCTCGAATGCTTCAGTTGAATTTGACGAAACGACGCTTGCGCCGGCATACAGAATTATAATGGGCGTGCCGGGCGAAAGCCACGCGCTTGAGATTGCGCGCCGCAACGGCTTGACCGAAGAAATTGCAGAAAAAGCTGAAAATTATCTGACAGGCGCGCAAGCTGATATTTCCGCGCTTATAAAAGGCTTGACCGCCAAATATGAAGAGCTTGACGAACTTGAGAAAAAGCGCCGCAGCGAAGAATCTGCGTTGCATGAAAAACGCCGTTCAGTTGACTTGAAAGAGCTGCGCCTGCGCCAGAAAGAGCTTGAGCTAAGAGAGCAGGGCTACAGAAAACTTGCCGCATTTGCCGACGAGAGCCGTAAAAAGCTTGAAAACCTTGTGCGCGTCTTGCGCGAGGGCGAAATAACCAAAGACAAGACGCGCGCCGTAAAAGATTTTATCGCTGATTTGTCTGATTCAATAGAAGAAGAAAAGTCAAATATCGAAAAAGAGCGCGAATCGCTGACGCTTGCCGTAACTGAAAGCCAGAAGCAGCTTGAGCTTGAAAAGAAGCAAATGCTTGAAAGCAGCGGCAACGACGGCGAATCAAAGTCTGAAAGCATGAAGAAACGGCTCGCGGGTTTTGCCGGCAGTGCCGAAGAAACTCTTGTGCCGGAAGCATTTGCAGAAGGGCTTGATGTTTTTTACAAAGACCGCCGCGGCACTCTGCTTAGAGAGCAGGGCAGGGGCACTTGGGTTGTGGCGTTCGGCACGCTGAAAATGACGCTTAAGCAGAAAGAGCTTGTGCTTGCGCCTGTAGCCAAGCGCACGGCAAGCGTTTCGCTCGAGCTTGCGCCAGAAGCTGTTGACGACGGCGGCATTAAAGGCGCGTCTTTCGGCATTGTGCAGCCGTCTGCCGCGTTTGAGCTTAGGCTGCTCGGCATGCGCTACGAAGAAGCCATGAAAGCGCTTGAAAAGCAGATTGACCTTGCCGTGCTGCAGCATCTCAAGACTTTTTCAGTCGTTCACGGCAAAGGCCACGGCATTTTGCAGCAGGGCGTTCAGAATTATCTGAAAACAAGCCCCGTCGTAGAAAGCTTCTGCTTTGCCCCCGCCGAAGACGGCGGTTTCGGCAAGACATATGTCACGCTGAAGGAGTAGTTCTTTTTGCAACAGTTTTTTCTGCAATAAAAGACTGAAAGGCGAAAACCGGCAGTCTTTAGTCATGCTGGAAGAGGAGATGATTTCTTAAAATGAAAAAGATACTGTTAATTCTTATTTCTTTATCATTTGTAATTTCTTGCTTTCCAAATGGCAGATGTGAAAAGCTCGAAAAAGAAATACTGAAAAATCCAAATGTCATAGAAGTTAAAGTTGGTCAATATGATAAATGGACTCAAGAAATTTATTTCGCAGATATTTATTTGAAAAATGGAGGTTATCTAGAACTTACAGAATTTAATAGATATTTATCTGGTAAACAATTGGGTGTTGAAAAAATAGGCAGAAATCCTGATGGAACACCAGAATATGAATTTCTATATGGAAGCTATACAACAAAGATACCTGATAAAGAAGGTTATATTCATAGCTATAGAATGAATGCTGTGAAAACAGAAGCTTTATCTTTAGTGTTAAAAAAAGACATAAATAATGTTGGTGATATAATCAATAATTATGATGAAATTTATGCTTTGGCAGAAAAGCTTGCAAAAGAAACACCAGAAGAACGTACAAACCGGCGAAAAGACGGCAAAATTCAAGATGATCCAAATTTTTCAACTACATTCGGGAATTTTGAATCCGATAAATGCTGGGGACAAGCCTTTTCGCGAGAATATTCTTCAGAACGTACTTACGATAAATATACAGATTTTATGTTCGCTGATGAATAGCAGATTTTCCTTAAACAGTTTTAATTATTTGGGGATTTTCAAGGGGTATCCCCTTGAACGGTGCTGGAAAAGGATAGGGTTTAAGGGGAAGGGAAAACCCGCCTCCGAAGAAGAGGTTTTCCCTTCCCCTTGAAGCTTGACAATTTTGAATATTTTTTGCATATTTATGCATAATTCATGCTGTTTTTCGTTTTTCAGCCAGATTTGTTTGCATTTTTATGAAAGACAGTTGTTAAATTCCTCAAAGAAGGCATGTTGTGAAAGAACGCCTGTCACGGCTCAAGGTTATAAGAAAAGTAATCAAGACTTACAGAATAGAATCTCAAGAAGAGCTTCTCGGCTATCTTCAGAAAGAAAATTTCGACGTAACGCAGGCAACGCTTTCAAGAGATTTGAAGCTGCTCAAAGTCGGCAAGGTTTCAGACGGACACAACGGCTATGTTTACACGCTGCCGGGCGAAGACGAGCGGCAGGAATCTGAGCAGACTGTCGTGCAGGATTTTTTGCGCGGCTACATTTCAATCGAATATTCAGGCAACATGGTAGTAATCAAGACATATTCAGGCCACGCCGACGCGGTTTCTCTTGCAGTAGACAACCTTGCCTTTGACGAAGTGCTCGGAACGATTACCGGCAGAGACAACTGCGTTTTCTGCTGCCTTAGAGAAGGCGTAACCGGCGAAGATTTTCTTGACGCGCTCAAACTGAAAATCCCTGAACTTGACGAATAGGCATGAATCAGCCCGGAGCTGCCCAAATAGCGGCACCATGTTGAATCCGTTTATTTAAAAAACTTGCATTTAACTGCTGAAAACTTTTTGAAGTTTTTCAAATTCATATAATATAGAGGTTTTTATGGCAAATTGGGGAAATGCTGATACGCTTGCTGCGTATAAAAAAATGCTCTCGCTCAAAGGACAGGTTTCATTGAAAGATGTTCTTGATGCAAAGCGCGTAAAGGAATTTTCTGTTCCGATGGCGGCTGGTCTTACATATAACTACGCTGCAAAAGAAGTTAACGCACAGATTCTTTCTGTTTTGCAGGAACTCGCTGACGAGGCAGAGCTTGTTGCAAAGTTCAAGGAACTTTATGAAGGCGCAGTCATCAATACAGGCGAAAACCGCAAGGTTCTGCACCACCTTTTGCGCGGCCAGCTCGGCGCGGATGTAATCTACGAAGGCAACAATCTCCGCACATTCTATCAGACACAGCAGGATAACATCGCCGCATTTGCAGAGAAAGTTCATTCAGGTAAAATCACAAATGCCAAGGGCGAAAAATTCGACACAGTTGTTCAGATTGGCATCGGCGGCTCAGATTTGGGTCCAAGAGCCATGTACCTTGCACTTGAAGGCTGGGCACGCAAGAACGGCTGCCTCAAGATGAACGCAAAATTCATCTCGAATGTTGACCCTGATGACGGCGCAGCTGTTATGCAGAGCATCAACCCGGCAAAGACTTTGTTTGTGCTTGTTTCAAAAAGCGGAACGACGCAGGAAACTTTGGCGAATGAGCTTTTTGTAAAAGATTATCTTAAAAAGGCAGGGCTTGATGCTTCTAAGCACATGGTTGCCGTAACAAGCGAGACAAGCCCGCTTGCAAACAACCCTGGTTATCTTGCTTCTTTCTATATTGATAACTTTATTGGCGGCAGATTCTCTTCAACATCTGCTGTAGGTGGCACTGTAATGTCGCTTGCTTTTGGTGCAGACGTTTTTGCGCAGTTTCTTGAAGGTGCGCACGAAGCAGACAAAACAGCGACAAACGCCGACATCAAGAAGAACCCTTCTATGCTCGACGCGCTTATCGGTGTTTACGAGCGCAACGCGCAGGGCTACCCTTCAACAGCAATTCTGCCATACAGCCAGGCTTTGAGCCGCTTGCCGGCTCATCTTCAGCAGGCTGATATGGAATCAAACGGAAAGCAGGTCAACCGCTTCGGCGAGAAAATCAATTATCAGACCGGCCCTGTTTTGTTCGGCGAACCTGGCACAAACGGCCAGCATTCGTTCTATCAGCTTTTGCACCAGGGCACAGACATTATTCCGCTTCAGTTCATCGGCTTTAACGACAGCCAGTCTGGCGAAGACGTTGTGGTTGACGGCTCAACAAGCCAGAAAAAGCTTTGCGCAAACCTTGCAGCCCAGATTGTAGCTTTTGCTTGCGGCAAGTCTGACGAAAACCCGAACAAGAATTTCCCGGGCGGCAGACCGTCAAGCCTTATCTACGGCAAGCAGCTTACACCGAAATCTTTGGGCGCGCTTCTTGCTCATTACGAAAACAAGATTATGTTCCAGGGCTTTGTCTGGAACTTGAACAGCTTCGACCAGGAAGGTGTTCAGCTCGGCAAAGTGCTTACAAAGAAAGTTCTCGCCGGTCAGATTGAAGGTGCATTAAAAGAATACGCCGGTCTTTTCGGCATCTAAGCACCGCTTTTGCCTAGCGAAACCGGCATAGGAGTTTTAATCCCAAAAGCAGCTTCCGGTTGCGGAGCAGGGTTCAAAACCGCGCAATATTGCGCTATGCACTGTTTGTTGCAAAGAAACTATAAATACGTCGCTTTCGCGACGGCAACAAACAGAGCATTTTCGAACCCCACTCCGCCGCCCTCCCGCATTTGCGTAGTTATCCCTACGCCTTTGTGTCATTGTCGGGCGTAACCCAGCAATGACATTTTTTGAACTTATTGGACATCGTTCGAATATGCTTCCCCAAAAAAGATTTTTTGAAACATACTTGACATTTTTTATAAAAGCATATACATTATTCAACGTTCCCATTCCCCGATTGTGTAATGGTAGCACCTCAGATTCTGGTTCTGATTGTGGGGGTTCGAATCCTCCTTGGGGAACTAAAGCTGAACCAACGGGTTCAGCTTTTTTTATATCAGCAAGGTCCCTTCGTCTATCGGCTAGGACGTGACCCTCTCAAGGTCGAAAGACGGGTTCGATTCCCGTAGGGACCGTAAAAGGCTTCTGTGTTTTGCAGAAGCCTTTTTTACGTGCTTTTGGCGGTCATCCGGCTTTTCGCCTTGACCTTGTAAAATACCTGCTTTACAATAGATACTATGGAGAAAATGAATACCTTTGACCGCATGGTAATGGGCATGTCTCACGCAGAGAGAATGTGCCTTTATGACAAGCTGTGCGCGTCCATCAGTTCAGAAGAACAAACAATTGCACCACCAGACGATGCTCAGGATATTTCTTCCGGTCAAGATATTCAGGCGCGGTTGAAAACTGAAACGTCTTTGTTCCGCTTTTTATTATTTTTGCGCTCAATTTTTTCTGGCGCAGACATTTCAAAGATATATAACAATATTCTGATTAACCGCATTGCGCATAAGATTGAAAAGACCCGTCCGGGGCTTTTGATGTACAAGAAAGGCATGATAGGCGTAGCTTTTTACGAGCAGGTAAGGCAGCTGAAAAATGTTGCAGACTTTTTTAAGCCGGCAATCAGCCTTTACGAAGAAGACCCCGGAAAGTTTTACGTCTTTTTAAGCTCGCTCATTCTGCCGGATTATTACGCATACATCGAAAGAGAGATTGACCCTTTCTTGCTTGGCGACAACAAAGAGCCTGTGCAAGAAACGCGCCTTGCACTTACGCGCAGAATGGACGAAGTTTTTCAGGAGCTTACGATAGCGCAGCGCAATTCGCTTTATCAGTCTGTGATAAACTTAGACTGGCTTAAGCAGTTTGTGCGCCTGCCCTTCGAAAAGATTCTTGCGCGCTTCTTGCCGTCTGGTTCAGACGGCGGCTATGCGGCGCAGCTTGAACTGATAAAAAACGATTTGGCTCAGTTCTGCAAGGTGCTTTGCAACGCCAAAAGCATTACTGTTGAAGTGCTGCAAGGCTTGTGCCTGTTTTCTTCAAAGAGCCAGCTTGAGCTGCAGCAGGCAGACGTTGAGTCTTTGACAGCTGATTATGTGACGAAGAGCCTTGCGCAGGTGGCCATAATCAAATCTTTCTTGAAAGCCGTGCCCATAAAGCAGCTTGCCTGCATTGCGTTCAAGACTGCAAGCTGGGCACCAGGTCAGCCTGAAGGTGCAGAAGACTGGTTCGTTAAGTACAAGGCCGAATGGAAAAAGCTGCTTGACGCGCGCTGGGAAGAATGGACAAAGGCAAAGCGTAAGCAGCTTGTTGAGCAGAAAGTGTTCGCCATGTTCAAGTGCATGAAGCTGCCGGAACTGCCGTATCAGCCGTGGAACGCCGAGTGGTGCACAATCAAGTTCAGCCGCAACAAGGCGATGGGCTTTTTGTATGCGTTCTTCAGCACGCTCTTTGGCGAAATCAACAAAATATTGAAGATTCTTATTGTGGAAGGCGATTTCAAGGTGCGCGAGAACAAGCTTGAGCTTGCGGAATCTTGCAACGAGTATGCGCGCCTTGCAAGCGACATGGACGCTTTTGTTCGCAAATTTTCACCGGAGGGTGAAATCGGGCAATTCTTTTCTAATGTTGAAGAGGGCGAAGACCATTCTGTAAAGGTTCATGCGCGCCTTGAGTCTGCAATTCAGGCGGCATATTCTGAATCGACTGCGCTTTCAATGCGCTTTACGCAGCTGACCACTTCGATTGTGAACGTGCTTAACGGCGTGCTTGCTGAAAGCAAGGTCGGAAAATATGACACGATAAACAATCTCAACGGAATCGGCGGAAGGTTCAACCAGCGTTACAGACAGCAGCTTGCTGAAGTGCATCAAACTTTGAAAGATTCTGTTGACTGCTTGCGCGAGCTTGAATCGTCTGAGCTTTAGCAAATGAAACCAGATGTCTTTTATTTTTCAGCATTGCAATCAGAAATTCTTGCCAAAAACGATGACGGCGCTGCAATTGCCGTGCGCTTTCCGTTTATAAAAGACGGAAAACCGCTTGCGGACGCAGACGCGCCGTTTTGCTGCATTTCGCTTAAAAGTGCAGGCTCTATGCGCTTTAGATGGAAAGAGCCGAATGAAAATCGCCAAAACTTTTTCAAGAAGCTCGGCATCGATTATGATTCTGTGGTCGCGCCGGAGCTGATTCATTCAAAAACCATATTCCGCGTTGACAACGCCGATGAGCTTGCGGTTTTCCGCGCCTTGCGCTCGGCCGGAGATGCGGTGTTATCTTCTAATGCGGCTTATGTTCCGGCTGTAACAGTCGCGGACTGCGTGCCGATTTATCTTTATGCGCCAGAAAAACGCGTGCGCGGCATGGTTCATTCGGGCTGGAAAGGCACAGGCATCGTAAAAGAGGCGGTGCAGCGCATGGCGCAAGCATATAACGCCGCGCCTGAAGAAATCTGCGCCGTTATCGGGCCGCACATCAAAAGCTGCTGCTACAACGTAGACGCGGAACGGGCTTCATTTTTCAGCGGAACATTCGGCAAAGACTCTGCCGTAGAGGACGGCGGCACGTTCAAGCTTGATTTGCTTGCGGCAAACGTGAAGCTGCTGCTTGAAAGCGGCGTAAAAGCCTGCAACATCGCCGCCGCGTCTGAATGTACGTGCTGCACAGAGCAGCTAGGCTCTCACCGCCGAGAAACCGCCGGTCTGCCCGACGACATGCCCATAGAAGAGCGCAGCAAGCTGTTCACCGTAATGGCCGCCTTTGTGAAATAGCCCAAGCCATAAAAGTGGAGAAGACTATGGAAGAAGAGCTATTTGAAAAGAAAAAAATGTCAAAATTGGGCAAAGCTTCGCTTTTGCTTTTTATTACGTCTATTGTGTCGTTTTTTATAGGAATTGAATTGAGCGGAGTATTCGGTGAAGCTCTTTGGATACGTATCCGCTACTGGATTTCACAAGCCTTTTTCGGCATATCATTTTTCAGTGCTATTGCTGTTTTTCCTGTTTCGATAATTGGAATCATAAAAGGCAGAAAGACAAATCAGACAAAACTATGTACCGTTATCCTTGTTATTCAGACAATTCTTCTTTCACTGCTTGTCGGTCTTGTCTTGTTAGTTGGCAGTGGCTTTGAATCGACTTCGGATCAGATGAAAAAGCTTCGGAAGATGCCCGAAATCGAAGAATTCATAATAACCCGTGATCGTGATGATTTTATGCACGATGGCTTGATGAACAACAATTACGAGCTTTACCTTACTGATGGTAGATTCCTTAAGGTAAATAATTTGACTGAATCAATGGATTATGAGAAATTCCATGTTGAAGCAATCGGGCAATATTCTGTTGAGGTTCAGAGGGACCAGAGAAACTATGGAGAATTTTTATCGCTTTCAGACCTTTCGTTTCTTGCCGGAAAGAAAATCAAAAAATTTCAAGACGTGCTTGATAATTATTCAGCCATTTTGACCAGGCTTGAAGATGCGCCTTTTGTAGATGAAGACGGAGAACAGCTTGAGATAAAGCTTGCTCCGGTTGATAAATCGGCACTTGCTGTGCGAGAAAGCGAATTTTTTGCAGATTTGCAGACAATGCCGCATATTGTTTCAGTACAGAAAATGGATTTTGTTACGAGCTATCTGCAATATTATAAGTATGCTGTAAAAATGGACGACGGCGTTCAGTTTGATATGACTCTTTCGACCGTCCTTCGTGACGGTGGCGGCTATTCTTGCAATTTTTTCATCACATCGTATAACGGAAAAGAAGTGAAGCATGTTTATTTGACAGAAGCAACGCGCGGAACAAAATACTATAAGCCCTACGAGTGCTGGCGTTTTGCCCACGACACCGGCTTAGAAGTCAAATCCTACCGCGATTTGTTCAACAACTACGAAGCCTTCAAGAAATCAATCGAAGCTTTCATCGCCGAAAACGCTAAATAGCCGCACCCTTCGCCGTTGTACACCATCTCTTAACATGCCACTGTTGTGCATTCGTTACAAGTTTCCTGAAAGCAAAACTTGAAATAGTCTTAAATTCAACATGGAATGAAGCAAATTCGTCACGGAATGAGGTAAATTCATTAAGAATGGAGCAAATTCTTCATGGAATGAACCAAATTCGTCGTGGAATGAAGTAAATTCATCAGGAATGAGATAAATTTCACGTGGAATGAAGCAAATTCAACGTGGAATGGGGCTTTTCCTTGACAGAATGTGCTCATTCCGTCAGAGAATGGGGTCGTTCCGTGACAGAATGAGTCCATTCTGTCAGTGAATTAGGTCATTCCGTCAAAGAATGTGCTTCTTCCATGACAGAATGTGCCCATTCTGTCATGGAATGAGGTCATTCCATCACGAATGAGGTTCATTCCACATTGAATTTGTTCCATTACTTGATGATTTTATGCCATTCTATCAAAAAGAAACAATATTCTTGATATTTTCTACTATTTAAGGTTGCAAAAACGCCGTTCTGGGGTTATCCTTTAATCAGAATTTTGCAATGTAAAAGAGAGGGAATGAAAATGGCAAAATCATTTGCACAGAAATTGAGCGATGCACGGCTGATGGTAGCTGGCATTAAGTCTCACAGGGACGAGCTTGCCGGAGTAACTCTTGGCGAGGAACAGGTAGCTGCAATTGAAACGCTGCTCAACAAAATAAGTGAGCTTGACACACAGCAGGAAAAGCTCAAGGCAGAGCTTAAGACTTGCACCGTTGAGCTTGATAAGCAGACAAAAGAACTTGACGATGCGCTTAAAGATGCCAAAAAGCGCATAAAGCTGACAATACCGCAGTCAATGTGGCAAGAATTCGGCATATCAGACAAAAAGTAACACCAGTTCAGTCTGAACCACTGCGCCAAGCCTAATTTGTACACCCGCTACAAGTTCGCGCTTGGCGCAACGGCTCAACCACTAAAGAAGAATTTCTTATTAATAAATCCAAAACTATAGCCATTCCAATAAATTAGGAGGCATTATGACAAAAATATGTGCAGAATTAGGAATAGAATTATTTGATATTTCTCTTTTGGAGGAATGCAAAACGATTTTTTCTAAATTAGGTTATTTTAAACAAGTTACAACAAAGAGGAATAGCGTTATTTTAAATTATAGAACTTCTGAATATGAAACTTTTGATTTAGAAACTGTTTCTGATAGCTTTTGTACAATAATCGAAAATGCGAACATTTCAGAAGTATTATCTGATTTTTATTCGAAAAACAAGAAAAGTTGTTATATGAGTATTTGTTTTATTTTTAACACTGATAATGATGCATGTATTATTTTAAATGAGAGAATTATTGATTTAGCAAGCGAACTTTGTGTTAAAATTCAATTTGATGGAATATAAAAAATACCATTAGATGATATTTATCAGTAATAAATTGAACAAAAGGTGTCTTTTTGCATCAGCTTTTCAAAGATTGCCGGGTTTGCGATTGGGCTTTATCTACAAACTAAGCTCAATTGGCAAACCCTGCAAGATTTGCCTGAGGCAAATCTTGTAACTAGTGCACAACGCCGCACTTCTTGGGGTGATGCACAAAGGCGAGAGGGCGCGGAGTGGGGTTCAAAAACACTTGTTTGTTGAGTGTCGCGTAAGCGACACGTAAATAGTTTCCATACAACAAACACAGTGTAGCGCGATATCGCGCGGTTTTGAACCACGCTCAGTGCCCGACAGCATATGTACATAACCATACATTTGCGTATGCTCATCATTGGTTATCGGGTTTGCCATTTTCCTTTCAAAAGTTCTGGCTCTTCCAAGTGCCAAAATCGTTCTATACAAAACAGGCCGTTTTTGCTATTATTCCCTCATGGCTGATTTAAAACAAGAAAGCCGTGCGCTCATTGCGGCGGCAGTCAATTCACTGAAAAATACAAAAAATGCTGATTCACCAGATGTTTCCGCTGAATCTGTTACCGCCGAAGTGCCGCCGAACCCAGAAATGGGCGACATCGGCTTTCCTATGTTTCCGTTTGCGCGTGTCTTGAGAATCGCGCCGCCTGTAATCGCGCAGGAAGTTGCAAAGCTCTTGAATGAAGATGCTTCTTTTAAAGAAAAAGCTGCAAAGACCGGCACTTTTGCGGCGGTTGGCCCTTATGTCAACGTAAAGCTTGAAAAAGGCGACATCGTGCGCACAACGCTAGAAGCTGTGCTTGCTCAGAAGCAGTCTTACGGTGCGTTTGACGAAACAGGCAAAAAGCCGCTTGACGGCCGCCGCGTCATGATTGAATTTTCAAGCCCGAACACGAACAAGCCGCTTCATTTGGGGCATCTCCGCAATGACGCGCTCGGCGAATCTGTTTCGCGCATTCTTAAAGCCGCCGGTGCAGAAGTCTATAAAGTCAACATCATCAACAACCGCGGCGTGCACATCTGCAAGTCAATGCGCGCCTATCAGCTTTTCCACGACGGCCAGACACCTGAAAAGCTCGGTGTAAAAAGCGACCGCTTTGTAGGCGACTGCTATGTTGAATTTGAAAAATACCGCAAGGAAAACGAAGCAAAGGCCGAGGCCGAAGCTCAGAATATGCTTGTTGAATGGGAAAAAGGCAATCCGGAAATTCACAAGCTCTGGAAGCAGATGAACGAATGGGCTGTAAACGGCATCATGCAGACTTATAAGCGTACAGGCGTTTCATTTGATAAATTCTACTATGAAAGTGAAACTTACCTTAAAGGCAAGGAACTGATTCAGCAGGGGCTTGAAAAGAGGCTTTTCTTCAAGGCAGAAGACGGTTCAGTCCGTGTTGATGTTTCAGAAGTTGTCGGCAAAAACAAAGAAGGCGAAGATCAGCAGAAAGTGCTTCTGCGCAAAGATGGCACTTCGGTCTATATTACACAAGACATCGGCACGGCCGTTAGCCGCCACGATGACTGGTCTTTCAACCAGCTTGTTTACGTCGTCGGCAACGAGCAGAACTATCACTTTAAGGTGCTTTTCTATATTTTGAAGAAGCTCGGCTTTGAATGGGCGAACCAGCTTTTCCACCTGTCTTACGGCATGGTCAACTTGCCAGAAGGCAAGATGAAAAGCCGCGAGGGCACTGTTGTTGACGCTGACGATTTGATTAACCAGCTCCGCGACGGCGCGCTCGAAGAAATTGCTGCTAAGGGCCGCGAAGAAGCAGTTGGCAAGCCTGAAGAAGTTGCTGAAAAGATTGCGCTCGGTGCGCTGCATTACTTCTTGCTTCAGGCAACACCAGCAAAAGATATGATGTTCAACCCGAAAGAGTCTCTCTCTTTCAATGGAAACACAGGCCCGTACTTGCAGTACATGGGCGCGCGCATCTGTTCAATTTTGCGCAAGGCTGAAGAAGCCGGTGTAAAGCCGTCTGAAAGCGTTGACTTCTCGCTGCTGAATCATCCGGCTGAATGGGCGCTTGTCAAAGCTTTGGGCGAATATCCTGCAACGCTGAAGAAGGCCGCAGAAAAGCTTGACCCGTCTGAAATTGCCGCGCTGCTTTACGAAGTTGCAAAGCTTTTCAGCTCGTTCTACCACGACTGCCCGATTCTCGGCATCGACAACCAGGCATTGACCGCCGCGCGCCTTGCGTTGGTTCGCTGCGTAAAGACAGTGCTTGAAAACGGCATGAACCTGATTCTTGTGCCGTTCCTGGAAACGATGTAATTAGCTAAAAGAATGTGCTTTATTTCCGACGGAAATCCGTTGCATCGTGTCTACGGCCTGCAGGCGCGGGGCATTGGAAATTAGACTCGCTGCGCTCGCACCCCGCGAGGCAGTCCGCATCCACGATTTCACTACTTTCCATCGGGCAGAGCACATACTTGAAAAGCTTTGAACAGGTGGGCTTGTGTGCACAGTTTCTTGATTGTGCACAGTAGCGGCACATTTAACACGGCGGGTTCTTGACTTACTAGCCTAAAATATTGTAATCTGAAGCACTTGCGGAATCTTGCTCGTTTTGCAAGTGTTTTCATTATTTTGGAATGAATCTCCGGAGCTTCCCCGTTTCGCACCGGAGGACGAACTATAACGTTTAGAGGTATAAATATGTACGCATTGGTTGAGTACAAGGGAAAACAGTACAAGGCTGAAAAAGGCGCCGTTTTGACAGTTGATAAGATTGACGCTGAAGCAGGTTCTACTGTTACAATTGATACAGTTGTTCTTGTAAGTGACGATGGAAAAGTTAGTGTCGGTGCTCCTTATGTTTCTGGTGCAAAAGTTACAGTAAAAGTAGGCGATACTTTCAAAGACGACAAGGTAATCGTTTTCAAATACAAGAGTAAGAAAGACTATCACCGCACAATCGGTCATCGCCAGCAGTATACAAAAGTAACTGTTGAAGATATCGTTGTTGCATAACGGCAAAAACAGTGATAACTGCTGTTCTTTGCAGACGCAGTGACGGTGCTTTGGCTAGTTGCGAAGTTACAGGTCATTCAGGTCTTGCACCAAGAGGAGCAGATATCGTCTGTGCGGCAGTGTCAACAGTTGTGCGTACAACGGTTGCCGTTCTTCAGGCATCTGATTCAGCGCAGCTTGTTACTTGCGATTCTTCGGGACACGGGCAGCTCGCATTCCGTGCCACTGAAATGAGTTCTGCTTTTGCGGAACGGATGGTGTTTGCGGCAGATTATCTGCAGAAAGGATTGGAAATAATTGCTGCAGAATACCCCGAATATCTAAAATTGCGGGTCAAAACAGTTAAATAGCAGTGGAGGCATAAAATGGGACGCAAAAAAGGCGGAAGCGGTGCTAAGAACGGCCGCGATTCAAACCCGAAATATCTTGGTATCAAAGCTTATGGCGGAACAGAAGTTACTGCCGGAACAATCATTGTTCGCCAGAGAGGAACAAAAATCCATCCGGGCGTAAATGTAGGACGCGGCAAGGATGATACTTTGTTTGCAAAGGCAGACGGAAAAGTAATGTTCCACGAGCGCAAAGGCAGAAAGCTTGCTTCTATTGAAGCAAAAGCATAATGCGTGCCGTCTTTAAGGCGGCGTAATGCGTTTTTTCATTAGGTTTGCGGCTATTGCCGCAGATGATACCCGGATTAGGCATTGCTGTGCTTAGTGCGGGTATTTTTTTTAGGTAGCTAGACGTGATAAAATTTGCAGACGAAGCAGTCATCGAAGTCAGTTCTGGAAAGGGCGGCAATGGCTGCATCGCATTCAGACGTGAAAAATATGTGCCTCACGGCGGCCCAGCCGGTGGTGACGGCGGCCGCGGCGGCGATGTGATTTTCGTGGTAAAGCGGAATCTGAGAACGCTTGCCCATCTGCGCTATAAGCAGAAGTTCAAGGCCAGAAACGGCGGCGATGGCGAGGGCAGAAACAGGTTCGGCAAAGACGGCGAAGACGTGATTATTCCGCTGCCGCCCGGCTCAATCATCAGAGACGCTAAGACCGGCACATTGATACGCGAATTTACGACAGAGAGCGAAGATGAGCGCTTTGTCTTTTTGCAGGGCGGCAAAGGCGGCTGGGGCAACGTCCATTTCAAGACTTCAACAAACCAGGCGCCGCAGTATGCGCATGAAGGCAAGCCCGGCGAATCAAGGTTGCTTTCTGTTGAGCTGAACATTATGGCAGATATCGGGCTTGTCGGTTTTCCGAATGCGGGTAAGTCTTCTTTGTTAGACTTTTTTACGAACGCGCGGCCAAAAATTGCGCCGTACCCGTTTACGACGAAAATTCCGAATCTCGGCGTGCTGCGCGTTGACAGCGAGCGCGACATAATAATTGCGGACATTCCCGGCATAATCGAAGGTGCGTCTGACGGCGCGGGGCTTGGCTTCAAGTTTTTGAAGCACATTTCAAGAACGGCCGGTCTTGTGTTCATCATAGACTGCTCAGACGACGAATGTTTCGGCGCATTTGAAAAGCTCAAACTTGAGCTTCAAAGCTTTTCAAAAGAGCTTGCCGCAAAGCCGCGCATTGTGCTTTGCAACAAGCTTGACGTTGAAGGCGCGCCGGAGCGTTTTGCTGAAATCAAAAAGCAGCTGAAAGATGAAACTGTTTTCGGCATGTCAATCTTTGAGCGCACCGGCATGAATGACGCGCGCAAGGCGATAATCGCTCTTGTTGACGCTGTTGAGCAGAAAACTGAAAAGCAGGCTGCATCTGATAAGCCGCAGAAAAGCGCGTTCATGGCGCAGCGTTCAGTCTGTGACACAATGGAAGTGCAGTATCCGGGGCAAGAATAGCCTATGAAGCTTGCTGTTCTGGGCGGCTCGTTCAATCCGCCGCATATCGGGCATCTTGCTCTGGCAGAAGACGTGCGCATTACGTTCGGCTACGACAAGGTGCTGTTCATTCCGGCGCATCAGCCGCCGCATAAGCAGCTTGCTCTTGGCGCAACAGACAAAGACCGCCTTAAGATGGTTTCACTTGCCATAAGAGACAACCCTTTTTTTGAGGTTGACGGCTGCGAAATAAAGCGCGGCGGCATTTCGTATACGATAGACACTTTGCGGTTGCTCAAAGAGAGATACAAGAACGTTCTCGAAGGTAAAATCGGCTTTATAATTGGCGATGACCTTGCGGAAGGTTTTTCAACATGGCATTGCGCGGAGCAGATTCCGGTTGAAGCAGATTTGATTCTTGCGTGCCGCAACCATTCAGACGTTACAAAGCTAGATTTTCCGTATGAGCACAAGACAATCTTGAACGACATTGTTTCAGTTTCGTCGTCTGAAATAAGGCAGAAAATCGCTTCGGGCAAAAGCTGGCGTTATCTTGTTGCAAACGAAGTTTATCGTTATATTGAATCAAGGCATTTGTATGAAAACTGAATATGAAGCTCTGCTTGCAGAGATAACCGAATACGCCAGAAACCACGAAAAGAAAGAGCGTTTCGCTCATTCTGTGCGCACAGCTGAAACTTGCGCGGCCCTTTGCCGCCGTTTCGGTGAAGACGCGGACAAAGGCTATCTTGCGGGCATCGCCCACGATATGTGCAAAGAATGTGACGATATGGAGCTTGTTTCGCTTGCCGTGAAGGACGGTCTGCCTGTTTCGCCGATTGAGCGCACTCATCTTTCGCTGCTGCACGGCAGGGCGGCTGCCACACTCTTGAAAGAGCAGTTCAATCTGAACGACGCGGCCGTCATAGAAGCGGTGCAGCATCATACGTTCGGCATGGCAGGCATGTGCAACCTTGCAAAGATTCTGTTCATTGCAGACAAGATTGAACCTGGCAGAGAGCATGTAACCGAAAAGTATTTGAAAAAAACAGAAAAGATGGCGCTGAACGAGCTTGCAATGTTCGTGGTGTCTGAAAATATTTCTTATTTGCAGGAACGCGGCAAAAAAGTTGCGCCTGCAACGCAAGAATTTTTAGAATCGCTAAAGGTTGAGAACCGATAAATTTGTTTGGGAGGGTTTATGGCGCAATCTCGGCATGAAAAAAGTTATCTGTTTATAATTGGAATCCTTATAATATTGATAGCGCTTGCTGTCATACTGTTTTTTGCTTTGCAGACAGACACTGTTGCCGTGCAGCTCGAAAAAAACGACCAGCTTTTAACCGTGCTTTTCGTGCTTCATAAAGACGAAGTGCCTTTGTTTACGAACGTTCTGATTTATTACCCAAAAACAGAACAATGCGCGCTTTTCAGCATACCAGGCGATACCGGCCTTATATTAAGCTCTCTTGACCGCGTTGACCGCATTGATGCAGTTTACCGCGAAAAGGGAATTGAAACTTATAAAAACGAAATAGAGAAGCTCACGGGCACAACTATTCCGTTTACGATTGAAATCAGCGTGGAGCAGTTTTCTGTGCTTACAGATTTGCTTGGCGGCATGAACGTGTTCATTCCGTCTCCCATTGATGTGGTGAACGACGGAACGCGGCATATCCTCCCTTCTGGCTCTGTTGACCTTGACGGCGAGAAGATGGTCTCTTATATGTCTTATGTAGACGCAGAGGAAACCGCCGATAACGTTCAGGAGCGCATGGAAAGCATAATGGTCGCTTTCCTTCATTCGCTTAACAAAAAATCGTCTGTCGTGCTGAACAAGAACGTCTTTCCGATTGTTTCGCGCAACATGAAGGCGAATATCGACAAGAAGGCGCTTTACAAGCTTGTTTCATTCGTTTCTGCAATTGATTCTGAACGGCTTAATCCGCAGACCATAACAGGAACGCGCAGAATCGTAGACGGTCAGTCTTTGATTTTTCCGGAATATAACGGCGATGAGATTAAGAAAGTAGTAAACCAGGCAAAGCTCCGTCTGGCTTCTTCGAGCGGAAACGCCTATGAACGTGTTTATGCTCTTGAAGTTCTTAACGGAACTACAAGGCAAGGTCTTGCCAGAAAAACCGGCTTGATGCTGCAGAATTACGGCTACAACATAGAGAACATGTCTAACGCCGAGACGCAGGATTATGACAAGACTGTGATTATTGACCACATCGGCAATGATAAGGTGGCGCAGTCTCTTGCAGACATTATCCGTTGCAAGAACATCGTCAAAGAAGATGCTGCAAGTTATGCCGGTTCAGAAAATGATGAAGCTAAATATGACTTTACGATAATTTTGGGGCGTGACTTTGACGGACGTTATGTTCAGTAAGTCTTGCTTATTTTTTCAGGCTTTCTTCCGCAGTTGCTCCTGTTGTGCGGCAGAAAGCTTCTGAACATGCTGTTGATGCTTACGGCTTGTTCTGTACTGTTTATAGATTTGATTTGTTCAGAGGAATTTTATGAAAACTATTAAAGAAAAAGCGCTTGAAATTGCACAGCTCATGGAAGATTATAAAGGCGAGGATGTTACTGTAATCGATGTTTCACAGCTCAACAGCTGGACCGATTATTTCATCATCGTTACGATCAACAGCTCGACGCACTGGAAAGGTCTTTATAAATATGTAAAAGACTATGTAAAAGCCGACGATGTGCTTGAGATTCATGTGCCTAACAGAAAGACACCTGACGGCGATGACTGGAATTTGATTGACATCGGCCCGATAGTCGTTCATCTGATGTCTAAAGAAGCACGTGAATTCTATGACCTTGAAAAGCTGTGGCACGGCGGCGAGGTCTTGCGCTAGATTAAATGCTGCCGTCGCTGGTGCAGGTTCGGCTTTTGCGGCGTGTGCATCGGCGGCGTAGCAATGCAGTTTTGCAGATTAAAAAAGGCAGCTGTTTACGCTGCCTGTGTTCCAGTTAAAAACTAAACTTTTTTGAATGATATAAAGGCTTCTTTTTAGTTGAAGTCGTCATAATCATCGAAGTCATCTTCTTCGTCAAAGAAATCATCGTCTTCTTCGTCGAAGCCGTCTAAATCTTCGTCAAAATCTTCATCGTCATAATCCTCATCGGCGAAATCATCGTCATCGAAATCGTCTAATGATTCATCGTCTTCATCATCAAAATCATCATCATCATCGTAGGCATCCATGAACATGTAATCAGCCTCTAATGTTTCGTCCAATAATTCGCTTTCACTGAGCATTTGACCACTTCCTTTGATTCGTCTTCATATAAAAAACATAGTTTAAGGCATTGCTTTATGTCAACTATCTCCACGCAAAATTTTGCGTTTTTTTACGGTATTTATACATTTTTTGCATTATTTATGAAAGTAAAACGGTCTTCAAAATTTTGCTTGACAAAACGGAATTCTTTGGGCTTAGTTTTGCAAAAAAACGTTATTTTATAAGGCTAAGCATTTGACAAAATTGAAGTTTTTAGTATAATAGCCAAGATATGTTATCAATTGTTCATGAACTTGCACCCGCAAAGCTCAATCTGACGTTGAAGGTTTTGCCTAAAAGGGCTGACGGTTTTCATAACATTGAGAGCATATTTCAGAAGATTCGTCTATGCGACGAACTGACTGTAGCGCGTTCTGCGTCAGCCGGCTGTTCGCTTCAGGTTCATGGAATGGATTTGCCAGCTGAAAACACTGTACAGAAAGCTTTTTCGCTTTTTGCAGAAGTTGCACAGATACGGGAAGGCGTTTCAGTTGATTTAGTTAAGCGCATTCCTAGCGGCGCAGGAATGGGCGGTGGTTCTTCTGATGCAGCTGCTTTGCTGCGGGCGCTTAATTCATTGTTTTCGGCAGGTGTTCCAGATGAGACACTCGCGGAAATTGCCGGAAAAGTTGGCAGTGACGTTCCGTTCTTTCTGTACGGAGATTGTGCTGTTGTAAGCGGGCGCGGCGAAATTGTTCGGCCGGTATGCGGTCGAAGAGATCTATATTTTGTAGTTATTTGTCCGGATGTTCATAGCTCAACAAAAGAAGCTTATGCTCTTGTTGATGAGTGGAATATGAATAATTCAGTTTCAAAAGTGGATTGGCCATCACTTGATGAATTGGAAGGGATTTACAACAAGCCTGCCGGTGAGTGGAATTTTTCAAACAGTTTTACTCAGCCATTGACAGACAAGTATCCTGAAATTCGTGAAGCTTTGGCTGCGATTACAGCTGCCGGTGCTGATTTTGCAGAAATGACTGGTTCTGGTTCAACTGTATTCGGGGTCTTTGAGGCTCAAGAGAAAGCTCAAGACGCATATAACAGGCTTGCTTCGTGTTTCAAGCGTTGCTATTTATGCAATGCATTCTAGCACGAATTGTTCAGATAATGTTATATAAGGAGCAATCAAATGCAAATCACCGAAATCCGTATCAGAAAAGTTGCTTCTGAGGGAAAACTCAAAGCTTACGTGACCGTAACTTTTGACGATTGTTTTGTCGTTCATAACGTAAAAGTTATCGAAGGCAAGACCGGATTATTCATCGCGATGCCGAGCAGAAAGACAAGGACAGGCGATTATAAGGATGTAGCGCATCCGATTAGCCCTGAATTTAGAAACGAGCTGCAAGATAGAATTCTTGATGAATATGCAAAGGGAAATTTCGAAGAAAGCGTTGCATATGAGGACGAGTAGTGCCGCTTATTAAATAGTATCTGACCGGTAATCCGGAAAGAATAATAAGCATCTGGTTTCAGATGCAGAATTGGGATGTCGTCAAGTGGTAAGACAACGGCTTTTGGTGCCGTCATTCCGCAGGTTCGAATCCTGCCATCCCAGTGAATATAAGGAATGTGATTTAGTTCCTGTGTAAAAATAGTGCAGAGATGCTGGAGAATAAGGAGTTCCTGAAATGGATAGTTTAGTTTTGGTTGCAAAAGAGCGCAAAGAAGCTGGAAAGGCTGTTGCAAGAAAACTTCGCAATGCAGGCCGCTTGCCTGCCGTTATGTACAACACAAAAGGCGAAGCAACAATGCTCGACATTGATGAAGTTGAATTTACAAAAATCTGGAAAGTTGCAACCCCGACAACATTGATTAATCTTGATGTAGACGGCAAAAAGTCTTTGGCTTTCATTCAAGACACTGAATATGACATCAAGACAGACAAGAATCTTCATGTAGATTTTCATGTAATTGATGAATCAAAGAAGCTTAAGACAATGATTAAGGTTCAGGTTTCTGGTAGCCCTGTTGGTGTTCGCGAAGGCGGTGTTTTTGAGACAGGCGTAAAAGAAATCGAAATCGAATGCTTGCCAAAAGATTTGCCAGTTCGTCTTGTTGTTGACGTTTCTGGTCTTACACTTGGCGCTTCAATGGCTGTAAAAGACATCGAGTTACCGAAGGGCGTAAAAGTTCTTTCTGACGGCGATGCAGTTGTTGCACATGTCCGCAGCCTTAAATAGTCAAGGAATTTATTTCTGACTTGTTGAAGATATTCCGAAAACGGAAGTTTTTGGAATATCTTTTTTTTTATAGTTTTGATGGTTCTTGATGAAATCTGAAGCAATGGAAGAATTAAAGAAGAGTTTGATTGAACGCTGGGCTTGCCGCAAAATCAGGGCAGGCATCGGCGTTTCAGGCGGCCCAGATTCAATGGTGCTGCTGTCTGTGCTTTGCGATGTCTGCTGTTCCGAAAAGCTGGAAGGTTCTTCTGTTTTTGTGCTGACAATAGACCACAACATAAGAAAGGGCGGTGTCAGCGCGCAAGATTCAGATTTTGTGCTTGAATGGGTTGAAGCCCAGAAAAGACAGACCCCGAAGCTTAAGATTCAGGCTGAAAAGCTGACGTTCGGCGAAAACCTTGTTGAAGAAACTGCACAAATGCGCGGCAAAGGCACAGAAGAAGCCGCACGGTTCTTGCGCTATCGGGCGTTTGAAGATTTTGCTTCAAAGCACAATCTAGACGTTTTCTGCACGGCGCACAACAAGAATGACCAGCTTGAAACGCTGCTTCAACGTTTTCTGCAAGGCTCTTCGCCGCTAAGCAGCACGGGTATTCAGCTTGAGCGCGGCATCTTTTTCAGGCCGCTGCTTTCAGTGACGCGCCAAGAAATCATACAGTATGCCGAGGCGGAAAAAATTCCGTACAGGATTGATGCAACCAATAACGAGACAGTCTATTATAGAAACAAAATCCGGAACTGCCTTGTGCCTTTTCTTGACGATCATTTTGAAGGCTGGCAGACCGGCGTTCTTCATGGCGCAGAAAAGCTGCAAGACTTGGCCGCATGCGCAAAAAAAGCTGCTGATTCAGCTGATATAAAATTGCGCGCCAAAAACGAAGCGTCAATTTCGGTGAAAGAATTTTGCAGCTTTGATACGGGCACAAGGATTCAGATTCTGTACAATGCTTTTGTCATGCTCGGCGTGCAGCGGCGCGTGCCTTATGGCACTGTCAAAGACTGCGCGCTTTCGCTTAAGATTAGCGGCTACGGCATTTGCGCAGACGTTGAGGGCGGCGAACTCATAATTTCGTACAATCCGCAAACTGAAAAAGCTATGCAGCGCAAGATGCTTGCGCAAAACTCAGATTTGTTCAACGGCTTTTTTATGATTATCGAAGAATGCGGCGTGTACGCCTTGAATGAAAAGCTCGAAATTGCAGTTCAAACCGAAAAAAATGACAATTCATTCGGCCCTTTTGCTTTTCCATTAGTGATTAGAAACAGACAATCTGCCGATAAAATAAGAAGCGCAGACGGCTCTTTAAAAAAAGTTTCGCGGATATTTTCAGATTGGAAAGTTCCTGAACAGTTAAGAGATGAAATCCCTATTGTCGAAGCGCAGAACACTGTTTGTGCTGTTATGGCTGCTTGGTGCGGCTATAAAGACTGGCTTGTGCCCCAGCATGATTCTAAGAACGGTGTGTATATTTCTATGAGGAAATTATGAGCGAATCAAGCCACGATAAAAAAAAACCATCATTTTCTAATATTATAGGCCCGCTTGTATGCTTTATTCTGGTTCTTGCATTTATCTGCTGTCTTGTGTTCGGGTTCATGCAAAAACCGAAAGCCGTAAGCCTTTCATATTCAGATTTTCTGAATGCGGTCAAAAAAAATCAGGTTGAGGCTGTTACAATCATAGACAACCAGTATGTTTTCGGAACATATGCGAAAGGTTCGGAACGTTACGGCAATTTTTCTACTTTTATTCCATATTCAGATGCGGAACTGATGCCGCTTCTCAAAGTTCACAACGTCGTTATAAGCGGAAAAAATCAAGAAAAAACGCTGCTCACTTATGTGCTTGAGCTGCTTCCGCTTATCTTTATGTTCATGGTTGTGTGGTTTCTGTTCCGCCAGAATTCGATGCAGAATTCGCGCAGCTTGCAGTTCGGCAGAAGCCGCGCAAAGCATTACGACGGCTCAAAGAAGATTCTGTTTTCAGATGTTGCCGGCCAAGAAGAGGCCAAGCGCGAGCTTGCGGAAATCGTAGACTTTTTGAAATCTCCGCTCAAATTTATTTCGATGGGCGCAAAAATTCCGACCGGCGTTCTTTTGGTGGGAAACCCCGGAACAGGCAAGACGCTGCTGGCGCGCGCCGTAGCAGGCGAGGCCGACGTGAACTTTCTGCACATTTCGGGCAGCGACTTTGTTGAAATGTTCGTCGGTGTCGGCGCAAGCCGTGTGCGCGATTTGTTCGAGCAGGGCAGACGCTCTTCGCCGTGCATTATCTTTATAGACGAAATTGATGCTGTCGGGCGCGCGCGCGGTGCAGGTTTCGGCGGCGGCCACGATGAGCGCGAGCAGACATTGAATCAGCTGCTTGTTGAAATGGACGGTTTTGAAGGCAAAGACGGAATCATCGTGCTTGCGGCTACAAACCGCCCTGATGTGCTTGACCCGGCTCTTCTGCGCCCTGGCCGATTTGACCGCCAGATTGCGGTTTCTCTGCCTGATATTAAAGAGCGCGAAGCAATTCTTGCAGTTCATACAAAGAAGATTCAGCTGAGCGACGACGTTGATTTGCGCAAATTTGCGCGCGCAACGCCTGGCATGAGCGGTGCAGACCTTGCGAACATGGTGAACGAGGCTGCATTGTTTGCCGCCAGAAAGTCGAAGTCTCATGTGGATAACGAAGATTTTGAAGAAGCCCGCGACAAGATTTTGATGGGCACGGCGCGCAAATCTATGATTCTGCCGCAAAAAGAACGCGCAATGACGGCGTGCCACGAGGCTGGCCATGCACTGCCGTATTATTTCCTTGAATATGTTACGCCGCTTCATAAGGTTACTATAATTCCGCGAGGAAGGGCGCTCGGGCTTACAATCGGCTTGCCTGATGAAGATACACATTCTCAGTCAAAGCGCGCGCTTCTTGACGAGCTTGTCGTTATGTTCGGCGGCTATGCGGCTGAAACAATCGTTTACGGCGACACCACGACAGGAACGCAGAACGACATAAGGCAGGCGACAAACCTTGCGCACAGAATGGTCTGCGAATGGGGCATGTCTGATGAGGTTGGCGCGGTAAGCTACGGCCAGGAAGACGAGCCTATCTTTATGGGCAAAGAAATTGCACGCCACAAAGATTATTCAGAAGAAACGGCAAAGAAAATTGATGAAGCCGTAAGGCGCATCCTTGACGAAGCAAAACACAGAGCAGAAGAGCTGCTTTCAATTCATAGAAACGAGCTTGACACTTTGAGCGCGGCATTGCTTGAGTATGAAACTTTGAGCGATGCTGAAATCAGGGCTTTGCTTAGAATTGAGCCTGTAAGGGAACGGCCTGATTCGATTGCAGAGACAGGCTTTATTCTTGATAAGGCAACTAAGGAACGCAAGCAGCGCAGGAAGGCTGCCGCGCGCACAAAAGCAAAGCCAAAAGATAACGATAAAGACTTGCAAGAAAATCTGCTTTTCACGCAAGAAGAAACTTCTGAGCAAAAAGAGCCGGAAAAGCCAAAGAAAACCGGAAAATAAAACTGTTCAGGTTTTAGAAGCTCAAAGGCTGCTTGCCGGTGCTTCTATAAGACAGCGGAGGATGAATTATGACGGTAAGATTACACAAGATATTTGTAAAAGCGATAATTAGTCTTTTTGTTTTGTTCGCCATTATGCCTGTTTCTGCCCAAACAGGGCGGCAGGGCAAGCAGAGCGCAGAGCCGCGCTCTGAAGCTGCGAACCGCCGCACGGCGCTTATCTGCCTTGACCAGAGCAACGACGCAAAAAAGCTAGGTCACTGGATTGACGTTTATGAAAAGTCGTCGCTCGGCGTTGCTTATGACAATAATATTCCTGACTTGTGGCTGCTCCGTGCAGAAGCTGCCGCTGAATTGAACAGACCGAAAGTTGAAATAATCTCTTATGTTGAAACTGCATTGAAAAGCCGCGAATGGATTCAGAACAGAACTGACAGCGCAAGACTTTTGTATGCAGACTTGCTTTCTGACACATGCGAATGGAACAGTTCTCTGGCTGTGCTTGAAGTTGAGCCGCGGCTTGTTTCTGCTGATGCTGATTTTGTAAGGGCAAAAGACTATTACCGTTCGGGCAATCTTGAGCCGGCTAGAAAAATCGTGCGCGATGCAAAGACGCTCTATCCAGATGACGGCCGTTTTCAGCTGCTTTTCTTGCAACGTGAGCGCAACAATGCCGCAAACCGCGAAGTTGCAGCTTATGCGGCTTCTCTTTTAAAGACACACACGCTCTGGTCTGGCGAATACCCGGAAATTTTGGTGCAGGCGGCTCATTATTCGTCTACAGACGAAGAGAGAATACGCCTTTTGAAAGCGTATGCCGCGCAGGGCTTGCAAGACGAGCTTCATACAGTCCTCTCGCTAAGATACGGAATAATCTCAGAAAATACTGCTTTTGAGCTTATGGTCGGCTTTGCAGAGAAGGGGCTGACTTATGATTATCTTAGGGAATTTGTATCTCTCTTAAAGACAGCCGAAGTTAAGACTAAGGCACGCGAATGGCTCGGCGCATTTGCGGGCGTGCTCATCTTTGACACGAACCACGACGGCATTGCAGATTTGTCTGCCGAATATAAGCGCGGCCGTGCTTCGTTCATCAGATATGACGAAAACCAGGACGGCCTTTCAAGCTGGCAGGCTTTTTGCGACTTTGGCGTGCCGTTCAGCTTGACGCTGCCCGAAAAAGAAATAACGCTCGATTACGGCATTTACCCTTCTTTGAGCCGCATTTCAGATGCAAAAAGCGATGTAACTTATGAGCTGACCGCCGACACGACGATGTGGACGCCGCTCAATATAGTGCTTGCGCCGTTTGAGACACTCGGCATCAAGTTTTTCATTCCGAACCCGAAGAACAATGCGAAGCTTCCGCCTGAAAACGTGATTCTTGCATTTGCAAGCAGCATGACCAGACCGACGCCGGAAAGAGCAGATGCGCGTGTGCGCTTCTCTCTGCTAGACGGCATTCCGCAGTCTTCTGTTTATTATCAGAATGATGTGCCTTATGCTTACGGCTTCTTTGAAAACGGCACGCTTCAGTTCCGCTCTGTTGACATTGACGATGACGGCTTCTTCGAGCTTACAGAAATCTATGATTTCAGCCCGTCAAAGGTCGGCAGATTTATCAGCACTGTGGAGCAGCAGAAGCTTTGCGAAGACCTTTTCGGTTCAAAGTATTCGCTTGTCGGCACATACTGCGTCAAGAAGATTCACGACAGCAACAAAGACGGACGTTCAGACTCGTTTATAGATTTTCTCGGCAACGGCGAAAGAATAATCTCTTGGGATATTGACCCTGAACCAGACGGCGCATGGGATATCCGTTCGATTATCAAGGGCGACAACCAGATTGACCAGTTCATTCACCCTGTTTCAAAAGAAGAGATTACAATAATGAACAGAAACGGCAAGCCTGTTTCTATTGTTTCGCCTTTGGGTATGCAGCCGATTTTTCAGGACGAGTTTTTCAAGAACCTTTATTGGATTGAAACTGCTCAAGACTACGAAATTTCTCAACAAGTGATGAATTATTTTAACCTTTCACCGGCTCAAGGTGTTTCAATTCTAGATATTATCGAAGACAAGCGCTTGCTTGTCGTTCATATCGGGGATTATTATTTTGGGGAAATTTTTGATGCCGGAAATGTGGTTAATGAAAAAGAAAAAGACTAATGTTTGTGTATTTGCGTTCTGTTTTATAATTGCTTTTGCAAATATTTTTCCTTCAGGCTCGTCTGAAAAAAATAAGACGAAGCCTGTAAAAGTTCAGCCTGTGCCTTATCAAGATGCAAACAAAAAGGCACGCGACATTGAAAATATAAAAAAGCAGATATCTTCAAAGCCTGTGGTTTCGCTTTGGCTTGCCTATCTTTTAAACGGAACTTGGGCAGACGATGAAGAAGTGGGCGCAGTTTATCTTGAAGCGCAGAATGCAGCCTTAAAAGCTTTCTCTAAAGCTGTTGATGAAAAAGACTGGGTTGCGGCGATGCGTCTCTACAATTCGCTTTCAGCCTGTTCTGTTGATAAGGTCAATGAGCTTCCGTGGTCTGTGCAGAAAATCGAAGAAGAGCTTGTCTCATCAATTTCGCTTGGCAGCAAGCAGTCGCAGACTGTCACCAAGCTTTCGCAGTTCATAAGAGGCACGGTGACTGTCTGGGTTGATTTGGGCTTCAAGATTGAAGGCGGTGCAGGCTACGCCAACAAGGTTCTTGGTTCGGGCTTCTTTATCGACCCGCGCGGCTACATCGTTACAAACCATCACGTCATTGAAAGCATGGTAGACCCTGAATACGAAGGCTATTCACGGCTTTATGTAACGCTTGCAGACGACCCTGACCAGCGCATTCCGAGCAAGGTTGTAGGCTACGACAAGATGCTTGACCTTGCGCTTATAAAGACCGAAATAACGCCGCCTTATGTTTTCTCTTTAGGCTCTTCCGAAGATTTGGAAGTAGGCGATAAGATTTATGCTATCGGCTCTCCGATTGGGCTTGATAAGACGCTGACTTCTGGCATTATCTCTGCCACGGGGCGGCCTTTGCTTGCAACCACGAATGTGCTTCAGATTGATGCGGCCATAAATTCGGGCAACTCTGGCGGCCCTTTGATTGCACCAAACGGAGCAGTGCAGGGCATTGTCTTTGCCGGTATGCTCGATTTTGAAGGCTTGAATTTTGCAATTCCAGTGGAATTCTTGCAGAAGATTTTGCCGCGCCTTTATGCAGGCGGAAAAGTCTCGCACTGCTGGATTGGTGCTTACGGCAAGACCAAAAAAGATGATTACTACAAAGATGCAGGGCTTGAGGTGCTTTATCTTATGCCGGGCAGCCCTGCCGCGCGCGCCGGTTTAAAACCCGGAGACGTGATACTCGCAATTGACGGCAAGCGAATACACTCGCTTGACGAATATCAGAATGAGCTTCTCTGCAAAATTCCAGATTCCCTTATTGCGCTTGACTGCATAAACAAGAACGGCAGGGTAAGGCGCGTTGTCTATACACAGCCTCGCCCAGAAATGCCTTCAAACGAAGTTTATCAGCGTGATACGATTGAAAACTACTTTCTGCCGCTTTTCGGTATGCAGCTTAGAACTGCCGGTGAAACGCTGAACAAGAAAAACTATTATGTAGACCGTGTAGTTCCTAACAGCACTGCTGACGAGAACGGCTTTTCAGACGGCGATAAGATTCAGATTTCTAAGTTCAAGGTTTTCAAAGATGAAAATTATGCGATGGCAGAAATTTACGCCAAAAAGCGCAAAAGCGGCTATATAGATATATTCATTGCAATTGCAACTCCGCTAGACAGTCCTTCTTATTTTTAATATCATAGGAAAATGGATTTATCTCTTATTCGAAATTTCTGTATAGTTGCGCATATCGACCACGGCAAGTCTACACTTGCCGACCGTCTTATTCAAAAAGCAAAAATTATTGATGACCGCCAGTTTCAGAACCAGATTCTTGACAACATGGATATTGAGCGCGAGCGCGGCATTACCATAAAAAGCCAGGCCGTAACAATTCCGTATACCGCAAAAGACGGCAAGACTTATGAGCTTAACTTTGTTGATACACCCGGACATGTAGACTTTTCTTATGAAGTTTCACGCGCCATTGCCTCATGCGAAGGCGCTCTGCTGCTTATTGATGCCGCGCAGGGCGTGGAATCGCAAACGCTGTCGAACATGTATCTTGCGCTTGAGCACGACCTTGAGATTGTTCCCGTAATAAACAAGATAGACTTGCCTTCAGCTGATATCCCTTCGGTTAAGCACCAGATTGAGCATGATTTGGGGCTTGACCCTGAATCTTCTGTGCTTGTTTCAGCAAAGCAGGGCACAGGCATAGACGAGCTTTTTGAAGCAATCGTGAACCGCATTCCTGCCCCTTCTCACGATGAAAGCGGCAAGACCCGCGCATTGATTTTTGACTGCCACTATGACCCGTACCGCGGCGTTGTGGTTCACGTGCGCATGTTCGGCGGTTCAATCAAGACCGGCCAGACAATCCGCTTTATGAGCAACAATGCCGAATATAAAATCGAAGAATGCGGCATTTTCAAGATAAAACTTGACCCAACGGGCGAACTCAACGAAGGCGGTGTCGGCTATTTTATTGCGGGCATCAAAACTGTTTCAGATGTTCGCGTCGGCGACACAGTAACATTGTCTGACGACCCGGCTGATAAGCCTCTCGACGGTTTTAAGGAAGTAAAGCCGGTAGTTTTCTCGTCTATCTACCCGATGGATACGAACGATTACGACGAGCTACGCGACAGCATGGAAAAGCTCAAGCTGAACGATGCGAGCCTTATTTATGAAAAAGATTCTTCTATAGCGTTGGGGCACGGCTTCAGGTGCGGCTTTTTGGGGCTGCTTCACCTTGAAGTAGTGCAGGAACGCCTTGAGCGCGACTTCGATCAGGCTGTAATCTTTACAGCGCCGTCTGTGCGTTACAGCGTGACGCTTTCAAACGGCGAGGAAATCTTTGTAGATAATCCGGCCGATTACCCGGAGCAGAGCCGCATTGCAGAGGCTAAAGAACCTTTCATCAAGGCTTCGATTATTTCTCCGGCGACTTATCTTGGCAGCATAATCGCGCTCTGCACCGAAAAGCGCGGCACGCAGACTAACATGCAGTATCTTGATACAAAGCGCGTTGAGCTGACTTACGAGATGCCGCTTGCCGAAGTGCTGTTTGACTTTTACGACAGGCTGAAAAGCTACAGCCGCGGCTATGCTTCGTTCGATTATGATTTAATCGGCTACAGACCGACTGAGCTTGTAAAGATTGATATTCTGCTGAACGGCAAACCTGTTGACGCGCTTTCGCAGCTTTCATTCAAAGGCAACGCCTATGACCGCGCAAGGCATGTCTGCGAAATGCTAAAGGATGAAATCAGCCGCCACCAGTTCAAGATTGCCATTCAAGGCGCAATCGGCAGCCAGATTATAGCGCGAGAGACAGTAAACCCTGTGCGAAAAGACGTGCTTGCAAAATGCTACGGCGGCGACGTTACCCGAAAGCGCAAGCTGCTTGAAAAGCAGAAAGAGGGCAAAAAGCGCATGAAGATGATTGGCGAAGTTGAGCTGCCGCAGAGCGCGTTCCTTGCCGTGCTTAAAACAAAAGACGAAAACTGATTTCGTTCAGATTTTCGCCTAATTTGTTACATTCTTTTAATTGAAGAAAAGCCGTCTTCATTGTAGTATATAAGTCTGCCCGAATCTGGGCAGGCTTTGTTTTGTTGGAGGTGCCTGATGGCGCAGTTTCTTGAGTCTTGGTTCAAAGGTTTTTCTAACTATCTAGACGCACTTGTTTCTACAGAACGTCAGAAGCTCATGCAGCATTGCGGCAAGGCTTGTGCAGAATCTTTTGTTCTTAGCATTTATAAGAAAGCATGGGCTGAATCAAAAGGCGACATCAACGCTTGCATCCGCATGGTTCTTGAAGGGCTTGCACCAGAAGTTATGTATGAACCTGTTGAAGAAGACGGCGTGCCAACAGACAAATGCTACGACGTTGTTTATACGCACTGTCTTTGCGAGCTTGTGAATAATAAATTTATCGATACTCCGCTTCAATGTGAATGTTCAAGACAGAATTTGCTTTATATTTGGGAAACTCTGCTAGGAAAGGGAAATGTCAGCGTGGAAATGAAAAAGACAATTCTCGGCGGAGATTCTTGCTGTGTCTTTAGGGTTACTTTTCGCTAAAAAGTCGGGCCTATTGGCGCGTAATGCGTGCAAAAGCGAAAATCTGCTGCAATCTATAATCAGCAGAGCTTTTCAATAAGCTCGTGAACCGCAAAAAGCACAGCTTCACGGCGCACATTTGCCCGGTCGCCGATAAAATGCTTTGTGGCGCTGCTTGTCTTGCCCTGCACGTAAAAACCGAAGCAGACAGTGCCGGTCGGTTTTTCAGCTGTGCCGCCAGTTGGGCCGGCGTAACCGCTTACAGAGACCGAAACTTCAGTTTTAAGCAGCTTTGCAACGCCTTCAGCCATTTCTCTTGTGCATTCTTCGCTTACGGCGGAATATTTTTCCAATGTTTCGGTTTTTACACCGAGCACTTCATGCTTTACTTGGTTGGTGTAGCTTACGATGCCGCCATTCACCACGTCAGAAGAGCCTGCAATTGCGGTCAGGCTTGTGGCAATCATGCCGCCTGTGCAAGATTCCGCAGTTGATATGTGAAGATTCTTTTTGCGCAGCAAATCAAGCAACTGCGCTGCTTCCGGCTTTCCTCTATCAAACATCAGTTTTTCCCAGCTTTCTAATGAGTTCCACAAGCGAATCAAGCTTATCATGTGTGATAAGCGGATTCAAAAGCGTAAATTTGAGGCAGACAAAGCCGTCGCTTACAGTCTGGCCGATAACAACGCCGTGCCCGTGAATGAGTTTTCTGCGCACTTTTTTGTTTATCTCGTCTCCGCCTTTCAGTCTGAAAACGACGGAACTGATTTCAGGCTTGGTGACGACGGCAAAATCGCCGTCATTCAGCAGCTTTTCGTAAAGATAAGCCGCATTTTCCATGCTCGTTGAGATTATCTTGTTCCATCCGTCTTTACCGCGCGTCTGAAATGCAACCCAAACTTTAAGCGCGTCAAAGCGTCTTGTGGTCTGAAGCGACTTGTCCACAAGGTTCGTGTAGCCGTCTTCTTCGTCTTCTGTGCGGTTGAGGTAATCAGCATGAATGGTGAGCGCGTCAAATGTTGAGCCGTCTTTGACGAGCACCGCGCTTGAGCTGATTGGCAGCAGGAACATTTTGTGGAAATCTACGGTGATTGAGTCGCAAAGTTCAAGGCCGGCGATTCTCTGCTTATATTTTTGCGAAAGAATTACGCCAGAGCCATAAGCCGCATCTGCATGAAGCCACATGCCGTATTTGCTGCACAACGGCGCAATTTCTGAAACCTGGTCAATTGAACCGAAATCAGTTGTGCCGATTGTGGCGACAACAAGGAACGGAATGTTGCCGTTCTTTACGTCTGCTTCGATTAATGCGGCAAGCGCGGCTGTATCCATGCGTTTCTGCTTGTCTACAGGCACTTTTACCACGCTTTCGTAGCCAAGACCCAGAATATGCGCGCTTTTTTCCATTGAAAAATGTGAAATTTCAGAAGTGTACATGCGGAGCTTTCTGAAATTTTCCGGCAAGCCATGCTTTTTTACGTCGTAGTTCAGTTTTGTGTTGCAGAACCAGTCTCTTGCAAGAATTATCGCGGTCTGGTTAGACTGGCTGCCGCCAGACGTAAAAACTCCGTCTGCGCCGCTTTCCGGCTTGAAGCCGTAAAGGCTACACAGCATCTTGATGACTTCAACCTCAATTTCGGTTGCAACAGGCGACTGGTCCCAAGAATCCATTGACTGATTGAATGTTGAAAGCACAAGCTCAGAAGCAATGCTTTCGATTGTCGCCGGGCTGTGAAGGTGCGCCATGTAATCTGTTGACGGCGTGCGCAAAAAATTGGGCAAAATCTGCTTCTTGAGCCGCTCAAGCACAGTCTGCCAGCCCAAGCCGCTTTCAGGCAGAATCTCTTTAACCTTGATAAGTTCTTTTAATTCTTGCGGAGTAGGGCCTGAATAAGCAGTGCTGTCTTCAAAAGATGCCGCCACCGCATCAGCTGTTTCTGCAATAATGCGGCGGTAAGCTTCTTTTGATTCAGGCTTGTCTGTCAAAAAAAGAGGAAGTTGTTCCACGATGAGTTATTTTCCGTATTTTTTATTGACGGCAATTACAGCTTCTTCAAAGATGTCCATTGCCTTTTTCAAGTCTTCGTCTGATATGTTTAGCGCGCAAAGACATCTCATTACAGAGCCGTTGCGGCCGCCTTTTTCTACGATGAGCTTGTGGTCAAAGCACCAGCGCTGCACCGCTGCAGCAATGTCGCCGCTTGCAGGCAGAGAGCCGAGCATGTCGGGCGTGCCTTTCGGGTCAACGAGTTCTATGCCGCGCATAAGGCCTTTGCCGCGTATATCGCCGATAATCGAAACTTTGGCTTTAAGCTCTGTCAGACGTTTTTCGATGTATTCACCTTTGCGCACCACGTCGTTTAAGAATTCAGGCTTAGAAACCCTGTTCATAACTACTGTGCCTGCGCCCATTGCAAGCTGGTTGCCTCTGAATGTACCTGCGTGTGCACCCGGCGTCCATTTGTCGAGCTTCTTGTTGTAGATAACTACAGACATTGGCTGTGTGCCGCCGATAGCTTTTGAGGCGAGAATCACGTCGGGCACTATTCCGGCGTATTCAAATGCAAAGAATTTGCCGCTTCTGCCCACGCCACACTGAATTTCGTCTACGATGAGCGGAATTTCAAGTTCTTGGGTAACGCGGCGGATTGTCTGCAAGAATTTTACAGGAGCGGGAATGACACCGCCTTCGCCTTGTATTGGTTCGATTATTACAGCTGCCGGCTTTGTAATGCCAGATTCTGGGTCTTTCAGCGTGCGCTCAAAAAAAGCGCAAGCCGCGTCAACGCCTGCTTCTCCGCCCAAGCCGAAAGGGCAGCGGTAAGAATATGGAAACGGAAAGAAATGCACTTCAGGCATCAGCCCGTTTACTTTTGACTTTGCGTTCAAGTTGCCTGTGCAAGCTAAAGCACCGTGCCCCATTCCGTGATAGCCGCCTGAAAAGGCGATTATCGAAGTGCGGCCTGTGGCGGTCTTGCACAATTTTAATGCAGCATCTGTTGCGTCTGTTCCTGAAGGACTGCAAAACTGAATTTTTGCATTATCCTTCAGTTCTGAAGGAAGCAAATCAAGCAGCGTATGCACGAACTTATCTTTGACCGGTGTGGTCAAGTCAAGCGTATGCAATGGTGCATCCGATGTAATCATATCAACCATGGCCTGATTAACTTCAGGATCGTTGTGTCCGAGTGCGAGCGTCCCTGCGCCGCACAAAAAATCCAGATATTTGTTTCCTTCTACGTCCTCAACCCACGACCCCTTTGCCTTTGCAAGCGCAAACGGAAATTTGCGGGGGTAGCTTCGAGCGTTAGATTCAGTGGAATCCTGTCTGGTAATGTAATACTGATTGGTGCCCTTTTTCTCAAGCATCTACTTTCTCCATTACTTGGATAACCAAATCTGTCAACGGCAGTTTTTGTTTTTGATTGTCTATTGAAACTACCCGATATTTCTTTTCTATACAAGCCCTTGTAACAATTTTTTGCAAAATAATGCATGTTTTTGTCAAATATTTCAGTGTTTTTCTAAAATTCGCAAGTATAAAAAAAGCAATGCCTGTTCTGATGTAACAAGACATTGCTTTTCGGGTAGCTCCCGAACCAAGTTCGGAGTGACATTATTTTGCACTATTAATGTTCGTTGCCTGGAAACTGCGGAATTCCGTCGAAGCCTTTCTTCAAGTCTGCATCTGTCGGAATGTAATCGCTCATTTCGCCGTCGTTGAACTTTTGATAAGCAACCATGTCGAAATAGCCTGTGCCTGTAAGGCCGAACACGATGTTCTTAGCTTCGCCTGTTTCTTTGCACTTCAATGCTTCGTCGATTGCAACCTTGATTGCGTGGCTGCTTTCTGGTGCCGGCAAGATGCCTTCAACGCGGGCAAAAGTTTCTGCTGCCTGGAACACGTCTGTCTGCTCAACTGCGCGCGCCTCAATCAAGCCTTCGTCGTAAAGCTCGCTCAAGATTGTGCTCATGCCGTGGTAGCGCAAGCCGCCTGCATGGTTTGCTGAAGGAATGAAGCCGCTGCCGAGCGTGTACATCTTTGCCATCGGGCAGACTTTGCCAGTGTCGCAGAAATCGTACAAGTATTTGCCGCGCGTCAAGCTTGGACAGCTTGCAGGTTCAACAGCAATAAACTGATAATCTTTTTCGCCGCGCAGTTTTTCGCCCATAAACGGGCTGATAAGGCCGCCGAGGTTAGAGCCGCCGCCCGCGCAACCGATGATGACATCAGCTTTGATGCCGTACTTGTTGAGCGCAGTCTGTGTTTCAAGGCCGATAACGCTCTGATGCAGAAGCACCTGATTGAGCACAGAACCAAGAACATAGCGGTAGCCTTCATGTGTTACGGCGTGTTCAACAGCTTCTGAAATTGCGCAGCCCAAGCTGCCTGTCGTGCCGGGGAATTCGGCATTGATTTTGCGGCCAACTTCAGTTTCCATAGACGGTGAAGGAATAGCCTTTGCGCCGTAAGTGCGGATTACTTCGCGGCGGAAAGGTTTCTGCTCGTATGAGCATTTGACCATGTAGACAATGCAGTCAAGCCCGAAATATGCGCATGACATTGAAAGCGCCGTGCCCCACTGACCTGCGCCTGTTTCTGTTGTTACGCCTTTCAAGCCCTGTTTCTTGGCGTAATAAGCCTGTGCGATTGACGAATTCAGTTTGTGGCTGCCTGATGTGTTGTTGCCTTCAAACTTATAATAGATGTGCGCGGGTGTGCCGAGCTTTTTTTCAAGAAAATAAGCCCTTACAAGCGGAGAAGGGCGGTACATTTTATAGAAATTGCGGATTTCTTCCGGAATTTCAATGAATCTGTCTGTATTGTTGAGTTCCTGCTTTACAAGTTCTTCGCAGAAAACAGGCTTCAAGTCTTCTTCTGTGCAAGGTTTGAGCGTTGCCGGATTCAAAAGCGGTGCAGGTTTTGTTTTCATGTCTGCGCGTACATTATACCATGAAGCAGGCATCTCCTTTTCTTCAAGATAGATTTTGTAAGGAATATCTTGTGTTGCCATTTTTAACCTCCGTGGCATATTGTTTAGCTTCTAAATATAGAAACTTTCTTTTGATAGAAGCAATATATAACAAAGAATTCATCTTGTCAATAGTAACTCAGAAAATTTTGATACGTTTTGCAGAAATATTTTTTGCATAAGATCTGAATGGTTTGTCGAATAAAGTCAAAAAAAGATTCAGCTTTTGTAAAACGCAAAGGCATGATATAATCAGCACTTATGGAAGGTACAAACATTTTTAAACGTATAATCAGCGCATACAATTCTGTAAGCCTGATTCTTAGAATTTGTGCGGGAATTGTGATTGGTGCAATTCTCGGTATTTTGTTACCTGGCGCCGGCTGGCTGGCGGTGCTCGGCAACCTGTTCGTCGGCGCGCTCAAGGCAATTGCGCCTGTGCTTGTTTTTTCGCTTGTTTCAAGCTCAATTGCGAAAGGCGCTGCAAGGCTAGACCGCCGCTTCGGCATGGTGATTCTGCTTTACCTCATCACTACGCTGCTTGCGTCGCTTATCGCGGTAACGGCAAGCTTTGTCTTTCCGCAGACAATCACGCTTGTTCAGCAAGTCGAAATCGAATCAGCTCCGGCCGGCATTGGGCAGGTGCTCAACAATCTGCTTGTAAACGCCGTTTCAAACCCGATTGATTCGCTCGTGCGTGCAAATTACATCGGCATTCTCACATGGGCGCTGATTTTCGGCTTTTCAATGAAGAAATTCGGCAGCGAAACTTCAAAGACAATGTTTACTGAAATTGCACAGGGCATTTCGCAGATTGTGCGCTGGATAATCAATCTTGCGCCGTTCGGCATTCTTGGGCTTGTGTTTGAAACAGTTTCTACAAACGGACTAGGCATCTTTACAAACTACGGCAAGCTGCTGCTCGTGCTTGTCGGCTCAATGCTTTTCATGAACCTTATCGTTTCGCCGGCCATTGTCGCAATTCTTCTCAAGCGCAATCCGTATCCGCTTGTGTTCCGCTGTATCCGCGAAAGCGGCATTACCGCGTTCTTTACGCGCAGCTCGGCCGCAAACATTCCGGTGAACATGGAACTTTGCGAAAAGCTCGGCCTTGATGAAGACATGTATTCTGTTTCGATTCCGCTTGGCGCGACAATCAACATGGACGGTGCGGCAATTACCATTGCGGTTATGACTCTCGCTGCGGCAAATACCCTCGGTATTTCGGTTGATATTCCGACAGCGCTTATTTTGTGCGTGCTTGCAACGCTCGGCGCTTGCGGTGCTTCTGGTGTTGCGGGCGGTTCTCTGCTGCTCATTCCGCTTGCATGCTCTCTTTTCGGCATCTCGAATGACATTGCAATGCAGGTTGTCGGCGTTGGCTTTATCATCGGTGTTGTGCAAGACAGCATGGAAACCGCGCTCAACTCTTCGAGCGACGTGCTTTTCACCGCAACAGCTGAATATTATTCTTGGAAAAAAGCCGGCAAACCTTTGCCGGAGAAATTCTAGATATTGAAGAGATAAATCTTTTTCTGTAGAAGGATTTATAAGAAAAGGCCAAGCTTGCGATTTGTACAAAGCTTGGCCTTTTTTTTACCCGAATGTCGAGTTCTAGAATTAATTGCAAATTTTAATGGATTTTGCCATTGTCGGGCTTGACCTGACAATCTTTATGCTTACAATCATTAGATTACCGCGTCAAGCGCAGGAATGACAATTTCACATAATTCGAACGAAGGCTATTTATTGATTATCAATGTCTTGTTTTTCTGCATTTCGTTGAAGACTGAGTTTTTGCCTGTAAAGTGGCCGCAGCCTGCAAAAACGAATGTTGTGCCGCCTTCGTTGAGATATTCTGCAAAAAGCTTTGCCCATGCCACGTTGCGGTCTTGCCAGAGCAGCTTGTTATAGCGTTTCTCGATGGCAGTTTCTGCAACTTGAGATTTGTCAATAACTTTTGAAAGCTTGTCTACGTCATCATCGATATAAGCTTCGTACATGTCGATGATTTCTTGTGCGGCTTCTTCGCGCTTTTCAACGCTGCCGAGCGAGTCTATCGTTTCAGCAAGCATCTCAACCTGGTCGTTCCAGCTGCCGAATTTGACGATATCAAGCTGCGTTTCAAGGCTGTCAAGTCCTTCTGTGCTCAAGCTGTTTTTCTGGGCATAATCAATAAAATAAGAATCAAGCGCGCGTGTTGGGTCTAAGCCTGCATCGCCAATTGCCGTCATTGAAAGCACCAGATTCAAGACCCACGGCTCAAACATTGCGTATTGGGTTGTGCTTTCTTCCTGCATTAGCGAACGCAGCATTTCGTTGTGTTCTTCGCTCAAATCGTTTCTAAAGTCTTTGTTTTCAAGTGCCGCGGCTTTTGCGCCTTCAATCATCATTTCTGCTGTTTTAGCTTCAATTTTCGGGTAGTCTGCTGAAGAAATTTCGCCGATTCTGCGGTCTGCGCTCAAGAAGAGCTTCTTCACGTTATCTGAAACGACAAGCCGTTCGTCGCCCACATGAATCGTGCCCTGCACATAAATTGCGGAAGGGTTGCCGTTCTTGTCTGTGCCGCTGATTTTCCAAAGCATGCGCTCGCTTGTCTTTTCAAGCGTTGCTTTCTGCTTTGCGGTTTTTGTGCCTGTGCTTGTTGTTGCGCAAGATACGAAAAGCACAAATGAAAGCGCAAGCACTGCGGTGAGCATTCTCTTTAAGTTTTTCATGGATTTTCCTTTTTATGGTTATATAGAATTTGATTTATCATTATATAGCATAATCTTTGAAACATGCTTTTGGCGTGCTCATGCCAAACCCCCGCGGTGACACCCTTTGGGGTCAATGCGGGGTTTGTCCTGTTCACGCCTGCGTATGTTTCAGTTTTTGTATGCAATTATGAACTTAGCTTTACTTAAAAGCCTTTAATATGTCTTTAAGTGCTGCTTCATCGCTTTTTGTTGATATAAGAATCCCGAGCATATATTTACCAATTTTGCAGCAGCAATACTTTTGTATAACTTTTGACACTGGAGAAGATGCATTTAAAGTTAATACAGAATACTCTCTGCCTGCAATTTCCTCTTTAGAAATGTCACCATTTGTGAAAGTGACAAGTTCACTTGCTGTTTGTAAGGCATCTTTTAATGCAGCCACATATACATCTGCTGTAACGTCAAGTATTTGCTTCTCGGTTATTATTGAAATGCTATCAGCAGTAGCTGGATTGTTTGCCAGAACATAATAGACTGTAGTCATCTCTGCTATTTTTGAAAGTTTCTTTAAATCATCATTTAAAGCTTGTGCGCCGAGATTCATTATAGCTGCCATTTCTTCTTCTCCGTATCTAATCCAGCCGTCCGGCAGCTCTAATTTCAAGCCTAAAAAATCGTTTGTATAAACGTTGTCATCCCATTCGCCCATCGAAAAATTAGCCGGAATAGAAGATTCTGTTTCTTCTGCGACAATAAATGCCAGCGAGCAAATAAAAATCATTAAGATAAAAACCGTTTTTTTCATAAGTTTTCCTTTTTAATATTAAAGTGAAATCATTTTACACATTAAAACTCAATTTGACAACTTATTGATGCAGTTTATGTTTTAGATTTGCAAATTGTACTGAAAAAAATAGCCGGTTCGAATTGAACCGGCTGTTTTTTTAGTTGAATGTTGCTATTGTGCGGTTGGTGCGCTCAAGAGCTTTGTCTTTGCCAAGAATCAAGATTGAGCCCATAAGTGGCGGCGAGATTCTGCTGCCTGTAACCGCCATGCGGATAGGCATCATAAAGTCGCCGAGCTTTACGCCAAGCTCTTCTGCCATGCTCTTTGCAAGCTCTTCCTGCTTTTCGTGGTCTGGAATATCGAAAAGCTTTTCGATGAATTCCTTTGACTTGATAAGCACTTCTTTTGTCTTTGCTTCGTCAAGACGCTTCGGCACAATCTCTGCAACAGGCGGAACAGCCACGTTCTTGAACAAAAAGCCCACCATTTCAGCGGCATCAGTCAAGAAGTGCAGGCGCTCTTTGATAAGCGGCATAAGCGCAAGAAGTTTTGCCCTGATTTCGGCATCGCTCAAGTTTTCAGCGCCAGCCTTGAGAGCAGACTCTGCAATGCAGAGCTTGCCGTCTTTCAGCGCAATGCCCGAATATTCAGGGCCGACATGCGGTGCAGGGAACTCTTCGCTTGCGTTAATCGGAATTGCCGCATCGCCAGTGCCGGTGATGAACGGAATTGTCGCTTTGAGAAGCTCTTCGTCGCTCATAAGGCGCATGTACTGGCCGTTGAACCATTCAAGTTTCTTGTAATCGAAAACGGCAGGCGCTTTGTTGAGATGCTCAAGCTTGAAAAGCTTTTCAAGTTCAGAAAGCTCGTACATGTCGCGGCCGTCTTCATAAGAGCAGCCGAGCATGGCAACGTAGTTTATCAAAGCCTTTGGCAGATAGCCGCGCGCCCTGAATTCGTTTACGCTTGTCGCACCGTGTCTCTTTGAAAGCTTCTGTCCGTCTTTTCCCATAACCATCGGAAGGTGGCAGAATTCAGGATAATCCCAGCCGAAAGCTTTGTACATAATTACATGCATCGGCGTAGACGGAATCCATTCCTGCGCGCGCATAACGTGGCTTATTTTCATAAAATGGTCGTCAACAACGTTTGCAAGGTGATATGTCGGAAAACCGTCTGTCTTTAAAAGGATTGGGTCTGGCGAAACGTCTTCGTTTTTCCATTCAATGTCGCCGAGAAGCGCATCGTGAAAGCGTGTTTCGCCTTCCATCGGCACTTTGAGACGGATAACGTGTGGCTTGCCTGCATCGAGGTTAGCCTTTACTTCTTCTGGCGTAAGATGGCGGCATTCGCGGTCATATCCCGGCGGCATCTTGTTTTTTGTCTGAATAATGCGGATTCTCTCAAGGCGCTCTTCGTCGCAGAAGCAGTAATAAGCCTGGCCTTTTGCAACAAGCTCTTCCGCATATTTTTTGTAAATGTCGAATCTTTCAGACTGAACATACGGGCCGTATTCGCCGCCTTTCGGGCCGCCTTCGTCCCATTCAATGCCGAGCCAGGCGAGCGTGTCGTAAAGATTCTGTACATATTCTTCGCCGTATCTTGTGCGGTCTGTGTCTTCAAGCCTTAAAATGAATTTGCCGCCGTTTGCACGCGCAAACAAATAATTGAAAAGTGCGGTTCTTACACCGCCGATATGCTGCATTCCTGTTGGAGATGGCGCATAACGAACTCTGACTTCTTTATCTGCCATAAAAAACCTCTTACTTAATCTGTAAAACGTGAAAGCTTACTATACAATTTTTGCCGGATTTTGGATAGTGTTATTGAATGAACGCTTTTTCGATTTCGGCGATGTAAAGCTCATGCACGTCGTCTTTCCACATTGCGTTTCTAAGCTTTTCATCGTTGAGGGCAGTGGCGTTCATCGGCTGGCTGTAAAGCTTTTTGCAGATGAGCACAAGGCGGCTTTCTTTGAACCATACAGTGCCTTCGCCTTTTTCAACTGAAAAGCCGCAAGCCTTCACTTTGTCTTCATCACGGCCGCTCTTGCTTCCGCAATAATTGAGCTGCTCGCGGTATTTTCCGTCCATCACGCAGATTGAGAATTTCTTGCCTGAGTCGATGAAGCTTTTGGTGAAGCGCGACGGGCGTATATAAACTGTGGCGACGTTTTTGCCCCACATTATGCCGAAGCCGCCCCAGCTTGCGGTCATCATGTTCGTTCTTCCGTCTTTTTCAGCCGTAATGAGCATCCAGTCTTTTCCGATTACCTTAAAAGGATTTTCGTTCCATTCTTCAAGTTTTAATTCTTTCATGTCTATACTATACAATGTTTTTTTCCTATAAAGAAGTGGGTAGCTATAAAGTTGTCTCTGAAACTGAAGTTTTTAGATTTTCCAGTATATTTTTTATATTTTTTGCGCTAGAATGAACTATAACTAAATATTCAAAGGAATAATTATGAGCGACAAAAGACTTAAGAAATCACGCGACAAGAAACTTTGCGGCGTATGCGGCGGAGTTGCAGAATATCTTGATATGGACCCGACAATCGTAAGAATTATCTGGCTTGTTCTGGTTCTTTGCGCCGGCACAGGGCTTCTTGCATATATCATCGCAGCAATCTTGATGCCGAATTCATAAGCGGCTTGTAATGCTTGCGGCTGCTGCAAACAGCCGCATTTTCATGCTATGAAAATAGACTTACTCACGCAGGTCGGCTACAAGATTGTGCAAGACGAAGGTCAGTTCTGCTTTGGCATTGATGCAGTGCTGCTTGCAGATTTTGCTTCAAAGAAAATCAGGCATAATTCAAATGTAATTGACTTGTGTTCAGGCAACGGCATAATTGCGCTGCTTTTATGCGGGCTGACAAAAGCCGCAACAGTTACGGCATTTGAAATTCAAAAAGAAGCTTGCAACCTTGCCGCAGAATCTATAAAGCTGAACGCCCTTCAAGAGCGGCTGCATCTAGTAAACGGCGATTTGAAGAATGTGCAGCAGCTTTTTGAAAAATACAGCTTCGGCGCTGTTGTCTGCAATCCGCCTTATGTAAAAGCTTCTCACGGAAGCGGCTGCGCCGCAAGCGCAAAGTCTATAGCCCGGCACGAAATTTTATGCACGCTCGATGACGTGATAAAGGCGGCAGATTTTCTTTTAAAGCCCAACGGCAGCTTTTTTATGATTCACCGGCCGGAAAGGCTGGGCGAAATATTTGTGGCGCTCAACAGGCACAACTTAGAAGCATCAGAACTGCGCATGGTTCAGCCGATGGCAGATTCTGCGCCGACAATGGTGCTTATTCAGGCAAAAAAGAACATAAAGCCCAACCTCAAGGTTGATGTTCCGCTTGTGGTTTATAAATCAAAGGGCGTATACACCGACGAAGTAAAATCAATTTATGCACCCAAAACAGGAAACAGTACAAAATGATAAAAGCAGTAATTTTTGACATGGACGGCGTTATTATAGATTCAGAATCTGTCTGCGACAAAACTTGGCAGGCGGCGCTTGCCGAAGAAGGCTTTAGTGACGACAAAGACGCGATAAACAAATGCCGCGGCACAAATTATACAGATTCGTGCCTGATTCTTCACGAGCTTTACGGCGATGATTTTCCGGCTGAAAAATTCATGGCGCGCGCTTCAGAGCTTTTTCATCAGATTGAAAATACGCAAGGCATTCCGCTTATGCCGTTTGCAAAAGAAACTATCGAATATCTTGCACCGAAATATACGCTTGCGCTCGCTTCTTCTACAAAAGAAGCTTCTGTGCGCCGTCTGCTCAAAGACACGGGTGTGCTCGGTTATTTTAAGACGCTGACTTGCGGCGATATGGTTTCTCACAGCAAGCCCGACCCGGAAATCTACAAGCTTGCGTGCGCTTCAATCGGCATTAAGCCAGAAGAATGTGCCGCAATTGAAGACAGCCCCAATGGCATAAAAAGCGCGTATGCGGCTGGGCTAAAGCCGGTAATGGTGCCTGACTGCATGCAGCCAACGGAAGAAATAAAGCGGCTCTGCTGGAAAATCTGCGCCAACCTAAAGGAGCTTGAGAATGTTCTTTGAAAGGCACATCAGAATCCGCCCATCAAATATGAAGAAAATCGCAGCAATTCTTTGCTTTTCAGTTTTGGCAGCAACAGCCTTTGCACAAAAGAAAACGTACATCGACAAAGAGAAAGGCTACAACGTAATAGCAGAAGTCAGCTATGTCGGTGCAAACTTGCCCGAAGACGGCATAAGCGAATGCCGCACTACGCTTTATAACTGGAACATGGAAACAGGCGTTTCGTCAAAGCAGGTGAAGCGCATTACGCGCGAAGTTGACTGGGGCATGAAGCGCGCTCTGGCAGACGCTAAAGCCGGCAACGGTCAGACTTTTGTGGTGCGCATAACGCCTGTGCCCGCTGATGAAAGGGCAACAATCTATTATGTTACTGCGCTTATAACCGTAAACGACAGCAAATATGAATTCTGGGATGTCTACGAAACTGTGATGAACCTTGACGGAACATCTGCCGTGGCGCAGAAGCCTGAAAATCAGAAGCCGGCTGGCAAACAAGCCGCGAATAGCCAGCCCACCGGGCAGCAGCCTGATTCGGGCGTTTTCTACGACCAAAAGACCGGCTACAAAGGAAGGGCGACCGCAACAAAGGCTGGTGCAAATCTTTCTAAAGAGGCGGTCTCTAAATTAAAGACTGAAATGCTAAGTTTTTCAAAGAAGGGCGGTGCAGAGCCGGTTGAAGTTCAACGCTTCACCAAAGAAGAAAGCTGGCTTTTGCAGCAGGCGCTCAAAAAGCACAAGCTTGCCGTCGGCGATACTTTCATTGCTACGGTTATTCCCGAACCAAAGCAGGGCGCTTCCGGCTTTTATTCTCTTGTGGTGGTTCTGACAATAGCAAAGACTGATGCGCAGAAAAAAAGCTGCTCATATAGTTTCACCGCTTATAAGACACTGCAATAACGGGTTTGCGTTGGGCTTTATCTAAAAAAGGGATTAAGCGGCAAACCCTGCAAGTTTTGCCATGCGGCAAAACTTGAAAGCTTGTGTGTTTCCGCTCTTTTTTGCAGATTAATCTTCCGGCGTTTCATCTGGCCAGAAGAGCGCGTCAAGCGTTACGCCGAGCGCCTTGCAAATGGCAATGCACAAGTTTATAGAAGGGTTGTAGTCGCCTTTCTCTATTGCGTTGATTGTCTGGCGGCTTACGTTCACGGCTTTTGCAAGGTCGTCCTGCGACATGTCTTTAAGGGCGCGAGCCGCTTTTAGTTTCAGGTTCTTCATAAGTCATCCCCGTCTTTTTTGGCGCATCTCTTGCAATAGATTTGCTTTATCAGCGCGTTGACAATCATTATCAAGCCTGCAAGCACTATAAAAAGCAGGCGGCAGTTGCCGTTCAGTTTTCCGTCTGTAAAAATATTGTCAAAATGCCTTATGTAGTCTGCAACAACCCAGATGACGCATGCAAACCAAAAGATGCCTGTTATAATCAGCATCACTTCTTTTTTTGCTTTTGCGTCAGCTGTCTCGTCGTGCAAAATTGGGTCGTTGGCGTTTTTCCATGTGTTGATGCAGAAAAACGCAGTAAAGCTCAGCAAGATGCCCAAAAAGAACATTGTCGCTGTGTCGCAGAATAAAATGCCGTTCTCCGCGAGCAGCATTCCAAGCAAAGACCAGACAATCAAAATAAAGAAACTTATTCTAAAAGAGAGCAGTCTTATCTGCTGCTGGCGTTCATCATATTCAGCTGTCTTGCCATGCTTTTTGTTGATTTTGGCGCTTATAAAGCACCAGCCGGAAAACAGAACAACCCACAAGATAAATGTATTCGCGTTGTTGAAAATATTCTCAGTCATCACAAGATTCCCCTTTTTCAGCTTTTTTGTCGGCAAGCATCTTGAAGCACACGTTCAGCACAATTGCGAATGTTAAGATTGAAACAAAAAGGTTGTTCCAGCTTGAATTCATGAGCCCTTCCGGCGTGAACCAGTTTCCCCTTGTCTTAAAGAAGATGGCAAAATTTGCGGCTGATGCAAGCAGAATCGCAAGCGTCCACTGCTTTTTCTTCTGGTTCACGCAAAAATATGCGTCGTTCCAGATTGCGTAGCAGATAAACGTGCCAAGCCCGACGAGCAGTATCAAGGTTTGCTCAAGATAGAACGGCATAACGGTAAAGTCAAAATTTGAGTGAAGAATCATAGAAGCTGCAAGCAGAATAACGTATGTCAGACAGCCCACTTTATAAGCTTTGCCGCGTATTGCAAGCTGGCGCTCGTCATATTCAGCTTTTTTGCCCGTCACTTTTTTGATTATCAGCGCGATAATGAGCGACACAACTACAACGGCAATAAAACCTGCCGCAGCTCCTAATGCATATTCTGGTGATTTCATTTTATTCCCTCTTTGTTTGAAACGGCGGTTTTAAGCCGGTTTTCAGTTTTAAGGCAGAAACGACCGTGCACCTTGTCATCTGTCTTTATGTCAAATATATACGACATTTTGGCGAATTGTCAAGTAAATTTGACATAAAGTCGCTATAAAACAGTACGCTATTCTTCTGGGATGATGAACTGAAGCCCTTTTATGTCGTTTGAGATGTTCCGCACCGTAAATTCATCGTAGGCGGTGAGCACGCGGAACTCTTTGATGTCTGTCATGCCGTGCTTTGCGGCTTCTTGCCGAATCTGCTTCATCATGTCGGGCTGGTCTTTTGCATTGCCGCGCCACTGAATTGCAATTGCCTTGCAAGACGGCATCTGAATCACATTGTTGCGCGCTTCTTCAAGAACCGGAATGCATGCATAAGTTTCGTATGAGCTTGTGCCAGGAATGGCAAAAAATTGAAGGAATGGCGTTTTAGAGATGTTTATCTCAAGACCTTTTTTGATTACTTCCTCAAAAGTGCTTGCCAGAAACTCAAAAAGCGGCTCGCCGTTTTCGCGCTTTTTTGTGTAGCAGCGCAGTGCGCCCACTTTCATGCGCAATGTGTGAAAGTCTTCGCTTGCGTTCTGCCAGATTTTTACAACCCTGATGATGCGCGTAAGGTTGTCGAGCCGTTCCTGCAAAACGTCAAGACAAATCTGATAATCTTCATGCTTGTTAAAAAAGCGGTGGATTATTTCCTTTTCAAGCCCGAAATTCCGCAAAGTCATAACCTGAATTACGCGCGCAACGTCGCTGAAAGAATAGAACCTTTTGCCTGTCGAAGGTTCTGTAAACGAAGGCGAGATGAAGCCCTCTTGTTCCAGGCGCAATATCGAAGAGCGGCTTATTCCGCACGCTTTGGCAATCTGAAATGTGGAAAATCTGTCTTTTTTGTTGTCCATAAACAAAAAATATCAGTCTTTGCTGTTGCGTGTCCAGTAGTGAACAGTGCTATATTCTTGCAATGAATTACAAAATTGCGTATTGTGGAATCGAAGGGGCGTTTGCAAACATTGCCGCCAGAAATATTTTTCCTTCTGAACAGTTGGTTTCTTTTTCAAGCTTTGCACAGGCTTATGATGCCGTAGAGAAGGGCATGTGCGATTTTGCCGTTCTTCCGCTTGAGAACAGCTTTGCCGGCGATGTGCGCGGCGTTTTTGACTTGCTTTTTAGAGGTTCGCTCTTTATCACAAATGTTTTTGAATTCAGAATTTCGCAGACACTGCTCGGCGTTGAAGGTGCTGAAATTTCAGACATAAAAACTGTTTACAGCCACCAGCAGGCGCTTGACCAATGCACGCAGTTCATCGCCGAGCACGGTTTTCAGACAATTCCGTTTGTGAACACGGCAATGGCTGCAAAAGAAGTTGCCCAGAAAGGCGATAAATCTTCGGCGGCAATTGCAAGCGAAGAGGCAGGCCGCCTTTATGGGCTTAAGGCGCTTGCAAAGGGCATAAACCAAGACACTGAAAACACCACACGGTTTGCAGTGCTTTCGCAAAACGCTTTTGACGGTCACGGTCAGAATGATGCGCCGAAATCGGTGTCTTATCTTATGTTCAATGTAAAGAACGTGCCGGGTGCGCTTTCGTCGGCGATTAAGATTATCAGTAAAAAAGACTATAACCTTATAAGCTTGCACAGCCACCCGGTTCAGAATGCGCCGTGGGAATACTATTTTTATGTTGAAGTTGAAGGCTCGCTTATGAGCCGGAACGGACGCAAGCTTATAGAAAAACTGAAAAAATGCTGCCTTTCTGTAAAAGTAATCGGGCAGATTCCAGAAAGGCCGGAGGCGTAAATATGAACATGGAATTTGAAAGAAAACTTACCATTCCGATGAAGGTAAAGGAAATGTATCCGCTGTCTGACGATATGCGCCAGATTATTGAAAAAAAACGTGAAGAACTTTGTTCGCTTTTTGAAGGCAAGACCGACAAGCTGCTGCTCGTCATCGGCCCGTGCTCAGCTGATAACGAAGACAGCGTGCTCGATTATATTTCGCGCTTGTGCCCGGTGCAGGAAAAAGTGAAAGACAAGATTTTGATTGTGCCGCGCATTTACACTAACAAGCCGCGCACTACAGGCGATGGCTACAAGGGTATGCTTCATCAGCCAGACCCGCACGGCAAGCCTGACATGTTCAAGGGCATTATTGCGACAAGGCACATTCACATGCGCGCCGTAAAAGAGACCGGTTTTATCTGCGCAGACGAGATGCTTTACCCCGAAAATCACCGCTATCTTGATGATTTGCTCGGCTACGTTGCGGTTGGTGCGCGCTCTGTTGAAGATCAGCAGCACAGACTAACTGCAAGCGGCATAGAAGTGCCGGTCGGCATGAAAAACCCGACGAGCGGCGATTATTCCGTAATGATGAACGCCATTCAGGCGGCGCAGCACCCGCACACGTTTATCTACCGCGGCTGGGAAGTTCATTCTCAGGGCAATCCGTACTCTCACGCGATTTTGCGCGGCTCAATAAGCAAGCACGGCAACTATGTTCAGAATTATCATTACGAAGATTTAATCCGCCTTTGGGAAGAATACTCAAAGCGCGAGCTGAAAAATCCTGCTGTTATAATCGATACGAACCACTGCAACTCTAAGAAAAACCCGTTTGAGCAGCCGCGCATCATAATGGATGTACTCAACTCTTGCCGCTACAACAAAGACGTTGAGAAGATGCTCAAAGGCTTTATGGTTGAAAGCTATATCGAAGACGGTGCGCAGTCGCCCGGCGAAAACTGCTACGGCAAATCAATTACAGATCCGTGCCTCGGCTGGAGCAAAACTGAACGCCTAATTTACGACATAGCAGAAAGGCTATAAAAGGCTATAAAAGGCGCGCGCCTTTTAAGTCCATTTGACACTTGAAAGCGCCATCAACTTTTGAAGGGGAAGTCAAAACCCCTTCATCCGAGGTGGCGTTTTGCATCAGCTTAATCTGCGGAAAAGCCCAATCGAGCAAAACTGCCAAGTTCCCGAAAGGGAACTTGTAGGATTATCTTTCATGCTCTAAATATTCCAACTTTGTGCACCCGTTACAAGATTCCGCAAGGAATCTTGGCATTTTGCCAGATAAGACTAATCCATAGATTTAGCTTATGCAAAATGCCATTTGCCTTTTTTTCGATGTTGATATATAATAAGTTAATTCTAAAAAAAGAAACAGTTCTTGTTTTGATGATGCTTGGCTCTGCTTGAATGAACTAATTATTTAAAGTGTTCAATTCAAAAAAATGCATAACGTTTTAACGGATGCACGGCTTTTTGCCGAAAATTTTTTAGTAGAGTTGGTATTTATCAGATTATGGGAATTAAAAATAAACTCAGGGCATACTCGCATTTCTTTAAAAAGACGTTTCAATATCCGGCTGCTTATAAGCGGGAACTTGCCGAGAGAAACGTAAAGCATATAAATTTTATCGTAACTGTCTTGTTTTTTCTCACGATTTTCGGTGCTTTCTCTATGCTTAGAGAAACAATTCCGGGAACTTATAGAGAAGAGTTTCTGAAAATTTATTATTCAGTTTTTCTAACGCTCGACATAATCAGTTTTATTGCTTCGTTTATCGTAAAAAAGGAAAAAGTAAAATCGGTTTTGGCAAAACAGATTGTAGTGAATGTCATCGTTACTTGCTACGTTTTGCTTTTCATTGTCAGTATGTTCTTTTCCACAGAATCAATTCTTGTAGCTTTTATATTCTTTACACTGATTATCCTGCTTTCCGAGCTGTTCTTGGATTTGAACATCTTTGTTTATTTGCTGATAATAATTTCGGGTTTGATTTTCCTTACTTGGAGAATTTTTCAGCTACGAATTTCAATAAACATTCTCAACATATTTTTTTATGGTGCTGTCATTCTTTTTGTGAGTGTCCTGAAGCAGTATGTAACTGTAAGAAATTTGCGGCAAGAAATGCAGATTACGCAGCAAAGCGAGCTGCTTGCTGAGCAGAACGAGGAGCTTGAACGTCAAAAAGCGCAGCTGCTGAACCATAAAGAGCTGCTCGAAGCAGAGGTGCTTGAACAGACCGAATCAATCCGCGAAAGAGACATAAAACTCATCGCAATGCAGAATTCAATAATCATTGCTTTGTCTAACCTTATTGAGAACCGCGACGAGGATACTGGCAACCACGTAAGCCGCACAAGCAAATATGTTTCGATGCTCACCAGAAAGGCTTTGGAGCTTAAGCTTTACACTGACACGATTGACGAAAAGTTTTTGTACAACATTCAGCGTGCCGCGCCGTTGCACGACATGGGCAAAATTACGATTTCAGATGTGCTTTTGAAGAAACCTGCAAGATTCACTGAAGAAGAATATAAGACCATGCAGGCACACACTGTTGACGGCAGCAGAATTGTAAAAGAAATGCTGAATGATATAGAAGATTCTGAATATATCCGCATGGCTTCAGAAGTTGCACTTTATCATCACGAAAAATTTGACGGAACAGGTTATCCGTATAAGCTCAAAGGCTGGGAAATTCCGATTTCCGCAAGGATAATGGCAATTGCCGATGTCTTTGACGCGCTTGTGTCTAAGCGTTGCTACAAAGAAGCGTATAGCCTCGAAGACTCTCTGCAAATCATAAAAGAAGAAGCCGGCAAGCATTTTGATCCGTTCTTGGCAGAAGCATTCCTTTCGCTTAAAGACGAGCTTGCCGCCGTGCTTGAGGCTTAAATCTGCAAAACATTAACCGGAGCCGTTTAAAAATTTCATAATCTGTGTTATCCCGAACTTGTTTATTGTAATGCGCTTTCATTTCCGCTAAGATAAGCTTATATGAGTTGGGTTCTTCTTGTCTTGTTGTACGGCATCTTGAAAGGCGGCAGAGAAATCGCCAAAAAAAAGGCGATGTGCAAAAACACCGTAATGGAAGTGCTTGTGGCTTATACGGCAATTTCTTTTATTCTGGTTGTGCCGCAAGCAAAAGATGCAGGCGGCATGGAGCTGAAATATTATCTTCTTGTAGCGTTGAAGGCTTTTGCGATTTTTCTTGCATGGATTTGCAGTTTCAGTTCTTTAAAGCATTTGCCTGTAAGCCTTTACGGAATTCTTTCGTTGTCGCGCATTCTTTTTGCCACGTTTCTTGGCGTTATAGTTTTGCATGAAACTTTGGGAATAAACCAGATACTGGGGCTGATTCTTGTGAGTGCGGGCTTGCTGCTGTTGAAGTTCAAGCCCAAAAGCAAAAAGCGTGCTGTTAGCAGTGCCACCTGCGCCGTAAGTTGTACCGCTATGCAAGCTGATGCCGCAAACGCCACTGCTTCAGCCGCACCACGCACCACAACCCAAGCTGATGGGGCAGGGCTAGCCGCAAATAATGTGGCTGATGTTGCCGCCGCCACACCCGACGACGAAGACCAGCCCGAAATGCTCACGCCAATTCCGATAAGAGAAACTACGGCTTTTTTTGTTGTGCTTGCGTTCCTTTCTTGCGTCTTCAATTCAGTTTCGGGCTTCATGGACAAAATTCTCATGAAAGACATAAACAGCTCGCAGCTTCAGTTCTGGTACATGCTGTTTCTTGTGTCTTATTATGTGATTTATCTGCTTGTGCGGCGCGAGAAGCTCAGTTTTTCGGTGCTGAAAAACAAATGGGTTTGGCTGCTCGCGGTTATGTTCGTTATAGGTGATAAGGCGCTGTTCATAGCAAATGCCAACCCCGAAAGCAAAATTACGGTGATGACGCTGATAAAGCAGAGCGCGTGCATCGTCACTATTCTCGGCGGAAAATTCATTTTCAAAGAAAAGGGTATCGGCTACAAGCTGTTCTGCGCTTCAATTATTATTGCAGGAATTGTCCTCGGCGTTTTGTAAAGTGCCAGTCTCTTAGCTATGGCTGATGGGTGAAGCCAAACCGCAGCAACTAGTTTGGTCACTGAGCGTAGTCGAAGTGACCGAAGATGGGGCAATACTGCTATGTCCGGTGGTTTCGACTCCGCTCAACCACCGGATAGGGGCGGGCAGTGGAGCAATAAAAAAGGCCACCGGAACCGGTGACCTTTGGCTGATGAAGGCTTATTTTGGTGAATAAGTCTGTTCAGCTATAAGGACAGGAGCATCTGGGTTATTTGCACCCTCTGCGGCATAAGCTGTATACTCGACGATATAGTATTGTGGTTTTTTCTCGCCCGAAACTGCATTAGCACCAGCCATCCATGCGTATATTCCAGAATAAAAGGCAAAGTCGCCATTAGGATTATTCCAGTTTATATACCAGTTTTTGGGTTTTTCTGCAGGCCAGAAAATTGCATCGTCAACATAATCCTTGGCTGTTGCTTTATATTTATCATCATTAACATCGGAATACTTTCTAACAGCGTCAGTCGCTCCAGTGTATTTAGGCTTGCCGTTTTCATCAAGTCCAGGCCATGGGTTATCGTTTACATGATTTGTCCATGTGCCGTTTCTCTTCCTGTCTATGAAGTTGTCCCATGCTGCAAATTTAATATCATTGCCAGCAGCAGGATTAATAGTATAATCTGTTTTTGATTTATTATATTCTGACAGATTATAAAATGTCTTATTCTTTTCAGGTCCGCAATCCCATTGCCAGTAGTTACCGACTTTTTTAGCGCCAATCCAACCTCTTGCATTTGTCTGGTTTATGCCCTGCTTTTTGAATACACGGTCATAGATGAACATGTTTTCAGTCTGCGAAGTTATGGTCATAAGATAGCCGCTAAGATTGTTGAATTTGCTAGCTTGTGCTTCTGTAAGGGAATCAGACCAACTCTTGGTAGTTGGCACAATCTTGTAAAAGCTGCCATTAAAATATGTGACACCTGCCTTATCTATTTCAGTTAATGAAACAGTCTGAAGGTTGAGCTTTATCTTCACGCTGGCTTTGCCAGGCTCAATGAAAAACTTAACCTTTTCAAGGAAGCTAGATGCAGCGGATGCCGCAATATCACCGCTTGCTGATTTGAACTGCACATATTTGAGCTTGTCAGAAGTCTTAAGTTCATTACCTGTATCAACGCCATCAATGTATCTATCAAAGTATACATTGAGGCTGTCATCACTGTAACGGATTGCCATATCAAACTTACCGCCGGTAACGGTGGTAGACGGCACTTTAAAGAAACCGTTTTCTACGTAGATGCTCAAAATCGTACCATTTGAATGGAAGTGATCAGGGCCAAGCGTAAAGTAATCACCGTCAGAGTCTTTTGACCATTTTACATCTTCCGGGTCAGGCAGGCTAATGCTTGCATCGAGTACAACATTGTTTCCGCCGTTGGCAAGCACAACGTTTTCTGTGCGGCAGCTGTTTCTGAGTGTATAGTGTTCTTTTAATGTGAAATGACCTGTTGCCTCTACTACAACGGCGCCGGTCGGCATATCTGGAGCAGCTATCAATGTAATTTTATTGTCATTTGTAGCATTTACAAGAGCATTTACGTTAACCTTGTTTCCAGAGAAAGACTTGAGCCAGATTCCGCTTTTTTTCTGGTTGCCTATTTCAGGATTGCCTAAAAGATAAATGTTAGAAACGCCGTTTAATGGTGTTTCTGGAGCATTGTAACTGCCGCCGTAAACGTTGTTAAGTCTTCCGCCAGTAATAGTGATTTTACCGGGCGTTGTAATAATCGGTGCATCTGCTTCGCCAGATGTACCTGCGTATAAGTCGAAACCTTCAAAATTGGTGTAGTTCTCATTAACTGATTTAAGAGATTTTTCGCTTCCGCTTGCATCGGTAAAGTAAACCATTGTTGCACCGGCATTTTCTTTAACAGTTACCGGAATGCCGTTGGCAAAGACCTTTCTGTTTTCAAGATCTGCATAAGGTGCAGGCTGCAATTTTGCATAAAGCGTAACATCGCCAGTTTTTTCCATTCTGCCCCAGCCGTCAATAGTAGTTGTTGCAGATTCGTCTTCGCGCCAGCCGTCAAAATAATAGTTCTTTGCTATAACTTTGTTATAGAGATTGTCATCGAAGTGTATGTCTTCGCTTTCGTTATATGTTGTCGGGTAAGGATGAGTAATTCCTTCTGGTCTATAGTAAATATTATGCTCGCCAGGAGCATTTTCTTGAAGAATTACTGTCCAGACTTTTTCTGTGCCGTTTTCAGCTTTTACGGTAAAGCTTACAGGGTTTGCGCTGTCGAAAAAGTTGAATTGCTGATTTGTATCTTCAAGAACAGTCGCTTTTGGTGAAACTACAATAGTCGGTTTAAGCAGCGGTTGTGCGTCAAGAGTTCCGTAATTATAAGAAACTATTATATTCTGACCGTCAGATGAACTGCCTTCCAGATCATTAGAAAGAGCGTCAAGGGCAGGGGTATTTTCTGCCTTTTCAAATTTAAAGCTTATAATTTCCGCAGCAGCAGATCTTGCTGGTGCAGATTCAGTTGGTTCATTTTCAGTTGGTGCATCCGATGATGCTGCAGGACCAGCGGCTCCACCACCGCCGCCTCCGCCACCACCGCAGGAGATTGTAGATGTTAACGCAAAAGTTAAAATAATAGTCAATAATAAAAGGTTTTTTAATTTTCTCATATGCAAATCCTTTTGCCTTAAAGGCGACATCCCCTCGCCACATCATATTATCGGCAGAAATCTCAAAAAAGTCAATTGTTAAAACTCTAATATCTCTAAAAACAATGTAAAAGATGAAATTATTGGCGGCAACTTGGCGTTTTGTAAATCTTTGGTTATGATGCTATAATTAGTTTCCAAAATGTCATTGTCGGGCTTGACCCGACAATCTTAATTAAGATTGCCGTATCAAGTACGGCAATGACACACCTCTTTATGGGAGAGATTATGTACATTTCTTATGTTACTTATGCTCTGGTTGTACTTCTGCTTTTGTGGGGCGGCAAATTTGCCCGCGGCAAAGGCACATTTCACGAAGATTCAACTTCTCTTGAAGTTACAAAGTGCTTGCGCGGTTTTGCAGCTCTCGGTGTAATTCTGCACCACATATCGCAGGAACAGGCTTTTCAGATGCTCGGCAAGTCTTACGGCAAGGGCGCGCTCGGCATTTTTGTAAATGCAGGCTTTTTCTTTGTGGCAATCTTCTTTTTTTGTTCAGGCTTCGGCCTTATAAAGAGCCTTGAAACAAAAGAGAATTATCTTGAAGGTTTTTTGAAAAAACGCGTTTTAAAGGCAATCCTCATTCCGTTTTATGTAAACGCCATATTGTTCGGGCTTTTCCGCTTTGCTTCTGGCGAAAAGCTGCCGCTTCCGCAGTGGATTGCAGGCCTTTTGGGCTTGACGCTACTCAATTATTACGCGTGGTATCCTGTGGTGCTTACGCTTTTGTACATTGCGTTTTACTTTATCTTCAAGCATATAAAAAACCGAAAAATCTGCTTTGCGCTGATGTTCACCGTGATTTTCTTGCAGGGCGTGTTCTTCTGCTTTAACGGGCATTTTGCGTGGTGGGCTGGTGAGCCGAACTGGTGGGTTGTTCCAGGCGCACTTCAAAACGCTGTCTGGTGGAAGCAGCCGAGCATAATCTGGTTTTTCGGCGAATGGTGGGTTAATTCTTCGATTGCGTTCTTTATCGGTATGATTTTTGCTGCCAACGAAGAGAAAATCCGCAACTGGTTCAAGAAGCTTTACTGGTTCAAGCTTCTATGCTGCATTGCGCTGTTCGTCGCTTTCCACATGCTTTCAGGCTTTCTTCAGGGAAAATTCGGCTACTGGACTGAATGGGCAGGTAACGGGCCAGGCATCTTGAATAAGTTTATCTGCTATTTGGGGCAGCTGCCGCAAGTCACAATGTTCGTCATCACGCTTTTTGCCGTAATGCTCGTTTATCATGCAGAAAACCCTGTTTTGCGCTTTTTTGGCGGCATTTCGTATGAAACTTATATGATGAACCTTGCTGCAATAACAGTTTTCCGTTTTTTGATTTATAACGGCAGGAGCCCGCTTTATAAAGCCGGAAACTACAACCTTGCGCTTTATGCCGTCTGCGTTCTTGCTGCTTCAATTGTGCTTGGCCTTCTTTTTAAGCTGCTGAACAAGCTCGTATACAAGCTCTTCAAGCTTTAAGTTTTACGAAAGTGCTGTTGATTGTTGCTCGTGATGCGACAATTTTGTGTTGATTCCCGTGTCAAGCACGGGAATGACAATTCTTTTCGGGTGGGAATATGCTTTTAGATGAACTGAACGAGGAACAGAAACAAGCCGTAACAGAAACTGAAGGCTTTGTGCGCGTAATTGCCGGTGCAGGTTCGGGCAAGACGCGCGCATTGACGCACCGTTTTGCCTATCTTGTAAACGAAGTCGGAATCATGCCGTCACACATTCTCTGCGTCACCTTCACCAACAAAGCCGCAAATGAAATGCGCTCGCGCATCCGCAAGCTGACCGGCGACAACGATACAGGCTATATTTCCACTTTTCACGGCTTTTGCGTAAGCGTGCTGCAGGAAGACTCAAACGCCGTGCAGTACCCCAAAAGCTTTCTCGTGCTCGACAATTCAGA
>LVBI01000006.1 GCA_001603145.1 Spirochaetales bacterium Spiro_07 | reverse complement strand
TATGAAAATGCTCTGATTGAGTTGTTCCAGAATATGGGATGGGAGCATGTTTATGGGCCTGATATTGATCGCGACTGGCATTCTCCGCTTTATGATTCTGTTCTTGAAGATTCTATCCGCAGACTGAACCCAAAGGCTGCTCCTGCTGCAATTGACGAGGCGCTTCTTAAACTCCGAAATTTTGAAAATGCTGAACTTAAAAAGAAAAATGCCCTTTTTATGGATTACCTGCAGAATGGTATTGAAGTAAGTTATCATCAAAATGGCGAAACTAAATCTGACATCATCTACATTGCTGACTTTGAAAACGCGGGAAAGCCTGGCGACAAAAACTCTTACATTGTTGCAAACCAGTGGACATTTATAGAAAACTCAAACAAGCGGCCGGATATTCTGCTTTTCTTGAACGGACTTCCTGTCTGTCTTTTTGAATTAAAATCTCCAAGTCGTGAACAGACTGATGCTAGCGAAGCGTACACACAGATTCGCAATTACATGCAGGAAATTCCTTCCATGTTTATTTATAACTGCATCTGTGTAATGAGCGACCAGCTTACAAGCAAGGCGGGAACCATCACAAGTGATGAAGACCGCTTTATGGAATGGAAAACAAAAGACGGCAACATGGAATCTAAGGCTTTTGCAGATTTTACAACTTTCTTTGAAGGTATTTTCCAGAAAGAGCGTCTGCTGGATATTATCAAAAACTTTATTTGTTTTAATAATGACGGAATTAATTCCTATAAGATTCTTGCGGGCTATCATCAGTATTTCGCAGTTCGTAAGGCTGTTGAACGCACAAAAGTTGCAGTAAATGGTGATGGAAAAATCGGTGTTTTCTGGCATACTCAGGGATCCGGAAAATCGCTTTCTATGGTTTTCTATGCTCACCTTTTGCAGCAGGCAATTGATTCCCCGACAATCGTTGTTATTACAGACCGTAATGATCTGGATAATCAGCTTTATGGTCAGTTCTGTAATTGTAAAGATTTCTTACGTCAGGAACCTGTTCAGGCAGAAAGCCGTGAGCATTTGAAACAGCTTCTTGAAGGACGCAAAGCTAACGGAATTATCTTTACAACTATGCAGAAGTTCGAGGAAAGTGATGAACCTCTCAGCAACCGAAAAAATATCATCGTAATGGCAGATGAAGCTCACCGCGGCCAATATGGACTTACAGAGAAAATCAAAACTAGCCGCGACGAAGATGGTAACCTTATTGCCCACCGCACAATCGGTACCGCCCGCATAATCCGTGACAATCTTCCAAACGCAAGTTATATCGGTTTTACAGGAACTCCTATTTCACGCGAAGATCGCAGCTCTATCGAAGTTTTCGGTGACTACATTGATGTTTATGATATGACTCAGGCTGTTCAGGATGGTGCAACTCGCCCTGTTTATTACGAAAGCCGTGTTATCAAACTCAAGCTTGATGATAAAGTTCTAGCCCAGATTGATGCCGAATATTTCGCCCTTGCAAATAATGCTGATGAAGAAGTAATCGAAAAGAGTAAGCATGAACTTGGCAAGATGGAAGAAATCCTTGGCCACGAAAAAACAATCAACTCTCTTGTTGATGATATTCTTAATCACTACGAAAACGAACGCCAGTATTTGTATACCGGAAAGGCAATGATTGTTGCCTATAACCGCTCAATTGCGATGAAGATTTTTAATCGAATTCTGGAATTGAGGCCGAGCTGGGCGGGAACATCAAAGGTGGTTTCGACAGGCTCAACCACCGTAACTGTTCCAGGTGATGACGCCCGCATTGCCGTTGTAATGACCGAAAGCAACAAAGATCCGGAAGAATGGCGTGCAATAATCGGCAACAAACATCGCAAGCAGGAACTTGCAACCCGCTTCAAAGACAATAACAGCCCTCTTAAAATTGCAATCGTTGTTGATATGTGGCTTACAGGATTTGATGTTCCTTCTCTTGCAACAATGTATGTTTACAAACCAATGGAAAGTTACAACCTTATGCAGGCAATTGCCCGTGTAAACCGTGTTTTCAAAGATAAGGAAGGTGGCCTTGTAGTTGATTATGTTGGAATTGCAAGTGCGCTCAAACAGGCAATGAACGACTACACCATCCGCGACCGCCAGAATTACGGTGAAATGGATGTCGCAAAACGCGCCTTCCCTAAGTTCCAGGAAAAACTCGAAATCTGTCGTAATCTTTTCTTTGGATATGATTACACTCCATTCTACGAAGGCTCAGACTTACAGCGCGGTATGACAATCAGCGGGGCAGTAAACTTTATTGTTGCACCGGATAAAGAAGAGCAGAAACAGGCATTTATAAAAGAAGCCTTAATGCTCAAACAAGCACTTTCACTTTGTTCATCTATGGTAAAAGAGCATATGCGCCTTGAAGCCGCCTTCTTTGAATCTGTCCGCGTTCTTGTAATGCGTCTTTTGTATAATCCATCTGGCAAGAAATTCTCCCTCAAAGAAATCAACGACCGCATAAACGAACTTCTTAAACAGTCAGTTAAATCCGATGGCGTTATAAATCTTTTCTCTGATGTTGGCGAAAAAGTAAATCTCTTTGACACGACCTTCCTTGAAAATATTTCAAAGATGAAAGAAAAGAATCTCGCTGTAGAAATGCTCAAGAAGTTGATTGATGAACAGGTAAAAGTTTACAAACGCACAAACCTTGTAAAATCAGAAGCCTTCAGCGAACTCATTCAGCAAACCTTGAACCGCTACTTAAACGGAATGCTCACCAATGAAGAAGTAATTCAGGAACTTTTGAAACTTGCAAAAGAAATGCTTCATGCAAGCGAAGAAGGAAACAAGCTTGGTTTAACTGACGAAGAACTTGCCTTCTATGATGCCCTTACAAAACCGGAAGCTGTAAAAGATTTTTATACCGATGAAGAACTTGTGGCTCTTACTCGGGAACTTACGGAAACCCTCCGCAAAAACAAAACAATCGACTGGCAGAAAAAAGAATCAGCTCGCGCCAAAATGCGAATGATTGTTAAGAAGCTTCTGAAGAAATACAAATATCCGCCTGAAGGTCAGGAAGATGCCCTTAAAACCGTTATCAGCCAGTGCGAACTTTGGACGGATAATGTTGCAGATTATGAAAATAAAGTTTCATATTCTATAAATGATGACTATGGAACATTGAAAGCTGCCGAAACGAATCCTAAATACGGAAAATAATTTTTTTAAATAACTGAAGACGCAAAAAGCCTCGTCAATTCCTTCTACCATGGGTAGGCGAGTATCAACTAAACGTATTTTAATCCGGTTACCTTCTTTCACGTTAAACTAACAGTTTAATTCTTTTGTGGGGCAATCATGGTACTCTTGTAAAAAGATTCATTTATGAAAGGCGGAATAATAAAATAATGAATGGGAGAACACTATATTGAAGCGAATTCTTGAACATGCGAAACATCTTTATTCTTTAGATGAGTGTAACTTTACCCCGGTAGCTGGTCACGAGGGCGGTCGCAATAAGATTTTTATTTGCAGTAAGGGTGGCGAAAAAAAGTTCGTGCTGCGGATTTCTGCGACTGGTGACAGAACTGAAAATGATTATCTTGCAGAAACGGACTTTGTTCATTATCTGGCAGAAAATGGCGCGCCTGTTGCGGATGTAATTCCAAGTGCTGACGGCAAGTTTGTTGAAGTAATTGATGGCGCTGCATTTCCAGTTTTCATCTCCCTTTTTGAATATGCAAAAGGAATACTGCTTGCTGACAACGCTTACCGTTACCGAGAGGGGGCTCCCTTGAGTGAATACTTTTTCAACACAGGAAAAACTCTCGGAAAGATTCACGCGCTTTCAAAAAACTTTGAGCCAGTCACAGCTCACCGTCGCCCGGACTATTTTGATAAATATAATATGGAATATCTTGGCCGCCTGATTCCGGACAAATACAGAGAACTGAAATCAGCCATTGCTGCCCGCCTCGAAAAATTCCGCACGCTCCCGACCGACGCACAAAGCTACGGTCTGGTTCACTTTGACTTCAGCGACGGCAACTACCATATCGACATGGACACGGGCGCCATCACGGTCTTTGATTTTGACAACTGCCTTTACTGCTGGTACATGTTCGACCTTGCAAATCTCTGGCTTCACAACGAAGGCTGGTGCCGCCACGAACCCGACCAGAGCAAACGCTTCAAACTAATGCAGCAATGCTTTGACCTTCAGTTGCAGGGCTATAAAACAGAAACGGAACTTCCGGACAAGTTGCTGGAAAAGCTTCCGCTCTTCATCGACATGGTGCTGATTGAAAACATCGTTGATGAGTTTGAATGCGCCGCCCGCGAAGGACAGGAACTTGACTATGAAGACATCGAGGACGCGTCAGAGTGTCTGATCAACGGGATTCCTTATGCAGGATTTAGAAAAGAGGAGACATAACAATGACTATTATCAGCAAAACAAAATACGAAGCTTCAATGGAAAATGCAACTAGAAAAAAACTGGCAACGATTGCCGAGAAAGCAGCTGAATTCCCTTTTCATGGTTATATTGAAGGTAAAGAATCAAACCTTGATCCGATCATTCAGTTTTTCCCAAAGTGGACTCCAAGAGAAGCCGACGGATTATGGTGTGCAGCGTTTGTATATTATTGCTGCCGACAAGCAGGATTTGAAATACCCATCAGGCCGGATGAATGCAAGACCTGTCATCTGGCTGGCTGTATTGCCTGGGAAGAATTTACTCAAGGTGATATTCGCATAGAATACCACAAGGGAGAAGAAGGCTTTATTCCTGAAGTCGGCGATATCGTAATCTATGACAAAGTTTTTGAAAATCAGGAGCATGACCATATCGGCATAGTCATTGAAAACCGCGAAGATACGATTCTTGCTGCGGAAGGAAATATAAACAACAAATCAGGAATCATTGAGCGTCAGAAAGATGAACATATAAGAGCTTATATTAGAATTCCTGATGGTTACAAGTATTGATAAAGGGGAGGCGATTTGAATACAAATGTGGGAATAGAAAACGATCAGATTCGAATAAGAGATTTCAAAAGGGCAGATTTTCCCCTTATGCTCAAATGGCTGACAGATGACAGGGTGCTGGAATTCTATGAGGGACGGGATGTGCAATTCAACATGGAAACTTTGGCGGAACACTTTCTCGAAGAGATTCCCGACGGCTTTAGAATGATTATTGAATACAATGACCAGGCGGTGGGCTATGGTCAGGCCTATCAGCTGAGCGGAGAAATGTTTGAGGAGTATGACTATAATGACGATGGCAGGGTCGTATTTGCCATGGATCAGTTCATTGGTGAGCCAGATTACTGGAATCGGGGAATCGGTTCTGAGTTTTTGAAAATGATGGCTTCGTATCTGAAAACCAGTAAGGGAGCGGCCTGCATCCTTCTTGACCCGCATCAAAATAATCACAGAGCAATACGCGCCTATGAAAAAGCAGGATTCAGAATTATAAAGCCTCTTCCCAAACATGAACTCTTTGAAGGAAAAAAAGAAGACTGCTGGCTGATGGAAAAAGTCTTGCAAACACTCGAGTTCAAAAAGTTCACCGATTTTCCCAGAGGCACAATGTACGACAAGTCAGGAGTAATAAAACTATGAAAACGAACAATAAGCAAGACATCATTTTATTTGAAGAAATGGCCTCAAATGCTCATGTTGCATTGAACATAATGCAGTATGATGGCTGGATATTAAAATTTTCGGAGGGACATACAAATCGTGCTAATTCAGTCAGTATGATTTATCCATCAACAATCAGTGTAAACGAAAAGATTCAAAACTGCGAAAAAATCTATTCCGAGCAAAATCTACCATGCGTATTTAAACTTACGGATGGTGATGAAGAAATGATGAAGCTTCTTACAGAATGCGGTTACAAGGAAGTTACACCTACTGATGTAATGATCCGTGAAATAGACGATATAGCCATGCCGGAAGGAGATATTTCCTTCTACAATAAACCTCTTGAAGAATGGCTTTGTGCCTATTTTGAATATGAAGGATTTGGTCAGAAGAGCCAGGAAATATATAGACGCATGCTGGATAAGCTTTGCATCAAAACTGATTATCTTGCAATAAGAGAACAGGGCAAGATTATAGCAGTTGCTTCTTCTGCAACAGAGCGTGGTTATATGTTAATTCAAAATGTTGTAGTACATCCGGATTATAGAAGAAAAGGATATGGCAAATTGCTTTGCAAAGCCCTGATGTCAAAAGGGAAAAGTGATGGCGCCAAAACGGCATGGCTTCAGGTGGTTCAGACTAATGAAGGAGCCTATAAACTTTATGACGGCCTTGGCTTTAAGAAGGTGTATACCTATAGATATTTAAAAAAGGAATAAAGCAGATAATGAAATTATTTATGTGTATGATTTTAAGAAAAAATAATGGATAAAAAATGGGAAACGAATATGCCTGATATAGAATTAAAACAACTATCGCTGGATATGGGAAAACCAGAATATGATATGCTGCAGGGAATTTCTGCCGTGGAAAACGGTTTTACCAATCCGGCATACGACCTGTCCTATGACGAGTATAAAGAGTGGCTGCGGATAACAGACAACAATTCCAGAGGCATTGATTTGCCGGAAGGTTGGATTCCGTATACCACATATGTTCTGTATGTTGACGGTATTCCTGTCGGTTATGGCAGAGTCAGGCATTCGTCATCCGAGTATCTGGAAACGGTTGTCGGCGCAGGAAACCTTGGGTACGGCATCGCTAAGGAATATAGAGGAAAAGGATACGGAAGTATTTTATTCAAAGAGTTATTGAAAAAATGCAAAGAAATCGGCTATAAAGAAATTAAGCTGTTCCCGATGAAAAGCAACGAGCCTACCATAAAAATCATGCTGAAAAACGGTGGCCAGATTATTGGGGATTTCAAGAATCAGAAACATATCATCCGCATACCATTGGAATGAGGTGATGGTATTCACAACAAACTCCCGTAAGTCGGGACATAGCCAAATAGGAATTTGTCGGGAAGATCGAGGACGGTCAGTGCGCTTTCGCACGGAAGGAGAAAAAATGAAATATCAATACAAAGAAATGCCTGAATCTATGAAGGGGACATACGGAGAATTTTCAAAAAACTTTGGGTTTGATTGGAAAGAATTTATTATGGGAATACCAACCCCGATGTTTCTTGTCACAACATATAAATCTAACGGGCAGCCAAATGCTACGATGCAGTCGTGGGCAGGTTTTACGAGTGCGAATCATGGAGGCGGATATTACGTGATTCTATGCAGCGTGAATAAAAGCGGACATCTTTACCAGAGCCTGAATGAAAAGAAAGTAGCCGTGCTGAATTTCATGTCTTCTGATTTATACAAAGCCTGCATGAATACGATACAGAACAATCAGTTCGAGAAGGATGAGATAACTTCATCAGGGCTTACTGTAGAGAAAGCTTCATGGATAGAAGCGCCAATGGTTGCTGAATGTTTTATGAACCTTGAGTGCAAATATGTATGGGAGAAAGAAATTGTTCCCGGTGATGATCATGTTATGATTTGTCTTGAAGTCGTAGGCGGCCATATAGAAAAGGATTATTTGGAAGATATGTTCGGAGCTAAAGGGGTTCTTTACAATGTCCATTATCCGATAAATCCGGAAGACGTGAAAGAAAAAGGCTGCGATTTTGTAGCTGCACTTAGGAAAGTAAATCAGTCCGATGAATATTGACCATATCATTGCAGACAGTTTTCCCGCAACCTGAAGTTGCATAATCCTTCCAAAAAGCCCCAGCTGTTGGTGGAACTTACAGCGCATCTATATTATGAGATTGTGCTTTGATGATTGCTAATTCTTAAAAAACGATTAAAAAATCAAAAAGTTTTTCTGGTGGTGCATTATTTGAGACAGGTGCGCAATTAGAATGGACATATCTTAACAGAAACTTAAAAGGAGAACTGTGATATGTCTGTATTGCGTTTTTCAGGATTGGTTTTGACGGTTTTTGCTGTTGTTTTCGGCATTAGCTTTTTGGTTGTTAGAAACAAAGAAAAAGCGGCCGGAATAATCCTCGCCCTTTTGAGACCCATATTCAAAGCATTCTGCACAGTCTATGACGGTTTCGTCTGGTTCTTTTTTTGAAAAACTGTTCCGGTTTGCTTGAACTTGCTTTATAATAAGCTCTGCTTGTGAGAAAACCTTAAGTTTCCTCACAAGCTTAATGTCAATCTATTATGAACAAAATTTCTTATCACAGAAAAAACGATGAAATCGAGTGCGTGCGCTATAAGAATTCAACCAAATGCTATGCCCCGCACACACATGCCGATCATCTTACGCTTGGCTATGTTGAAGACGGCGAAGTTTGCATTGTCATGAACGGAAAGGCAAAAATCTATAGGGCAGGCGAGCAGTTCAAGATTTTGCCCGACGTGCTGCATGAAATAAAGACTGTTGACGGCAAGCCTTATTCAATGGCCGTAACTTGCATTTTATTCGATAAAGAAGCCGGAAAATCAGACACAAACGGCGGCGGCGATTATGGCTTGACCGGCGACATCAAGCTGATAGAACTAAAGTCAAACATTCTTGATAAGCCCGAAAATGCTTATTTAATAGAAGAAATGGCAGCTGATTCAAATATCAGCCCGTTCCATCTTATCCGCAAATTCAAAAAAGCTTTCGGTCTTACGCCGCATCAGTTTCAGATTCAATGCAAGGTGCGGAAAGCGCAAAAATTGCTTGAAGAATCAAAAAGCGTCTGCGAAGTGACTTATGATGCTGGTTTCTGCGACCAAAGCCACCTCGACAGATGCTTTCAAAAAGTTGTCGGCCTTACGCCAAAAGAATATAAAGCTTCTGTTCAGCCAAACCCTGAATCTAGTTCAGAGTGACTTCCCCAAAGCTTCAGTTTTAGCCGCTTTCAGCACAAAGCCGGAAAAAACTTAGCGAACATATAAAGCCCTTCTGCGCCGGCGTTTACTTCGTGCTGAACTTTTGCCGGCATAATCGAAATTACGCCCGGCTCATATTTCAGCTTTGCACCGCAGTTGATACATTCGCCGTTGCCGGCAATTACTTCATGCGTTTCAAGCTGCGTTTCGTGAATGTGGTTCTTGATGCTTTTGTTCGGTGCGATGCGCACAAGATGATAGCTGAAAGCGCCGCCGGTGTCTTTTGATGTGATGATATGCTTCAGCTCAACGCCTTCAAAAACCGGATGCTTTGACCACGCAATTTCAGCAAAAGATGTTTCCTTTGACGGCAGGCGAAGAACGCCTTCGTTGAAGCTTTCAAAAACTGATTTTTCCATAAAATACTCCTGTTTTGTTTGATGCTTGAACTTTACAGAAAATCAAAATGAAATAATTGGATAAAATTGCGCTTTTTCGGTATTGCTTGACAAGTATACTTTGCAATGATATATTCAGATTGACTGCCAAGTTTGCTTGGCATTGCAAATGGAGGTTAGAAAATGACTTTACAGAGAATACGCAAATTTACGCTGATAATTTCGATGCTGCTGTTTCCGATTACAATCTGGTATTTTTCGCCTTATCTGATAATTATGGCGGCAATGCAGCATGTGATTAACGGCAGCTTTATCATTTTTACGCTGATGTTCGTGCTAGGCATCTTTTTTGGGCGGCTCTGGTGCGGCTTTTTCTGCCCGACAGGCGGCATGAGCGAATGTTTTGCAGAATTTTCGCCGAAAAGCCCGAAGCAGGGCTGGCGCAATTACATAAAATACGGAATCTGGATTGTGTGGCTTAGCGGCGTAATCGTCTGCCATGTTTTGGGCAAGGGCAGCTACACAGTTCAGCCCTTCTTTATGACGGAGCACGGCATTTCAGTGGCCAACATTTATTGCTACATCATTTATTACGGAATCATCGTCTTGTTTCTTGTTCCGGCAATCATTCACGGAAAGCGCGCGAACTGCCACTACATCTGCTGGATGGCGCCGTTCATGATTTTCGGTTACAAGCTCGGAAAGTTGCTGCATGTGCCGCAGCTCAAGGTAAAAGCTGATAAAGCAAAATGTTCAGGCTGCGGAATGTGCGCAAAAGCTTGCCCGATGAGCGTTGACGTAACGACAGAGCTGCAAGGTGGCGAGATTAAGACTGCTGAATGCATTTTGTGCGGCGAATGTGTAAAAACTTGCAAGAACGGCGTGCTTTGCTATAAGTTCGGGCAATAAGTTGCGGCACAGACTGCTCAACTCGCGCCCCCTGTGCACCAGCTTGCTACAAATACTTGCGCTCGTATTCTTCGATGGGTAGCGGCTTGCTGTAATAATAGCCTTGAATGATTTCGCAGCCCAATTCGCGGAGCTTTTCAATCTGGCATTTTTGCTCTGCACCTTCAGCAAGACACTCAAAATGAAGCTCTCGCGCAAGCGCGATTATGTGCCGTAGGACGGCGGTATCTTTTTCGTTTTCAGTTTCTGCAACGTTGCCTACGCCCACCTTGTCGACAAAGCTTTTGTCAATTTTCAGCGTATCAAGCGGCATCTGCGTCAGCAGCGAAAGCGACGAATAGCCCGTGCCGAAATCGTCCATCGAAATTTTGAAGCCGTTCTGCCGCAAACCGTTCAGCACTTGAATCATATAAGCCATGTCATCGTAGGTTGCGCTTTCGGTCAGCTCAAAATCAATCAATTCATGCTTTACGCCGAAAGAGTCTACAATCTGAATCAGATGGTCGATGAGGTTTCTGTCATAAAGCTGGCTGCGCGAAAGGTTGACCGAAACAGGGTAGAGCGGCTTGTTTTCGTTTTTCCACTTTGCAAAGCAGGCGCAAACTTTTTTAAGCACAATGTCGTCAATCTTGCTGATGTTTCCGTCTTTTTCAAAAAACGGAATAAACCGCGCCGGAGAAAGAAATTCATTGTTTTTGTAGTTCCATCTGATGAGCGCTTCTGCACCTTTGATTTTTTCAGTGTGAATGTCGAATTTCGGCTGAAGATAAACGACAAATTCATCGTTTTTTATCGCCGTGTCTATATAAGCTTTGATGTAATTTCCCCAGAGAATGTCTTCGTGCATTTTGTCTGTGTAAATCACGATGTCTGTCTTGTTCGGGCTATTGCCCATGCCTTGCGCCATTTTTCCGGCATCGGCCACACGGTTTCCGGCAAGCATTGCAAGCTGCATCGGTACAAAGCCGCAGCGGTAATAAATCGTGTAATTTGGGTCTGCTTCAAGAAAAGACAATTCTTCAAAGAATTTTTCAAGCTTTGCAATAGTTTCTGCTTCGGGCATGTCTTTTATCAGCATCGCAAAATTGTCGTTGTGGCAGCGCGCGCTTGTATAGACAAAATCTGCTTCGTTCATTGCCTTGACCACGTTTGTCAGCACCTTGTTTGCCGCAATGTGACCATAAACTTCGTTGATAATGCGGAATTCCTTCACGTCAAAATGAACGAACGCATAATCGTGAATGTCTGCATCTGTAGGAATTTCCAGAAACGGAATGAAATGGTTCCAATTGAAGTGGTTTGTAATCTGGTCGAAAAATGCAAGCTTATAAAGCGTATCTTTTTCAAATTTTTCAGCATCGTCATCAATTATGCTCTTTGTGCGGCTTTTGCTGATTTTGCCTTCATAAAGAATCCTGATTTTTCTACCGCTTTCGCTTGAAAAAACTGAAATGACTTCGGATTTCTGCTTTATGATTAAGTCACTGTAAAGGCGGTGCGCGTCATCGTCTTTGGCAATGCCTTCAAAGAGTTTCTGCACCGAATCAAGGCTTATCTTAAATTCGTTTTCAATTTCTATAGAATAGAAAAAAGATTCGCTGAGCACGCAAGATTTGAGCTTTTCGGGGTAGCTGATTCTGTTGTCGTCAATTCTGTATTCAATGCCGATTACAGCTTTGCCGAGTGCGCTTATGAAAAAAACGCCCGGCTTGTCATAAGTGCCAAAGCTTCTTTCGTAACACGCAATTTCTTGCGGCACTTTGCCGTTATAAAAAGCTTGCAACGCAGCATCGTCTGCTTCAATGTAATAGAGCTTGCGCTGCGGCTTGTAAAGTTGGTTCAGCTTGTTTATGAACATCGTGCGCTCCTAGAAATTGCGAATTGGGCGTTTCTATTATAGCTTAACAACTTCATAAGTTCCATTGTTTTTTTAGGGGAGACAAGAACCTCTACCCGCAAGCGGGTTCTTTTCTCCCCTAAAACCCCTCTTTTTTCCAGCAGCGATTAGGGGCTTAACGCCCCTAATAACCCCGAACTTGTACATTTTTTTATGCTTGAATAATTCAGTTGTTGCGGTTAATGTTATGTTATGGCTGAAACACAGAAAATTAAAATTGTCGTTTTTGATTTGGGCCGCACGCTCATGGAATATAAGGGAATGAAGCTAAGCTGGATTTCTTATTATAAAAATAGCTTTGACTATGTGAACGAAAAGCTTTCGCTTGGGCTTTCTGACAAGCAGATTGAAGAATCAATTGCAATTCTTACTGATTATAATCCGCGCATAAAGCCGCGCGAAAAAGAGATTGCGCCTGAGACGATTTTCGCTGACGTTACTGCAAAATGGAACACTGATGTGCCGGTCAAGCAGATTGTGGACACTTTCTTTGAATCTTTAAAGCTTGAGCCTTTGTTTTACGATGATTCAATTCCGTCGCTCAAAGTCTTGCGCGAAAAAGGCTATAAGATTGCGGCGCTAACAGATGTTGCAACCGCAATGCCGGACGAGCTTCATAAAAGGTATGTAGCGCCGCTTTTGCCATATTTTGACTTGTATGTTTCGTCGCTTTCATGCGGCTATAAAAAGCCGAACCCGAAAGGGCTAAACGACATTGCGGCGCATTTTGGTGCAGTGCCAGACGCAATGATTATGGTCGGCGACGATTTGCGCGATGTTGAAGTTGCAAGGCGTTTCGGCTGCGCTTCTGTTTTGATTGAGCGCACAGGTGAGCACCGCGAGCTTGGGCAAACTTATACGATAAGCAACCTTGACGGCTTGCTGCAAATTCTTGCGCGTCAATAGCCGAGCTTTCTGTCTACAAGATAGCGGAGCGGCTTGCCTGCTGAAAAGTTGTGCAAGTCTTCAATGAACATCTCCACGTTTTTGTTTTTCGTGTAGGCGAGCGTCATGTTTCCGGCTACATGCGGCGTAATCAGCAGATTCTTTGTTTTCCAGAGCTTGCTTTCTTGCGGAAGCGGCTCTTTCTGAAAAACGTCGAGCGCCGCACCGGCAAGGTGGCCGCTTTCAAGCAATTCTGCAAGCGCGTCTTCATCAATTGCAGAGCCGCGCCCCACGTTCACAATGTATGCGCCTTTGGGCAGCAGAGAAAGCTTTTCCTTCGACATGATGTTTTTCGTTTCAGGTGTTGCTGGTAGGCTCATGGCAAGCAGGTCTGTTTTAGGCAGAATCTGTTCAAGCTTGCTTACAGGCAGAACTTCGTCATATACAGCTTGGCTTGCTTTGCCGCTTCGGCATACGCCTGTAATCTTGGCAGGTTCAAAAGCTTTTGCGCGCTTGGCAAAAGTTGTGCCTATATCGCCTGTGCCGAGCACGGTGATGCGGCAATCTTTCAACGATTTTTGCGGGCGAGGCAGAAGCCATTTTCCGTTGCGCGTTTCGTCAAAGAATTCGTCAAGCCGCCGCATCATCACAAGCGAAACGGCTATCATGTGCTCGGCAATTGAAACGCCATAAGCACCGGCTGAATTTGTCAGCAGACAATCGTCGTTGGCAAAATAACCCGGCGACATAATTGAGTCTACGCCCGCCCACGGCACGCAAAGCCATTTTAGCTTTTTGCTCGTCTTTACGATTGAAGGCGCAAAGCCGTAGATTATATCTGCATCAAAGTTGCTCTCAGGAATTTCTGCTTCTGAATTATAAAACGCGACAGAATTGTTTGTTTCTGCCGTCGCCGCTTTTATAAGCTCAATATGCTTTTGTTCAAGCTGGTTGTTGATTACTAAGATTTTCATTTTTCAAGTATAGCATGGAAATTCTGCTGTTTTGCAAGATTTTTCACAGCCTTGGGCTGAAATTTTACCGGCAATATACAACAATTTTTTGACAATCAACTAATTCAGCCTTAAAATAATATCATGGACTTTCAGGGTATTGTTAATTCATGCGGAATGGCGGCGGCAGTTCTTTCTGTAGAAAAGACTAACGACGGACACTACGGCGAAATCAGAATTGTACGTGCGAATGCAAAGTACAAGCAGATTATGGGCGACGCCTACTACGATAACATGATTTATTCAGAATTGATTCCGAAAGAACCAAATTTTGAAGATTTCTGCTACCGCTGCGCAGTTCTCAAACAGCATCTGCATGCTTATATAGATACACGCGCTCTCGATGTCTGGACAGACGGCAATTATATTCCGCTTTCTTCAGATTGTGATGAAGGCAACCTCTGCCATTATCTTTTCATGTTTGAATTTACTAAAAAGCCAGATACCGAAAAACTTGCTGATGTTTCTATAGATATTGCAACTTCTGTAATTCAGACATGCATAACATTGCGCGGCTCTGATAATTTCTATGAGAGCATGAACACCGTAATCAAAGATATTCGCAAAAAGACGGAATGTTTCTCAAGCTGCATAATCATGATAGACAAAGAGCAGCATAAATATGCGCCGCTCTGTGTTTCATACGCAAAAGAAGGCATTTCAATTGAAGATTATATGCCATATCTTACGCCTGATGTAGTTTTTTCTTGGGAAGAGACAATCGGAAAACATGACAGCTTGATTATTAAAGACGAATTCGATATGAATGAGCTTGAAAAGGTAAATCCAGTTTGGGTCAAGAGCTTGCGCGGTGCAGGCGTAAAATCCCTCGTCTTGTCACCTCTCCGGCACATGAACAAATTCTATGGCGTTCTTTTCATAACAGATTTCAACGTAGACCGCATAATCGAACTTAAAGAATTTATAAAGCTTACGGCGATATTCCTTTCTTCTGAAATTGCGAACAACGACTTAATGGAAAGGCTTGAATACATGAGCAATGTCGATGTGCTTACCGGCGTTAGAAACAGAAATTCGATGAACGCGCGTGTAGACTGGCACGTAAACGGAAAATTCCCGGTAAGAACGCCGTTCGGCATTGTCTTTGCAGACTTGAACGGTCTTAAGCAGTGCAACGATTCTGGCGGACATTCTGCTGGTGACGAGCTTCTCAAAAATGCCGCATTGCTGCTTAGAAAGCATTTCGGTGAATATGAGATTTTCCGTGCGGGCGGCGATGAATTCGTTGTGATTTTGCCGAACTGCAAAAAGGAAACTCTGGACAAGAAGGTGCAGGAACTTAAAGCTGAATCTGAATACGGTGCAGATGTCTGCTTTGCCGTCGGTTCAGATTGGTCTGAAAATAAAGATGACTTGCGGCTTTGCATGCACAACGCCGACGAAAATATGTACGCAGACAAGAGCAAATATTACGAAAAGCACCCTGAAACAAAGCGAAGGTGATGCAGTCTGTAAAAATGCTAAAAGGCGCGTGCCGTTTATAAGTGGCAGCGTTTTTTTTTGCCATAGTCTAGAAAAAAAATTAACTTTGTAATACTATAATGTAAATTTCCAAAAAGAGGTTCAATATGAAAAGATTATGCTTGCCTGTTTTAGCCTTGTGCTTGTGCGCAGCATTTTTTACAGCGTGCAGCAAAGAAAAAGCCGCGCCTGCTGAAAATCAGACTGAAACAACAGACACTGCGAACAAAGTTGAAGCCGTTCCTGTTCAGACGCCTGATGTAGATGGTGTGATGATTGCCGGATGGTACTACTCGCTTTCTTCAGACGAAAACAATCAGGAGCTTATGGTTGCTGAATATGAAGCTAAAGTCGGTTCGCTTGTTAAGCTCTATTCAGATGATGACGCTGAACTGAAAGTTGTTACTAAAAAAGATGTTGCCGTAGACGGTGGCGGAAACCGCGATTTTGTAAAAGTCTACAGTGACGATTATGACAGGGAATTCTGGGTAAGAGACTATGCGGTTGTTCCTTATGCTCACAGAGGTGCTGTTTTTGAAGAGAATATTTTTCTGTATACAAAGCCTGATTTGGCGAGCATCGGAACACGGATTGTTGAGCCGTTATCGATTTTTGCAGTTTTTGACGAAGCGCCGGATGGCGATGCTGACAGCCTCTTTTATAAGGTTCGTTATTACATAAATGACGGAAAAACTTATACGGTTAACGGCTATCTGCTCAAAAACAATGTCGAAACACAAAATCCGCGTTTCTTCGATATGATTCAGTGCAAGGAAAGAATTGCAGTGCTTGAAGAAGAAATGACCAAAGACGAAAAAAGCGTGGATTCTTATGTTATTGATGAGCTGAATGAAATCTATGCATATTATAATGCCGCCAAAAATTAGGAGTAGAGAAAAAGTATGATGAAAAATGCTATTATCGCAGCAGTGCTTGCACTTTTTTGTGCGTCCGCTGCTTTTGCTGAAAAGACGACAGCAGTTGTGCTTCAAAAAGATATGGCGCTCTGGAGCGAAAAATCAGAGGGCATGATGGAATATGCCAAATTGAGCCTTGATCCGGGCGAAACAATTGAAGCTTATATTTCCGGTACAGACGGAAACAACAAACCGGTGGCAGTGACCAAACGCTCTGCATGGACAAATGCAAAAGAAGGGCAGACACTGCTTTTTACGAAAGTAAGCTACAAAAACAAAGACTATTATGCAATTTCAAACAGAATTGCGCTCGGTTTGCAGCCTGCGCTTGTGCTTGAAAATGCCGGAACTTATGTGTCTAAGAATTTTGCAGACATACGCAAAAAAGGAGTCACCGAAGGAACAGTTATTGCTGTAGATTTGGCGAACAAAGGCGGCTCTGGTTTGTATACGCTTGTAAAGATGGCTTATTATGACGAAGCGGCTTATGTTTTGCGCGAAGGCTATATTCTTAGCCGCAAAATAAGCACTACTAAAGATGATATAAGCGCGTACAAGCTCTTAAAGCAGGCTGAAAATGAACCTGATGAAGCAAGGCGCAATGCAATTTTAAACAGCATCACGCAGTTGAAGACTTCTGAAAAAATAAATGAGCTTCTTGCTGCTCAGAGTGAACAAGCTGCCAAGCTGAAAGACCTTACACCTTGGGGTGTTGTTGAAATTGATGAATTTGCAATTCTTGACGCTCAAGGCAAGAATAGAGATTTTTCTGTTCCATTTAAAGATGCTGTTTTCGAATATGTAAATATACGTTCTCTTCCGGGTTTTGATGGCGAAATTGTTACTAAGCTTAGCTTGGAAAGATGTTCGTTTTCAAAAAGAACAGCTGAAAAAGTAACTATCGATGGCGTGGAAGATTACTGGTATTTTATGGAAGAAGCGCCTGTTCATGAATATGATGATAAAGGTGAACTGATACATACTGAATATAAAAATGGCTGGGTATTCGGTGCTTATTTAAGACCGTGGAACCAAGAATGGGATCCGTGGTGATAAATTAATCTATGGCTGTGCAAGCTTGTTTTGCGTGCTTGCCTTTAAGCGGTGCACACAAGCTTGCCGTGTTCGCCCAAGTTCTAGCGGCTTATCTTGATGTTGGTGATTACGCATTGGTCGCCGGTAAGGACGGCATAGACTTCGGGAGGCTCTTCTTTGATTATGGTGACGCTCTTGATGGCGATGCCGCCGTTTTCAGTTGTTACTGTTATCTTGTTGCCGTGCCTGTGAAAGTGCACGGTGCAGTCAAAGCCTTTTTTGTTCATTTCTTTCCAGGCTGGCCAGCCGTCAAAGCTTTCGTTCTTGTTTATTGTGATTGTGTTTTCAGCTACTTTGTTGTCTTCCCAGTTTTCGCCGTCAATTCTTATGCAGACAAATTCCATAAAGTTCTTGCCTTCAGGGATTTTGTCATCGGCATAAAAGAGGGTGACGAACGGACAATGCCAGATAAGGCGCGCTGTGGGCAAGCTCTTTGAATGAAAGCTCACCGTCATGCCGTCTGAAACGAGAAAAGCTTCTGAAGAAGCTGAGCGCCAGCCGTCAATCTGAATGTTTGGAATGTCGCCTTCAGGGCCGTTGATGTAGCTGACTTCTTCTGCAATGCGCGGAATATAATCTTTGGTTATTATTTCATTTGTCTTTATGAATTCAACGTTTGAAAAGCAGCAGCGCGCGCCGGTCAAACTCAAATAGGCAAATCTTGAATTATCCATAAGCGCAACAGTAATTTTTGCAGTCTTATATTTGCAGCGCAACGTTATGAGAACGTGGTCAAGATATTTTACGGCTTCGCCTTCAAAGTTAATGCCGCTCTTGAAAGCATCTGCAAAGCTTGCTGAATTATCGATAGTTGTGGTTGGGGCTATGTCGTTTCCATCTGCTTCTGTTGTTTCAACCTTAATTTTGCGGGCGTCTTTTTTTATAGCCGTGCCGTCAAAGCTGATTTCTGCAAATTCGGTGAAGAGCGTTTCTTTTGTCTGCGCGTCGTTAAAGTGAACGCGGCCGTCAAGCGAGTCAAACAGAACAAGCGTAAATTGCGCATCTTCCAGCTCGAATCCGTCCTGAACTTTGCAGCACATCTTGAAACGCGTAATTTCTTCTGTAATGCGCAAGCCTTCAGAATAGACTGAACTGTTTTCGTCGCAAACAAGCTCGTTTTTTCCGGCAAGTTCCGGCACTTGCTCTTTTTCCTTCATATTATATTCAGTGTCAAGGTCAATCAGATGAAGCATTTTAGACGCAAAATCAGGGTCAAACTGATAGCCCATGCCCTTTACGATTTCTTCACGCACTTTGTCTTGCGGAATAGGGTCGCGGTAACTTCGTTTTGATGTCATCGCATCATAAGCATCTGCAACTGCGATAATACGTGCAATCTCCGGAATGTCGTCGCCCTTAAGCCCTTGCGGATAGCCGCGCCCGTCATATCGCTCATGGTGATAATTAGCTGCAATCGAAAGGTACGGCGACTTATCGATGCTTGAAAGAATCTGCTTGCCGATTACAGGATGCTTCTTGATTTCAGCAAATTCTTCATCAGTAAGCTTGCCGTCTTTGTTGATAATGCTGCTCGGCACGCCGATTTTGCCTACATCGTGCAGAAGCCCTGCAAAATAGACTTCGGAGCAATATTTTTCGTCTTTGTCTGCTTCTTGCGCAATCTGCAACGCATATTCGGCAACGCGCATAGAATGGCCGTGTGTATATTCGTCTTTGGCATCAATGGCATTTGCAAGCGCGGTTGCAGTCTGCTCGAATAGCACCAGCATTTTTTTCTGCTCTTCTTTCAGAATCTCAATTTCGCGCTGCTTTACGCTTTCAACTTTGACGTTCAAGTCAATCAGGCTGAAAATATAGAGGATGATAGCCATGCCGACGCATGCGATGTTCGTTAGCGAAACGCCGTAGGCAAAAAGCTGAACAATTGTTGCAACAATCGGAATTATCGAAAAGATAATAAGCGGCAAGCTTATCAGCTTTCTAAATTTTTTACGATACTGAATGATTATTGAAAAGTCTAAGAACAGTACCAGAAACGGAAAAGCATAGCTTAAAAAGATTCCGTCGCCGCGCACGTAACGGTTCTGCTCGTCAAAGTAGTAATAAAAATCTGTGAATTGAGAAACTATCAAAGACGCAATGCCAAGAACGGTGATAACCTTGCAGATTCTAAGACGAACCGGGCAGTTTTTATAACCGGCTTCAGTTCTGAACAAATCAACAAGGTATGAGTTGAATGCGTGAAGAATCGTGAGCGAGAGGAAGAACACAAAGAAGTTGCTGATACGCACCATCCAATAGCCTGTGCTGCTTATGTCTCCGCGGTAAATATAGGCGAAACGGTCAAAAATCAAGAGAAACATGGCACCAAGCTCAAGAGAAAAAAGTGCCTGCCGCCTTTTTTTGCTCAGAGTCTTTGTAATTGAAACAAAAAATGCCAGAATGCCGCAGATGCCGATAAGAATCAGCATAATGTTAAGCTGGTGCTGTCTAAGGAATTCCATCACTAAAAACCTTGTTTTCATTATAACATTTTATGCTGAAAAACTATAGCTTTTTATCATAAAAATTTGCTTGCTACGTATTTTTTGATATTGCTGTGCTGTTTCTGCTTTTACATATACAATTCGCCGTCGAAAAACTTTTCTTGAAAATCAATCTGCTTGAGAATTTCTTCACGTGAAAAGCGCGAATCGTGAGCGGTGTCTGAATCTTCCGGGGCGACTATCCATTTGTCTTCAACATCATTGAAACGGTGATAAACTGCAATGACCTTGCCAGAAAAAGTTTCGAGCGGCTTGTCTACGCCGAGGATGTACACATCTTGTTCTGCACCGTCACCGGCGAACACGCCTTCAACATAGCCGTAGTTGATCGGGTAATACAAGTCTTTTGCGCGCGGGTGAAAACTTCCAAGCGGGCGGTCAATCTTGCAATTTACGTGCTGCCCGATTATTCCGCTGAAATCAAGCTTTGCAGCTTCTTTGTGAAGAACAGCTTCTATAAAGTAGTGCTTTTCGTTTTTCCATTTTCGGTTTGTATAACATTCGTCGATGTGGCGCACTTTTACAAGCTCAAAATCGGCAAAAAGTTTTTTTATATCCTCGATGTCTACAAAAAAGTGTGGCACGCCTTTTTCAACGCCTTCAGTTTTGACCACGGTGTTTGCGTCAAGCTTCGGCAGCCCTGATTCCGCATAAGTCCAAGTTTCTTTTGAGCAAAGCGTCAAAAAGATAGTTCCTTCCGGTTTTAGCACACGCTTAATTTCAGATATGATTTTTTCCATCGCTGCGGTGTCGGCGTGCCCGGCTGAATGCATTGCAAAAATGCAGTCGAACGCATCGGCTGAAAAAGGCATGGCTTTCATGTCGGCGCGCTTGCAAGTAAAGTTCAGATTCTGCTCGCGGCGACATTTCTTCAAAAAGTCAAGGGCTTCTGCTGAACAGTCCATTGCCGTAACCTTAAAGCCGTATTTTGCAAACAAAATGGAATGCCGCCCAAGACCGCAGCCCAAATCAAGCACGCTGCGTCTGCCTTCGCGCTTCCATTTTTCAGCGTAGTAATAGCTTTCTTCGCAAGGCTCAAGCCATGTTGTCTTATCCTCAAGATTTTTCCAATCGAAAGGGATATAATCTTTTGCCATTGCTTAACGCTCCCATTATGATATATCACAGATTTTTTTGATTGTGCCTGCCGTGCGTATCGTCAGTTTTTCGGCGATGCCGTTTGCCGCGCTCTTTTTCCACCAGCTGCATTTCTGATATTTTTGCCTGTCGAAAGTCCAGAAAATCATGTCTTTATAGATTTGAATTTGCTCAAGCCCTTCGGTCGGTGCGCCTATTAATTTGCAGATTTCTTCCGGCGTGTCTTTTGTCAGAATGAAAATCAAATTGTCGTATTGCGCTTTGCTGTCTGTGCCCCACCAGCTTGGTGCGTGCGCCAAAACGTCTTGCAGATAATCTATTGCGGCAACGTAAGCCGGAATTTGCAAGCCGAATTTGTCTGCAACCAGCTTTTCGATGAGCGGCTTTAATGCAGCGGCATTTCCGGCGCTGTCAGATGCTTCTGCGGCCGCAGCGTCGCAAGAAAAAACGACGTTTCCGCTGTTCAAAATTGTGCGCACTTGAGAAAAGCCCAAAGCTTCAAACCCTGCCTTTAATTCGCCCATGCTGATTTTGTTTTTTCCGCTTATGTTTATTCCACGAAGAAACGCGGCATATCTGTTCATGCTTTTTCCTTTATCATTTTGGCTGCCAGGGTTTGGGCGTGAGCAGCGTGGTTTTGCCTATGTCGGGCAGCACGTCGTAAATCGAACAGCCCATTCTACTTTCAAAGTCTTCTTTTATGGCAAAAGCTACTTCCCAGCCTTTTATGTAGCCTTCCATTATGCCGTAACGCCGTGTCACATCGACGAAGCGTTTTTCTAAAATGACAAAGCCGTAATCAACGGCGAGCGAGTCGCACAGCTGAATCAGCCTGTCGTAGTCGTCGGCCTGGCAGCCCATAATAAATGATTTTATCGCTTTTTCTTGCTCTGTTTCAGGTTCATAGCTGAATTCGTCTTTCATCAGCAGGTAAGAATGCGTCATGCAGATTTTGGCGGCTTCGTCCCAGCCTTTTGACATGCAATATTTGTAGCCTTCGTAAACATGTGTCGGAATATCGACAACGCCGACGCGCCGCCCGATGTCGTGCAGCAGCCCGAGCACATAAGCTTTATCTGAATTCATGCCGGGCACTTTTTCCGCAATGTTTCTGGCGGCAATTCCTGCGTTTATCGAATGTTTCACCCACGGCCCGGGGTTGAGCTTGCCCGCAATTTCAAGCTCTTTCAACGCTTCATCTTCAGTTGGTAGCATAAAGCTATTGTATCACATTTTGCAGATAATAATATCGTTTTGCCCCCTTTTTTCATTTGCGCAAATTCGGTATAATTTCAGCAATCAACAAAATATAAACGAATCCTTGGAGAAACAGTATGAAACTTTGGGAAAAGGGTGCTTACCTTGTAAACGGCAAGCTTTCTGAAACAGGCGCAAATTCTGCCGACGGTGCCAAAAAGACAATGGCATATTCAATCTTGCAGAAGCATAACACTTCAGGCGACGAATCAAAACTGAAAATCAAATTCGACAAAATCACGTCGCACGATATTACTTATGTCGGAATTATCCAGACGGCGCGCGCTTCTGGTTTGGAAAGATTTCCTATCCCTTATGTTTTGACAAACTGCCACAACTCGCTCTGCGCGGTCGGCGGAACAATCAACGAAGACGACCACATGTTCGGTCTGACTTGTGCGCAAAAATACGGCGGCATCTACGTTCCGCCGCACCAGGCTGTAATCCATCAGTTTGCGCGCGAAATGCTTGCAGAATGCGGCGCGATGATTCTCGGCTCAGACAGCCACACACGCTATGGCGCGCTCGGCACAATGGCAATAGGCGAGGGCGGCGGCGAGCTTGCAAAGCAGCTTTTGAACAAGACTTATGACGTTGCTTATCCTGGCGTTGTCGCTGTTTATATGACCGGCACACCTGCCGCCGGTGTTGGTCCGCAGGATGTGGCTTTGGCAATAATCAAGGCTGTTTTCGACAACGGTTACGTTAAGAACAAGGTCATGGAATTCATCGGCCCAGGCGTCGCAAATCTTTCAGCTGATTTCCGCATCGGCATTGATGTAATGACAACCGAAACGACATGTCTTTCTTCAATTTGGGAAACTGACAGCAAAGTTGAAGAATGGTACGCCATTCACGGCAGGCCGCAAGCTTATAAAGAAATCAAGCCGCAGGAAGGCGCATATTACGACGGTGCAATCGAAATTGACTTGAGCGAAATCCGCCCGATGATTGCCATGCCGTTCCATCCGTCTTGCGCTTACACAATCGAAGAAGTGAACAAGAATCTCATGGATATTTTGGACGAAACTGAAAAACGTGCCAAAGTTTCATTCGGCGATAAGGTGAGCTTTTCACTTAAAAATAAGGTTATCAACGGCAAGCTTTACGTTGATCAGGGCGTAATCGCCGGTTGCGCGGGCGGCGGCTATGAAAACATCTGCGCTGCGGCAGACATTCTCAAGGGAAAAGACACCGGCAACGGCAAGTTCCTGCTCAATGTTTATCCGGCTTCTATGCCTGTGTACAAGGCTCTCATGGAAAACGGCGCATTCAGCGCATTGATTGATGCCGGTGCAATCGTAAAAACTGCTTTCTGCGGCCCATGTTTCGGTGCTGGCGACACACCTGCAAACGGCGCGTTCAGCATCCGCCATTCAACAAGAAATTTCCCGAACCGCGAAGGTTCAAAGATTCAGAACGGCCAGCTTTCAAGCGTTGCGCTTATGGACGCACGTTCAATCGCTGCAACAGCCGCGAACAAAGGCTTTCTTACGGCTGCAACTGATTTTGACGCAAATTTCAGCAACAAGAAATACTTCTTTGACAAGACAATCTACGAAAACCGCGTATACGACTCAAAAGGCGTTGCGCACCCGGAAGTTGAGATTCAGTTTGGCCCGAACATCAAAGACTGGCCGGAGCAGAAAGCGCTCGGTGAAAACCTGCTTGTGAAAATCGTTTCAGAGATTCACGACCCGGTTACAACAACAGACGAGCTTATTCCGTCAGGCGAGACTTCATCGTTCCGCTCAAATCCGCTCGGTCTTGCTGAATTCACATTGAGCCGCAAAGACCCGGCTTATGTTGGCAGGGCAAAGGCTGTGCGCGACCTTTCAGACGAAGTAAAAGCTGAAATCAAAGCAGCAATCGCCGTTCTTGCCAAGAAAGATGCCGGCCTTGCAAAGCTTGCAGAAAGCGCACAGACTGGTTCTTCGATTTTTGCCGTAAAGCCGGGCGACGGTTCAGCCCGCGAACAGGCTGCAAGCTGCCAGCGCGTGCTTGGTGCAAGTGCAAACATCGCAAACGAATATGCCACAAAGCGTTACCGCTCGAACCTCATCAACTGGGGTATGCTTCCGTTTATCTATAAAGACGGCGACAAGAATCTTCCGTTCAGCAACGATGATTATGTGTTCCTGCCGGGCGTAAAGAAGATGATTCAAGAAAAGTTGCCGTCTATAAAGGCTTATGCTATAAAGAAAAACGGCACAGTAAATGAATTTGAGCTTTCTGTCGGCGACCTTACCGACGACGAGCGCAAAATCATCTTGGCAGGCTGTCTCATAAACTTCTACCGCGGGTAGATAATACTTATGCTAGTTTTCGCAGAGTGAAAACTAGCTGGGGTGGCTGAACCGACTTCATTGTAGATTAAACCTAATCGCCACCCCGTCATTGCGAGCCGAAGGCGAAGCAATCCACAATAAAAAGGAGATTGTATATGGTAGATTACACAGAAGGTTCTGGAAAGCAGTATCACACTGGCGTCGGTCCGGCCGACATCGGAAAATACGTCATCATGCCGGGCGACCCGAAACGCTGCGAAAAGATTGCCGCCCATTTTGACAATCCAAAGCTTGTAGCCGATGTGCGCGAATACACGACTTACACCGGCACGCTCGAAGGTGTTCCTGTAAGCGTTACATCAACCGGCATCGGCGGCCCGTCTGCTGCAATCGCCATAGATGAGCTTGCAAAGTGCGGCGCACACACATTCATCCGCGTGGGCACTTGCGGAGGCATGCAGGAAGACGTTATGGGTGGCGACATCGTAATTGCTACTGGTGCTGTCCGCATGGAAGGCACAAGCCGCGAGTTTGCGCCAATCGAATATCCGGCAGTTGCAAACCTTGACTGCGTTAATGCTCTTGTTGAAGCCGCAACAGAACTTAAAGCGCCGCACCATACAGGCGTTGTTCAGTGCAAAGATTCATTTTTCGGTCAGCACGAACCAGAAGTTATGCCTGTAAGTTACGAGCTTGAAAACAAGTGGCAGGCGTGGTTAAGAATGGGCTGCCTTGCTTCAGAAATGGAAAGCGCCGCGCTCTTCATCGCCGGTCAGTTTTTGCGTGTGCGCGTAGGTTCATGCTTTCTGGTTGTTGCAAACCAAGAGCGCGCCAAGAAAGGCTTGCCCAACAAGCAGGCACACGACACCGAGCTTGCAATCACTGTCGGTGTAGAAGCCCTGCGCCGCCTGATAATTCAGGACAAAAACAAGAGCAATTAATGATTGAGCGCCTAAAGACATTTATCAGATATACGTAATGGCATTGTAAAAACTGTTTATGCCTGTTTCTTTAAGCTTTCATTGATTGATTCTGTTTTTTTCCTGTAATAAATGGTAAAGCTTATCCACATTATCACATAAATTATGATGAAAATAACAAACCATAGGATTGTGCTTCTTGTGGTGTGTGGAAACCAGCCGCATAAAAAACCGGAAATATACATTACAACCGAAGTAATGACAAAATGAAGCACTGTCTGTGCAAGAAGACTCCAGTTGTCAAGCTCAAAAATAACTGTAGATGCAGCAAACGTTATTCCAATTATTCCGAACAGGAAGTACTGGATAATTACAGCATTCAGTTCTGTGTTTGTATGTGCACTAAGATAAGCAGAAATAGGATAAAAATTTCCATTACCTGCTAAAAGTGATTCAAAAATCAGAATTGTCTCACCAATAAATACACCAATCATAAATCCTAAAGATGCTCTTTTAATTATTTCTTTCAACATAGTACTACTCCTGTTTGTGAACCATATTCAGCTGGCTCTTAATCTTTGTCATATATCTTCTTGAAACTATTGCAGTTTTTCCGTCTGTAAAGTTTATGCGGACAACACCTGTTATTGACATGTCCAGTGCGGTTACTTTTGAAAAATTTGCAATATCCGTATTCGAAATTCTTATGAAGTCTGTCCAGCCGCAGCTTTCGGCAAGCTGTTCAAATTCATAGAGCCTCATTTTCAAAAGCAGAGTCTCTTTTTCAGTTTCAAGATAAACTTTTTTGTTCATGCTGTAGATTCTGAAAATATCGCCCTGCCTGACTTGAATGCAGTAATCACCGTCCCAGCCGGATATTACCGTCATTCTGCCGGTTTCATCTATTCTGCGGATTTTCTCGGCGACCGCAGTAATACCGGAGGTTTCAGTTTCTGCGTGAATAACACAGAAAGGTTTTCCGCATTTTTCGATTTTAATTTCTGTGCGCAACAAATTCTCCTTTTGTCAGGTTTTGCAAGTGCAGGGTTTTAAAGCTTTATAGATAAACTATAACTTGAATCTCCCTGATTGCAAAGCCAGTATAGCAGGCTTTATTTTGCAGGTGTTTTTTCCAGTGACAAGTGGCAGATTATTGCGACAACTGGTATTTCAGGGCTTCTTTTTTACTTTGAATTATGATATAGCTTTTATAGCATGAAGAAGTTCAACTTAAGCATAAGCCTTCAGATTTCGATTTTTCTTATAATTGTTGCGTTTATTCCGGTTGCAATTACGATGGCGCTCAAGACTTATGAGAAGCAGCAGCTTGCAATGATGGAAAGCTCAAACGTGCAGCAGGGGCGGCTTGTCTCTGCGGCGCTTGCAACAGACAACGATGAATCAATCAACAAAGACTTTGCAGCCGCTTTTCTCAAGAACATGAACGGGCGCTTCGATTCAAGAATCCGCGTTCTTGACGGAAACGGAATGCTTTTAGCCGATTCGAGCGCCGTTCCTGAAAATGATGGAACTGCTGAGCAAGCCGCTTCGGGCGTTGCTTCAAATTCCGTGCGCTATGCCGGAAATAATGATGAGCTGCTTAAGTCGCCGAACCAGTCTTTTGTTTACCGGCTTTTCTCTTTCCCAATCCGCGTTTATCGACGATACTTCAAAGCGCCGGCCATGCCTTATGAATCAGCTGATTTTTACACAGGCAAGTCTGTCTTTGACGGCGAAGAAGTAAAAGCTGCTTTAGACGGAAAATACGGCGCGGTTACGAGAATTTCTTCCGGCGGGCAGGTTAGCGTTACGCTTTATTCGGCAATTCCGGTTATTAAAAATGAAAAAGTCTGCGGCGTGGTGCTTGTGAACAGATCAACTTATAAGATTCTTCAGAATTTATACGAGCTTCGCCTTGATTTGGGCAAAATATTCTTGCGCTCACTGATAGTCGTTGTATTGATAGCCGTTTTTCTTGCTTTTAGAATTTCGTATCCGCTTAGAAAGCTTGCAAAACAGGCTGCGGAATGTGCTGACAAAAAGGGCAGAATCTTCTTTACAGATTTTACAGGCAAAAAGCGCCACGACGAAATTGGCGGGCTTTCCAGAGCTTTCACCTCGCTTATAGACCGTCTGAACCGGCGCATAAAATTCAGTCAGGCCTTTTCTTCTGACATTGCGCATGAATTCAAGAACCCGCTTACGGCAATAAGAACTTCGGCGGAGCTGCTCGGCAGCGGCAGCTTGTCTGAAACTGAAAAATCGGAGCTTGCGTCTGCAATCGCCGATGAAGTTTCGCATTTGCAGACTTTGCTGAACGGCGTGCGGAACATTTCAAAAATTGACGCAGGCACGGCAGAAGGCGATGAGCTTGCGCCTGTACCGGTGAACAGCTGCACCAATCACATAATCGACCGTCTCAAAAAGAAATACCCGGCCGTAAATGTCAAGTTTGAATCAAATAAAGATGAAATCAATTTGCCGTTGCCGCAAGACTATTTTGACCGCGTGGCAGAAAACCTTATAGACAATGCAATGAGTTTCGGCACTGATGTTCTGGTTTCTTCAGTTTTAGAAAAAGACTTTTTCTGCTTTTCTGTAGAAGACAACGGAAAAGGCGTGAGCGGCGAAGCGGCTGCCAAAATTTTTGAGCGCTTCTATTCAGAACGGGCTGAATTGCAAAACAGCGATTTTTCGCACACCGGGCTTGGGCTTTCAATCGTAAAGGCTATTGCAGATTCTCTTGAAGGCGAGGTGCTTGTCTCTGAAAGTGCAAAGCTCGGAGGCGCAAAATTCAGCTTTTCAATTCCATTAAAAAGCACAAGAAAATAACACATTTCCGCCATAATTTTGACATAATTCATTTATAAGATTCTCTTATAGGAAATCAAAACAACAAAACTAAAAACTATGATTTTCGGGAGATTTTTATGAAAAACAAGACGATTGTTTCAAAATTAGCTTTTATTGGTGCGGTGGTTCTGCTGCTGCTTCTGGCAAACGTGTTAATCGGTTCAAAAATCAATGACAGAAGAAATGTCTTTAATGATGCAGTAGCTAACATTAATGCTTCTGCAGGCGGCAGCTTCTCTTCTGAAGGCTTTGTGATTGCAGTTCCTTATGAGATTTATGATATTGATTATTATGGCGAGCGTAAAAATAAAAAAGCGGAAAACGGTGACCGCGTATTTTATATTTACCCGGAATCTTCGGACTATGATTTCACTTTTGCAACCGAAAAACGAACAGTGGGCATTTATTCTTCGCCGGTGTTTACAGGTACGCTTGATATAAACGCAAGTTTCAAGAATGTTGAGATTCCGGCAGATTCTAAGGAAAAAGACTATCATCCGGAACAGGCATATCTGGTATACAAGATTTCTGACAAAAGCGTTATGGAACGTCCTGTTTTCAGCGTGAACGGTTCGTCTGACGGAACATATTACAAACATCAGGGAATTTGCTGCAATCTTGAAAACCCTGAAGGCGACTACAAAATTGAAGCTTCGCTCAAAATAAGGGGCGCAGAAAATGTTGATTTCAGACTGAATTCGTCGAGCACTACGCTGGCTATAAGCGGCGACTGGGCTTCGCCTGGCTTTACAGGCTATTCGTATTTGCCGGATGAACGGAACTTGAGCGACAGCGGCTTTTCTGCAAAGTGGAACATTCCGTTTGATGCTGGCGACGGCTCTCATTTGATTGGCTTTGATTTTGTTCAGCCTGTAAACCTTTATACAAAGCTTAACCGCGCAAATACTTATGCGTTTTTGTTTATAATCGTTCCGTTCATCGTGCTTTTTATGTTCGAGATTTTTGCTTCGGTCAATCTTCACCCTGTGAACTATCTGCTTTGCGGTGCGGCAAGCGTGCTGTTCTTTTTGCTGCTGCTTTCGCTTTCGGAACACATGAACTTTTTTGCTTCTTATATAATTGGTGCGGCCGGTTCAGGCGTTCTTGTTTCGCTTTATACGGCGCTTGTCACCAAAAAGTATAAGCTCGGCGGCGTTATGGCGGGCATTTTCATCGTGCTTTACGGCTATCTGCTCGGCTGCCTTCAGTCAGAAGATTATGCGCTCTTGATGGGCTCAATCTTTGCATTCGTGGTTCTTGCCGTAATAATGTTCATGACGAGCAAAATCGACTGGTCAAGCTTGAAAAAAATGGAACATGCTGATTTAATTGAGTCATGACTGTAGCTTTAGTTGATGACGAAAAAAATGTCCGTCTTGCTGTCCGCACGGCTCTTGCAAAAGAAGGTTTTGACGTGCTTGAATTTGCAGACGGGCAGCAGGCTTTTGATTATGCTGTTGCGGCCAAACTTGAAAAGCCCAAAGCGATTGATATTTTTGTGCTTGACATCATGATGCCCGTCATGGACGGAATAACATTGCTTAGAAGGCTGCGCGAATCTGGAATAAAGACGCCTGTGATTTTTCTTACGAGCCGCGACGAGGAATTCGACAAAATTCTGGGCCTTGAGCTCGGCGCTGATGATTATCTTTGCAAGCCGTTTTCAATAAAAGAACTTGTAGCAAGAATTCATGTAATTTTGAGGCGCTGCAATGCTGCTGATTCAGCCGGTCAGGCAAAAGCTTCTAAAATCTTGAAGTCCGGCGGCATTGAGCTTGATTTGCTTTCTTACACTGCAAAGATTTACGGCAAGAGTGCTGATTTTACTGTCACAGAATTCAGAATTCTTCAAAGCTTCATCGAGCATAAGAATGAAGTGCTTTCACGTGAGCAGCTGATTGAAATTGCCTATCCGCAAGATACTTATCTTAACGACAGGGCAGTTGACTGCCACATAAAGCGGCTTCGGAAAAAAATCCCCGAAAACTGCATCGAAACGGTTTACGGCTTGGGCTATAAATATTCAGAAAAGACTTTATAAGCTGAAAACAGACTGAAATAGCATGACATTGCCGTGCCCAATACGGCAATCTCTTTTGAAAGATATTCGGGTCAAGCCCGAATATGACAATTCACAATTTAGGAAGCATGACTGTAAAAAATGCCTAAAAAAACTTATAAATTATAATCGTTCAGGGTTTTTAGGGGTTCTTTTCGCAGTAGCCTAATCTACGGTTGAAGATTATTAAGCGAAAAGTGCCGCTTTTTGCTTGCACAAAAACCGGCAGCTTATGTACAAGACATTATTTGTAGATAAATCGGGATTTCTAAGGGCAGAGCCC
>LVBI01000005.1 GCA_001603145.1 Spirochaetales bacterium Spiro_07 | reverse complement strand
AACGAAATAAGAAGAGAAACGACTCTTAAAATGTTAATGAACATGAAAACCTACCTTTGTTAAATATACCAAAAATTTTCCGACGTGGCAGAAAATTTTACTCTTTCCAGACGCTTTCTACAAACGCAAGGTCTTTTATGCCGTCGACAAATTCATCGTTTGAAGGCACTGTAAGCTGCTGGTTTGCCATAACGACATATTTTTTGCTGCCGCGTTCAAGGTGAAAATAAACTGAACAGTTGCCGCTCTGCTCAAAAAGATAATTCTTGAGCGACATAAGGTCGCGCTCTGTCTTTAAGCCTGGTTCAAGCTTGATGTGAATTTCTTTGATTGAACGCTCCTGCAAGTCTTTCGGGTCAAGCACTTCATCAACCAAAAACGAAGGTGTGTCGCGCGAAAGGTCAACTTTTCCTTTTATGCCGTAAACGCCGTCAACTTTCAGCACTGCACCGAATTTTTCCCATGTCTTTTGGAACAGCGTAAGGTCAATCGTGCCGTTCATGTCTTCAAGCTGACCGAACGCCATAAGTTTGCCCTTCTTTGTAGTGAAAGGCCTAATGCTCTTAATCATGCCGACAATCGTATAAGTCTTGTCTTTTTGTGCACGCGAAGGTTCAGCAATGTTTATTGTCTCAGCTTTTTCGATTATCTCACGATATTCGTCAAGCGGGTGGCCGGAAATGTAAAATCCGATAAGTTCTTTTTCAATTGTCAGCTTTTCCTGCAAAGTCCATTCCGGCGCTTGCTCGTAAACAAAATCAGCGTATTCTTTTTCACCTGCATCTTCAAAAAGACTAACCTGACCGTAGCGGGTATCTTCTTTTTTCTGGTCTGCATAATTTACGGCCTGTTCCATGTTCAAAAGCAGCATTGAGCGCGGAATCGGGTCTACGTTATCAAAGCAGCCGGTTTTTATCATGACTTCTATGGCTTTTTTGTTTACGGTGTGCAAATCGACGCGCTCAAGAAAGTCCATAAAGCTTTTGTACGGGCCGTCTTTCGTTCTCTGATTTACAATTTCCTCTGCGGCTGCTTCGCCGAGCCCTTTTATGCCGAGCAAGCCATAAACGATGCGCCCGTCAACAACGTCAAAAACTTTATCGGAACGATTTACGTCAGGCGGATCTATGGCAATGCCCATTGAGCGGCCTTCAGCGATATATTCCGGCAGTTTATCTGTGCTCGTAATTTCGTTGGTCAAGTTGGCCGCGATAAATTCAGCCGGAAAATGCGCCTTAAGATAAGCCGTGCGGTAAGCAACAACTGAATATGCGGCGGCGTGGCTCTTATTAAAACCGTAGCCGGCAAACGGAACCATGATTTCGAAAATTTCGCCGGCATGTTCAGCCGTAAAGCCGTTTTTGACCGCGCCTTGAATGAATTCCTCTTTTTTTTGCATGAGGACTTCGAGCTTTTTCTTTCCCATAGCACGGCGGAGCATGTCTGCACCGCCAAGCGAGAAACCGGCGATGCGCTGCGCGACCTGCATAACTTGTTCCTGATAAACCATAACACCGTATGTTTCTTTCAGAATGTCTTCAAGACATGGGTCTGGATATGTAATAGTTTCAGGGTGGCGCTTTCCTTCAATGTACTTCGGAATGTAGTCCATCGGACCAGGGCGGTAAAGCGCGTTCAAAGCAACTACGTCTTCAATGCAGCGCGGCTGTGCCTCACGCAGAATCTTCTGCATACCAGGGCTTTCAAACTGAAAAACCGCAACAGTGTCGCCGCGGCAGAACAAGTCAAACGTCTTTTCGTCTTCTTCAGAAACTTGGTCTGTCTTAAAGTTTTCAAACCCAGGTCGCTTGCGTATAATCCGCTCGGCATATTTGATGAGCGTGAGCGTTTTAAGCCCCAAATAGTCCATCTTTACAAGGCCGCACGGTTCGATAATGTCCATTGTGTATTGCACGGCGACTTTGCCAGTCTTAGAGTCTTTGTAAACAGGTGCCCATTCCGGCAGCTCGCTTCTGCCAATTACAATGCCCGAAGCATGAAGCGATGTATTGCGGTTCACGTCTTCAAGCTTAAAACAAAGGTCGAACAATTCTTTATAGCGCGGGTCATCTCTGTAAGGCTTCAGCTGGCCGAAATCAGGGTGATTTTCGTCAGGGTCAGCAAATGCGTCTTTAAGATGAACTTTCATGCCTTCTGGCACGCACTTTTTGAGCATGTTCACTTCTGCAAGCGGAATGCCGAGAGCGCGGCCTACATCGGCAATTACAGCTTTTGCCTTCAAAGTTCCGAACGTAACGATATGACCAACCTGCGGGTCGCCGTATTTTTCGCGCGTATAAGCAATTACGTCTTGGCGGCCTTCGAAACACATATCAACGTCAAAATCAGGCATACTTACGCGTTCCGGGTTCAAGAATCTTTCAAAAATCAGCTTGAATCTGAATGGATCAATGTCAGTAATCGTCATTGCATAAGCTACAAGAGAGCCTGCACCAGAACCGCGGCCAGGTCCAATCGGAATGCCGTGCGTCTTTGACCAGTTGATAAAATCCCATACTATAAGGAAATAGCCTGAAAAGCCCATCTGAAATATGATGCCAAGCTCATACATTGCGCGGTCAACAATTTCTTTAGTGATAACCTTGTAGCGCTTGCGTAAGCCCGTCTCTACAAGGTGAAGAACATACAAATCTTGCGTTGCAAATTCCGGCGGAATCTCATAGACAGGCAGACAGTCTTTGAGCTGCTGCGTTTTATATTGCGGAATCGTCAAATCGCACATGTCAGCAATGCGGCGAGTGTTCGTAATCATTTCAGGATAATCTGGGAAAAGCTGCGCCATTTCGTCGCCGCTTTTCATGTAGAACTGACCGCCTGCATAAGCTTCTGCGCCATGCGGCTCGCTTCTAAGCTTTTTGCGCCCAACACAAAGCAGAATATCCTGCGCCGCCGCATCATCTGGACGCGCATAGTGTATATCGTTCGTAACGACCATCGGAACGCCCAAAGTCCTTGCAACGTCTATAAGCATAGGCGCAACCCTGCGCTGGTCTGCAATTCCGTGGTCCTGCAATTCTATGTAATAGTTCTCTGCACCGAAAATATCTCTGTAAGTGCAGACAAGCTCTTCCGCTTCTTTGCGCTTTCCGGCAAGCAGAAGCTGCGGCAATTGACCTGCAAGGCACGCTGAAAGGCAGACAATGCCTTCATGGTACATTTTCAGCAATTCAAGGTCGATTCTCGGCTTGTAATACATGCCTTCGGTAAAGGCGCGGCTTGTGAGCATGCACAAGTTCTTATAGCCCTGCACATTTTTCGCAATCAATATAAGGTGATAATAGCGGTTGCCATCTTCAGAGCCTTTCTGCTCGTGTCTGCTGCCCGGCGCAACGTAGAATTCGCAGCCGACAAGCGGATTGATGCCCGCTTTGTGGCAAGCCTGCTCAAAGCGCAAAGCACCGAACATGTTGCCATGGTCTGTCAATGCAAGCGCCGTCATGCCTAATTCTTTTGCACGGTCAATCAACGTGGTTATCTTAGATGCGCCGTCAAGCAGCGAATAATCGGAATGGACATGGAGATGGACAAAATCATTCATGTTTTTCAGTCTATCACAAACATCGCCTTTTTTGAAGCTGATTCACTTTTTTCCTTGACGATGGGAGGTCAAAATTCGTATATTAAATATAAAGGATGATAACATCCAAGAAATTGTTATTTATTCGGAGGATATATGAAAGTTAGACCATTAGCAGACCGCGTATTGGTAAAAACTGAAAAAACAGAATCTAAGACCGCAAGCGGCATCATCATTCCAGATACAGCACAGGAAAAGACACAGACAGCAGTTGTTGTTGCTGTCGGCGATGACAAAGAAAAAATCAAAGTAAAAGCCGGCGAGCGCGTTATGTATGACAAATACGCAGGCACATCAATCAAGATTGACGGCGAAGACCATCTTATCTTGAAAGCAGCTGACATCATCGCTGTAATCGACTAATTTGATTACAAAGCTTTAAAACGAAAGCAGCTGATAAAGCGTATCTTTTAATGCGCCTTATCAGCTGTTTTTTTATGCCCGAACGGTTAAAGCGATTTCTGAAACAATTTCTTACGGCTAAAGCAGAATCAGCTTGCAAGACCTTCAAGCCGCTTATAAAGCAGGCGCGCTTTTGCGTGTTCGGGGTTCAGTTGAAGACAATAAGACAAGCACATCAGCGCATCTTTTATGTTTTTCTGAGCAGCATAGACACAGCCCATTCTGTACTGAATTTCAGCTTTCATGGTTTCATCTGAAGTTAGGCGCAAAGCCTTGTTGTACAAATCGAAAGCTTCTTGCAAATGCGATTCGGAATATCGAATCAAACCATAGTTCATCAATACAGGCACGCTCTTTGTGTCATGTGCAACAAGATTTTGATAAAGCTTGACCGCAAGCTTATAATCCGGCGTCTGCTCGTTAGGCACGTTTATAGCCGAAAGATATGCCGCATATTCACATTCAAGAGCAGACAACGAGCTTACAATGTCCTTAATATCGTTGTTGCCATATTTGTTAACAAGATATTTGCTGAACATTGTCTGCGCTTCATCGTAGCGTTTTAACTTGCACAAAAGCCAGACTGCATAATATTTCAGATTTTCATTTTCTGGGTATTTTTCAAGCAAAAACCAGACATCAACAAGCTTTTGGTCTGGTGATTTGTCAGCATTACGCCACTGAAGCTTTGCGCGCTCAACAGTTATTGCTTCATCGCCTGTCTTGGCAATAAGCTCTTCCATTCGGGCAAGAGCATCTTCAACCGGAACAACTGGCGCAGTGTCGCGCTGTTCCATGTTCAAAGACTTGAAGCCCGCCTTTCTTACAGCTGAGGTTATGGCGTCTTCTGGTTCACGGTGCGTAATGTCATAAGCATAATTGCCGTATGCGGCAAGCCCTGGTACATAATCCGGAAAATATTTCATCAGCAGAATAAGGAATTCGCCGCGTTCTGCTTGCATATCGTTCAGCTCGGCGTAATGCGCAAGATTATAATATGGCACAGGCGAAATTCCCGGGTCATATTTCAGCGCACCTTTCCAGAATTCAAAAGCCGATTTCTGCTCGTCCAAGTATAATGCGGCGTCAGCTTTCAACATCATAACTTCAGCGGAAGGCTCCATCATGGCAAGGTCTATATATGTTTGGGCAAAATTCCCTGCATCATAAGAGATTAAAGCCCAGAAAAGTTTATCTTCGTTATACGTTTCGCCGTTCGGATGCAATGCAAGTGCATTCTGAATAAAGCCGTTATACGCTTCGATAACTGCGGCGTTGCGCAAATAGCGGTCATTGCCGGTTGCATAAGCTGCATCGCAAAATGTCTGCACGAATTCGCGCTTAAGATAATTGTTCTCAGCTTTTGCCTTTTTGAGCCTTAGCTCGCTCAAGATTGAGCCATACGGCGTGTTTTCAAGTCTGACCGCAACTTTATAAGCATCATCATAGTTCTTTTCTTGTATCAGATGGTGCGCATAAACGGCGGCAACTTCGGCATTACCCGGACATTTCTTGTAAGCTTTTTTCATCAGCTTTCCGGCTTCTTTGGTGTTGCCCGTGCGGATATATCTTTTGTAGATTGCAAACCATTCATTAGGTTCAGACGCTACTGTTGAAGCATCTTTTAGCAAATCATTTGCCTCTTTCATCTGCCCCAATGCAATCATCGAATCTACTGTATCCATTGAAGTTGCAAATGAAAAATTGGCTGACTTTTTTGTGCAGCCGGTCAAAACCAAAAGTGAAGACACGATTAACAAAACAAAAAAAAGACCCGCCTGATAACAGAGAGTCTTTTTTTGATTATTGAGGCAAAATCTGCTTTTCATAATTTTCCTTATGCAGTCCGGCAAGATTTCTTTATGCTGTCTAAAATTGCATTTATAAACTTAAAGGAATCGTCTGAACCGTATTCCTTTGAAATATCAACAGCTTCATCAATAATTATGGTTGACGGCATGTCAAGCTGAAAAAGCAGCGGGTAAACGCTTATACGCAAGACAGCCAAATCAACCTTGTTCAAACGGTCAAAATCCCAGTTTGTAAGATGGGCTTTTATAGTCTCATCTACTTTTTCTATATTCTCAATAGTTCCGCTGATGAGCATTCTGGTGAACGTGAGATTTTCATCTCCCAACTTCTCCTGCATCTGCTCATCAACCCATGCAAATTCAAGCAGTTCTTCAAGCGGGATGTTGTTCACATCCCACGAATACAATGCCTGAAAAGCAATTATACGGCTTTTTCTTCTTGCCACAAAGACACCCTACCAAGTAAGCAGCTTATCAAGCGCTGCACCTGACTTTTCCATCTTGTAGTTTGCAGCTACTCTAAGTTCTTTTGTAAGGTCTGTAAGAGCATTCTGGAAAATCGTATTGCGCTTTTCTTCAACAAGATTGCCCTTTACATATTCATAAACTGTTACAGCCTGACCTGGTGTTACAGGGTCGCTCAAACCGAGCATCTTGGCATCATATTTGTCAAGAATTGTGTAGAACTGATAATCGCCTTCTGTTTCAGAAACTTCAGAAACAAAGCCCTTTGTCTTTTTGAACATCTCAAGCAATGTTGAATAGTCAATTCCAAGCTGTGCAGCAGCACTTGCGTTCTTGCTGACATAGATTGTGCCGCACTGGAATTTTTTAGAAGATTCCATCTGCTTCAAAAGAGAATCAGTCGTTACCTTCTTTGCTTTGTAATCATTGAACAAAGATGTGCACAAAGTCTTAGCAGCAGAAGCATCACCCTGCTTTGGAACTAAAATAAGGAACATCTTCATTGTATCGCTCTGAACAAATGCAGATTTGTTCATTTCATAAAAATCACGTACTTCTGTATCAGAAACTGAAGCATTCTCAATTTCTTTCTGCTTAAGAGAAAGCACATAGCGCTGTGCTATAAGCTGATTTTTCAAGTAATTTTTGTATTCAGCAACAGTCATGCCCATCTGTTCTTTCATGTACTGGTCGAATGACTTTGAAAATTCTGCCTGAATCAAATCACTGAATTCTTTTTCAGTAACTTCTTTGCCCGCCATATTAGAAAGCATTGCAAGGAAATATTGATCAAGTTCAGAATCTGTAACGCTGATGCCGCTCTTTATAGCCTTCTGCACAACAAGACGCTCGTCAATCATTACGTCAAGAACTTCTTTTTTCTGTTCAAGTGTAAAATTAGTAACACCAGACTGCTTCTGATAAACGTCAACACGTGCTTTAAGCTGTCCGAGCGTAATTGTTTCAGATTTGTTTACTTTAATTGTTGCCAAAGGCTGCAAGTTGTTCTGTGCGAAAACAGACCATGCTGCAGCAACAAAAAATACACCAAACAAAATATTTCTTTTCATGAAAAACCTCTTTCTTTCATCAATAAAAAGCAGAACTCTCTGTAAAAGAGCATGATTGCTTAATATATAACAAAGCAAGAAATTAAAGGTTACAAATTTTTGCAACTTTTAATTTACATAGCAAGTCTGCAAACTGCAGAATTTTTTATTTCAAAACAGCCTTGATTCTGCGAACACCGGCAGACGAAGACTGTTCCTTCGTAATAACGAACGTACCAAGATTACCGGTATTTTCCACATGAGGACCGCCACAGACCTCTTTAGAAAAATCACCGATTGTATAAACCTTTACGTTCGATTCATATTTCTCGCCAAAGAGAGCAGTCGCGCCGCTCTTTTTAGCATCATCTAAACTCATAATCTCCATTTTGACCGGAAGGTTACGCTTTATTTGCTCATTTACGAGATTTTCTACCTGCTTAATCTCTTCTTTTGTCATAGGGGCAGGATGAGAAAAATCGAAGCGCATACGCTCTTCTGTAATATTAGAACCTTTCTGCGCAACATGCGGACCGAGCACCTGGCGCAATGCAGCCTGCAAGAGATGCGTAGCTGTATGATATTTTGTTGTTATCTCAGAACGTTCAGCAAGACCGCCCTTGAAAGTTCCTGCACTTTGAGTTCTTGAAAGCTCCTGATGCTTTTTCTCAGCTTCTTTGAAACCTTCAACATCAACGGTAAAGCCGTTTTCTGCGCCGAGTTCCTGTGTAAGCTCCAGCGGGAAACCGAATGTATCATAAAGCCTGAACGCAACTTTTCCAGAAATTTCTTTTTTCGGGTTCTTCATCAAGTTAGGCAAAAGCTTCTGAAATTCAGCCTCGCCTTTCTTGAGCGTATCACGGAATTTGTTTTCTTCAGCTGTAAGTTCGTTGAAAACTTTTTCGCGGTTCTCTTCAAGCTCAGGGTAAGCACACTTGAAGTTTTCGATAACAGTTTCAGCAATTTCTGCCAAGAATGCGCGGTCAATTCCGAGCTTCATGCCGTGACGCACAGCGCGTCTGATAAGGCGGCGGAGAACATAGCCAGCACCGACATTGCTCGGCGAAACGCCTTTCTGATCGCCAAGAATGAACACAGCTGAACGTGAATGATCTGCAATAATGCGGACGCTCTTGTCTTTTTCTGCGTCTGTGCCGTAAGTGTAGTTCGAAAGCTTTTCGATTGTATCGATAATCGGCTTGAACACTTCAGTCAAATAAACTGAAGTCTTGCCCTGAAGAATGCAGTTTGTGCGCTCAAGGCCCATGCCTGTGTCTACGTTCTGCTTTGGCAGCGGAACGAGCGTTTTCTCGTCAATGCGGTTGAACTGCATGAAAACATTGTTCCAGATTTCCATCCAGTTTTCCGGGTCTGTGCCTTTGTTTGAGCCTTTAGGTGGCAGACCTTCACCAACCCAATAGAATATTTCTGTATCAGGGCCGCACGGACCAGTCGGGCCAGCTGCCCACCAGTTGTCGCTTGCCGGAAGATAAGCAATCTTGTCTTCTGGCATACCGTTTTCTTTCCAATAGTTTGCAGCATCTTCGTCGCGCGGTGCATTAGCATCGCCGGCAAATACTGTTACTGAAATTTTGCGCGGGTCAAGTGCAAGCCAGTCTTTTGATGTAAGGAATTCATAAGAAAATGCAATTGACTCTTTCTTGAAGTAATCGCCCAAAGACCAGTTGCCGAGCATTTCAAAGCAAGTCAAATGAGACGGGTCGCCTACTTCGTCAATGTCGCCAGTGCGCACGCATTTCTGATAATCTGTAAGACGTGTGCCCGCCGGGTGCTTTTCACCGAGCAGATAAGGCACTAATGGATGCATGCCCGCAGTCGTGAACAATACTGAAGGGTCATTTTCTGGAATGAGGGATTTGCCGGAAATTTCGGCATGTCCTTTACTTTTGAAAAATGCGATGTATTTTGAACGCAATTCGTTTGCTGTCATAATGTGCTATTTTAAGAAAAGACAAGCTTGAATGTCAACAGCCCAACGATAAAAACGGCTTGAAGAATTCAGCCAAAAACTGCTATCATCAAGCTGATGAAACGATTTACGACCATTTTTTTTATATTGACAGCTTTGGCAATCGTCGTCTTCTCAGTTTACACTTACAAGAAGCCGAAAGAGCCTGAATATAAGACAATCAGAGCAAAAATTGTAAAGCCCAATATGCAGCAGGCTGTTTCTGAAACAGAAGAAATCATCGTTGATGAAACAGAAGCAGAACTTCAGACTTCTCTGATTGAGCTGCAGCCGGGCGAAACGCTGCTCAACGCACTTTCTATAGACATGAACAATGACGCGCTCGACGACCAGATTATCAGCATAAGAAAAAACAATTCGCCGTCGATTTATCTTGTGACAGGCATCTTCAACCCGAAAAAGAAAATATACGAGCGTAAAAGCGAAATTGAAACTGAAATTACACAGACAAACACTTTTTCGTTTTCTGTGCTTGACATGACGGGCGACCACATAAATTCGCTTACATACACAGGATTGAACGAAAAGCAAGAGACTGTGCTTAAGGTTTTTCTGCCGGAATTTTCAGACAAAAAGTTCAAATACGACACTATTGCAGAATTTTCAGCTGACGCCACGATTTTCATTCAGCAGCTTCAGCGCAGCGACCCTTATTCGTTCTCGCAGACTCAAGGCGAAAGCTTTCCGATTTGGGTCTACAGTTCAGATTCATCAAAAGGCAAAGATTCGCTCGACCAGATTCAGACTATGTATGACTGGGACAGAATCGCGAAGAAATATATAAAAGTTTCAGAAAACCGCGTGGCCGGCAAGAAAATTGCAGCAAACGAGCTGCGCAAGATTCAAGACGGAACGCCGCAGACTTTTGAGCGCTTTCTCGACGGTCTTTGGTACAAGTCATCCGCCAACGATTCAGACTTGCGCTATGTGTTCTTCAACACTGCAAAGCGCGAAATCATTTTTTCCACAGACAAGATACAGGAAATTTACCACTGGAACACGACTTCGCTTAGACGGAGCGGCGCAAATCTTACGATGGTGAACAATTCAGTTACAAGCCTTGTGCGCCGCTTTGACGTTGCGCTGAACGACATTGATGAAATCAAGGTCAAGGTGAATGACGAAGTAAAGATGGCCGTAATGCAAGAAACTTTGTGGGACGGAACTTATAAGAAAATCAGCCTTCAGTCGCTCAACAATCAGCAGAATGAATTTGATTCTGAAATCTTGAAAAAAATTGAATCGAGCAGCCACATTTGGTCTACGAGCACCAATATTTCTGTTACCATAAAGAACGGCCAGTACACCGCCACAAACGAGTCTTGGACGGCGACCGGCGCTGTAACGTCGCTGCGCATAAAAGGCACAACCTTGCTTCAGTTCAAGGCTTTCGGCGAAGAAAAATTCCTCAACGGATATTATCTGCCGAATTTTGCGACAACCCAAAACGGCACAGAAATACGCGAAACGTTGACGCTGACGCCAGTTTCAATAACGACAGACGGCTTTGCAAACATAGCCGCGCCCGTCATCAAACTGGAACGCATCTTCAGCGCCACCGGCCAATAAGGTTTTACGAAAAAAAGGTTAGAAATGAAAAAAATCTTATCCTATTTCAGCTATGTAATGTATATTTTTGGTTTTTTATTACTGTATTTTTTTAAATCATCAGATTATGCAATAAGTATATTTCTTCTCTTTATGTGTATTGGTTGTATTTTCGCAATTCCAGATCTTTTTGAAGAGTTAAAAGAATATGCTAATACTAATCATAGAAAGAAATGCAAGGCTACATTAGACATGATGATTTTAGGTTCAATAGCTTTCTTTATATTAGCAATTGCCTTTTTGCCATGCTTCGGCCTGTAGTCTTTTGCTACTTGAGGTGAAACCTGTATGAAAGAAGCACTTCGATGTGTACTAACATTTGATACTTCTCATACTTTGACAAGTCAAAGCTTGTACATTGTCGGTTCTTTCATTGAAAGGTTTGAAACAAGCTATCTGTCGCACAGATTCTCACCAAATTGCGATTTGCGCAATTTGGCAGGGTTTGCCAGACAAACCTTCGCTATAGAACAATCCCAATCGCAAACCCGTTAATCTTCAAAAACGGGGTAGCACTCAAAGCCGGCGTTGCGCAGAGCCTGCGCCACAGAGCCGTCTGTTTCTTTTACGACGACCGCTGTGTAGTTGTTGCCGCTCGGCTTGGTCTGCTTAAGCACTTCAGGCTTAAACCCTGCGGCAATAAGCTTTTTGATGCAGTTTTCGGCGTTGTTCTCATCGCGGAACAAGCCCACCTGCTGCCACATTGCGCGCTGGTTTTCAGCTTTTTTTGCCGCTGCAACCGCATTCTTGTTTGCATATCTTTCGGCCGCCGTTTTTGCGTCAAAGCCAGAATTCATGCGCGGAATAAAGTAAAAGTACGGCAACGGCAGCACTTCTGCCCTTCCGTTAGCGCATGCGGCTTCCGGCGTGGCCGCAAAATCAGTTTCAAGCTTCTGCGCATAAGCAGCGTCTCCGGTGAGCCACCACAGCGAAAAAAGCACGGCAGGCTTTTCACAAGCCATAACAGGGTCATCAAGGAATTTTTCAAGATGTCCAATGGGCGTTTCAAGCTCTTCGGCAGAAGAAGCTTTTAAGATGCCGCACCAGACCGCAAGCAGCCTTGCACGCGCCCCGGAAGCATCATCGCTTTCGATTGCAAGCACCGAATCAAGCACGCTCTCTGCCGTTGCGGTTTCGCCCGCAGCAAGAATGCACACTGCCGCATCAAGCCTTACGCCGACATTCGGCACAGTCTTATCAAGCGCAATTACAACAGAATAAGATTCGTATGCTTCTTTATAAAGCGCGGCCTGCTGCTGAAGCTTGCCCAAAAAGAGCATGACTGCTTTCTGCTCGTCAACGCTTTGAACGCCGGGCAAAGAGCTTTTAATATAGCTGATTGCGCTTTCGACAGTGCCTGTCTTGACGGCGTTTGTAATAATCTGAGAAGTATCTGCTGACGCAACTTGCAGCGCAAGCATAAAAAGCACCATGCAGGCAGCAAGCTTTGGCAGCCGCTTTTTGGCTGATAAAAGTCTTTTCATATTTTTATTTTCCGGCAGCATCGCCATTTTCGGTTTTTTGCTCAACAGGTTCTGTAGTTGCAGGAACGGCATCTGCTTTCTTAGATTTGCCCCAAAAAAATGATTTCTTTTCATGCTTATTTTTCGGCATTTTTCTCTGTCTAAGCCACATCGCTTTTTGAGCTTTCAAGGCTTCAACTTCGGCAGCAGCTTCCTGTGCCTTTTTTACGGCTGAATCTCTTCCGATTGTGAAAGGCAGCACAAAAAGAATGCCGATGCAGAAAGCAACGAACATCGTTACAAAGACAGGCACGTTCTTGAAACTTACAAAAACAAGCGAAACATCGCAGCGGTTGTCAATGTTGAATGCTGCAAAGATAATTGCGAACAACAAAATCAAAACAAGCTTTATCAAACGCCACGGCATCTTAATCGCTCCTTTTTGCTGCTGGCCTTTTGGCTTTGCAGCTTTCTTTTTTGCAGCCGGAACAGCAAATTCTTCTGCGTCCTGCACATTTGTTTCAGCCGCATTTTCAAGCTGCTTTTCGACTTCAGTTTCTGATTTTTCTGCTTTTTTCTGAAACAGCTTCATAGCAATACTCCTCTGCTTCTATAACTTCAACGCAACATGCGCTTTCTGTCAAGCTTCCAACAAACTTCCCCTAAAAGTGTTTCCGTTCAGGCTGTCAAGCGAAACATGCGCAAAATTTCCAATTAAAGCTTTGTCACCTTTGAAGACCACGCGCTCGTCACGCTCGGTGCGGCCCAAAAGTTCAGAGCTGTCGTCACGGCTTTCGGCTTCAACAAGCACAAGCACTTTTTCGCCAACGCGGCGTTCAAGCTGCTCTTTCGTAATTTCAAGTTGCAGCTCAATTATGCGCGCCACGCGGCGTTTCTTTTCTTCAACCGGAATCTGATTCTTCATGCTGTAGGCTACTGTACCTTCGCGCGGGTTGTAATAATACATATAAGCCGCCTCGTAGCGCACCTGTTTCATGAGAGAGACAGTCTGCTCAAAGTCTTCTTCGGTTTCGCCAGGGAAACCTACGAGAATATCTGTTGAAAGCGAAACATCTGGTATGCGGCTTCTGATTTTGTCGACAAGCTCAAGATAATGCTCGCGCGTATATTTGCGGTTCATAGCCTTGAGCACGGCGGTAGAGCCGTTCTGCACAGGCAGATGAATGTGGCGGCACAAGACGCGCTCTTTTGCAATCACTTCAATTAATCTGTCAGACAGGTCTTTCGGGTGGCTCGACATGAAGCGTACCCAGCCTATAGAAGATTTTGTTTCCCTAATATGCACGGCGATGCGCTCAAGCAGTTCCGGAAAATCAACAATGCGGCTTGAACCGTCCGCGAGCTTTTCTTCAAATCTGTAAGAATTTACGTTCTGGCCAAGCAGAGTAACCTCTTTTACGTTTTTGATGCCGAGCATGTCAATTTCTTTCAAGATTTCATCCGCAGAACGCGAAATTTCGCGGCCGCGCACATAAGGCACAATGCAGTAAGAGCAGAAATTGTTGCAGCCGTGCATAATCGGCACAAAAGCCTGAAAGGCGCCCGGCTCATAAGACAGCGGCGCGAACGAATAGACCGAATCTTCTTCAAGATTTACAAGCTCTCGGTCTTGCTCAACAGCATCAATTATGTCTTGAAAATGCTGCTTCTTGAAAGTGCCTACAACATAATCAACAACTGGAAACTGTCTTTTAAGCGAATCTTTAAGCCGTTCAGCCATGCAGCCTGTAACGACGAGCGAGAGCTTTTTCTGCGGCACTTTGCACGGACGCGGCTCGCGGTGGTTTGATGCAGGCTGAATACCCTGCCGCTCCTTTTTCAGTGCAGAATACCAGCCGAGTCTGCCATGAATGCGCGTCTCCGCGGTTACTCTTACCGAGCAAGTGTTGATAATCACCAGGTCGGCGGTTTCGGCGTATTCAGAGGCTGTCCAGCCGCGCGCAAGAAGCAGCTGCTCTAAAGAAGCTGATTCGGCTTTGTTCATCTGGCAGCCGTATGTTTCAAAAAAATAGGTCATCAAGATTCCTCATTGTATTCTGTGTAGGCATAAGCATTATGATTGTGAATGCTCTCAAAGTTTTCAGCTTCAACGCTGAACCAAGTGAACGGCTTTTCCGCATGCGGCTTTTCGCCGGAAGCAAAATCTCGCAAGCCGATGTAGACTTCGCGCACAAGGTCTTCTACAAAGCGCGGGTTTTCATACGCATGCTCGGTAACAAATTTCTCGTCCTCGCGCTTCAATACCGAATACAGGGCGCAAGACGCACAAGATTCCACAAGCTCTATTATGTCCTCAATCCAAAAGAACGAAGTGTTCTGCACTTTCACGGTAACAATGCCGCGCTGGTTGTGCGCGCCGTTTTCGCTTATGGCTTTTGAGCACGGGCAGAGCGTTGTTACCGGCACGCTGACGCTTACGAAAAACTCTGTCTTTTTTACGCCTTCTTTGCCAGCTTGCCTTGCTGTGCCTTCATAGACACATTCATAAGCCATCATTCCGCACTGCCCCGTTACGGGCGCTTTTTTCTCTAAATAAAACGGAAATTTCAGCGTGCCGAAAGCTTCTGCTGCGTCTAATGTTGTGCGTATTTCTTCAAGCATAAGCAGAAAATGCCGCATCGACAAATTTTCATGGTATTTGTGAAAAACCGTAACGAAGCGGCTCATGTGAGTTCCTTTGAAATGCTTCGGAAGATTCACATAAAGGTCAACTGTTGCCGAAGTGGTCTGCGTATGGTTTTTGCGGTCAAGCACATGAACCGGGTACTGCAAATTCTTTACGCCGACCTTCATCAAAGGGATTTCTCTGTCGTCTTTCTGCTTTTGAATATCAATCATTTTGATTCTGCCGCAGCCTGCGCCGCTTCAAGAACGTTCTGCATGAGCATCGCAATCGTCATCGGACCTACACCTTTTGGCACAGGCGTGATATATGAAGCGACTTCTTTAGCGTTTTCAAAATCTACGTCGCCTACAAGGCGGAAACCGCTCTTTTTTGTTGCATCAGGCACGCGGTTTACACCTACATCGATGACGGCCGCGCCCGGCTTTATCATGTCAGCTGTAATCATCTTTGGCTTTCCGACAGCCGCGATAAGAATGTCTGCCTGCTTTGTAAAAGATGCAAGGTCTTTTGTGCCTGTGTGGCAGATTGTTACGGTAGCGTTTGTCTCGCGGCGTGCAAGCAGCAGAGAAACAGGCTTGCCGACAATGTTTGAGCGGCCGACAACAACAGCGTGTGCACCGTCTGTCTTTATGCCCATCGTCTCAAGCAGCACGATAATTCCGTGCGGCGTACAGGGCAGAAAAGCCTTGCGCCCGATTACGAGATTTCCGACATTTACTGGGTGAAAGCCGTCAACGTCTTTTTCTGGCTTTATAGCCATAATCACCTTGTCTTCGTCAATATGCTTAGGCAATGGCAGCTGAACGAGAATGCCGTGAACAGAGTCGTCGGCGTTAAGCTCGTCAATTATTTTCAAAAGCTCTTCTTCTGAAGTTGATTCTGGAAGCCTTATCGAGCGGTCTTTCATGCCGACTTCGGCGAGGGCTTTTTCTTTTCCGGTTACATAAGAAATACTTGCCGGGTTTTCGCCTACAAGAATAACCGCCAGACATGGGTGAGTGCCTTTTTTGACAAGCTCCGCTGTTTTTTCTGCAACCTGATGGCGGACATCTGCCGCAATCTGAAAACCATCAATAATTACTGCGCTCATAAAAAACTCCTACAACTATAAATGCAATATATCATTTGCTTAATTTTCTATCAAAGTGTAACCGTTCAAACAGAATAACTGTTAAAAAATAAATAGCTTTTGCAAGCCGTTTCCATAGACAACAAAATGGAAAATACGCTATAGTATTTGTACTTGTTTTGCTATATTTTTAGTGTACTGGTTTTCTGCAATTTTATCCATACGTTTTTATAAATTTGCAGAAGCACTGACATGCAAAAGGTATTGTTTGTCTGAAAAATGTACGGGCGCTTCGTGATAGCATCTATCAATGCGCCCACAACTAGAGGATTTATGAAACGTTTTTTAAGTTTTTGCTTTATAGCTTTTTTTGCTGCAGCATTTACATTTTCACAAGCTTTTAATATCAGCAATGACGATTGGAGCAAATCAGGCGGTGCTTTCGGCTTCGAAAACAGCGATGCACCGGCAAGCAGTTTTGAAACGCCAGAAACAGAAGACGACTGGGGCGAAGCAGACGAAGACTGGGGCGAAACTGAAGAAGAAGAAGAAAAAAAAGCCACAGGCCTTAATGTAACAGATTTTGAGCTTAATTCATACGGCGACCAGAATATACAGATAGGTCTTGCAGGCAACTATGCGCTTGCGCCTTATAATTTGTTCTGGGGCGGCAATATCAGCTTGGGATACAACTTCTTCATAGATTCGCTTTTTTCTATTGGCGGCAACGTTAATTTCAACTACCACAGAACAAGAGGAAGCAATGTCTTTTACAATGTTCCTTTTATGGCAAAAGGAACAATAAACCTTGCTGTAGGGCGTTATGAAATTCCGATTTCACTTTCAGCAGGTTTTGCGTTGCAGTCGTACCTCACAAGATTTTACTTAGGACCTATTGCAAAACCAGAGGTAGGTTTTTTCTATAGAACCAATTCTGAATGGTCAATCGGAGTTACGCTCGGTGCATACATAATACCTCAATATTACATAAATCAGCCTGAAAATAACCGTTTCGGTACTACTGTTGAGGCAGGCCTAAGTATTCGATATCACTTTTGATTCAAGGACAAAAATAATTATGAAAGGACAAAGACAATTCACATTATTCGGTATTCTAGCATCATTCATAGTTTTGTTTTCAAGCTGTGGAGGTGGCGCATCTGGGGGTGCAATTTTTTCAGCAATTGAAGACGAAGTCAAGCTTGGTAAGAAGACCGCGCCGTGGGCAACACGCTCTCTAGTCTGTTACAACAATAATCTTTATTGCACAAATGGCAACAAGATCTTTACTAAAGGTCTTTACAGTGGCAGAGGCTGGTCAGAAATGTCCACAACTTATGACGGTGGAATCGGCCTTTTAGCTGCAGATGACAACAATCTTTATGTTCTTACATTTTCGCCATCGACAGAAGTTACATCTACTAACCAATATTCTTACAACTATTCTGATGCGAAAGTAAACATCCTTTTAGGTTCAACCGGTGGTGTTGTAAGCGGTCTTAACAACGTAATGACAATCTTTGACAATAAATCTTATACCGGCGGACGAGAAGCTTTTGCAACTACTGCAGACGGTACTACATACAAGCTGAATGGAACAGCGGCACCTACATCAACAGGACATTCTGACATTGCTAGCGCCGTAAAGGTCAACGGATCCACTCAGCTATATCAGACATTCATTTCTACGTCAGATTATACCAATTCAAGAGCATGGTTTGTTCCTTTAGGTGGCAACGGCTCTTCGTTTCCACAAACAGTAAATGAAACAACATCATTAAATAAAGCGCAGCTAGTAATTCAAGGCTCTAATAATTTTGATTTGACAAAATGTAATATTGCACTATCAGAAGAAAAACATGGAAAAATCACAGGGCTTGCATACCATGAAGAACCAGATAGCTCGGGTATAATCAAACAATATCTACTCATCTCAACAACAAAGGGATATTACCGTCTCTCCCTAGATGGTACTAACATAATAAAGGAAAATCCTCATCCTAACGGTGAACAGCTTGCCGGTCAGGGCATCATCGAAGGCTCATTCTGGACAACGCCGAATGGTGCAATTTATGCCGGTGTAACAGCAGCTGATAAAAACAGATATGGTCTTTGGGCATATTATCCTGACGACACATGGAACCTTGACTAGTTTTGACTAAAACAAACAGACTTTTATAACAAAAAAAAGCCTTGCACTGAACCTAGATTCAGGCAAGGCTTTTTTTATGTTCAGCTTATAAAGACAAGCTGAAAAGCATGCGTTCAAGCTAAATTACTTTTTTGGGAATTTCTTCTCAAATTCAGCAAGAATTGCTTCTGGTGCAGGACGGGCGTCAATGTCAACGAGATTGCCCTTGTTCTTGTAGAAGTCGATGAGCGGAGCTGTAGACTTTCTGTAAACAACAAGACGGTTCTGAATTGATTCAGTCTTGTCATCGTCGCGTGTGTACAATTCGCCGCCGCATTTGTCGCATTTGCCGACCTGTTTTGGCGGGTTAAACTTTACATGGAACATCTGACCACATTCTTTGCAGCAGACGCGGCCGCCGAGACGCTCAACGACAGCTTCATCAGCAATATCAAAGTTTACCGCAGCATCAATTTTGGCGAATTTTTCAAGAGCTTCTGCCTGCGGAATAGTTCTTGGAAAACCGTCAAGGATATAGCCGTTCTTTGTGTCAGGCTTTGAAAGGCGGTCTTTTACAAGCTCGCAAGTGATATCGTCGCTTACCAAGCCGCCCGACTTGATGATTGCATCAACTTTCTTGCCAAGTTCAGTCTGGTTCTTGATGTTCTCACGGAAAATATCGCCAGTTGAAATATGCGGAATGCCGTAAACTTGTGCAGCCTGTTTTGCCAAAGTTCCTTTACCAGCTCCCGGCGGGCCTAAAAAAATGAAATTCATAAAATACCTCTGATTTTTATTCAATATGCAAAGTGATAATACCGCCAATGGGCTTATATTTTCAAGACGTATCACGCAAAGTCTCTATAAATAGATATAAAGACACCGCATAAAGCACGACAATGACGCCGTTTTGTAAAATCTGAAAAAATTTTACAAAAAAATCAACCAAAAAGTACAAGATTTGCAATTTTTGATTGATATTCATATGAACGCAAAAGAAAACATGCAGCTTTTCTGCGTCCAAGCGTTGCTTGGAGTTTTCTGCTTCAATCTAAGAGAGGTTTATATGAAAATCAAACCTAAGAAAACAGCAATAATTCTCTTGCTGGCATTGCTTATTTCGGCTGTGCTCTGCGCACAGGTTGCAACAAAGACAGTCTATGTAACTGCGTCAGGCACGAAGTACCACACGCAAGACTGTCCTTCTCTCAGCAAGGCAAAGGAAGTGATTCCGCTTGACGAAAAGGAAGCCGTCGAAAAAGGCTACAAGCCCTGCACACGGTGCAAACCATAACATAAAGGAGAAAGGGAAACCCCTTCATCCGAGGCAGCGTTTTGCATTAGCCTTATCTACGGATTAGTTTAATCGAGCAAAACGCCAAGATTGCGCTATGCGCAATCTTGTAACTGGTGCACACTGTTTGCTTGTTTGCAGATAATGCACAAGGGTGCGCATAAAGATTGTGTACAAAGCGCCCCTGTGCACAATCTAGAGATTTTGCGTAGCAAAATCGACACTTTTCGCTGATTAAGCTTTGACTGTAGATTTAGCTATCGCGAAAAGAAAATCGACACTTCTTGTCGATTAAACTTATTCCGTAGAACCAGCTCAATCGCAAACCCGAAACGACGTAGATTAGATTGCCGCGAAAAGATTACGAAAAGCGTTTTGCAAGCTTGAAGAACCAGACTACTTGCGGCCACTCTAGCGGAATGCGCCTTGCTGCTGTTGTTTCTGCGAATTCTTGCACGGCTTTATAGACAGGCGCTTCAAGATGCTGCTTTAAGAAGCGGCCGTATTCAGACTTTTCAGAAAACCACAGCGCAACATCGTCTTGCGAGAACTGCCGCTTTGAAACGATTGTCTTGCTGAAGCTGCTTGCGTCAAAGCCTAAGCTTTCTGCCGCATCTAAGACAGTCTGCTCGTTCCAGCCGAAAAGCGGATGCTCTTTCTGGCTGAAAAAGTCTGTTTCTGCTGAGCTGAAAGAGGTGAGCGCGTCTTTAAGCTTTTCGTCTGAGTGAAGCTGCGTCTTTTCAAGATGGTGCAGCAGTGAAGAGCCGAGGCGCGCCGAATGTTGCGGTATTTTCTGCGCGAAGCACAAAACGCAGTTTTCAGCGAATGACGGTAGCTTTTCAGTTTCAGCCTGTTTTTCGTCTGAAACAAAAGCCGCGCCGTCAACAATGCGTCTTTTCCACGTTTCAAGAAACTGCATCATAGAATCTTTTGAAGAGAACGGGTCTTTCGCAAACACAAAATCGAAAGTCACGTCGCCAAAATCAGAGAATTTTGTGCCGATTACAGGCCGGTCAATTTCAGCGAGCGTAGAAGCGTATTGCGTCAGAATCTCCATGCCGCGGCCGGTCTTGCACAAACCGCCGGCAAAACCTTCGGGGCAACGGCGCAATGTTTCCCAGACGAAGAGGCCGTCGTCAGCGCCAAGCACGAGGCAGCGGCTGTGGCGCAAAATCTTAACAGAATCAAGCAAGCTGTTGCGAAGCTCAAGCAAGCTTTCTGCCCTGCCCTCGTCTGTGCGCTTCTGCCATTGTGCAAGCTTCTTGTTTTCGGGCGTAAACGAAAGATTTTCGCCTGTCTTTTCAGTGCCATGCTTGCGCCGCTCGGCGTGCCACCATTCATCAATCGGGTTGACCATCTCTTCGTCTTCAGTCTGAGCGTCTTCGATTAAAGCCGCAATCTGCAATTCGCGGCGCGAAAGCACTTCTGCCCTAATCGTCTTTTCATAGCCCTGGTCAGACGGATTGTAGAACACGCGCCCGTCAAGACCGTCCGGCAAATATTGTTGCGCAACCCAATGGTCGCGGTATGCATGCGGATAAAGATAGCCCGCGCCGTGTCCGAAACCTTCACCGTCGCGGCTTGCATCGCGCAGATGGTTCGGCACTTCAGCATCTTCTGCCATAACAGCCTTGTGCGCGTCAAAATAAGCCATCGCGCTGTTAGACTTTGGCGCGGTGGCAAGATAAAGCGCCGCCTGCGTCAACATATACTGCCCTTCCGGCAGCCCGATGCGGTCAAAAGCGGCCGCGCAAGACTCAACAACGCCAATCGCATTCGGGTCGGCAAGACCTGTGTCTTCACATGCCGAAATGAGCATACGCCTGAAAATAAAGTGCGGGTCTTCGCCTGCGCTCATCATGCGCGCCATCCAATAAAGCGCGGCATCGGGGTCGCGGCCGCGCAAGCTTTTTATGAACGCGCTTATAATGTCGTAATGATAATCGCCGTCGCGGTCGTAGAGCACAACTTTGCGCTGAATGCTCTCTTCGGCAGTTTCTTTGCTTATGTAAATCGTCGAATTTTCAGGCGGAACGCAAGGCACAGCTTCTGGATTCCATTCATCTGGCGTGGTTTCAACTGCAAGCTCAAGCGCATTCAGCAAGCTTCTTGCGTCGCCGTTCGCGGTTTCAACCAGATGCTCAAGCGCGCCCGGCTCAAACTGAACATTCCAGCGGCCATAGCCGCGTTCCTTGTCTTTAAGCGCGGCATCAGCGGCTTTCATCAGGTCTTCATTCGTCAGCGGCTTGAGCTGAAACACGCGGCTTCTGCTGACGAGCGCCTTATTCACTTCAAAAAACGGATTTTCGGTTGTAGCCCCGACAAGAATTATCGTGCCATTCTCAACCCACGGCAGAAGCGCATCCTGCTGGCTCTTGTTCCAGCGGTGAACTTCATCAACAAAAAGAATTGTGCGCCGGCCATAAAGCCTGTACTGCTCGTCGGCGGCCTTGATTGAATCGCGTATGTTCTGAACACCGGCAAGCACAGCGTTCAGCGTGAGAAAATTGCTCTTTGTATGATTTGCGATAACGCGCGCAAGCGTTGTCTTGCCTGTGCCGGGCGGGCCGTAAAAAATCACGGAAGTAAGCTGGTCGGCCATGATTGCACGCCGCAAAAGCCGGCCTTTGCCGACGATGTGGTCTTGTCCGATGAATTCGTCTAAATTGCGCGGTCTCATCCTCGCCGCCAAAGGCTCGTGAGAGCGGCTCTGCTGCTGGTCAAATAAATCCATGAAGACATTTTAGCTTTATTTGCGCGGCTGGTGCAAGTGCTACAAGCTGCGGCTGAGGAAACGCTCGTTCGGCATTTTCTCAAAATAAGCTTCAAAAGCTTGTTTCATGCCGGGCAGGTTTTTGGCGTTGTTCACTTGCGTGAACAGATAATTCGCAAAGCTGTAGTTCTTGCAGAAATAAGAGAAGAACCGCTGCGCGCGCGAAAGCCAGAATTCTTCTGGCTGGCACTCTACCAGATTGTCAATGAACATGCTGACAATCTCAAGTGAATCGATTTTGCTTTGCGCGCCGCCACTTGCGCCACCGTCTGCACATTCTTCTGCACCAGCATTTGCGCCATCTTGTGCCGCGGCAAGACAAGCTGAACCCGCCAGCCCTGCCGCCTCCAGCTGCTCAACCGCACTTTGCCCAACTGAATCTTGTGCAAGCTGCCGCGCCAAATCGCCGAAAAGCCACGGTTTCTGCACAGCCGCGCGCCCAATCATAAAGCCTTCTGCAAGCGGCACAAGCTTTTGCACGCTGCATAAAGACTGAAAATCTACGATGTTGCCATTAATGCAGCGGCAAATAGAACTGCCGTAATGTTTTTCGAGGTGCTCAAAAAGCTTTTGTGCATCGTTCCAGTGCGGCGGCCGCTTGAACTTAGCCTTTCTGGTGCGCGGGTGCAGCACAATCTGAGAAACACCTTGCGCGGCGAGCATGTCTGCAAAGCTCAAAAGCTCATCAAGCTTGTAGTCTTCGTCGCCGAGCCGCATTTTTACGCTAAGGCGCATGTTTTCAGGCACAGCCTTGCGCACAAGCCGCAGCAGTTCTTCAGTTTCAGCTCTGTCTTTAAGCATCCACGCAATGCCTGCGCCCTGCCGCACAATTTCAGGCGCACAGCAGCCCATGTTTATGTCAATGCCGATTCCGCCAAGCCCTGCGATAATCTTTGCGGCCTGTGCCATCGGTTCAGCCTTGCCGCAAGTGAGCTGCCACACAACGCGTTCAGGGCAAGGCCCGGGGCGCACATAGAACTGCTCAAATTTGCCGCCGCCAATAAACGTGGTAGCTTGAATCATTTCAGTGTAATATTCGTCGCAGGCGCACGGCGAATAATGTTCGATAATGCGCCTCATTGCCTCATGCGAAAGCGTCGCCATCGGCGCAAAAAGAAGTTTCGGCATATTGTTTCCTATAAGAGCGGCAAAATTTGAAGCGCCGCATTTTTCCGCCATAGTTTAACTGTACAGCTGAACCATGTCAAACGCGTTCAGCTTTTTATGTTTCAGCTTGATATGTGACAAAGGCAAAACTGAATCTGAAACTGCATTGAATACGAAAAGAAGACAAAGATAAATATAAAAAGACTTTTCTTCATCCTACATGCTCCATTTATATGAAAAGCTTCGAGGATTTGTACTCATATAAATTAGTGTACTTCATAATACCTTGTTGTTTTATCAATCTGATCCCAGAAACACAAAGCCCATGAATAAAACACCAAACAGCCAAACAATCACAAGCACTGCTATACATAGATGAAACAAAATAGGATCTTCTCTTGTAAAAAATGAAGTTATTCCATAAATAAACGCGAAAAGAAAAAGCCAAAGAATCATATATTTACCAAAGTCTTTTAATTTTGATATTAATTTCGATTTTGGTTTAACTGATTCAAACTTTGGAGTAGAAAATTGTCTTATATTCAGCTTTCTATATTCAGATTCAAAAATATTATCAATCTGTAATTTGTCAAAGTCAGACATCTGCTCCAAGCAGTCACGACTTGTCTGGTATTTGAAACAACCAACACAGTCACTTTTATTCGTGCCGAGGGTTTAATACCCCGCCCCTCTGGGGCGAAATAAAGGGTATTAAACCTGAGTGCAATTCCTTAGCAGAACGAACGATACCCCGCACGCTATGCGTCGGGGTTCGTTCATTTTTAAACAGACTATTTCAAAAACTGATTTATTATGTAGCTTGCGGCAATCATGCCGGCAACAGGCGGAACAAACGAAATGCTGCCCGGCGGAATTTTGCCCCTTGAGTCTGCCTGGTTGGTGCTAGGCTTTATAGGCTCTTCTTTTGAATAGACAACAGGAACTTTTGAAATGCGGCGTTTTTTAAGCTCATAGCGCATAACCCTTGCGAGCGGGCAAACAGAAGTCTTTGATATATCTGCAATTTCAAAGCGCGTCGGGTCAAGTTTGTTGCCTGTGCCCATGCAAGAAATAAGGTCTATGCCCGCTTTTTTGGCATTTTCAATTATCAAAAGCTTTGCACTTACAGTGTCTACTGCATCAATTACAGCGTCAAATTTGCTGAAATCTATAAGATTTTCAGTTTCTTTGCCGTAAAAAATGTTCATAGCTTCAACACAGCAAGACGGGTTTATGTCAAGAATTCGGCTTTTCATAATCTCGGTTTTGGGTTTGCTGATTGTAGAATGAAGCGCAATAAGCTGTCTGTTTATGTTAGAAGCAGCAACTGTGTCGTTATCGACGAGAGTGATAAAGCCTATAGAAGCTCGCGCTAAAGCTTCTGCAGCAAAAGAGCCTACGCCGCCAATGCCAAAAACGGCGACATGCTTTGATTTTAGCGTTTCAATCTTGCCCGAGTCTAAAATGCGCGCCATGCGCTCAAATTCTTCGTTTATTTCGTTCATGATTGTTTCAGCTTTTTAGCGTAGGCTTTCAGTTCATTGATTTCGGCTTTAAGTGTTTCAATTCCGCTCAACCAGAAATCTTTAGTTTCAATGTCAAAGCCAGCTTTTTGGCATACTTCTTCGCAAGAAAGCCTGCCAGTTTCAGAGAGCAGCAGCTTGTAAGCTTCTGCAAAACCCTGCCCTTCTTTTTTATAGCGCGCATAAAGCCCGGCACTGAAAAGCATTCCAAAAGCATATGGAAAATTGTAGAAATCAAGGCTGGTGCTGTAATAATGCGATTTCAGCGCCCACATATAAGGATGATATTCTGACAGCGTGCCGTAAGCCTTTTTTTGCGCGTCGAGCATTAAATTGCAGAATTCTTCAGAAGAAAGCTCTCCATCTTGGCGTTTTTCAAAGACGGCACGCTCAAAGTAAAATCTTGAGAGAATGTCGATAAGCACTTGGCAGCAGTCTTGCAGATGCAGCTCTATCATGCTTATGCGCTCAAAGCCTGTTATAGATGAAATTATGCCCTTCTGAACGATTGTTTCAGCAAAGTTTGATGCAGTCTCGGCAAGCGTCATCGGGTATTGTGCAAGCTCGTAATCGCGGTCTTTTATGCAATAAAAATGATACGCATGCCCAAGCTCGTGCGCCAAAGTCGTTATGTCTGAAAAAGAGCCTGTAAAATTTGACAAGACACGCGAAACTTTTTGCTTCGGAAAATCCATGCAATAAGCGCCGCCGACTTTGCCGCTTCTGATTTCTGCGTCAATCCAGTTGTTGTCAAAAGCGTTTTTCGCAAAGTTGCCAAGTTCTAAAGAAAAAGTACTGAACCGCTCAATTATATAATCTTTTGCTTCTTCAAAAGACCATTTTTTTGAGAGGATGCTTTCAGTTTGGGCTTTTTCTGAACCCGAATTATCTTGAAGCGGCGCGAATAAATCGTAAAACGCCAGTTTCGGGTTTTTCTCTTGCGGAAAAAGCAATTTTGCTTTTATAGCAAGATATTCCTGCCAAAGCGGAATCGAACTTTCGATTGACTCAATAAGCGCCGTCAATGTTTTCTGGCTTATTCTTGACTGCGCCAAAGCTTTGTCCAATGCGCTTTGCCAAAGCCGCCGCTTGTTCAGCGTAATTGTTGTGCCTTTTATGCTGTTGAGGCACGCCGTAAGCGGAACTGACATGCTTTCAAGAAACTTAATCTCTTTATTGAAAGACTCTTTGCGCACCGCACGGTCTTTGTCGTAAGCGTCATTTCTAAGCTGGTTGAACGTCTTGCCTGTTTCAGAATCTAACAAAGTTGAGATAATCTGCTCTTGCAGGCGGCTGAAGCTTTCTGCGCCGCTAAGATTCAGCTGGTCAGCAAGTTCTTCAAGTTCGGGCTTCATGTTATGTTTGTTAAGCTCAACTGTTTCTGCAAAAATATAAGAATAATCTTTTAATTGTGGATAACTTGTGTATAAATCTGTTAATGATTGTGGATTATTTGTCACAACTTGCGAAAAAGCGGTTGAAAACTTGAGATTTATCTGTTCAATGTCGATAAATTGGTTTTCAATGTAGGAAATCTGGTTTATAAGTTGTGAATTTACTGTATTTACCGAATAAGCGGCGTAAACATAAGCATATAAAGAGCTTGAAATGCTTTGGAGTTTGTTAGATTTTTCTATATACGAAAAAACCCATTGTGGAAAATCTGTGGAAAAAAGGTTTGAAGTTAAAAGATTATTAAGCTCACTTTTCAGCTTGTTCATTTCTTCCATGTCTTTTTTGAAATCGTCGCCGTCAAAAGATTCATAAATAGACGAAAGGTTCCACCTTGGCGCACCTGATGAGTCTTTTTTGTTCATTATTGCCTCTCTAATATTGCTTGTTTATAAGTCTTTGTTCAAATTCTTCAACAGAAAGCGGCTTATCAAATATAAAGCCTTGAATGACGTTGCAGTTCAAGTTTTTGAGCGTCATAAGCTCTTCTTTAGTTTCAACGCCTTCTGCGATTATAGACATATTGAGCGCATTCGCCATGTTAATGACGTTTGCAATAACTATTCTTGCTCGGTTGTTTTCTACGATTGTCTTTATTAGGCTTTTGTCCAGCTTGAGTACGTCAAAGTTAAAATCTTGCAGCAAGTTCAAAGACGAATAGCCTGAACCAAAATCGTCAACTGAAACTGAAATGCCCTTCTCTTTTAGAACGGCTATTGTGTTTGACAAAAGCTCTTTTTCTTCTGCAATAGATGTTTCCGTAAATTCAATTTCGATAAAATTATGAGGAATCTTCCAGAAGTCAATGATGTTACAGATTCTTTCCGCAACTTCTTGATGCATAAGATGCTGTTTTGAAAAATTAACGGAAACAGGAACAAGCTCGATGTTCTTCTTTTTCCATTCGCCCATTTTCTTGCAGACTTGGTTGAGCATAAAGAAGTCGAGCCTTTTTACAAAGCCTGTCGATTCGCAGACTGGAATAAACTTATCAGGCGGAATAACCGTGCCGTTGTTGTTCCAACGGATAAGGGCTTCTGCCCCGACAAGTTTGTTCGTCAGCTGGTTGACTTTAGGCTGATAAACTACGTAAAGCGAATTATTAAGAAGTGCTTTCTGAATATGCTGGCTTATCGCAATTGATTGAGAGACTTTTTTCGCAATGTCTTGGTCATAAACAACAAGGTCTTTGCTTGGCGTTGAGCGTACCGTAAAATAAGTTGTAGAAATTCTGTCAATTACGGTGTCCGTGTTCTTTTCATCGCCTGTAATGTTATAGAGCGCCGCCCTGATTGAAAGGCTGTTTATGTCAGCAATCTGGTTTTGCTTTAAAGAGACAAGCTCAATATGGTTCAGCTTATAGAACAAATCGTTCATGCGCTCTTTTTTGGCTATTATATAAAAGTTGTTGCCGTTCAAAAGATAAATCTTTTCGTTTTCTGCGCCGTCAACAATTTCTTTTGCTTTTGAGGCATATTCTACAAGAATGTCATTGCCCTTTATAAAGCCCACCTGCTGGTTTATAAAGATGAAATTCTTTATGTTTATCTGCATTACGGCAAAGTTTTGCCTGTTTTCTGCCGCCAGAATATCTGACAAATCTTTGATGAACAAATATTTGTTGGGCAGCCCTGTAAGCTGGTCTGACGTAAAAAGCTTGTAGTTTTCCTTTTTTTCGAATTGAACGCAATTTTCAATGTTGTTGTAGCCGTTTGCAATAGCTTCTGCCATCTGATAGCACGAATTGTAGCCGCAAGAATGGCAGTCTATGTGCCTCGATTCTTCAGTATTTTTGTGCATGCGGATAAAGATTTCGTCTATTATTTCTTTTGGTGCTTTGAAAGGCTTCAGATATTTGTTGTGGAATTCTCTTTGAAAGTCGTGCAAGTTCAAGTCTTTGAATTTGTTTCTGAAAAACTCAAGACGTTCAGCTCTTGGCATTTCGCGGGCGTATTCTTTTAGATTGCCGTTCTGCAGCATATTGAACCTTATGCACTGATGTTGCTCAACAACCTTGTCTATTGAAAAACTTGATTTATCTATGCACGGCCCGAAGTTGCAGCCGTTACTGCAGTTGAGCAGCTCAAAGAACACGCCTTTTGTGCAGTTATATTCGGCGATAGATTTTAAGGAATCTACGTCTGACTTATTGTATAAAACCAAATTCTTGCTGACTATCGTTTTTTCGTAGCCGATAAAATGCTCCAGATTTTCCTTTATTCCGCCCGGAAACGGATAAAGCGCGCCAAGCCCGTAATCAGGGATGTCGCTTTCGGAATAATACAGATTGAAGTCAATGTCTTTTAAGCTTTTGAAAAAATGCTCGAATGTGACGTTGTAGCTTACTAGGCCATCTGAATATGCGTCATCGATTTCTGAAAAATGGGCAACGCATGGGCTTAAAAAAGCTATCTTGTTTGTGTCTTTCAAGTATTTGCGCGCATAAATTGCAAGGCAAAATAGCGGAGAGCGGATTGGAACAAGAGCCGGAATGACTGAAGGCATATATTTTTCGATATAATTTACGATTGTCGGGCAGTTTGGAAAAATTCCGCCTGTATTGTTGTCATCGAGAAAATATTCAAGCAAAGCCCATGTAAAAATATTTGCGCCATAGCTTACGTTGTAGATGTTCTTTACGCCGATGGAACGCAAATAGCCTAAGACGCCGTTTGCAATGTTCGGATAATCAACAAAAAAAGATGGATCAATGGCAACTGAAATGTCTGCACCGTCTTTTAAGTCTTGAAAGAATTTTTCGGAATCATCGATATAGCTGCGCGCGTCATGCTTGCAGACGTTGAGACACTGACCACAAAGGATACATTTTGAGGTGTTTACGCGTATATGATTTTTGTTGTTCGTCTTTTCAGCAATGTTTGCGCCCGGAATCGGGCACACTGAAATACAGTGATTGCAACCGATACAATTGTCGTTCGTGTAAATGTAATGCTTCATGCTCTTCAAAAAGAAGGTAAATTCCTAGAACAAGTATAAATGAAGAAGCTTAATGCGTCAAATTAAAGGGCACATTACGCTATTTTTATGTTCTGAAAAACATTTTTTCGCCTGTTTTCGGGTGAGTGAAAGATAATTCGCAAGCATGAAGCATGAGCCGCTCATCTTGGCTTTGAGTGCCGTAAAGATTGTCGCCTATAATCGGCGCATTTAGCCCATGAACGCACGAAGCATGAAGCCGCAATTGATGCGTGCGCCCTGTTTCAGGCTCAAAGCTGATAGGCACGCTTTCATAGCTGCTAAAGAAATGCTCCGTTTGTTTTTTTGTCAGCCTGAATTGCGGCAGCAGCTTTTCTGTTTCAGCTGGCGGCAGAAGCTGAAAATTCGTGATGCCCCATTTGCCAAAAACTTCGTCGTAAATTTGGTGCGGTCTGTTCTCAACGTCAAGTCTGAACGGCAGCTCAATTTTGCCTGAAACAAGCAGATTTTCACCGGGTGTGTTTCCGCTGATGCTATCAGTGCAAAGCTTGCAGCCTTTGCCGAATTCGGGCTTATTTTTAAGAAAGGCAACATATTTTTTGTGTACTTTTCCTTCCATAAATTGAATAGACAAATTCTTGTGGCTTTCCTTGTCGAGCGCAAGCACCAGAAGCCCAGAAGTATCCATATCGAGCCTGTGCACGGAAGGCTGCTCAATACATTGCGGAAAAATGCGCTTCAAGCGCGTTGTCACGCTGTCATGCTTGTCCTCTCCCCTGCCTGGAATTGATAAAAGCCCGGAAGGTTTGTTTATAACAACAATAGAACTGTCTTGATAAAGAATTTCAAGCCCCAGAATGAAAGGCAGAATAGGCGCGCATTTTTCGTCGCAGGGTGTATAAAACTGTTTGTGCTGCTTTTTCTTTGAAGGCGGTTCAGTGCCATAAAAGAATTCTGCAAGGCTTACTGGCGTAAGCTTATTTTGAAATGCAAAGCTTAAAAGTTTGGGCGCACAACATTCGCCGCAGCCTGTTGGCGGTTGAACGCCTTCTTCAAAGATATCGCTGAATTTGAGCAGCTTGCCGTCGGCGCAATAAAACTTATACAGAGCAAAAATCTCTGTCATAGATTGCTGCGACATTGTTTTGCGCTGCTTTTGAAGCGCGCTTCTTGTACGCCTAAGCGATTTAAGCTCTTGAATTTGGCTGAAGCAGGGCTTTGTTTCAAGATATTCGTTTTCAAGAGCTTTAATTTCTTTTGATAAAGCTTCAATTTTATCTGTCAGCTGATGAATTAATAAGTCTGATTCTTTGGTAGTTTCGTAAAAAGCATCAGCATCAAGAAGCGGCGGAACCCAGCCCGCAACATTCCATTCACTGTTAAACTGCCCTGAAAAAGCTTTTAAGACAACTTCATGACCGTTCTGGTCTGTGCACACGCATACGCCGAACATCTGCCCGAGAGAGTCTTTGCTTGTTATGCAGTCTGTCGAAAAAGCTGCATTGCTTTCGTTTAAGGGCGTTTCAAAGTCTATGCGCTTTTCATCGTCAAGCTTCTGCATCAGTTCAGTGCAATATTTTTTGGCTTTTTCTTCTGGTAAAGGTGCAAACATATATCTGAAAAGGTCTGGTCGTTATCTGGAATGACTATATTACTTTTTTATACAAAAAAATAGGGGGTTTAGTAAAATTACCTAATAAAAAAGATTTACAAAACGCCATAGGTGTCGTAAAATTCATCAAATCAGTACAATCAAAATCAGTTTGTCCTAGGAGCAAAAAATGATTAATAACAAACCAAAAATCAAAATCGGTATCGTAGCTGTTAGCCGCGACTGTTTTCCAGAGTCTCTTGCTGTAAACCGCAGAAAGGCTCTTGTTGCTGCTTATACAAAAAAGTATGGTGCAGATGAAATCTACGAGTGTCCAATTTGTATCGTAGAATCAGAAATTCACATGTGCCAGGCATTGGAAGACATCAAGAAAGCCGGTTGTAACGCTCTCTGTGTTTATCTCGGAAACTTTGGTCCAGAGATTTCTGAGACTTTGCTTGCTAAGCACTTTGATGGTCCAAAGATGTTCTGTGCTGCTGCAGAAGAGACCTCTAAGGACGGCGGACTTATTCAGGGTCGTGGTGATGCTTACTGTGGTATGCTCAATGCTTCTTACAACCTCAAGCTCCGCAACATCAAGGCTTACATTCCTGAATATCCGGTAGGAACTGCTGAACAGTGTGCAGATATGATTCACGAATTTGCACCTATCGCAAAGGCAGTTTATGCTTTGAATCATCTTAAGATTATCAGCTTTGGTCCTCGCCCACTCAACTTCCTTGCTTGTAACGCACCTATTAAACAGCTTTACAACATTGGTGTTGAAATTGAAGAGAACTCTGAGCTTGACTTGTTCGAATCATTCAACAAGCACGCTGGCGATAAACGTATTAAAGAGGTTGCTGCTGACATGGCTAAAGAACTCGGTGCTGGTAACAAAAAGCCTGAAGTTCTTGAGAAGCTTGCTCAGTACGAAATCACATTGCTCGACTGGGTTGAAGCTCACAAGGGCTACCGTGAGTTCGTTGCAATTGCCGGAAAATGCTGGCCTGCATTCCAGACACAGTTCGGATTTGTTCCTTGCTATGTAAACAGCCGCCTTACAAAGATGGGTATTCCTGTTTCTTGTGAAGTTGATATCTACGGATGTCTCTCTGAGTTCATCGGTACTGTTGTTTCTGATGATACAGTTACACTCCTGGACATCAACAATACTGTTCCACAGGATATCTATGATGAAGATATCAAGGGTAAGTACGGTCAGTACACACTCAAAGATACATTCATGGGCTTCCACTGCGGAAACACAGCTTCTACAAAGCTTTCATTCTGCGAAATGAAGTATCAGCTCATCATGGCTCGTGCTCTTCCAGTAGAAGTAACAAACGGAACTCTGGAAGGAGATATCGTTCCAGGTCCTATCACATTCTACCGCTTGCAGTCAACTGCTGATAACATCCTCCGCGCATACATTGCACAGGGTGAAGTTCTCCCAGTTGCTACACGCTCATTCGGTGGTATTGGTATTTTCGCAATCCCAGAAATGGGCCGCTTCTACCGCCACGTACTCATCGAAAAGAACTTCCCACACCATGGTGCCGTTGCATTCGGCCACTTCGGCAAGCAGCTCTTCGAAGTATTCAAGTACATCGGCGTAGCAGTAGACGAAATTGGCTACAACCAGCCTAAGGGAGTACGCTATCCAACTGAGAACCCATGGGCTTAGTAGCCTAAAACGTCATTGCGAGGAGCGTAGCGACGTGGCAATCTAGATTGCTTCGCCTTCGGCTCGCAATGACATAATCATTGAAAGACTGTCGGGAAACCGGCAGTCTTTTTTTATTCAATTGAAAATCACCTAATCCTGGGTTAAACTTAATTTATGACAAATGTAAATCAAACCTTATTTATCCCGCTTTACGGAAAGGCAAAAGTCAGCAGGCAGGGAATCATTATAAAAGACTCAATGGCAGAAAAGATTTGGGACGCCGAAGCCTTTGAAGTTAATGGAAAATCAAAATCAAAATGGCTTACTTACAATATGGCGATGAGGGCAAAGATTTTTGATGATTGGGTGGAAAAAATGCTCGCACAAAATCCCGTTGCGCTTGTTCTGCATATTGACTGCGGGCTGGACAGCCGGGCTTTTAGAATTGGCGCTTCTTACACAAACTGGATAGACGGCGATTTTCCTGAAGTTCTTGAGGCCCGCAAAAAATATTATTCCGAAAACGAGCATTATAAGATGATGGCCTTTGATGCCTCAAAATCAGAAATGGTAGAAAAACTGCCGGATGCAAAAACCGTAATCGTAGTTTTTGAAGGAATCAGCATGTACCTGCGTAATGAAGAACTGAATGCTTTTGTCCGCGCGCTGGATAAGAAGTATCCGCAAGTTCACATGCTCCTGGATGTTTATACAGTTTTTGGTGCAAAGGCAAGCAAGTATAAAAATCCCATTAATGATGTTGGCGTAACGACGGTCTGGGGGCTTGATGATATAAATGTGGTGCTGGCTGGTACACAATTCAAGTGCGATGGAGAGCATTCCCTGACACCGGAAAATCTTGTGAATCTGCTGCCGCCTTTTGACAGAGGATTTTTCAAGCTCCTTTTTACCGGAAGCTTTTACAGAAAGATTTACCGCCTGTATGAAATCAGCAAAACTCTTTAATGAAAAAAATATGTACACACTAAAAAGATTGAGCATCGATGATAAAGAAGAAATTAAAGAAGTTTTCACCGGCGTTTTTACAAAGGCGTTACCAATGTGGATTTTTCAAAGATGATATAATGAGAAAAAATTGACATCCCGAACTTGTTTCGGGATCCATGCGAATGGATGCTGAATCAAGTTCAGCATGACAAGCAAAAAGAGCCGTTCTTTCTTGCGAGGGGCGGCTTTTTTATGCTTTAAAACAAAAAAAGCAAGGTCAAAACCTTGCTTTTATGGAGATGAGGGGACTTGAACCCCTTACCTCTTGCATGCCATGCAAGCGCTCTAGCCAGATGAGCTACACCCCCGAATTAACAAAAATATAAACGAAACCTTAAAAAAGGTCAATCGCCTATCAATCGTTGAAGCTGCAATTTCAGCTTAAGCTCTGTTGTTAGCTACAATAAAAGCCTTGAAATCTTTGGCGTTCATCGGCTTGGCGTAATAAAAGCCCTGAATGAGGTTGCAGCCTATTTCTCTTAAGCTTGAAGCAGACGATTCATCTTCGATGCCTTCTGCCAAAGTAATCATGCCCTTCTCGTTTGCCATGTTTACAAGATGTTTCAGACAAATCATGTTCTGTTCGTCTTTGCATGCAAGGTCAATCAACGATTTATCGAATTTAATCTCAAAGAACGGGTACGACATAAGTCGCGCCGTGTTTGAAAAGCCTGTTCCGTAATCATCTAGCGCAAAAAGCACGCCCTTTTTGGTCAACGAATTAAGCATAACTCCAAAGTTGATTTCATCTTCAGTTGCCAGAGATTCTGTAATTTCAAAGCGGAAAATTTCTTTGGGCAGATTGTAAGACGAGATAATGCCAAGCATGTGCTCGACGATATTTTCTTGAAAGAGCTGCATAACCGAAAGGTTTATGTTCACTGTTTCGATGCCCAGCTCAAGCAAGTTTGTTTCCAAAATGAATTCGCAAGTCTTTTTAAGCGCAATGTCGCCAATTTGCAGAATATCGCCGTTATGTTCAGACTCTGGTATAAACTCAACAGGCGGAATATATGAGCCGTCGTTGCTTTTAAGGCGTATCAGCGATTCTGCGCCGATAAAACGCTTTTTGGCTGTGCTGTAAATTGGCTGCAAGAAAACTTCAAAAGATTCATTCTGAATGGCCGCCTGAACTGTGTGAATTATGGCCTTTTTCTTGTAGAACTCATTGAAAATTGCATAATCAAGCGTGATAATCGGGCAATTTTCAGACGGCTTTACATAACTAACCGCAAACTTAAGAATGTCGATTATTTCGTTTGTCAGCAAGAATTTATGCTTGTCTTTAAGAACTTGAAAAATGTTGAGATTCTCAATCTTGTATATCGAAAGATTGATGCGGTAAGCAAAAGTCTTTGAAACATCGTCTGAAAAGTTAATATAGAACGGTGTTTTTGAAATTTCATAAAGAATTTGCGCTTTTCCGTCTGAAACGTCGCCGCTGTTGCAGAAAAACCCGTAAGTATTGTCTGCTATATGAAACAGATATTTGTTTTCGCAAGATGAATTGATATGCTTTAGATATTCAGTCATCAGCTTGTACGCATGTGTTGTGCCGATGCGCACCTTAAGCAGGTTAAAATTGTCAAGCTGAAAGAAAATGAGCGAAACAGGCTTTTTTGCGTTTACAGAAGCATTAAGAAATTCCGTAAAAGCCTCTTTGTTATATGTGTCTGTCGATTTGTGAATATATGCAAGCGGGTTTTTCAGCGTCAAGAAGCACACAAGCAGAGAAACCGAAACGCCGAAGCTTATCACCAGATAATGCGGGTTGAAATACTGAAAAACAAGCACAGCTGCCATCGCGAGGCTGAAAAAGATAACGCAAGCAATGTTTGACAACTTCAGCTTCTTTTTGAATTTGAAGCAATGAACTAGCCCAAGCACGATATAGAAACATGCAATCATATAAAGAACTGTCATGCCTGTTCCGTGATGATAAACGCCGTTTTCGTCGTTATACATCGTCCAATGTGACCATGGCGAAGTTAATGTTGTCAGCAGAATGTAGTAAATCGTTCCGTCAAGCATATACTTGATTGGAGCTGGAATTTCGGCGTTTGTATGCGTCATTGAAAGCAGAAAATAGTAGTAAAAAATTGGGATTATATTCACCGAAATGATGTGCACAACGTTTACGATGTTTGTCAGAATCGGCATTTTCAGTGCAAAATATTGGTTTACATAGACAGATAAAAGGTTGAACGCAATTCCGGTTAATGATGAAGCGGTCAATAAAAGAAAAACTTTTGAATTGTGGGTTGGAAAACGTTTATAAAAGATTAGGACAGCAAGAATAATCGAAGTCAGAATAAGACTTGCAATGTCGAAATGGATGATGTAACTCACAAACCTATCATATAAGTATATGAAGTTAATGTCTATGAATTTCTAAAATCTCCAATTATTATTTACATTGTAATTAACTTAATGACTTTGTTGTGTCTATTTGATATAATCAGGCGTTAAATGAATATTGTATTGTTTAAAGAAAACGAAATTTCTCAAAGATTGCCGTTAAAAGACCCGCGCGGCGAGCATATAAAAAAGATTCTGCATAAATCTGCCGGTGAAACTTTTGAAGCAGGCATCATCAATGTTTCAGAAGGCGAATGCCGGATTCTTGAGATTACCGAAAAAGACATTGCTTTTGAATATAAGCCTCTGCGCCCTGTTGTGCCGCTTTACAAGGCAAAGCTTATTGTGGGTTTTCCAAGACCTATTCAATTGCGCCGGCTTTTGCGTGACGTGGTAAGCCTCGGCGTGGCTGAAATTCATCTGACCGGCACAGAGCTTGGCGAAAAATCTTATCTTAAGTCTACTCTGCTAGAAAAAGGCGCGGCAGAAGCAGCAATGATTGACGGCGCTTGTCAGGCAAAGTCTGCGGCACTGCCTGCGCTTTATATGCACAAAAACTTGGCGGAATGCTTTGAGCTTGTTTTTGGTGCGGAAAAGCAAGAAGACTGTGAGCTTGTGCTTCTTGACAACGTAAAACCCGAATTCCGGCTGTCTGATGCAGTTGCGCAAAGGCGGTTTGAAGGCAAGACCGTAATCGCGGCAATCGGCTCTGAACGCGGCTGGACAGACAGAGAAAGGGAAAAATTCAAAGAAAAGGGTTTCGGCTTTTATAGCCTTGGAAACCGCATTTTGAGAACGGAAACAGCCGCGACTACGGCAGTCTCGCTCGTGCTTGCGGCGATGAACAATCTTTAAAGCTGGCCTTAAAAGCTGGCAACAACACAAAAGGAAAATCAAAATGAATCAAGATCAAGTTAAAGAAATATTGCTGAAAATCGAAGACACGGAGCTGGACTTTTCTGTGACTTTTACGGGCAAAGAAAGCAAAAAAGTGAACGGCCTTTATAAGCCCGATACACACGAAATTCTGTTGCATACGAAGAATTTTAAGACAGACAATCAGCTGATTTACACCGCCATTCACGAATATGCTCATCATTTAATAGCCGAACAGAATCCGCTTAAATGCTCGGGGCGCGCCCACACAAACGAATTCTGGGCAAAATTTCACGAGCTTCTTGAAAAGGCGGAGCAGCAGGGCTTGTATGTGCTCGGTCTTGAAAATGCGCCCGAACTTGAAGCTTTGACCGAAGATTTGCGGAAAAACTACCTTGAGGCGAACGGTCAGCTGATGATTGAATTCGGCAAGAAGCTTTCAAAGGCGTATGAACTGTGCGAAAATGCCGGAATCCGCTATGAAGATTATCTTGACCGCGTGCTGAAGCTGCCGCGTGCTACGGCTCAAAGTATAAGCAAAGTTTCAAAAGCTGAACCAGCCGCCGCTCTCGGTTTTGACAACATGAAGCTTGTTGCGTCTTTGCCTGCTTCTAAGCAAAAAGAAGCAGAATCAGAGCTTCTTGCCGGCAAAACCCCCGACACCGTAAGATTCATGATGAAGAAAAAATCTGAAGAAACAGACAAAAAGCAGGCTCTTGAGCGCGAAAAGAAGCGCATTGAAAAGACAATCGCACAGCTTTCGCAGCGTCTTGAGCTTATAGAAGAAAATCTCGCAAGTCTTTAAGGCTTATCAGCTTACGATTTTCCATTTTCCGTCGATGTACTTCATTCTTGAAACAGGAATTTCAAGAATGCGGCCGTCGTCACCAATCATCTTTACCATTGTGGTAAGAGGGTTCGATTCAAGCACACGGAATGTAGTGCCGTCATAGAAGAATTTTACGCCCTCATTCGGCAACTTGCGCCTTGCTTCTGCGTACCAGTCGTATTCATAAGAAAGGCAGCACAAAAGGCGGCCGCACTGGCCTGAGATTTTCATTGAGTTGAGCGAAAGATTCTGGTCTTTTGCCATTCTGATTGAAACAGGCCGCAATTTGTCAGAAACTGCATGGCAGCAGTAAGGTCTGCCGCAAACGCCAAGACCGCCCGTAATGCGCGATTCATCGCGCACGCCAATCTGACGCAGCTCAATCCTCATCTTAAAGACAGAAACCAAGTCTTTTACAAGTTCCCTAAAGTCTACGCGGTTTTCCGCGCTGAAAAAGAAAAGCACTTTCTGTTCTTCAAGCAGATAATGTGTGGCGATAAGCTTCATTTCAAGGTGGTGCGCGGCAACCTTTTCCTGGAAAATCTTGAAAGCAGATTCTTCTTTACTGCGCAGCTCTGCCGCTTTTTCAAGGTCTTGCGGTGTTGCCTTGCGCTCAATCATCACAACATCGTCCGGGCGGATGCCGACAGGCGTAGTTGAAACGCCCATAACTTTTGCAAGGTCTTTTCCGTAGCGTGTCGGAATTATCACAAAGTCACCGGCTTCAAGCTTTACATTGTCCAGGGCTGTCGCATAGACGCCTTCGCTTGAATATTCAAGCTTTGTCTTGTAAAGCGGCTCTGGAAAGACGTAGTTTTCCGCCTCTTCGTTGGCACGGTCGTCATATACAGGGTCTTCAAGCAGCGAAAGGTCGTCTGCTTTTGGTTCTATATCATTTTCAAAAACTTCACTCATGGTTTTTTCCTTATGTTATTAAATCTATCAGCAGACCGTTGATTTCGTCAATCTTTGCAAGAAAAGCAATCTGATCCCGCTGATTGATAAGCACTTCTGTCGCCAGTTTCTCTAATTTTTGGTCTATAATTTCAATTTGAAAGAATTTTTTCCGTTTTTTTACGAGCCTGCTGCTTTCGTGCTTTTCAACTTCAAAACAAGTTTTCACAACATAGTTTATGAAATTCTTTACAGCTCTTTTGTATTTCTGAACATCTTCGTTTGTCTGATTTTTGCGTAAATCATTGCCCGTAGAATAAACTGAATCAAGAAGGGTTTCTACCGCTTTTTCGTAAGGCAACCCGATAATTTCTGGCGGAAAGCCTGCGCTTAAGAGCTTTTCTTCTTCTGATTCAGAAGCGTCTCTTAGAAAATCTGCAAAAATGTGCTTTTTTGATGATGCCTTTTTAGTTTCAGCTTCTTTCTTTCTGGCTTGGGCGCTAGCTTGCGCGGCTGCAGAAAAATATAATGATGTTCCTAATGGGTCAACAGAACTCATGGAAACTCCTAAGCTAAAAGTGACGGAAAATCGGCATCAATCTTCGTGAACTGCAAAAGTTTTGCCGGAAACAGCCTTTACGTCTATCCAGTGGTTTCTTGCTTCTTCAAAAGCTTCTTCGTCGCTCAATGTGATACATTCACCGTTTACAAGCACGTTGCCGTCAAGCTGAAGATGCTTCGTAACAATGTCGCCAAGAACTACCGCTTTTGGATAAAGATGCACACCTTCCGGTGCGAGAATGTCGCCTTCAATTACGCCGAAAACATCAACTGAATGTGCAATGATGTCAGCCTTAATTCTTGCTGCAGAACCAATCTGAACATGCCCGGCAGATTCAACCTTGCCGTTTATGTCTCCGTCTATGCGCGCAATGCCTGCCGAGTAGATGTTTCCTGTTATTAAAGAGCCGACACCAACAATGGTGTTCATCGAAATATCGTCTGTATGAAAAGCCATAATTACTTTGTCAGAACTACGTTTACATATTTTGCAGGGTCAACAACGTCAGAGCCGATGTGCACTTCGTAATGAAGATGCGGGCCAGTTGATTTGCCTGTATTGCCGATAAGACCGATTGTATCGCCCTGCATTATGAACTGACCTTTCTTTACAAAGACTTCGCGCATGTGGCCGTAGCGTGTGTAAAAGCCATGCTTATGCTTGATGATAACGTAATTGCCAAGTCCGTTGTCAAATGCTGATGTAACAACCTGTCCGTTTGCTGTTGCTATGATTGGGTCTCCTGCACGGTATGTAGAGAAGTCCATTCCTTTATGAATATACCACTGACCGGTAAAAGGGTTGATGTTCTGACCGAAAGGCATTGAAATGTGACCGATGCCGCCTTTAAGCGGGTGAACACTAGGAATATCTGAAAAAAGTGTGCTCTGTGCCTGAAGCATTTTGCCGATTTCTTCGATTGGCTGAACGGCGTTCTCAAGATAAGACGCAAGCATTTTTACATCGGCGGCCTCTGCGGCAGTTGTGCCGGAATATTCTTGAAAGTCAAACATCGAAGCTAAGTCGCCCGATTGTGTCTGACCTGAAGTTTTCTTTGTCTGCTGGTTCATACCGAGCGTTGACAACATTTCTGAAAATGAACCCTGAAACTTTTTTGCAGCTTGAAGAAGGTTCGTGTTCTCGTCGCGCAGCTCGTCAAGACCGGCGCGAGCTTCTTTATTTTCAGCCTGAAGCCTTGCTATTTCTGCGTTTGCAGTTAAAGCAGTTTTGTTAAACCAGATAAACGAGAACAAGACGCCGGCAACAATAACGGCACAAGAAACCAAAGCAAAGATGTTGGTCTGAAAATTCAGCACCTTACTTTGAGAATGAGGCACAATCATGATTGTCAGTTTACGGTTGCAGCCGTGAAAAAGGCGAGAAAAACCATGGCCGATTCCCACACCTATACGGCCAAAGAAGCGCAAAATTGTCTGAACAGCATTTTTTTCTGCGCGTTTATATCTACGTGTCCGAGCCAAGAGAAAACTCCAAAGAAAAAATTTACAGCTTTTCTAAAAATCCCCGATTTAGATAGCTGTATGGGTTTCTGCTGTTTGGGCAAAACCCATTTATGAAACGTATGCGTTAAATTTCTACTATAATAGCATCAAAATGAACGGCTGTCAAATTGCTCTAAGCATAGAAACCTTTTGATTGACGTGTCAAGTTTCATATGTTAAACTTATCGACAGGAACAAGAAAAAGTTAAGGTTCCGCACTATCTCATTTCTGGAAGAAAGCAATGCAGTTTTTTGATACTCACGCTCATATCGGGCTTATCTATAACGACCCAATTGAGCAGCTTCGTGTTTTACAGGAAGCAAGGAAAGCAAATGTAACCCGCATCGTAAGCATCTGCAACAGTTTGCATGACTTTGGAAAAGTATATAACAACCTCAAATCACTACCTTACGTGTATCATGCTGTTGGTGTCGCTCCGTCAGAAGTCGTCAATCCGGGAAAAGACTGGATTCAGACAATCGAAGCTTCTGTGAAGCTGCCAAATGTTGTCGCAATCGGCGAGACAGGTCTCGATTATTTTAAAAAGTACGGCGACAAGACTTCTCAGATTGAGCTTTTCATTACTCAGCTTGAATTGGCAGAAAAATACAATCTGCCTGTAATCATTCATAACAGAGAAGCCGGAAAAGATGTTCTCGACATTTTGAAAGACAGAATTCCTTCTGCCGGTGCAGTTCTTCACTGCTATTCTGAAAACGCGGCTTATGCAAAAGAAGCCGAAAAGCTCAACTTGTATTTTTCTTTTGCAGGCAATGTAACTTATAGAAATGCGCGCAATCTGCATGAAACAGCATTGAACGTGCCGATTGACCGCATTTTGATTGAGACCGAAAGCCCGTTCATGATTCCGGCGGAGCACCGTCTGAAAAAAAGAACGATGCCGGCTTATCTGCCGTCTACAGCACATTTTCTTGCAGACTTGCTTGATATGGACGAAGAAGAGCTTGCCGCGCAGCTTTGGAAAAACAGCTGCAAGTTCTTTCAGCTGCCGGAAGAATAACAGCAAAGCTGTAGCTAATAAGCTCAAAAACTGTCATTTTCGGGCTTGACCCGAAAATCTATTAATTTGCTGTGTAAGCATTTAAAGATTGCCGTATCAAGTGCAGCAATGACAGATTGTTCTTGTTAGAAAGTTCCTTTTTTAAGCCTATGGAAAAAGAAAATCAGTTTTATCACTCCGTATCGATAGGAAACGTAAAGCTCGACGGAAATTTGTTCTTAGCGCCTGTCGCTGGCTATTCAGATTGTGCTTTCCGGCATCTTTGCAAAAGTGGCGGCGCGAATTTCTCATACACAGAGATGGTTTCTGCAGAAGCTTTGGTGCGCGGTTCTGGCAAAACGCACGAGCTTATGGTGCGCGCGCCGGGCGAAGACAAATATGCCGTGCAGATTTTCGGCGGCAACCCGGAAACTGTCGCAAAGGCGGCGCTAATCGTTGCTGATGAAGTAAAACCGGAAGTTATAGACATAAACGCTGGTTGCCCTGTGCCAAAAATCGTAAAGACAGGCGCAGGTTCAGCTTTGACAAGAGACCCTGACCGGCTTTATGGAGTTGTAAGCCAAACCGTAAAAGCTCTTAAAGAAGCCGGAAAAGATATTCCTGTTACGGTAAAAATCCGCTCCGGCTGGGATTCATCTAGCCTGACATGGAAAGAAGCTGCCGTCGCTTCTCTTGATGGTGGTGCTGCGGCTGTTACACTGCACCCGCGCACAAGGGCACAGGGCTATGAAGGCAAGGCTGACTGGTTTTTGCTTGCAGAGCTTGTCAAATTTGTTGACGGACGTGTGCCTGTTTTTGCTTCCGGCGACATTTTTTCAGCTGAAAACGTAAAAGCCTGCTTAGAGCAGACAGGCGTTGACGGCGTGATGTTCGCGCGCGGCGCAATGGGCAACCCTTTTATTTTTGATGAAACCAAGCGTTTTTTGCTGACGGGCGAAAAATATTCAACACCGCCCGAAGTCAGAATCTCTGCCGGAATGGAAGAGCTTGATATTCTGATACGCCTTAAAGGAGAGCAGGCTGCATGCCGCGAAATGCGCAAAAGATTCTGCGCCTATTCAAAAGGGCTTGAAAAAGCGGCACAGATGCGCTCTTCGATTGTAAGCGCAAATACACGCGCTGATTTTATAGCGATTTTTGCCGATTATCTATCATGACGATTCTTTCACTTTGTTAAGGCGAAGTAAAGTTGCTTAAAATAATTTATTGTCAAATTTAATTGATAGGGTTAAAATAAGTCATGTCTTTTTTGAATAGTTTTTCTGAATTTTTTGAAATGCTTTTTTTCGGTTCTAATCCTGAAAGCCTTAAAAAAAGAGCTTTGCATAAATTAGAAATTGAATTAAAAGCTTTAAGTCCGTCGATGCTGAAGAACAGAAACATTCTTCCGCCGTTTGCAGAAGGACTTTTTGTATTAAACCAAAGCTGCAAGCCGCTCATCAAAATTCTTGATGAAACTTTATTGAATTCAACAAGAAACGTCGCCGCCGGCTATGTTGATATGCTCATTTCAACAGGCTTTACTTCTGAAGACTGCTTAACCATAAAAGCACTTCAGTTTGAAAACAGAAAAGAAGCTATAGCAAATGCCGAAAACGAAAAAAAAGAGATAGACCGTCAGCGCAATTCTCTTGAAAAAGTTATAAAAGACATGAATTCTTCAGCGCAGATGCAGCAGATTGAAATTGTAATAACAAGACTTTTTCAGCTGCATGATATATGCGCCTTTGATTATACAAAATTCATTCAGGCTTTTGCACCCGACTTTACAGGTGCAGACGGAGCCGGAAAACCGCTGTTCAAGCCGGCACCGCTTATTGATCAGGAACAGAAGCTTCTTGATTTGTACTTTGTCATAAAAGATTTTTCTGCAACCGCTTCTCTGGCGAATGCGCTTCAAGCAATTGAAGAGCACCGCACAGCATCTGCGCTTTCACAAGAAAAGCAGGCTGAAATAACGGACAATCTGAAACGCATTTCAGCTATTCTGACTAAGCTTGTAACACAAGATATAGTCTACAAAATGCTCTGCATCATAAAGGGTGACCCGAAATTTGAGCCAGGTGCAAACAAATACGAGTTTCATTTCATTGAAGAATACATTACGCGTTCAAGGCAGATGTTTGATTCAGACACGCAGCGCATAATCAACGAGCTTAAAGACGAACGGCTTTCTGCCGAGCTTAACGAGCTTTTTGTCGGCAAAGAAATCCAGAACGTTTCGGGCTACAACAACGAGAACAGCTTGATGCTTCAAAAGACGTCAACGCAAATGTTCTTGTGGGTAACGCCTTTGCAGATTATGAAGACGTTCTTCTGCTTCTATTTTTCTCAAGGCATTCAGTCGCTGCTCAACGATATTGTTGTTGAAGGCTTTTTCTCTGACACGAACATGCAGTCTTCTTTTGGTTCAGAAGTGTTCTCTTGCGGCGGAATAATGGCAAGAATTGCAGAATTTGAACATTCTTTTGAAGAAAACCAGGAAAACAATTTTTCTTCGATTATGCGCCTTGCATCAAACAGTAAGGCAAATCCAGATTTGGCAAAGCGCCTCATCACCAAAATGTCTGAAGTGAACATGCACGTCAAGACCATGCTCCAGACAGACATGAGCAATTTTAAGAAACTCACAAGGGATGTAAACGACCTTCTTAACGACTCTAAGAAAGGCAGTCCGGAACTTGTTTCAAACATCAAGATGGTACTTTTTTCGACCAGAAACAAAGAATACACTTCAATGCTTGAAAATCAGTTCCCGTATTGGCAGAAGTTCATTGAGCTTATGAAGAATTACGTTGTATTTACCGATAAAGAGTAGTATGAATGTTGATTCAATAGCAATCTCTGCTAACAGTCTTAGTAACTATGAAAAGCAAATCTATGACTTAAAGCAGTTGCTGGAAATTTCTAAGAGCCTCTCTTCTGTTCTTGAAATCAAGAAAGTTATTGAATCAATGCTATATATTTGCATGTGCCAGATGCGCACGTTGAGCGCGGCTCTTTTTACGCTTAACGGCTTTGAAGCGACAGCCTTTACATTGGATTCTAACTACAATGGTATGGAGCTTGCTTCTGACATAGACTATGCAGTTCCAGTTGACCACCCCGCAATTCAGCTGCTTGAATCAACGAACATGACCTATACTTATGAGGAAATGATTGACATTCTCAAGACAAGAAAAGAAGAAATAGCTTTTCTTGAAACGCTCCACCCTTCCCTTATTGTTCCGCTTAAAGTAAAGAACCGCTTGAACGGTTTTCTTGTTTTAGGCGAAAGAATCGACTTGGGCGAAGGCAATGTCTATTCAAGCTATGAAAAGAACCAGATAATGACAATCGCTTCTTTGGCGGCAATTGCCATAAACAATGCTACGCTTATGGATATGACGACAACTGACATGATGACGCACCTTAAGCTTAAGCATTATTTCTTTTCAGTTTTGATGGACAAGATTGACCATGCTTTTATAGATTCGCGCAGCCTTGCCGTTTTTATGCTCGACATTGACCATTTCAAGAAATTCAACGACACATACGGCCATGCTTGCGGCGATATGGTGCTTATCGAAGTTGCTTCAATTATAAAGAACACCGTAAGGCCGGAAGATTTGGCTGCACGCTACGGCGGAGAAGAATTCGTCGTGCTGCTCTGCGATGTTGAGCAAGATCAGGCTTTTGAAATTGCAGAAAATATCCGCAAGGCTGTTGAAGAAAAAGACTTTGTGTTTGAAGACCAGCATATGAAAGTTTCAATTTCGGTTGGAATTTCGATGTATTTCGGCTTGAAAGAAATGACGGCGAAGCTGCTTGTTGAGCATGCCGATGAAGCTTTGTATGAGTCTAAGAATAACGGCAGAAACAGAACGACAATTTACGCAGAAGAAAAGAAGAAGCCTGCCAAGAAAAAGAAATCAGCTTCTTCTAAAAAAGCAAATTAAAAAACAAGGGGTTGTCCAAAAGCATTGTCATGCTGAACTAATTAGCTTTCGGCGGCTTCTGCTCAGCATCTTCACAATATTGTGAAGATTCCGAATCAAGTTCGGAATGACGGTGCTTTACAAATTTATAGGGATTTATGAGTTTTTCTTCTAAAATAAGAACGCCTTTCCGCTATGAAATGTGGAACGTAAGCTTATGGCTTATCGTTATAAACGTAGCAATCTATTTTTTGTATCGGCTTATGCCGGCAGTCAATTCGATTCTTTCGCTGAATATCGTTCACATAATTTATAATCATGCGTACTGGCAGTTTTTCACTTATATGTTTGCCCATGCAAATTTTGAGCATGTTTTCTTTAACATGATGGGTCTTTTCTTTTTTGGTGTTTCGGTCGAAAAAGCTATAGGATCAAAAGAATTTTTATTATTCTATCTGCTGGCGGGCACTTTTTGCGGCATAGTTTCATTTGTGTCTTATTATGTGTCAGCCATGGCAGGAAACATAATGGCGTATTACTACAGCCTTCTGGGTGCTTCCGGGGCAATTTATGCTGTGCTTCTGGCTTATGCCGTTATCTTTCCGCGGAATGTGATATTAGTTTTTTTTGTTCTGCCTTTGCCCGCGCCGGTTCTTGTTATCGTTTATGCGATAATTGATTTTGGCGGCCAGTTTATCGGTTCAAGCAATGTTGCTCATTTAGCGCATCTTTCTGGTTTTGTCTTTGCTTGGTTCTATTTTATTATTCGAATGGGAATAAACCCGTGGAAGGTATGGAAACAAAATTATTAAGCAGTTTATCTTCTCAAGCCAAAGCTTTTGCGCGCCTTTTTGCCTGCTTCTGCATTCTGATGTGCGTGGTGCATAATGCCGTGCCGCAGGTGCTTGCAACTCAGCAGACAATTAAGTTTCCTGTGTGGGTGCTGATTGAGCCGGAGCCGAGCTGCGTTGAAGAGCTTGATGAATCAAAAGACGGCGCGCTTACGTTTGCCATAACGCACATGCGCACTTCAGTGCCGTTCATTTTAGAAGGGCTGATTTACGGCTGGAACTTCACCTACACGCCGTCTGACAAGATGCGCAATGTTGAAGAATATTTTGAATATACGCCAATTTCAGAGATAAAGCTTGGCGACAAGAACATAAGCTTTTCGCAGCTAAAAGCCGACGACAGCCGCTTTTCATGCTGGGTTGCATACGAGCGGACAGATTTGCAGTACGCCTTGCGTCAGCACTGGAATTCAGTCAAATTCCCCAAAATAGCTGGTACTGGTTCAGGCTCAATCCGAGACGGCGATGCAGGCATTCACGATGCTTATGCAGAAGCCATAAAGAAAGCCGTAAGAGAGTATGTGCAGGGCTTTACAAAGAACAAGCCCAAAGAAATTTCAGGAACTGTGCTTCTTGAAGATTATCCTTTATTGAGCGTACAGTCGGGCAGATATGTGGCAAAACTTGAGCTTCTTGTAAAAATTTCAAGAATTGTGCCGTATTCATCGTTTTGAATTTTAAATTTGACATTTTAGAAAAATCAATATATTGTAAATTTATTCCGTTTTTATGGAATGCTTCAAAAAACAAGTAAAAAACTTGTAACATTTGAAGAAACATTTTGTTAAATAGATTGATAGAAAAGGAGACTGTTAGTTTCATCTCTTTCAATTCTTCCGTGATAAAGCGGCTCCAATCGTCCATGGTTGCTGTTCTTCAACGGGTTTATAGGAGTTTATTATGAAGAAGATTTTGATTGCGATTGCCTTGATATTTGTTGTAGTTGCAGGTGCGTTCGCACAATCTCAGCAGAACCAGGAATCGGTAGTACCGCTTACTGTTTTAATTACAGAACCTTACGACGGTTATACTATTTCGATTGAATATACAGAAATGCTTGGTGAAGCTCGCTTTATTTATTCAACAAACCGTTTCACTTATGACGAATATGATGCAATAAAGATTGCACGCGAAAGAATTATTGCATTCACAAAAGAAAAGGGTTATTTTTCTTATTCTTATATGCGCCCGACAATTACAAAGACAGATTATGAGAAAAACAAGACTTATTTCTATTCATTCGTCTTGTTTGACAAATAACCAGATTAGAGCTTGCTAGCCAAAAGCAAAAAACCCGGACATAAGCGCCGGGTTTTTTTCGTTTTAAATTGGCATCTTGAATGCTGTGCATTGTCGCACAAAATGTTATTCAGCTTTAATTATAAGGCTTTGCGGAATGTCGCGGTCGCACGGATGAACGAACAAGTTTTCAAAGACAAAGCCGCATGCGCCCCTTGCGATTGTAAAAGCTTCTAAAGGCTCTGCTATGATTTCGGTTTTCTGCACCGTAGGATAATAATGGAAACGTTCCAGGTATTTTTTGAAAAGCTCGGTGTAGTCTTGGCCGTCAGAAAGACCGGCAATATAGCTGTAAAGTTTGTCTGCGTCAAACAGCGTAGAAATGTAGCTTGTCATGATTGAGACATTCTTTAAGACATTCGCCCGCGTCTGCGCATTATCTTTCATCTTAAGCTTTTCGCTGTAAGGTATGTAGTTGTTTTCGGCGACATACTCTTTTATGCTGAACAAATCTGGAATTTCACCGGCGCAGTTGTGTGCACCCGCCCAAGCGTTGCCTTTCGAGAAAAACGAAAGGCCGTTAGAGATGCGGATATAATCGCCGCCTTTTTCCGGATTTTCTATGCATTTATAGACCATCAGAAGGAAGTTGCCGAAATCTTTGTCAAAAGCTACTTTGTTCCAGCCGAGACATCTTGTGTCGTTTTCTATGAAAAGCGGAATCTGCTTTTTGCCGATTGTCGTTGGCAGCTCGCGCGGAATCTTTATGCCGAAAGGATTTGATGCGATTATGCGCTTGTTGCAGTTATCGCATACGCCTGGAATTGCAAGCCCCACCGCAAAAATGTCAAAGCCGCATTCGTTTATGGCGTTTGTAATTTCGCCGAAAAGCAGGTCTGAAATTTCCGGTCGCTGATAGTTCCATTCTTTTTGATAAAGTATTGTGCCTTTGATGTTGCAGACGGCAAAACGCTGATATTCCGGCTGAATTTCTACACCCGCTACAATGAGGCGGTTTTCGTTTAGAAACAGCGGAATCTTTTTTGCAAACTGGTCTTGCTTTGTAAGCCAGTTGTCAGCCGTAAGATAATTGATGATGTGCGTTATCATCGCCTTATCTACGCATAAAAGGGTGCTCAATTCTTTTCTGGTTATGCCCGGTTTCTGATAGATAAGCTTAAGGATTGAACAAACCTGCCAGTATTTTGTCTTGCCGAATGCCATTGCGCCCTCGATTGATACGAAAAATCTTTTATAAATCTTACTTTTGTTGACATTATACAATAAAGATTACATAAATTCAAGTTTTGTCACACAAACTGAACAAGAGCAAAAGATTTACGAAAAGATAAAGTCTTTGAAATCAAAGTTACAGCCTGGCAAAAAGACAAAAGAAACTTTTTGAAGCCCTTTGACATTCGCAAAGTCAAAATCAAAAAGCTGATAATCACCGCATTGGCTTATTTCAAGAATTGTTATAATTTCTTGGGCTTGTGCATCATCTTGCGGCAAAAACCTTAGCTGTATTGTGTTAGCCCCGGACGGTGCTCTGCCTAAAAGCTTTAAATGGCTTGTGCCTTGGCTGCCAAAATCCATGTCGTCATACTGAATTACAACATTGTTGCCTATATTAAGTACAGCATCTTCAGTTTTCTTGAAAGAATCGCCTGTGATGCTTGATGCGTCAAGGCTAGAAAGCTTTGCAAATGCTTTCGGCGATTTTGCAAAAACAAAGCCTTTTATCGAAAGCTTGCTTTCTGTTTCAATGCAGATTGTATGAATCCCGAACAGCCTTCTTGAAAGCTTCCATGTATTCGGCTGGTAGTGGTTGTAAATGCTTTTTGCCTTATATGTTAACAATTCAAGCAGCTTGCAGTTTTTTGAACCAGGCACTCCGTCCCACAATTTGAGCAAAATCTCGTTTTCAAAGGCAAAAACCGGAATAGTAAGCTCATCAGAACCCTCTTTGCCGAAATCCACATCTTCAAAGCCTATCCAGTTGTGCTCTTCTGAAAAGACACCGCCTTGAAAGCTCAAGACTTTTTTGTTAAGCGAAAGCGATGCTTCGCAGCCGGAAATGAAATTATATGCATCAAAAGAAGATGAACCTATGCCGCTTACAGACATTTCATATTCAGAGATAATTTGCGGCAAATCTGTACCGTTTTTGCATGAACAGCGCAGACGGAAGCTGCCGTCGTTTTTTGCATGAACTATAACGTGCATATTGTCAAGCTGCTCGATTTGCACACACTTTGATTCGATGCCTTCAAGCCTGACAGCCTGCCACAAAAGCTGCTGCTTGGAAGCTTCTTTGGGGAAAATTTCAGCCTTAATTTTGACCGACTTATTGTGGGGCGACAAATCTAAATTGCCGTCTGCAACAAGCTGAATCTTTCTAGTTGGAATGAAGCTACCGTCTGTGCTTGCTGCAGCTGTTTGTTCAATATTAAAGCTTGAATTATAATAGACAAGTTTTGCACCGCATAGCCCTGCCGATGAAGCTTCTATAGTCAAAGGCGTTTGCAAAATGTCATCGGCTTTAACAATTGCAGTAAGCTTGCCGCTGAAAAGCAAACGCTCATCTGTCTTGTATTGCTCGTAGTCTGTGCTGTCGCCGTTGTCTAAGCCGAGCAGCTTGCCGCCTTTTACAGACACTTTAATGCGGTTTCTGGCATTTGCTACAAAGTGCCCGTCTGCATCGCTTGCGCTTATGCTGACAAAAAGCAGGCAAGGCTCATTCTGGTTGTCAAAGTCTGGCGTTTCAGCTGAATTAATCAGCTTTTCTCTAAAAAGCCTGTAACGCTCAAAGTCTTCGGCGTTATCGGCTTTTATTTCGATTTTGACGGCATCTGAAAACGAAGATTGCTCGTCTTCGGCTATGCAGCGGCCATTTTCGTCATAGCCTTTGGCAGTCAGCGTTCCTTTTTGATAAGGAATCTGCCATTCACCGGAGATTTTATTGCCGCTTATATGGTTATGCTCATAAGTGCCCAAAGATTTTCCGTTAAAGAAAAGCTCAGACTTGGCGCAGTTTGAAAAAACTCTTATGTCGATAAGCTGATTTTCGTTAAAATCCCAGTAAGGCAGAATGTGAACAATCGGCGAATCTGCTTTTGAAGTCCATTCTGCCTGATAGGCGTAGAACGAATCTTTTTCAAAGCCCGCCGTGTCAATCTGCCCGAAATATGAGTTTTTCGAAAAATAAGGCGTAGGCTCACCGATGTAGTCAAACCCTGTCCAGATAAATTGTCCGAGGCAGAATTCTGCATTTCTGTCGGCTGAAATTGCCGCAGCACTGTCTTTTGCGCCCCAGTTTGTTGAACAGTTGCCAAGAGAAGAACATTGGCCGTCGTCATGCGTCAACGTGCGGAACGAAGCCGGAAAATGGTAAATGCCGCGGCTTTGCACAGTCGAAGAAGTTTCGCTACCATAGATTTTCCACTGCGGATAAGTTTTATGATGCTCATTATAAAGCCGCTCTGTATAATTGTAGCCTGCAAGGTCAACTTCCTGCATACAGCGTTGTGCACCTTGCCACGCAATGTAGTTAGAAGCTATTGTCGTCGGCAGTTTGCGGAGCGTATCATGCTTTTTTACAAGTTTTACAAGCTTTTGAGAGATTTCAAGTCCGTTTCCTTGATGTGTGTCGTAAATTTCATTGCCGATGCTCCACATGAAAACGCTTACATGGCTTCTGTCGCGCCTTACCCAAGAAGCTGTGTCGCGCGCAGCCCATTCTTTGAAATAGTTTGCATAATCATAATCTGTCTTGTTCTTTTCCCACATGTCGAAACCTTCGGAATCAATTAAGAAACCGAGTTCGTCTGCAAGGTCTAAAAACGAAGGCGCATAAGGGTTGTGCGATGTTCTGATTGCGTTTACGCCCATCTTTTTAAGCTTTTCAAGTTGCCGTCTTGCCGCGCTTTTGTTAAAAGCAGAGCCCAATGCGCCCAAATCGTGGTGCATACACGCGCCGTGTATCTTTAAATGTTTGCCGTTCAAGAAAAAGCCTTTGTCTGCATCAAAAGTGCGTGTGCAAAAGCCTATCCGCATTATGCTTGAATCGATTGAATTTCCGTCTTTTGAGAGAAGCTCTGTCTTTAATAGATAAAGATTCGGCGCATCAGTGCTCCATTCCTTTATGTTTTCAAGCCCGATTGTCTGAACCGTCTTAGTGAATTGCTCCTGATTTTCCGCAAAAAAATAAGGCTTATCGTCTGTGTACACGGCGTTCATAGACACGCCTTTTTGGGTTTCTGCAATCTGCTTTGAACAGCAAATCTGATTGCCGTTTTTTTCTGCTTCAAAAAGCGTGTGCCTTATAAAGCCTTCAAAGATTCCGTTACCGCCACTTTCGCCGCTTGATTCGCTCTTGGCATGAAAGATTGTTTCAGCCTGAATGTCGAGCTTGTATGCGTTTTCTGCTGTTTTTTCAGCTTTCCACGATATTCCGTCTTGAACGATATGAGCTTGCGGCACAGAAACAAGCCAGACATTGCGGTAAATGCCTGCACCAGAATACCAGCGCGAATTCGGCGAGCGGTAAACCGCAAACACTGAAAGCGAGTTTGTTCCGGCTTTTGCAAACGGTGTTATGTCAACTTCAAATGTCGTGTAGCCATATTTCCACTCGAAAATTTTTGTGCCGTTCAGGAAAATGCTTGAATCCATGTAGATGCCTTCAAAACGAAGGAAAAATCTGCAATTTTGCAGCTTTTCTTCCGGCAGGGCAAAATCTTTTTTGTAGATGCCTACGCTGTTTTCATATAAATCTTTTGTGTTATAGATGAGCCAGTCATGAGGAATTTCAATAGGAGAAAAGCTTATGCTTTTTAGCGAGCTTTGAATATCGTTTAAGTTGATTTTCTGGTCTGCGTTTTCAAGGTGAATTTTGCTGAATTGCCAGCCGTCGTTGAAAAGTTCTTTCATGTTAAGACTCCTCTTTAGTCGTGCAGAATTTCGTATGGCGCAAGCAAAGATTGTGCTTTGCCTGAAACCTGAGCTTCTATTTTTATAGCATTTTCTTGCCATTCAGAGCTGATAAGGATGCCTGTTTTGCGGATTAATTCAAGTATTTCAGCTTTTTCTAACGGCAGCTCGTAGGTCTTTTGTGCGCCGAACAACATTTGATGTATAGCTGAAATTAATTCGTCAAAGCCTGTCTTTTCAAGTGCGCTTACACGTACCGCTTGCGGAAAATTGTTTTCAAGACGGCGCAAAGTGAACATGTCTTTTACGCTGTCAATTTTGTTCAGCACAATTATGCGCGGCGCGTTCAGTGCGTCAATTTCTTTTAAGACTTGCAAAACTGTCTGATATTGCTCGCAAATGTTGCCGTCAGAAGCGTCTAGCACAAGAAGCTGCAAATCTGCGCGCGCCGTTTCTTCAAGAGTTGATTTGAACGCGTTTACAAGGCTGTGCGGCAAATTCGAGATAAAGCCTACTGTGTCTGTCAATAAAATGCCTGTTCCGCCGTCAAAAGAGAGGCGGCGCGTAGTGGGGTCAAGCGTGGCAAAAAGCTTGTCTTCTACAAAAACTTCAGAACCTGTAAGCGCGTTCAAAAGGCTTGATTTGCCGGCATTTGTGTAGCCCACAAGCGCACAAGACGGCAGCGGCACTTTATCGCGGCGCGAGCGCAATGTTTCGCGCTCTTTGACTACTTTTGCAAGCTCTATCTTTATGCGCGAAATGCGGTTCTGCACGGCGCGCCTGTCAAGCTCTAGCTTTGTTTCGCCTGAACCTTTTGCGCCGTAGTTGCCGCCGCGCTGCTTTGCCATGTCGCCGTAGCTGTGTGCAAGGCGCGGCAACGAATATTGAAGCTTGGCAAGCTCAACTTGAAGAGAGGCTTCTTTTGTCCGCGCGCGGCTTGCAAAAATGCGCAAGATTACTTCGTGGCGGTCAAAGACCGGTATTCCGGCAAGCTTTTCCCAGTTGCGCTGGTGCGTCGGCGAAATTTCAAAATCGAATATGATGCAGTCTGCGCCCTGCTCTTTTGCTTCTTCTGCGATTGCGGCTGCTTTTCCAAGCCCGATGCCGAATTTCGGGTGCGGGTTGCGGTTGGTCAAAATCAAGCAGTCACAGATTTCCATGCCGAGCGTCTTTACAAGCCCAAAAAGTTCCTGCAGCTCTTCCCTGCCGCTTCTTTCCGGGGCAGAAAAGGCTGATAGTTCAGGCGCTTTTACGGTTTCTTCTGGTGCGGCGCTTTCTGCTTTGTTTGCATTGTTTGTGCTGCCCGAATCATGAACGGCAAAAATTGATTCGCTGTTCTTTTTGGCTTTTGCGTCTGCCTTGCTTGAGGCAAAAACGTCAAAATGCGCTGTATTTATTGATTCAGCTTTTACGCAGCCAACTAGAAAGGCGCGGACAGGCTTTTCTTCTTCTTCTCTGACTTCAAACATTGCAAAGTTCCGGCACTGAAATGCGGTTATGCTTCATCAGCAGGCTCTTCGTCAGATTCATCATCATCGTCATCGTCTTTGCCGGCGGTTTCAGGTTCGTCTGTCTCAAGAGTCTTGAAAAATGCCTGCTCAAGCGGCTTAAGCTCATTGTTTATTGATTTAACCTGAAAGCAGTCATAAACCAAAATCAGCGTGGTTGCAGCTATGATAAGCCCCATAATCAGCAGAAACCACCATTGCGGCGTGTCTGTCTTATAAGACTGGTACAAATAATAAATGATAACAGCTATTACAAACACGCAGATAGTTCTGTTGCGGTCATAACCCTGCTTTTTCTTTTTCAGCTCTTCGATTTTCTCTTGAAGTTCCTTGTTTTCCATAGCTCAAGTATATAAGAAAAGATTTATGGGAGACAAGCAAAAAAATGAACATCTATGTGAGCGGATAGTAACGACATAATCCAATGCTACGGTTGCTAGAATTTCTGTGTAAGTTTATAATTTTAGCAAGAATTATTTAACAAAGAATCTAGCCCAACGGAGAGTAATCTATGAAAAAAATAGCAATAATTCTGGTTATACTTTTGTTAACAAACACTTTGTTTGCAAAAACTATAACAGGAAAACATGAATTATATGTTATAGGACTATACTTAAGCACTTATTATACGCGCAATTCATCATTTCCAAGTGATATAGAGCAGTTAAAACAAATGCCATATCTTACTGATACAGATATAAGAATGAGGATTGATAGTGATGAAACTAGATATGATATGTTTATAGAATCTGTGGATAGCCATAGTATTTCATTTGTGCTTATAGATGGAAGTAGCAGATTACAATTGAATCTTGATGTTGATACTGTTCAGAATTTTGTTTTTTTAGAAAATGGCGAAGTTTATGAAATTTTGCAAAGAGATTCACAGGGAAATATCATAGAAAAAGGACCATATAAAGTCTATCTCGGAGAGTAGATTATATTTTTTGCCGCACAATCGCAAAAAACAACGGGGAAAGAAATATGAAAAAGACAATTACTTTTATAGTGCTTCTTTTATGTAGCAGTTTGTTTATTTTTGCTGAAAAGCATATTGTAAGATATAAAGACTTAAAAATAGAGGTAATTCCTGAATTAAAAACTCATGATGAATTATCTGTGGATATTGTAATAACAAATATAACTGGTCATACTTGTTATATACCAAATGTTCTTTTGTATTTTGAATCTTCTGAATATTATAAGGACAATGTTGTTAGAATGAATGGGCCTATTTTACGAGTACAAAATGAAAGCAACAAAGATCTTCCATATTTTGGAATTGCTCCAATGTTTTCAATCCCAGACAAATGGGAAAAAGATAAATTCACAAGACTTGGCAAAGGAAAATCAATAACAGGGCATATTACAAATCTATTTAATTCATATCCAAGTGCAAAAGAATGTGAATATATAACTATTTATAGTACAAGACTTGATACTGAACCAGTAAAAGTTCAGCTTAGATAAGATTGCGAATATTTAGCAACTTATGTACACACACTCAAAAAATAGTGCGCAATGGAGCAGAAAATTCGTGCTGACCACAATTGCGAGCGAAGCGAAGCACGCTTGTGGCCTAAGCGCGGATTTTCTGCGGGAATGAAGCACTATTTTTTGAACATTGGAAAAATTAAATCGCTAAAGCTTTATCTTGAGAATAATGCGCTTTCTTGCTAAAATACTTTCATGGCAACAACTTACGACGATAAAAAAATCATCTACACAATGGATCGCGTGTCGCGTTCATACGGCACAAAAACTGTTCTTAAAGATATAAGCATTTCATATTATTATGGTGCAAAAATCGGCATCATAGGTGAAAACGGAAGCGGAAAATCATCTTTGATGAAGATTTTTGCAGGACTTGACAACGAGTACACAGGCGAAGCTTCAATTTTGCCGGGCTATACAATCGGCTATTTGCCGCAAGAGCCTGAACTTGCAGCCGGAAAAACCGTAATGGAGATTGTCAAAGAGGGCGCGGCTGAAACCGTGGCGCTCCTTGAAGAATTCGACAAAGTTAATGAAGCATTCGGCGACCCTGACGCAGATTTTGATAAGCTTTGCGCGCGCCAGGCGGAGATTCAAGAAAAGCTTGATGCGCTTGATGCGTGGAACCTTGATTCGCAGCTTGAACTTGCTATGGACGCATTGCGCTGCCCGCCGCCTGAGCAGATTGTTGACGTGCTTTCGGGCGGTGAACGCCGCCGTGTTGCGCTCTGCCGCCTGCTTTTGCAAAAGCCTGATATTCTGCTTCTTGACGAACCGACTAACCATCTTGATGCGGAAACTGTAGCTTGGCTTGAGCGCCATCTTCAGCAATACGAAGGCACTATTATAGCCGTAACGCATGACCGCTACTTTCTCGACAATGTTGCAGGCTGGATTTTGGAGCTTGACCGCGGCGAAGGCATTCCGTATAAGGGAAATTATTCCGGCTGGCTTGAGCAGAAAGAAAAGCGCCTGCAAATGGAAGAAAAGAGCGAAACTGAACGGCAGAAAGCCCTTAAGCGCGAGCTTGAATGGATTCACATGGGCGTTAAAGGCCGCCAGGCAAAGCACAAGGAACACATTACAAAATATGAGGAATTGCTGAATAAATCTGGCAAAGGCCAGATAAAAGACACCAAAATCACGATTCCGGCCGGGCCGCGTCTTGGCAACCTTGTAATTGAAGCTGATAACTTGACCAAAGGCTACGGCGACAGGCTCTTATTTGAGAATTTGTCGTTCAAAGTGCCGGCTGGTGCTGTTGTGGGCATTGTCGGCCCTAACGGTGCTGGTAAGACAACGCTTTTCAGGCTGATTGCAGATGCCGCAGGGCAGACTGTAGAGCGGCTTGACGGCAAAGCTGGCGGAGAAAAGCCGGACGGCGGCTCTATCAAGGTGGGCGAGACTGTAAAGCTTGTTTATGTAGACCAGATGCGCGGGCTTTTGGACGACAACAAGACTGTCTGGGAACAGCTTTCGGACGGGCTTGATATAATCAAGCTTGGTGCGGTTGACGAAAAAGGCCGCGCCTTGAACGGTGCTGTGCGCGAAATTAACAGCCGCGCTTATTGTTCTTGGTTCAACTTTTCTGGCCCAGACCAAAAAAAGAAGGTCGGTGTGCTTTCGGGCGGCGAACGCAACAGGCTGAATCTCGGCATGATGCTCAAGCAGGCCGGCAATGTGCTTTTGCTTGACGAACCGACGAACGATTTGGATGTAACCACAATCCGAGCGCTTGAAGACGCAATCGAAGAATTTGCGGGCTGCGTTCTTTGCGTAAGCCACGACCGCTGGTTCTTAGACAGGATCTGTACACATATCTTGGCGTTTGAAAACAACAGCGAAGTTGTCTGGTTTGAAGGCAACTGGTCAGATTATGCTGAATGGCGCAGAAAGCAGCTTGGCGCAGATGCAGACCGCCCGCACAAGACTGTCTACAGAAAGATGACGCGCTAACTGATTCCGTGGCAAAAACTGAAGAAACAGGCAATGTGGCGCAGATAACGCCTGTGCCGCGCGTGCTCTACGACAAAGACATACGCTCTTCTCTTTTTGATTTTCTTGATTCGCTTTACGAAACAAACAGGATAATCGAAGAAAAAGAGATGGGGCGTTCGCGTGCAGACGCGGTGCTTGTTACGTTCAAGTCTGTCTACGGAATTGAAATTAAAAGCGATCAAGACACATACGCAAGGCTTGAAAGGCAGATTAAAGACTACGATAAGTATTTCTATAAGAATTATGTTGTTGTCGGCACGCGCCATGCAGCGCACATTGCAGAGCATGTGCCGGAATATTGGGGCATTATTACTGTTGAGGTTGCTGACGGCAAAGACGATTATTATCTGCTTAGAAAGCCGCTCCGCAATCCGAATTTCGACATAAAAGCAGCTTTGAGCCTGCTGTGGAAAGCTGAACTTGTGCACATTCTGGCGCGCAACAAATTTCCGCTGTATAAAGAAAAAAGCAAAGAATACATAAGAAAGTGCCTTTTAGAGCATCTGCCGGCCGAAATTTTGCTCAAAGAGCTGTGCGCCGAGCTTATGGAGCGCGATTATACGCTTGTAGAGCCGCGAAAGCCGCGTAAAGCGCGCCGCTGTGTTGCACGCCCAAAAGTCTCTGCAAGAAAGCACAAATAAGCTGTCATTGCCAGGCGTGACCCGGCAATCTTTCAAAAGCCGAAAATCTCTTTGCGGTGCTTTTTGCCTAAAGCGGCGAGCGCATCTCTTAAAGACAAGCTTTGGTTTTCAGCTTGAAACTGCTTTAAGTCTATCGAAAACCTGTTCATCGAAAAATGCTGAAACACGAGAAAGCTGTCTGCGCGGCTGATTCCGTTGCCGCTGCTTCTGATGGTGGCGCTTGCATCAGCGCCGTTATTGACGCAGAATTCAGCATATTTTTCGCATAATGTCTGCTTATAAGCTTCAAAAACGCCGGCTTTTTTCAGTTCGCCGTAGCCAATAAGCCATAATTGCGGCTTTTCGTCTTCAGTTTGAGCTGCTTCAAATAAAGACTGATGAAGCTCCGCAGTTTTTTGTGCCATCCAAATCTGGCTTTCGCGCAAAACGCGGCAGATTGCTTCGCCTTGCGGCGTTTTTTTTGCTTCATTAATGATATAAGCCAAATCTTTGGTTTTTGGGCTGTGAAGGGGCGTTTTATTCAAGATAATCACATTTTTTCTGAAATCAATGCCGAATTCCGGCGAATCGCTGAAGAATTTTGCACCAAGCTTACCGGCCTGCCCAACAAGATAAGCGCGGTTCGCTGCGAGCTGCTCATTTTTGCCGGGGTTGTCGCCGACGGCTATAAGCTTTATCTGGTCTTCTTGGGTGATTTTATCAAGCGCAGTGTTATAGACTATCGGCGTTTCAACCGCATATTCAGGCGTGTGCCCCGCTTTCTGTGAATCTTTCTGAAGCTTTATCAGCAAATCTAAAGCGCCTGTTTTTTCAAGCTCTGCCTGCCAAAGCTCAATCTTCGCCTTAAACTCTTGCCTGAAATCGTCAAAGATTTTCCACTGTTTTCCGTTCATAAATCAAGATTAAAGACAAACAAGATGCCGGTCAAGCTGAAAAACAAAAAAAGCCTCCGGCAGATTACCACCGGAGGCTTGCTTTTCACTTTCCAGCTTTACGCTGGAAAAGCGTCGAATCTATTATTTATAGAGTTCAACAAGCTTAAGCAAGTGATCGTAGCGTGCTTTTGCAGTTTCTTCGTTTCTCTTGAAGAGAACTTCTGCACGTTCCGGGAACTTGCGTGTAAGTGAAGAGTAACGTGTTTCGTTAGCAAGGAATGCCTGGTAAGAACCGTCACCTGGCTTAGAAGTCAATGTGAATGGGTTCTTGCCTTCTGCCTTCAATGCCGGGTTGAAGCTGAACAAGTTCCAGTAACCGGCTGCAACAGCTGCTTTCATCTCGTCCTGGCAGTGGTTCATACCGCCCTTAACACCGTGCAATTCACATGGTGCATAACCGATGATGAGAGAAGGTCCGTTGTAGGCTTCTGCTTCCTGAATAGCCTTGAGTGCCTGGTTCGGGTTTGCACCGAGGGCAATCTGTGCTACGTAAACATAACCGTAGCTCATAGCGATTTCAGCAAGGCTCTTCTTGTTAACTTCCTTACCGGCAGCGGCAAACTGGCAGACTTCACCGATGTTAGAAGCCTTAGATGCCTGTCCACCTGTATTTGAGTACATTTCTGTATCGAATACCATGACGTTTACGTTTTCGCCAGAAGCGAGAACGTGGTCGAGTCCGCCGTAACCGATGTCGTAAGCCCAACCGTCGCCACCCATAATCCATACAGATTTCTTGTTGAGGTAGTCTTTCTTTTCAAGAATCTCGTTCTTGCAGTCGCAGTCAAGCTTTTCAAGTTCAGAAATAAGAACTTTTGTAGGCTCTACGTTAGCAAGTGTGCTGTCTTTTGTTTCCATGAACTTAGCGATTGCGTCTTTGAGAGATGCAGAAGCTTTGTCGCTCTTTGCAATTTCTTCAAGCTTAGCAATCAGGCTGTCACGGATGTATTTCTGACCCATGTACATACCAAGACCATGTTCTGCATTGTCTTCGAACAATGAGTTAGCCCAAGCCGGACCTTTCTTTGAGTCTTTGTTGATTGTATATGGACATGTTGCAGCAGGACCGCCCCAGATTGAAGAACAACCTGTTGCGTTTGAGATGAACATGTTTTCGCCGAAAAGCTGTGTAATAAGACGTGCATAAGAAGTTTCTGCACAACCTGCGCAAGAACCTGAGAATTCAAGAAGCGGCTGGTTGAACTGGCTTCCCTTAACTGTTGTTTCAGCATAGCCTGAATCAGCTTTCTTAGAAACGTTCTTAACGAGATAGTTCCAAACTGGCTGCTCTTCGAGGCGGCTTTCCTGTGGAACCATTTCGATAGCCTTTGTAGGACAAACAGTAACACATTCGCCGCATCCCATACAATCGAGAGGAGATACAGACATTGTGTACTTGTATGCGCCTGGCTTTGGCTTTGTATCAACAGCTACAAGACCTGCCGGAGCAGCCTTGATTTCTGCGTCTGAAAGAAGGTACGGACGGATTGTTGCGTGTGAACATACGAATGCACAGTTGTTGCACTGAATACATTTTGCAGCATCCCATTTCGGAACGTTGACTGCTGTACCGCGCTTTTCGTATGCAGAAGCACCAAGCTCGAACTGACCGTCTGCACAATCTTTGAAAGCTGAAACTGGAAGTGAATCACCGTCCATAAGGGCAATCGGATTCATCAGCTTTTCAACCATTGCAACTGTCTTTGCTTCGCCTTCAAGCTTAGCTTTCTTGCCATCGTCTTTTGCGTCTTTCCATGAAGCAGGAACTTCAACCTTGTGGAGTGCGCCGGCACCCTGGTCGATAGCCTTGTGGTTCATGTCTACAACGTCCTGACCTTTCTTGCTGAACTTAGCAGTTACCTTTTCCTTCATGTACTTGATAGCTTCTTCTGCAGGAAGAACGTTAGCAAGTTTGAAGAATGCTGACTGGAGAACAGTTGACGTGCGCTTGCCGAGACCAATCTTTGTTGCAATGTCTACAGCGTCGATTGTGTAAAGTGTGATGTTGTTTTCTGCAATGTAGCGTTTTGCTTCTGCAGGAAGGTTCTTTTCAAGTTCCTTGTCATCCCACTGACAGTTGATAAGGAATGTACCGCCCTTCTTAACATCCTGAACCATCTTGTAGCCTTTAAGGATATAAGACTGGTTGTGGCATGCTACGAAGTCAGCCTGGTTGATGTAGTACGGGCTCTTAATCGGTTTGTCGCCGAAACGAAGGTGGCTGATTGTGATACCGCCGGTCTTCTTTGAGTCATACTGGAAATAAGCCTGAATGAACTTGTCTGTGTGGTCACCGATGATTTTTGTTGAGTCTTTGTTAGCACCAACTGTACCGTCACCGCCGATACCCCAGAATTTGCATTCAACTGTGCCGGCTGCTGCAGTAATTGGTGCAGGCTTAACTTCTGGCAATGAAAGGTTTGTAACATCGTCGACAATGCCGAGTGTGAAACGTGCCTTTGGTGAATCTTTTGCAAGTTCTGTATAAACAGCGAAAACGCTTGAAGGTGGTGTATCTTTTGAACCGAGACCGTAGCGGCCGCCGCAAAGCTTGATGTCTGAAAGGCCAGCTTCGCGCAATGTTGTAGCAACATCGAGGAAAAGCGGTTCACCAAGAGAACCTGGTTCCTTTGTGCGGTCAAGAACAGCAAGCTTCTTGCAAGTCTTTGGCAGCTTGTCGAGGAAAGCTTCTGAAACCCATGGGCGGTAGAGACGAACCTTGATAAGGCCGACTTTTTCGCCTTTTGCGTTCAAGTAGTCGATAACTTCTTCTGCTACGTCGCAGAAAGAACCCATTGCAACGATTACGCGGTCAGCATCTTTTGCACCATAGTAGTTGAACAAGTCATAGTTTGTGCCGAGCTTAACGTTGATTTTTGCCATGTATTTCTTAACAACAGCAGGCAAATCAATGTAAACGCTGTTGCAAGCTTCGCGGTGCTGGAAGAAAACGTCGCCGTTTTCGTGTGAACCGCGCATTGCTGGGTGGTTAGGATTAAGAGCGTGATCACGGAAAGCTTTAACAGCATCCATGTTGCACATTTCCTTGAGGTCTGCATAATCCCAAGTTTCAATCTTCTGAATTTCATGTGATGTGCGGAAACCGTCGAAGAAATTGAGGAAAGGAACTTTGCCTTCAATTGCTGCAAGGTGAGCAACCGGAGCCAAATCCATAACTTCCTGCGGATTAGATTCTGCGAGCATTGCAAAACCTGTCTGGCGGCAGGCATATACGTCAGAATGATCGCCGAAGATGTTCAAAGACTGGCTGGCAACACAACGTGCTGAAACATGGAAAACGCCAGGAAGCTGTTCACCGGCAATTTTGTACATGTTAGGAATCATCAAAAGAAGACCCTGCGAAGCGGTGAATGTTGTTGTCAATGCACCGGCTGCGAGAGAACCGTGTACTGTACCGGCTGCGCCTGCTTCTGATTCCATTTCGATAACTTTTGTCTGTGTACCGAAAATGTTCTTCTGACCGTTTGCAGACCACTGGTCAACAAAATCGGCCATTGGTGAAGACGGTGTGATAGGGTAGATGCCGGCAACTTCAGTAAATGCATAAGCTACGTGAGCTGCTGCCTGGTTACCGTCCATCGACTGTTTTTTTCTGGACATATATCCTCCTAAAAAAAATAACTAATTATGTTTTTTTGTAAATTCCATTTTAGCGCATATTCAAAATTTGAAGATGCCGGTGAGCTTTAGGTACTTATTTTTTGAAAAGACGAGAATTGAGTGTTTTCATTATTCATACATTTTTTCTGATAAAGAAAAAAGCCCACACTTCAATTTACTTCCATATAGAAGAATTTGCAAGATGTGAGAAGTGCATAAATTTTGAATTTAAGAAAAAGTTTTTGCGAGAAACGCTATTTTTTTAACAGCTTTGAAATGAAAAACTTGAGAAAAGCGAAATAAAGCATTC
>LVBI01000004.1 GCA_001603145.1 Spirochaetales bacterium Spiro_07 | reverse complement strand
CCGTTCAAATCCAAAATGCTTCTTATTTGTTCTATTAAATCATCATGCGGCTGATTCAAGCCGATGAAACCGGCCGGAACTACAGACTGCATAAGGAAATGCATTTTCTGGGCATAGCCCAAGCTCGAAGAAATAATTCCCAAAAAGATTGTAGACAGCATCTCGTCATTCTCAAAGCTGTCCATAAAATTAAACCAGCCGTTCGGCGTTAACCCGTCATCTACATCGATAAAGCAAATCGAATCAGGAAAATTCTTGAGAATAGACTTGGCACGGCGATAATCATTTATTGTATAAACTTCATATTCTTTGTTGAACAATGCAGGCACAACTGTCTGCTGAAAGTCATACGTAGTATTGAGGAAAAAAACTTTTCGCCCGAAATCAGTATTCTCGTGCAGATTCATAGTAATATTCTAAGGTCAAATTTTAAAAAGAGCAAGCATTTTTTATAAAGCGAACCATGCGACAGTGTACATCAAGAGCGATAACATTATTTTAGCATTATCGGATTTGATATTTCAGTGTTACCGGGCTTAGCATTTTGTCATTTTCGGCCGATAATCTTTACACAAATCAAATGAAAAATGGAGCCGTCCAAGAAGTTCATAATCTATGCCATCCTAAACTTGTTTCAAGCTCTGAACACTAAATATTGTAGATGTTGAAAAAAATTCAGCATGACAAATTTTTTAGACAGCCCCATGACAGAAACAGCAAGTGCGTGAATGACCGTTCAAGTTTGTAAATTATTGTAAAACATTGGACAAATTGGAGATTTTGTAGATATTTTATATGTTTTATGGTATATAATCTGGAATTGGGTGGAAGGAGATTGGTTCTTCTGACCTGTGCAAGCTATTGTAGCTTTACACTTACTGTTAGAAGCATATTAATGTTTCCCCGCATATAATTGCTTGTGTGCTGATGTGCACGGGAACTGCAAATATTTTTGGACCAAGGATGGTGCTTATGAAATTCAAACGTATCAATGATTTTTTCAAACTTTTTATTGTTACATTAGCTATTATTAGCTTAATCTCTGTCAGCTTAACCTCTTGCGGCGGCGGAGGCGGCGGTGGTGGCGGAAGCGGCGGTGCTGCTGTTGGTCCTACAGAAACTACAAGTGAAGAAGCAACAGAGGAAACCGTTGCTCCTGCACCTGTTCTGTCGTCAAACGCAGAAATTCTGTCTTTTGTGTTCACGCAGTCAAACAACCCAGCCATTGCAACTGCTATCGGTGAAAATTTAAACGGCAACCCTACCACAGTAGATGGTGTTGCAACAGTCACTGTAACTTATCCATTTGAATCGCTTACAAACGAGGATTTGAAAACACTTATACCGATTATTGAAGTTTCAGCCGGTGCAAGCATTACTCCACACTCTGGCGAAGTGCAAGACTTTTCTACTGATGTTGTATATACGGTTAAGGCTCAAGACGGAACAGAAAAAGTCTGGACAGTTTCTGTAACACAGCTTGCTGCCACAGAACGTTCTATTACATACGATTTGGATGGTGGTAAATTTTCAGTAACAGCTCCTAGCAAATACAACGTTGAAGAAGGTGCAGCGCTTCCAGAAAACGGTGAAATTGTAAAGGATAACTGGTACTTTACTGGTTGGACAGATCAATCAACAGGCTCTGCTATATCTGGTTGGGGCGCAAACCAAAAAAACGAAGATGTGCGTGTAAGAGCAAACTGGAGTCCTGCCCCTTATATTGAAGGCAACAGAATATTCGCAAACGGAATGAATGTTGCGGTAAAGAAAAACAGCAGCAACAAGACAATGGTTTATTTCAGAGAAAATAACAGTATCAGCGGCAACGAAATTGCACTTTCTGCAATAAATATAGCTGCTAACTATCAAGATTTGACAGGTTACTCACTTTTCGCTGGCGGTTCTGGAAACATCAACAATATCAATATTCCAATAACAGACTGTAACATTATAGTGGAAGACGGAACTCTCTCTAATATTTATGGTTACAACGGTAATGGAACTAACCTCGTAGGAAACGTATTTATTGAGCTTAACGGCGGTACTGTTACAAATAATGTAGTCGGTTTTAACAGAAACCAATCTGGGCAACCGGCAAGTGTAGCTGTAAATATTTCCGGCAACCCGACTATTGGTAACAAAACTGATAAAGGTGTCTGGCTCAATTCTTTGACATCACAGATTGTTACAATAAATGACAGCCTAAGTTCTGCAAACGCAGAAGCAATTACACTCATAGCAGACCATTCACACATAAGTGAAGACACAATTGTTGCAACATTTGCCAGTGGCAAGGCTGTTGCCGGCAAGTTTAAGCTCTTGCGTGATGATACACATGCAGTGGTTAACGTAAATGCGCGTGGAAGCAACATCATTACGATTGGCAGTTTTAGTCTTCCAGATCCTGCCAATGTAAAATGGATTGGCAATGATGAATTTACACTTGGTACAGGAAACGTCAATAGCGGAGGAACAATATTCTCTGTCTTTGCGGACGGCGGTTTCCTTACTGTAACGGAAACAAATTTGCCAGATGCGAATTTTGACATGGGTATTCCTCTTGATGAAAACTTTTTGGAAGATGGCTATGACAACACTTTGTATGCAGGCAAGAAGTATCGCTATATACAGTTTACTTCTGCAACAGGAAATATTACAGCTGAGAATGCAGACACTTTCCTGAGCAAGATTCACTTTCATGCAATCAGAAAACCAAACGAAGAAGCACGTGTAAAAGTACGCATTAATCTTGAGACTGTTCCTATAACTGGCGCAGGTTACACTCTTAATACGGACGTGTTCTATTTGGACGGAAGCTTCTACAAAAAGAGTGCCAAGTTTAATACAGGAGGTAAGTCTTGGCCAGAAGCATATAATGAAGCAAAAGCACAGACCTTCAATGGTCTTCAGGGCTATCTTATGACTATTACATCAGATGCGGAAAACAAGTTCGTCTACGACAAGATATTTGGAGAAAATGCTGACCCCGACCAAGTTGGTTCATGGATTGGCGGTACACGCATTACGCCAAGAAACGGTTATGACGCTTCTACATGGGGATGGAATGAAACACTGAACAAGAACGGAAAGGCTACTTGGGGAGCTGACGAACTCAATGATTGTTGGGCATGGGCATGCGGTCCAGAAGCGGGAAAAATATTCTACACAACAGCTCGCTATCCTAAGGATAATATATCTCATAGAGCACCTGGAATGTATTCGTCTTGGTCAAATCCAAAAGACTGTGCATTAAATGGAATTGAGTGGTACTACAATGGTTCGGCAGGTAGAGGTGAAGCTGATTACGAGCCGAACAATAAGAACAAAAATTTTAGCGAACAGAAAGATAATGAGTATTATACTCAGTATACTGGCCGCTATGTATGGAATGATGCAAACGAAAAGGGCAAGGGATACAGCACCAGCCAGGGGCGTTGGCAGATACACTACTATATCACGGAGTTTACGCCATACGAAGCAAAAAATGGGCAACCAGCTTAAAAGGCAGATGCGACTGCCCTTCACGCAGAGCGCGTGTATAGCAAAAACTAAGCATTAACCAACATGCACCGCCCTCTTGAGCATTGCCTCAAGGGGGCTTTTTTTGCATTTGCGTTTGCGTTTTGCATTGGGCTCAATCTAAAAATTTTGAGCTTTGCTGGCAAAACGCCCAGTTTGTGCTTACGCACAAACTGGTAACTGGTGCACAAAGACGCGCTTTTTGGGCGTATGTACAAAAGCGTAGGGCGGCGGAGTGCGCGTTTTGCAGTAGCTTAATCTACGGAATTGGTCTTATCGGGCAAAACGCCAAGATTTCTTGCGGAATCTTGTAACTGGTGCACATCTTTAAATAGGAGCTTTGTACCATTACTTGAGATTTTGCGAAGCAAAATCGTCACTTTTCGCGGATTAAACTTTATTTGTAGATTAAACTGCTGCGAAAAGAAAAACAGTGCATAGCGCAATATTGCGCGGTTTTGAACCGTGCTTCGCCGCCCGAAAGCATGTGTGTGCATCAGTAAGATTGCCGTGTCATTCGCAACGAAGTTTCAAGCGAGCACGGCAATGACACAGCTGCTTTGTTGGATTGCTTCGTCACTTCGTTCCTCGCAATTGACGCGGAGCCGGTGTTTTTTCACTGAAAACGCAACCTCAAAATTGATAAATTTCTTGGTATGTTTGTAAAGTAATGTAAAATATTAGATATTTTAGAGATTTTGTAGAGATTTTTCATGTTTTATGGTATATAATCTGAATCTAGGTGGAAGGAATCTGGTTTCTTCTGACTGGTGTAAACTATTGTAAATTTATACTAGCAGTTAGAAGTATTTTAGTGCTTACCCGCATATAATTACTTTAGATGTTGATGTGTGCGGGAAACTGCAATTATTTTATAGACCAAGGATGGTACTTATGAAATTCACACGTATCAATGACTTTTTCAAACTTTTTGTTGTTATATTGGCTATTGTCAGCTTAATCTCTGTCAGCCTTACCTCTTGCGGTGGCGGAGGCGGCGGTGGTGGAGGCGGTGGCGGCGCTGCTTCCGGCCCAGCTGAAGAAGCGGAAGGTTCTGGTAGCTCTCCCGCTGCTTCAACACCTGCAGCACAGCTTTCGTCAAATAAAGAAATTTTATCTTTCTCATTTAAATTGGCAGACAATCCTTCAGTTGCTGCTCATTTTACTACAAATTTAGATGGCAATGCTGTATCAGCAGAAGACGCCGGTACAGTCACTGTATCTTATCCATTTAACACTCTTACAGCAGAAAATTTGAGATCTCTTAAACCAACTATTGAAGTTTCTCCAGGCGCTAGCATACTTCCTGCTTCTGGCGAAGCACAAGACTTTACTTCTAGTGTTGTATATACAGTTAAGGCTCAAGACGGAACAGAAAAAGTCTGGACAGTTTCTGTAACACAGCTTGCTGCCACAGAGCGTAGAATTACTTATGATTTGGACGGCGGTGTAATGAAAGTAGAAGCTCCAAATTCGTTCAACGTCGAAGAAGGTGCAGATCTTCCAGATGGCAGCGACTTGGTAAAAGACAACTATTACTTTACAGGTTGGTTTGACCCATTAACAGGTGCAGATTTAACAAGCTGGGAGCCGAACGCAAAAACAGAAGACGTTACAGCAAAAGCATTATGGAGTCCTGCACCTTATATTGAAGGCCACAGAATTTACGCAAACGGAATGAATGTCACTGTAAAGAAAAACAGTGCCAACAAGACAATGGTTTATTTCAGAGGCGTCAACGGCAATGAAATTGCGCTTTCAGCTATAAATGCTGCTGCCGATTATCAAGATTTGACAGATTACACGCTTTTTGCAGGCGGTTCCGGCAACATCAACAATACCGGCATTCCAGCGACAGATTGCATTATTACAATGGAAGGCGGCTCTCTCTCTAATATATACGGTTACAACGGAAACGGCACCAACCTTATAGGCAACGTAACGCTTCAGCTTAACGGCGGAACTGTTACAACTGATGTTGTCGGCTTTAACAGAAGTACATCTGGACAGCCGGCAAACGTAGCTATAAAGGTTTCTGGCAACCCGACTGTTGGCGATAAGACAGACAACGGCATCTGGCTCAATTCATTTACTTCTCCTGTCGTAAACTTGACCGGCAGCATAAGCACTGCAAGTGCAGAAGCAATTACGCTCATTGCAGCAGGCGCAACACAGAACGGAACACACGTTGCAGAATCTGTTTCTGGCGATTATGCTGATGCAGGTAAGTTCAAGCTTTTGAACAGCAACCGCAACAGTTCTCTCAATGTTGGCAAAAACGGTTCGTATGTTGTCGTAATCGGTTCTGTAAGCTTACCAGAAGTACCTATCTGGGGCAACGGAAATACATTCACATTGGGCGATGGTCATGTCTTGGAGGGCGGAACATATTTCAGCATATTTGTTGACGGCGGCTACTTTACAGTTCCATCAACAACTCTGACTGGTGCTAATTTTGATATGGCTGTACCATACGCAGCAAACGGAAACATAGAGTTTAAAGACGGTGAAAAGGGAGAATCTCTAAGCACGAGCGAACAGTATAGATATGTACAGTTCAAATCAGCTTCTGGTAATATTTCTTCTCAGAATGCAGACGCATATCTCGCTGGAATCACTTTCCACGGTACTAACGTTAAAGTAAGTGTTAACTTGCAGACTGTGCCTTTCTCCGAAATACAAAGCAATGGTGTAACATACTTTAATGGAAGCTTCTACAAGATAATTGATTTCCCAAATAAAACTTCACAAGGTGATAAGAGTTGGGATACAGCATACAATGCAGCTAAGGCAGAATCCAATAAATTCAACGGTTTGCATGGTTATCTTATGACCATTACAAGTGATGTTGAAAACAAATTCATCTATGACCGTGTTTACAAGAATAAAAATGTTTCTTCTACAGATGCTACAGGTTGGCTTGGTGCTACAAGAGGCATAAACCAGTCTGGCAACTATGATGCTGCAACATGGAGCTTTGCAAGCAGCTTGGCAGAAGGTTCCGGCAATTCAGATTCAAGCTCTCTTAGAGCAGCATGGTATTGGGCTTGTGGACCAGAAGCAGGCCAGCAATTCTATAATACACGGAAGGCTTCTAGTACAGGAAGAGTTTCTGGAATGTATTCATCATGGAATAATTCTTATGATATTCCTGCAAATGGTATCACTGATGTATCAGCTGGTTCTGAACCGAACAACAGTAATAAAGAATACTGTGCCCAGTATGTAGGAACATATATATGGAATGACTTGTCACACAACAAGAACGCAGCAGCTGGTCAGTTTGTTCCTGGTTCTTACATTGTAGAGTTCTCTGTTTACAAGAATGCCTACAATGAGGAAAGAGCAACAAACACTGCCCTTTCTGACAGCAAGACATACACACGTCCATAATATCAGCATTTACAGGGCTTCTAACCAAGCCTTGCGTGCAATTCACAAACACACCGCCCTCTTGAGCATTGACTCAAGAGGGCGGTGTGTTTGCGTTTTGCATTGGGCTCAATCTAAAAATTTGGGTTGGACTAGCAAAACTTCAAGTTTCGTCTTATGACGAAACTTGAAAGCTTTTTTTGCATTGCTTTTCGCCGATTGGACTTTGGTTGTCGAACAAGCTGTTGCGAAAAGAAGATTGCTTCGTCACTTCGTTCCTCGCAATGACGTTGTACACAAGGCAAGTGCCGTCATTGCGAGCGAAGCGAAGCAATCGCGTTTTGCATGTGGCTTAATCTAAAATTTTGAGCTTAGTTGGCAAAACGCGTAGTTTTCTTGCGAAAACTACCGGGCTTTTGTACGCACACCGTTATAGTGCTTAATAACGCTCTATTATGCTGGTCTATAACAGATTGTATGGCATAACATAAAAAAAGACTGCCCGAATAGGACAGTCTTTTTTCTGGCTAAAACAGAATTACTTTCCGATATAAGCCAATGCTGAATCAGCGGCAATCTTGCCGAAGATACAGATATCAGCTACGGCGTTGCCGCCTAAGCGGTTAGCACCGTGAACGCCACCTGTAACTTCACCGGCAGCATAAAGACCGGGCACTGATTTTCCGTCTTTTGTCTGAACTTCAGCTTTTGTATTGATTTTGATACCGCCCATAGTGTGGTGGATCGCTGGAGCGATTTCGATTGCATAGAACGGACCTTTTACAATCTGGCAGTCTTCATCAATCTGTTTGCCCTCAGCGTTCTTATAAGAACGTGTAAAGCTGTTCGGATTGCGGTCAAAATCCGGGTCTTTGCCGGCTTTTACGTAGCCGTTGTACTGCTCGATTGTAGCTTCAAGAGCATCAGCCGGAATATTGAGCTTACCGGCAAGTTCTGCAATTGTCGGGGCTTCTGTTGTAAGACCATTCTTAACGTAGCCGTTGATTGCTTTAAGAGAATCGCGCACACCCTGATCGAACAAAAGATAAGCTGTTTTGCCAGTCTGTTTAAGAACGGCGGCAGACATTACGTCGCGTGTTGCCATTTCGTTGCCGAAACGCTTGCCTTCGCGGTTTACAAGAATTGCACCGTTTCCGCGTACAGCTTCTGTAATCATTGTTCCGTTGTTAGGCACTACAGTCGGGTGTGTCTGAATCTGTTCCATCTGGAACAAATCGCCGTTGAATTTTTCAATCCAGGCGAATGCATCGCCAGTTGCGCCTTTGTGGTTTGTTGTTCCGAAACCTACAAGACCTGGCTGATATTTAACGACCATTTCTGAATTAGCACCAAAACCGCCAGTCGCAATAATAACAGCCTTAGCTTTGATTGTGTAATCGCCGCTTTCTGTGCTTACCTTTACGCCAGCAGCTTTACCGTTTTCTTCGATTACATCTGTAACCTTATTGTTAAGACGGATTTCTGCGCCCTGCTTTTTGCAGGCTGCTTCAAGAAGCGGAACAAGATGAGCACCGATTGCGCCGCCACCCTGCGGGCGGTGAATGCGCTTGTTTGTAGCACCGCCGAAAAGGCCGACATCGCTAAGGTCAGCACCAACAATGTCGCTCTGAAGCCATTCTACGATATCAGCAGAATTTTCAACCATTGTGCGGACAAGTTCAGGATCGTTGATGTTTTTTCCGCCTTTCATTGTATCGTTGAAGAAAACATCTTTGCTGTCTTTGATTCCGAGCTTTTCCTGTTCCTTTGTGTAAGAAGCGTTAAGACCGCCGGTTGAAGAAATTGTGTTTCCGCCGACTACGCCCATTTTTTCAAGAATGATAACTTTTGCACCCTTGTTGGCAGCTTCAATGCCAGCAACCATGCCAGCACCACCGGCACCTACGATTACGATATCGCATTCTGTGTCAGTGTATTTTACAGCACTTACAGATTCGCCTTTAGAAGCAGCGACTGCTGCCTGAAGAGCCTGAATGATGCCTTTTGAAGTGATTGTAGCACCTGATACTGTATCGAGATTTTCTGCGCTGCCGGTTTTCTTTACCTGTTCAATAACCCCGCTGATTGCCGGGTCAGAAATTCCTGGTGTTTCTGAATGAGAAACAACTTTTGCGTCAACAATTTTTCCATTATTTATTGTTGCTGAAACTTCGATTTTACCGTTGCGGCCGTCGCCTGTTCCGGTAAATGTCTGACCTGCTGATTTTTTTGAGCAGGAAATTACTGTTACAATGGCAATTGCTGATACAACAAGGAATATGCCGCTTGCAACTTTGTTGAAATTCTTTATCATATTTTTTTTCTCCTTCTGGCTTTTATCCAGAAAAGCATTTAGAGCTAAAAGTTAGCTTTCGCTTACTATTATAGCTGAATGATTAAAAAAATCAAGATTGTCGGGTCACGCCTGACAATGACAAACCCGTTGTGTCATTGCCCGGCTCGCTTGAAGCTTCGCTGCGAATGACCGGGCAATCTTTCCAAGAATCAATGACAAACCTGTTATGTCATTGCCGTAAAGAATGGTTCTGCGCTATAATAGTTTTTATGGTAGACAAGCATGTTAATTTTTTTGCGCTGCAAAAGGCTTGCGAAAAGCCCGGCTGCCCGCTTTGCACGATTATCAACGAGCGCATAGACCGCTACATAGACGGAATGCTCTTTGAGCATATTTCAGACAGAACATTCAGGGCGCAATACAGAGCGGCCGGCGGTTTCTGCAACCGCCATGCAGAAGCCCTGCTCTCTTACAGAGACGGCCTCGCAGTTGCAATTCTTGGAAGAGACACGCTACAAGATTATCTTGCAGACTTTAAGAAGAAAAAAATCCGCAAGCGCAAGGAAATTTGCCCGGCCTGTGCTGAACAGCTTAGAATTGAAAAAGAGTTCTTGACTTTTATTGCAGAAGCTGAAGACAACAAAAAAGCTGAAACTGAAACCGCCGCAAACAGCGAAGACATTCCGCTGCCGGAGTTTTTCGTCAAAAGCGATGGGCTTTGCATTCCGCATTATGCAAAGCTTATAACATACGCCAAAAAAGTGCCCAAATGGCTCAAGAATTTTCAAGAAAGCTATTTCGCCAAGCTTGAAGAGCGCACAAGCCGCTTTATTGAATTTTCAGCTTGGGGCAGACAAAAAGACTTTGAATCTTTGAGCGATGCCGACAAGGTTGTGTGGAAAGAGCTTGCCGCCACACTCCGCAGCCAAGTCAAATAGCAAACCAATTGAACTGTCTAAAAAGTATTGTCATGCTGAACTTGGTTCAGCATCTGTGAGATCATTCAAGTCCATGAGGAGATTCCGAAACATTCGACCGTAGCGTGCGTACGGTCGATGCGTAGCGTTCGGAATGACGAAAAAAGCGTCTCAAAGAATGTGCTTTACGAGCGGAATCTTCTTTATTAGCCAAGAAATTGCGGTGCAGACGCAGATTAAGACAACGGCGTAAACGATGTTCACGACGATGTTTGTGCACCACGGAATCTGAATAAGCCGCTTTGTAAGCATGTGCATGAAAATCTCGTGAATCAAATAAATGCCAAGCGTGTTCATGCCGACTAAGCGAACAGCAGAAGCGGCGGCGCTGCCCTCTTCCGGCTTATAACTCAAAGACAAGACATAAATTGCAAGCACATTCACAATCGTAAAGATTGAATCATAGCTTGCAAAGACCATATCCCAGACGGCGTTCATCTTTTTGCTTTTAAGCACGCCATAAGCGGCAAGGCACACGCAAGAAACAACGATTGCGCCCGCAGCGATAAGCTTTGCATTAACATGCTTTTCTTCTATTTTTTGCTTAATCTCTTCCTGATAAAAGCCCGCAAGGCCGCCCAAGCAGAAATATGTAAACGAATAGGCAATCAAGCCGCTGAACGGGTTGAACATTCCGAAATAGACACCAGCTGAATCATGCACAACTGCAGAGCAGACGCGCTCAATGCACATAATGCCTAGCGGAATAATGTAGCTGATTACGGCTAGATAAAAAATGCTTGTTTTGCTTGAATCGAACGCGCCTTTCAGCACAGGGAAAAGCAGCTGAATGCAAACAAGTGCGCCCATGAACCAAAGATAGCCGATCATGTCTTGCTTCATGTCAAGAAAAGCCTTAAAAAACTGAACCGGCGTAAAGCGCACACCGTCTGTAAACATCATAAGCGCAATCGTCAGCAAAGCCCAGATTGTCGTAACAATCAAAAGATGAATCACCTTGAAGATATGCTTCTTCAAATCGAGCGGCTTATTGAACAGCAGAAAGCCGTTGCAAAAAAAGAACAGCGGCACGCCGGTCGAAAGAATCGTAATCAAAAAGAAATTGAAATAAGTCTCAAAAGACGGCGCGGCAAGAAAATCTTGCTTTATAATCAGCCCATGATAAACGACAACAAAAAATATCGCCAGCGTCTTCAATAAATCAACATTATGAACCCACCCAACTTTCTTAGCATCATCACTCATCTTTTTTTCTCCAAAAAATATGAAACTGGGATTCAGTTTAGCATAGAATTCAAAAGAAATAAACACCACAAAAAATGGTACGCTTTTCGCCAAATAATCTTGTGATTTAGTACAAACTATTGCGAAAAAAAGCACGCTTGTGGCCTAAGCTTGGATTTCAGCGGGAATGAAGTGCCATTTTTTGTGCATGCTCAATGCTTATAATTTATAAGCTTGTACAAACAGCTTCATTTGGCTATACTTGCATTTGTGAATCTATTACGGGTTTTGTCCCGAAAGGAATAAATATATGGCAAAAGAAAAGGTAATCTTAGCTTATTCAGGCGGACTTGACACCACTGTAATCATTCCGTGGCTCAAAGAAAATTATGACTATGACGTTATCGCTGTCTGCATCGACGTTGGACAGGGCGACGACTGGAAAAAGATTAAAGACCGCGCGCTCAAGACAGGCGCAAGCGCATGTTATGTTGTTGATGCACGCAAAGAATATATCGAAGAATACATCTGGCCGGCTGTAAAGGCAAACTGCGTCTATGAAGACAAATATCTTCTTGGCACATCAACAGCCCGCCCTCTCATCGGAAAAATCCTCGTTGAATACGCACGTCAGGAAGGCGCAACAGCAATCTGCCACGGCGCAACAGGAAAAGGCAACGACCAGATCCGCTTTGAGCTTGCAATCAAGGCATTTGCACCAGATTTGCGCGTTATCGCTGCATGGCGCGACCCGAAATGGAACATGGACAGCCGCGACGCTGAAATCGCATATCTTGAAAAGCGCGGCCTCGAAGTGCCGATGAAAAAAGACCAGTCTTACAGCCGCGACGAGAACATCTGGCATCTTTCTCACGAAGGTCTTGAGCTTGAAGAGACTGAAAACGAGCCGAACTGGAAGCACATGCTTCAGCTTACAACTGTGCCTGAAGAAGCACCAGAATCTGGCGAATACGTAAAAATCGAATTCGAAAAAGGCATTCCTGTAAGCGTAAACGGCAAAAAAATGGATGCTCTTGAACTCATGCTTGAGCTCAACAAAATCGGCGGCAGAAACGGCGTTGGTCTTGTAGACATCTGCGAAAACCGTTGCGTCGGCATGAAGAGCCGCGGCGTTTATGAAACACCGGGCGGAGCAATCCTTTATGCCGCTCACGAAATGATGGATCACCTCTGCCTTGACCGCGACACATACCATTACAAGCAGCTTGTAAGCTTGCGCATGAGCGAGCTTATCTACGACGGCAAATGGTTCACAACATTGATGGACGCTTGTATGGCTTTTGTAGACAAGACACAGGAAACTTGCACTGGCTGGGTAAACTTGAAGCTCTACAAAGGCTCAATCCGCGGCGCAGGCAGCCACTCAAAATACAGCCTCTACAACGAAAGCATCGCTTCTTTCACAACCGGCGATTTGTATGACCACAAAGACGCACAAGGCTTCATCACATTGTTCGGTCTTCCATTAAAGGTAAGAGCAATGATGGAGCAACAAGTCGGCGAAGGTCAAGCTGTGAAAGAGAGCAAGAACCTCAAAAAGAGACCAACCGAGTAATAGCTTGTAAGCGCGCGAGACTCGCAGCGCGCGTCGCCGACTTGTCCGTAGGTGAAGGTCAGGCTGTTAAAGAAAGCAAAAATCTCAAAAAGAGACCGACTGAGTAATTTCAGTTAAAGCTGAAATAATCGATTAAATTGAAACGCCGTGCTGCAGCTGCTCAAGCTTGCCACGGCGTTTTTTTGTGTTCAGCATAACATCATTTTTTTAATTTTGTTAATTCTTGCTTTTACGGTTAATTGTGGTAAACTAATATGTTATGTTTGATAAAATCACCTATAACATAGATTTCGATATTTGCGGAATTATTCTCGACATAGTTCTGATTACATACATTCTTTTTCTCAAGCACGATAAAACTTTACGCGCGCATCTTTTTCTGGCGCTTATGTTTACGGTTGGCGCGGCGCAAGTGCTGAACATCTTGACAGTTTTTACAGACGCTTATTTTCCGGCAAGGCTTTGGACGCTGAACAACTTTTTGGCAGTTCTGCACATTATGGCGGTAAATTTGCAAGCGCCGCTTTACTGCGTCTTTTTGATTGCAATGACCACCACACGAAGACGCCCGAATGCTTTGAGAATGCTTATACTTTTTGCGCCTGCTATAATAGAGATGCTGCTAATAACAACATCGCCGTTTCACCATAAGTATATGTACTTTTTGTCAGACGGAACTTATCACCACGGCCCTTGGTGGAACTATCTTTACGTTGTGGCCGGTTTTTACGTGCTTTTCGGGCTTTTCTTCATCTTGTCAAAAAAAGACCAGTTCAGCCGCTCGCAGACCAAAATCTCGCTGACATACACGATTATGTCTTTGACAGGCTTTATGATTCAGGCGTTATCGCCAAAGCTTTTCGCGGTCGGCTTTGCGGTTTCGCTCTCGCTTATGCTCATTTTCCTTTCGATAAGGAATCCGGGCAATTTTATAGAGCCAAAGACGAACCTTTTCAACTCAGAAGCTTTTATCGACAGGTTCAACGATATTTCCACACTTGCATCAAAAGAGCATTTTTTCTTGATAGTGCATGTACAAAATCTTGAAGACCTTTTCGACCAGTTCGGCATCGAGCAGATTTATCACATTCTGCGCGAATATGCTGACTCGATAATGCACATCTGCAATGACTGCTCGCTGTACAAGCTCTTCAACGGCTGCGCTGTATATTACTGCACGTCGAAAGAAGAACTTGACACCAAGCTTGCAGAGCTGAAAAAATTCAGCGCAAGGCCTTTCTTTCCTTCTAAAAAAGACGGTTCGCAAGACATAGAATACCCTTTCAAGCTGCAATTCTTTATAGTGAATGATTATACGAAACTGCGCATCTTTAAGATGACAAATAATAAGTCTATTGATGATTTCTTGAATTTCTTGCGTTTTATCTTTATGCAGAATTACGCCGAAGACAACATCTGCCTTGAAATTACAGACAAAATGGAAAAGGATTATCTTGAGTCCGTTGATATTCAGAATAAGGTTAAGCGGGCAATTGAAGAAGAAAGCTTTGAAGTTTTTATGCAGCCGATTTTCGACTTAAATTCAGGCCGCTTTACAAGCACAGAAGCTTTGATACGCCTTAAAAATGACGACGGCAGCTACATTCCGCCCGTAAAGTATATTCCGCAAGCTGAACAGAACGGCGACATCGTAAAGATTGGCGAGATTGTGCTAAAGAAAGTCTGCCAGTTCATAAAAGAGGCTGAAATTGTCAAGCTTGGCATTTCTAAGATTAACGTGAACCTTTCGATTACCCAATGTATGCAGGACAACATTGTGAACAAGCTTATCTCGATAATTGATGCGCATGCGCTGCCGCACGAGCTTTTCCGTTTTGAGATTACTGAATCGATGATTGCCAAAAATGAGAAGCTGCTTGTTTCGGTTATGAACCAGTTTCAGAGCCAGGGCTTTGAGCTTGCGCTTGACGATTACGGCACAGGCTATTCAAACACCGCAAGAATGATGCAGTACAATTATTCCGAGATAAAATTTGACAAGAGCCTTATCAAAGAGATTGAGACAAACGAAACGAAGCGGCTTGTGGTCAAGCATCATATTTCAATGCTAAAAGAAACCGGCAACACCACTGTGCTTGCCGAGGGCGTTGAAACAAAAGAGCTTGCAGACTTGCTCAAAAAGCTGAACTGCGACTACATTCAGGGCTTTTACTACGCGCGTCCGATGGGCATTGTTCAGTTCGGCGAATTTTTCAAGGAACTGCAGGGCTAAGATTACCGGGTCACCTGTCTGCCGACAGGCAGACGCCCGACAATGACATATTGGTACGAGCGATAAAGACATTAACAACTTCAAACAGACTGAATCAGTGCATCATTGCGGCTATGCGAGCAAAGCCGCGCTTCTGCGCCCAAGAAACTGGCGTGTTGCCGAAAACGTCTTTTGAAGCTGAATCTGCGCCGTTTTCAAGCAGCAGCCTTACAGAAGACACATTCTCTGAGTTTGCAGCATAAAACAGCGCGTTCTTTTTCTGATAGTCAAGCTCATTTATTTTTGCACCGTTTGAGAGCAGCGTTTTCTGCACTTCAAGATAATCTTTTGAAGCGGCGCACATGAGCGGCGTTAAGCCTTTATTAGTCTTAATATTTGCATCAGCACCATAGCTTAAAAGAAGCTTAACCATTGCAGAAGAATTGCGGTTCGCCGCAAAAAGCAGCGCACTCTCGCCTTCTTTGTTCTTGGCGTTTACGTCTGCACCAGATTTTGCGAGCAGCTCAACTGCCGCCATATCGTTCTGGGCAGCCGCAACCATAAGCACGGTGTAGCCTTCAGAGTCTTTTTTGTTGATGTCTTTGCCCAAAGGAATAAGCACTTCGGCGGCAGGTCTGTCGTTTCTGATAATTCCATAAATGAAACCGGCCGAGCTTTTCTGCTTAATCTGCACAGCTTTTTTTACGCTCGTCTGCACTTCCTGTTTTTTGATTGAAAGCGGGCTATTAAAAACAGTTAGAAGCTCCGTGTTGCCTTTATCTGCCGCAATTTCAGGCGGTGTCTTGCCGCGCGCGTTCTTAATCGAAGAATCTGCACCCGAAAGAAGCAGAAGCTTTGCCATGTCGATGTTTCCGTTTTCAACGGCAAAATGAAGCGGCGTAGAGCCGTTCTCGCCTTTAAGAGAAGCGTCCGCCTTTGCTTTCAGCAGAATGTCAGCCATGATTATGTCATTGTATTTTGCGGCATATCCCAAAGGAGAAAGACCTTCGTAATTGTCAATCGCGTTTAGCTCGGCACCGGCTTTTATCAAGAGCGCGGCGGCTTCATAAGCGTGGTAACGCGCCGCTCTCGTCAAAGGCTTAAAGCCCCAGCCTGTTTCTCGCTTTAAGTCAATGCTTTTTGATGAAAGAATGCTGTTAATTTTGGCAATATCGTTGTTTTCGATTGCCTGACCCAAGCTTGCATAGTCTTTTTCTTCTGCTGCTTGTGCTGAATTTGCAGGCTGAACTGCCTGCGGCTGTTCAGCTTTTGCCGCAGATTGAATATCATTAGATTGAATATCATAAAGCTTTACAGATGATTCTTGTGCAATAATATTAAAGCCTGAAAATACAAGCAGACAGCAAGCTGCCAGCAAAGGAACATTCTTTTTATTCATAAACCCACCCGAATTGATAAACCTGATTATTTATCGGCTGAATCAATTTGCAGGTTTAAGGCAACATCTAAAACAAATACGCCTTTTATCGAATATCGAACAAAAGAAGCCTTACTCAACTACAGGCAGCTCATCAATCGGAGTGTCTGCAAAAGAAATGCAGATTTTAGAAATTTCGTCTTTCGCGGCAAGAATCGCTTCAACAATTGACGGCTCAAGACAGTTGCCGCTCAACGTAGAAATAAAAGAGAATGATTCTTCCAAAGAATAAGCACGCTTGAATGGCCGCTCACTCAACAATGCATCAAGAATATCGGCGGCGGTCATAATCCGCGCCACAAGAGGAATCTCTTCACCAATCAGCCTGAACGGATAGCCTGTGCCGTCCCAATGCTCGTGGTGAAAAAGCGCCATAAACCGCGCAATATCAATATATTCAAGATCTTCAATCAAAGACATGTTTTCTGTTATAAGGCGCATACCCTCTATCGGGTGGTTCTGCATAATGCCGTGCTCCCTCCGCGTAAGGCGGCCTGTTTTGTGCAGAATCGAATCTGAAATGCTTATTTTACCCAAATCATGCAGAGGCGCGGCGGCCACCATCAGTTCAATTGTATGCTGGTCAAGCTCTTCGGTGTAATAGCCGAGACGCCGCAAGCTGTGGCAGATAACGCCGACATATTCGCTTGCGCGCTTTACGTGTTTGCCGGTCGTAATGTCTTTCGATTCGATGAGGTTTGCAAACGCGTTTATAACTTGATTCTGAATCGTGATTATGTTCTTGTTCTGGTTCTTTGCATCGGCAACAAAAGAAAGCCAGTGCTTTGCAACGATATTCACCAGAATGATGTTAATAATGTATTCAATCGAAAGGCCGGTCGTATAGGCCATCATCCACTGCTCTTTTGAAATCAGCTGAGAATAATACGGATTGCTTACGCGCGAACGGTAAATGATTGAACCGACCATGCAGACATAGCTGATAAATGCAATATGCTTTGAGAATTTCGGCTTTAGATAAAGCAAGCTTACAAGCGGAACCATCACATAAGTAATATATACTTCAAGCCCCGAATCAAGCGAAAGCATTGTGACGAAAATCTGCAACATAATCAGGCATATATATTTTGTTGAAGGCTTGTCGCTGTAAAACTTAGTTGCAACATACGCTATAAGATTGCAAAATAAGGCGATAACAAAAAAAGCAAAAAAACGCTTGTAGCTGGTTCCAGAATAATATCCAAGATATTTGCCGAGAAGCAAAAAAGGAAAAACCAACATTGCAGCCAGCGAGAAGCGGAATACAAGAAGATTGCTCTTAATTTCATTCGTCAACGGAATAAAGTCTGTTTTTTTATCAAGCTCTACTTTTTTTTGCGTTTTCTGTACTTTCATAAAACGATTATAGCACAAATTGTTTTAATCGTAAATGAAATTTTAATGCTGTTACGGAAAGAACTTTTGATGACAAAACCGTGTTTTTCGTGTTATAGTTGTTTAATTGCTAAAGAAAAAGCCACCTAAAACAGGTGGCTTATAAAAATTTGGATGGGCGGCGTATCCATCATATCAGGTTCCCTTTCGGGAGTGCAGGGTGCCTTTCCTGCTCGTCAAATTTCATCTTCATTATATATGAATATAGCTATTTGTCAAGTTTTGTCAGACGACCAGATTTACAGTAAACATCTATTTTAGACTTGCTTACATCGAAGATAGTCGCAACATAATATATTTGATTGGCAATATCCAATTTTATGCTCAAAAAGATATTATCTTTAAATATTTTTACCAGTTCAATCTGACCATCTGTAACACCTGCATAATCGGGATTCTCTATTATGTCGGTAATATAATCAAAGTATTTTGCGGCTTTATAATGTTTCCGCTTTAAAATATGTGCCAACAAACCTTTGGAACGATATATCTTTATCCCGCTTTTTGAAATGTTCAATAGAGATAATATTCTTTTATCAACAAGAGTTGCAACAAAAACAAGTTTGTCTGACGGCATAGAAAAAGTATATCATATATTGTTTCTTGTTCATACAAAATATCATTATTAGATTAACTGATTGCAATATACATGACAAAACAGGGTTTTTCGTGTTATAGTTGTTTAATTGCTAAAGAAAATATTGTTTGAATCAAAAGGAGATTCTGATTCTATGGATAAAACTGAAATTCTTGAGCGTGCAAAAGCATACATCAAAGACGAAAAAGACGCTGGCTTTGCAAAAGAAGTCAAAGACTTAATCGCAAAAGAAGATTTTGCAGAGCTTGAAGACCGTTTCTACCGCAACCTCGAATTCGGCACAGGCGGTCTCCGCGGCGTTATCGGCGGCGGCACAAACCGCATGAACACATTCGTAATCAACAACGCAACTCAAGGCCTTGCAAACTATTTCATCAAGACTTTCCCGGAAAAAGCCAAAGCAGGCAAGCTTTCTGCCGTAGTTGCTTTTGACTCAAGACGCTATTCAGACGTTTTTGCAGAAGCAACAGCATTGATTTTTGCCGCTAACGGCTTTAAGACATATCTTTTCACAAGCCTCCGCCCTACACCGGAACTTTCATTTGCCATCAGAAAATTGGGCTGCGACACAGGCGTTGTCGTAACGGCTTCGCACAACCCGCCGCAGTATAACGGCTACAAGGCATATTGGAACGACGGTGCGCAGGTTATCGAGCCGCATGACGTGGGCATCATCAACGAAGTGAACGCCGTAACAAGCGTAAAGACAATCAGCAAAGATGAAGCCATTAAATCAGGCAAGCTCGTCATGATTGACAAAGAAATCGACGAACCTTACTGGGAAATGGTAAAGGCACAGCTTTTCAGACCGGAACTGATTGCAAAGCTTGCAAAAGACGTAAAGGTTGTTTACACACCGCTTCACGGCACAGGCGCAATGCATGTTGAAAAAGTCTTGAGCAGTCTCGGCTTGAACGTAACGACAGTACCGGAACAGCGCGAGCCTGACGGTACATTCCACACAGTTGAAAAGCCAAACCCGGAAGAAGCACCGGCACTCAAGATGGCCGTAGAGCTTGCTGAAAAGGTCAAGGCTGACGTAGTAATGGCAACAGACCCAGATGCAGACCGCTTCGGCAGCGCAGTTCCGGGCAAAGACGGAAAATTCGTGCTTATTTCGGGCAACCAGATGGGCGTGCTTCTTACAGACTACATCCTCACTTCGCGCAAAGAGCTTGGCAAGATGCCGAAAAACCCAGCAATGATACGCTCAATCGTAACTTCTCCGATGGTAGACAAGATGGCGGCGGCAAACGGCGTTTATCTTTCTGAATGTCTTACAGGCTTTAAATGGATTGCTTCTGACATGGCGCGCTTTGAATCAACTGGCAGCCATTCATACATTTTCGGTTTTGAAGAAAGCTACGGCTATAACGTAGAGACAGACGTGCGCGACAAGGACGGTGTTTCTGCCGCCGCAATGTGCGCCGAAATGACGCTCTACTGGCGCAGCAAGGGCAAGTCTCTGCTTGAGCGGCTTGAAGAGCTTTACAAAGAATTCGGCTACTACGAAGACTGCGCAATCTCAAAGAATTTTGCAGGCGCTTCTGGTGCAGAAACAATGAAAGGCATTATGGCAAAGCTCCGCAAAGAAGGCTTCAAGGCTCTCGGCGGCAAAAAAGTTGTCAAAATCCGCGACGTTCAGCAGAGCATCGTTTTTGCCCCGGCAAACCCGTCAAAGACTGAAAAGCTCAACTTGCCGAAGAGCAACGTGCTTCAGTTCTTCCTTGAAGGCGGCACAGTTGTAAGCGCAAGACCAAGCGGCACAGAACCAAAAATCAAGTTCTACATCAATGCACAAGTTCCGTCAAACAACGGTCTTGACGCAGCCAAAAAAGAAGCAGACAGTCTCTGCAACGCAATCAAGGCTGAAATTAACGCCGTGCTTGATGCCGCCTGCTAGAAAAGATTCTTGAAAACGATGCTTGAAATAAACGATTTGCTCCAGATGTTTGATTCTGGGGCAATTTTTACCGCCTTTGATACCGAAACGACTGGACTCAACCCCGAAGAAGAGAAGATTCTTGAAATCGGGGCTGTGTCTTTTGACAGGCTCGGCATCAGGGCGCGTTATAATGTTTTGATTAACCCGCAACGCAAGATTCTGCCCGAAATTACGCGCGTAAACGGAATTGATGATTCGATGGTGAGCGGCAAGCTGACTTTTGCTGAAAATGCACCGCACTTTCTGGGTTTTATCAAAGATTCTGTGCTTATTGCGCACAACACGCCCTTTGATTTGGGCTTTGTCAACAACGAGCTTAAGCTTGCGGGCATGAAGCCGCTTGAAAACCAGACAGCTGATACGCTCACGCTTTCAAGAACAATGCTGCCGAATCTTGGCAAATACAACCTTCAGTTTCTTGCAAAATACTTTGAGATAAACGTGGTTAATGCACACCGCGCCGAAGACGACGCAAGAGTCTGCATGGAAGTTTTTCTGAAATTGCTTGAAATGGTCAGACCGCCAAAACCCGCAGAAGAAGAGCAGCCAGCTGAATCAGAACAACCTGCATCGTAGTTAATATCATGCTGTCATTGTCGGGCGTCTACCCGTCGGCAGACAGGTGTCCCGACAATCTTTTGTACAAATTTGTGGATAGATGGGGCTGTCTAAAAAGATTCGTCATACTGAACTTGGTTCAGCATCTACGCTATATATAGTACAGAGATTCCGAAATAAATTCGGAATGACGCTATGCAACGAACTTGTTAGACATCCCCATGACATGCTTTTTGCAAAACTCGACTTTTGACCTATAAGATAAGCTTAATTTGACGAACCACTGCAAGTTTTCTCAAGCACGGCAATGACTATAAGCTTAATCTTTTTCCAGCGCATGAAAAAGCCTGATGGTCTTTAGGCCGTCGAACCAGCAGTGAAAGGCACGCACCAAAGTTTTTGCGCTGCGCTTGTTCTGGTTGAAAAGGTTCTGCCAAATCAAGCCGAATTTCTCTGCTTTGAGAAAATCTGCAAGCACAGGCGAAATTTCTGCCGCGCGTGCAAGAAATTCGTCTGAAAGCGGCTGCCCTTCTTCTACGGCTTTTGCGCTAAGCTCTTCGGCAAGCGCGATAAAATCAGCGAGAACCTTAAAAGCTTCATCTGAAAAGTCTTTGATTTTGTAAGTTCCGTTTATAGTGCCGGAAATTGCAGCACCTGTGCCGAAGGGCACGCGCCAAGAAACACGCGCCGAAGGATGCACTTCCGTTGGAATCTCGATAAAAGTTTTTTCGTTCGTGCTTTTGAGCAAAGCCTGAAGATAATAGAAATCTTCGCCGGCAATATGCCTGTTCATGCCACCGCAAGCAGCGTAAGTTTCAGCTGTGCAGATAAGCGTCGGGCCGAGCGCAACGTAAAACCACGGCGATTTTGCCGCTTTAAGCTTTTCAGCGTGGTTCTTAAGATAAGCTTCGTATTCTACGATTATGCTGTTTTCTTGAGCCGTGCCGTCAAGCCGGTGCGAAAAGCCTGTAACGCCGGCGCATGGCTTTTTCTTCGATGGGCTTGCGCCGCCAGAAATTGCACCGCCGAAAAAAGCATCATCTACGGCGCAAAAATAATCTTCGTCAACAAGCGTGTCGCTGTCCATGCAGCACAAAAGAGAATCAGACGTGCCACCGCTTGAAAGATAGGCAAAATCAAGCGCAATCTTTCGAGCAAGCCCTGCCCCGTCTTTTTCGCTCATCGTTCTGCCATCTGAACAAGCGTCAATTGCGCGGAAGCGGCTCTGGTCGTAGGCGCGTACCGTTTCGAGCAGCTGCTGATTGTTGCGCTTAACTTCATCGCTGTGGCTTTGGCGGTTGTTCACGTTTATCACGTAGCAGATTTTCTTCGGTTCAAGATTTTCAGCTTTGCGACGCGCCTTGTAAAAAGCTTCAGCCTTCTCAAGTGATTCAATTGTCTTCAATATAAGAGGATATTCATTTATTGCCGGAATACACACAAAAATGCTGCCGTCAAGCAGCTCAAGCCCTTCGATGAAAGGCTCAACAATCTGCATACGCTTTTTTCTGTATGTTTCAATCGAATGAATCATAGTTTTACGCCATTCTTTTCGATTAAATCTAATGCTTTCTGAAAAACTTGGTCTTTTGTGGTCTTTTCGTTTGTGTCAAGCCAGTTTATCTTGCAGCCCTTACGTTCCATTCCGCGGAACCAAGTTTCTTGCCGCTTGGCAAACTGCCCGATTGCAATGTAGAGCTTATCAACAAAAGCCTGATAGCTCTCAAACTTGCCCTGCAAATATTCAGAGCAGAAGCGGTACTCAAGCCCGAGCCGCTCAAGCCGCTCCCAGCCTGCGCCCTCTTCGTGCAAACGTTTAACCTCATCGAGCATACCTTCATTAAGGCGGGCAATGAGCCGCTTCTTAATGCCATCGCGAAGCCTTGTGCGCGGAAAAGTAAGCCCGATTATGAAATATTCAAGCTCAGGGCGCGGCGGCATGGCGGCACGCACAGCCTTTGCTTCGGCAGATTTTTCGTATTCAGCGATTTCAATTGCGCGTATAAGCCTGTGCCTTTCGGTCAAATCTGTCGTGTTGTGCACCTCGCCTTTCAGCGCAATGAGTCTTTCTGCAAGCTCTGATTCCGGCACGCCGTTCAATGAATTGCGAAGCGGCACGTTTGTCGGCACATCAATCATGTCATAGCCGCGTAGCACCGCATCAAGATACATGCCTGTTCCGCCAGCAAGCACGGCAGTTTTTCCACTTGCTGAAATATCGTTCAGTGCCTTGTATGCGTCTTTCTGATAATTGAAGACCGAATACTCGTTTTTTAAGTCAGTAATATCAATCAGATGATACGGAACATTGTGCACGGTTCCGTCTGCGCGCTGAAAAGCAAATTCGTTCAGGTCTTTGCCCGAACCGATGTCCAGACCGCGGTAAACTTGCCTTGAATCAGCTGAAACAATTTCAGCACCGAATTTGTCTGCAAGCGCGACCGCGAGCGCGGTTTTTCCTGTTGCGGTCGGGCCTAAAACTACAAGGCAGGTCTTTTTGGTATCAGCCATTACAAAACCCTGGCGATTACGCATTTGAGATATTCAGATTTCGGGTAGCCAGTCAAAACCGGGTGGTCTGGCCCTGCCCCGCGCTTTTCAAGAATCTGAAGCTGGCGCTTTGCGTCGTGCGCCGCATTTGCAAGCATGTTATAGAAAGTCGGCGCATCAAAAAAATGAGAGCAAGAGCATGTAATGAGGATTCCGCCTTTTTTGAGAATCTTCATGGCGCGCAAGTTTATCTCTTTATAGCCGCCATAAGCTTTTTCTATCATCTTGGCGCTTTTGGTGAATGCCGGCGGGTCAAGAATAATCACATCGAATGTTTCGCCTTTCTGCTCGTATTCTTTGAGCAAATCGAAAACGTCGGCGCAGCGGCTTTTCATCACTTTTTCGGCGCCGTTCAGCTTGATGTTTGCGTCAACTGTCTTGCAGGCGTCTTCAGAAATGTCGCAGGCGATAACCTCTTTTGCGCCGCCCTTCACCATGTTTAAGGCAAATGCGCCTGTGTGCGTAAATGTGTCTAGCACGCGCGCATCTTTTGCAAAGAGCGCAGCCGCTTTTCTGTTGAATTTCTGGTCAAGAAAGTAGCCTGTCTTTTGCCCTTTCGCAAGGTCAACTTGAAGCAGCACATCGTTTTCCTTTATGACGATAATCGGGTCGCGCTCGTCGCCGAGCCAGCCGGCACATTCTTCAAGCCCTTCAAGCTTGCGCACAGAAGCATCGCTTCTTTCGTAAACCGCAAACGGGTCAACAACGTCATAAAGCGCATCAATAATCTGCTTTCTGAAAACCTCAACGCCGAGCGTGAGAAACTGAACCACAAGATAGACATGGCCGTTTATGTCGCAATATCTTTCTACGATTAAGCCGGGCAGAAAATCAGCTTCTGAGAAAATGAGCCTGTATGAATCTTGGTCTTTGTAATAAATCTTCCGGATTTCAAGCGCCTGCCTGATTCTGTCTGCAAAAAATTTCGTGCTGAAAAACGAAATGCCTTCCGGCGTGGGCGTACGCGTAAGAAGCCTTATTGTAATCTTAGAAGTGCGGTTGATGATGCCAGAACCGAGGCAGAGGCCGCCTTTTGTATAGACTTCAACCAATGTGCCGTCTTTTACGTGGCAGTCTTTGAGCGGCGTCTGCTCAAGCTTGCCGTTATGTTCAGCTTTTACAAAAGCAATCTCGTTATCAAAAACCCAGGGAAAACCCTGCAAAATTTCTGCTTCTTCTTTTTTGTTCAAAAAAACTCGTGGATTAGTCATGAGATGAGAATACAACAAAAACGGGATAAAAACAACTAAAGGAGAAGGAAAAACCCCTTCTTCCGAGGCGCGGTTTTTCCTTCCCCTTAAACCCCATCCTTTTCCGGCACGGCTTAGGGCTACCGCCCTAAGAACCTGGATTAATCTGCAATAGTTGGTATTTTTACAAGACTGCCGGTTTTTGCGCAAGCAAAAAGCGGCGCTTTTCGCCGATTGGACTTTGTCCGTAGATTATGCTATTGCGAAAAGAGCCCCTAAAAACCCCGATAGCGATCTATTTATCGATTTAACTCCGCTTTGGCAGATTAAGCCCAACGAGCTTGTAGTGAACCAGACTTCCGGCACGGTAAGCGTGAACAGTGCCGGAAGAAGTGGCATTACGCAGATAACGATGCCGGCCTCTGGTTCGGTTGCGCTAGACTTGAGCCAGACAACAAATGTCGCAATTGCAAACAATGGTGTTACGAACACCGCAAGCCTTTCAGCAGTAGCTTTTCCGCAAAGTTCTTTTACACTTGGAAACAGCGCATTGAAAGACAGCACGAACCTCTCAACAATCGTCAATCTTTCAAACTGTACTTCAGTCGGCAGCGAGACATTTTCAGACTGTACAAGCGTTGCTAGCCTTGATCTTTCGGGCTGTGCCTCTGTTGGCAACAGTGCTTTCAGCGGTTGCACAGGACTTACTGGCGTAAATCTTGCAAACTGCACCAGCGTCGGGCAAAGTGCGTTTGACGGCTGTACAGGAATTAAAACTATTAATCTGAGCAGTTGCACATCGGTGGGTGAATTTGCGTTTGACGGTTGTACAAGTATTGAAAGCTTAAATCTTAGCAACTGCGTTACAATCAAAAAAATGGCTTTTAGAAATTGCACCAGTCTTTCTGGTTCAATCAACCTTTCAAACTGCACTTCCATCAATCAAGACGCTTTCGACGGCTACTCAAACATTCAGACCGTTATGCTCGGAAACGGCGTAACAACAATTCCTCCTGCAGCATTCAGAAACTGTGTAAAACTTGAAAGCATAAATTCTTCTAATTGCACGTCAATCGGAGATCAAGCATTCTTTGGTTGCACAAAACTTGTCTCAATTGACCTTACAAATTGCCAAACGATAGGAAGGAACACTTTCGACAGCTGTTCAAAACTTAAAAACGTTGAACTTTCAAACTGCACATTTGTTGACAATCGTGCATTCCGTTATTGTGGTGAACTTGAAAGCATAAATCTTTCTAAATGTACAAGAATTGGTGATAAAGTGTTTCAATATTGCGGAAAGCTTGCTTCTGTTGACCTTTCGAATTGCACTTCAATTGGTTATATGGCATTTTACAATTGCGATGCTTTGTCAGGAGAACTAAATCTTTCAAAATGTGTAACAATCGCTGACAATGCTTTTCATTATTGCGGAAATCTTTCAAAAGTCATTTTTGGAAATCCTCTATCAGAAATAGGAGATAAATCATTTTATGGTGTTGTTGCTGAAAAAATATTTAGTAAAGACCCTAATAGCGGCATTACATATAACCAGTGGGCTTTTCGTCCCAATTATATAGCCACATGGAACGACAGCGACACAGTCCGTACATACAAATGGGACGATACTGTTACCAGCAACAACTGGGTTTTGCAACCATAAGCTTTTTTGAAGGGTGTACAAGGGCACGAGGGCGCGTTTTGCAATAGCTTAATCTACGGAATTAGCCTTATCGGGCAAAACGCCAAGATTTGCCTAGCGGCAAATCTTGTAACTGGTGCACATCTTAAAATAGGTGCTTTGTACACTTACTTGAGATTTTGCGAAGCAAAATCGTCGCTTTTCGCGGATTAAGCTTTATTTGTAGATTAGGCTGCTGCGAAAAGAAAAACAGTGCATAGCGCATTATTGCGCGGTTCAGGCGCGCAGAAGCTTATTCTACAGAACAAGCTTTATCTGGCGCACCGCTGCAAGTGCGTTTTGCATCACTTTTAGCGGATTAAGCTTTATATGTAGAATGGTCTAATGCGAAAAGAACAAAACGGCCAAGATTTGCCTAACGGCAAATCTTGTAACGGATGCACAAGAGCGCAAAACTTGAAAGATGATGCACAACGGCTGCTCGTTCTGGGCGGGTGTATAAAGGCGAGAGGGCGACGGAGTGCGGTTCAAAAATGCTCTGTTTGTTGCCGTCGCGAAAGCGACGTATTTATAGTTTCATTGCAACAAACAGTGCATAGCGCATTATTGCGCGGTTTTGAACCGTGCTACGCTGCCCGGAAGCATGTGTGCAAATTCTCCTAAAATGCGCCGATGTACACAAGCTGCCGGTTTTGCTTAGCAAAAGCGGCGCTTTTCGCCGATTGTGCTTCAGATGTAGATTAATCTGCTGCGAAAAGAACCGTGCTACGACACCCGGAAGCATGTGTACATCAGCACTGTTTTGGACAAGACTGCACATTGCGGGTTAGCCTAAAACCACAGATTTATCACAAATCAAAACATCTTGACCGTAGCAGTTTTACTTTATAAAATCAAATTATGGAAAAACAGAAAAAGACTACACCTCTCAGGAAAGACATTCCTGCATCTGATAAATGGGATTTGACAACATTATTCAAAACTGACGGCGACTGGGAAAAAGCTCTCAAGCAGATTTCAGCCGATGCGGCAGCACTTGAAGCGTATAAGGGTAAGCTCGGCGAAAGCGCAGAAACGCTCCGCGACGCGCTCAAGGTTTATGAAAGGCTTCAGCAGAACGATGAGCTTGTCGGAAGCTATGCGTTTCTGCTTACAGCCGGTGATGCCGGTGACAGCGTGAACCAGGAAAAGATGGGCCGCTACATGATGGCGGCAACTGAAGCCGGTGCAAGAACAAGCTGGTTCGACCCGGAACTTCAGTCAATTCCGCAAGACACAATCGAAAAATGGATTGAGCGCGAAGACTTCAAGAATTTCAAGATTTATCTGCAAAAAGAGCTGCGCAACAAGCCTTATATTTTAAGCGAAAAAGAAGAACGGCTCATGGTTTTGCACACAGAGCCAGATGACACCGCGCATAAAGCTTTTTCTATGCTTACAAACGTTGACCTCGACTACGGCAGCATCAACGGCGAGCCGCTTACGCAGACAACTTGGTCAACATTCATGGAAAGTTCAGACCGCAACATAAGAAAAGACGCATACACGCAGTTCTATAACACTTTTGACAAGCACAAGAACACGCTCGCCGCATTATATGCCGGAAGCGTCAACGTAGACGTTTGCAAGGCAAGATCGCGCGGCTTCAAAAGCTCAATTGAGATGGCTCTTTTCCCTGATAAAGTTCCGCTTTCGGTTTATGAAAATCTTGTTTCGACTGTGCGCGCAAACTTTAAGCCACTGCACCGCTATTATCAGATTCGCCGCAAAGTGCTCAAGCTTGATCCACCTGAAAGCTTGCGCCACTACGATGTTTATGTGCCGCTCGTGCCGGACGTAAAAAAGGTTACGCCTTTCGATGATGCTGTAGAAATCTTGCGCGATGCACTTTCGCCGCTCGGAACGGAATACACCGACACGCTCTGCACAGGCTTGAAAAGCGGCTGGGTTGACCGCTACGAAAACCAGGGCAAGCGTTCAGGCGCATTTTCTGCCGGCGCGTACACAGGCTACCCATACATTTTGACTAACTATAAAGAAGACGTGCTCCGCGACGTGTTTACACTCGCGCATGAAGGCGGCCACTCAATGCATTCGCTTTATTCTGCAAAGTCAAACCCGTTCCTTCAGTATAACTACACGATTTTTGAAGCAGAAGTTGCATCAACATTTAACGAAGAACTTCTTTTCAGATATTACTTAAAAAACGAAAAAGAGCCGAAAATAAAAGCATATCTTATTTCGACACGCGCGGCAGACATTCTTGCAACGCTCTACAGACAGACAATGTTTGCAGAATTCGAGAAAAAGACGCACGAGCTTGTCGAAGGCGGCACACCTCTTTCTGTTGACGTGCTCAGAAGCGAATACCGCAAGCTGCTTGTTGATTATTTCGGGCCGGAGATGGTGTTTGAAGAGACAAGCGATCTTGAAGGGCTTCGCATTCCGCATTTTTATAATGCATTCTATGTTTATAAATATGCAACCGGAATTTCTGCTGCGCTCGCATTGGCAGAAAAAGTTGTCAACGGAGGAAAGACCGAAAAGGATAATTACTTCAAATTCCTTTGTTCGGGCGGCTCGCGCTACCCGATAGAATCTCTGAAGATTGCAGGTGTTGATATGGCAAGTCAGACGCCTGTTCAGTCTGCAATAGATGTATTTGCCCGTCTTGTAGACGAGCTTGAAGCGCTAGTTTAACGCTTTGCAGGAAACTGCAACATTCCTAAAGCAATAATAAATTCTTGTTATTATTGCTTTTCTGAAAGAATATAGTATACTTAGATTATGTCAGATTCAGAAGTTTTTTTAAAACATCCTAAAACTGATGCGCATAACCATCTGAACTTGGGAATGCGCTATGCTTCTTATGCACCGTGGGCTCATTTTTATATTCCGAATTTTCCGCGGGTTATGAATGGTCTTGATGAAATGCACGAAGTCATTTCTACATTTACGCGCCCGCGCTGCTCTACAGCCGAAGACGTAAGAGATTTAATCTGCCTTTCAGTTGAAGATGCAATCGCTGATTCAGTTACAGTGCTTGAAGGCAGCATAGACTTGCAGTTTGTCGGTCACTATCACGAAGACTATGATGCATTTCTTGGGATGATTTCTGATGTTGTTTCTAAGTACAAAGACAAGATTACGTTCCGCCCTGAGCTTGGAATTGGAAAAACTTTTGATGACGAAAAAGTGCAGAAATGGGTGCCAATCTTGATGAAGAGCGGCGTTTTCAAGAGCGTAGACTTATACGGGCCGGAAACTTTTGACGGCATTGAAAGATTCAAGCCGCTTTATGAGCTTGCAGGCAAATGCGGCTTAAAGCGTAAGGCGCATGTCGGCGAATTTTCTGACGCGGCTTCTGTAAAAGGCTTTATCGAAGAATTCTCTCTTGAAGAAGTTCAGCACGGCATCGGCGCGGCAAAAGACGACAAGGTGCTTCAGTTCTTAGCAGACAAAAAAATAAGGTGCAACGTAACACCGACGAGCAACGTGCTTCTTTCTGCGGTTAAGCGCATGGAAGACCACCCGATCAAAAAGATGTTCGAAGCAGGCGTGCGCCTTTCAATCGGCACAGATGATTTGCTGTTCTTTAACCGCTCGGTCAGCGAACAATGTGCAGACCTTGTGGATGCCGGTGTGCTGACGCAGGAACAAATCTTTAAGATTTTGGACGATTTTGAACGGTAAAATGACACTTGAAAGTGTCGGAACTTTATTTAGGGGAAGCGTTTTGCAACAGCTTATTCTATAGAATTAGTCTTATCGAGCAAAACGGCGCAGTTTTCTTACGAAAACTGCAAGGCGGAATGTACAAAACCCTCTTATTCACTGGCTGCCGGTTTTGTATGGCAAAAAGCGGTGCTTTTCGTCGATTAAACTTCAATCTTAGAATAACCTATTGCGAAAAGCACAACATACTATGCTGCAACGGCGCATTAGGCTGTGCTGATAAGCCTGGTCACTGAGCAGAGTAGAAGTGACCAATGGGAGCAATGTCTGCTATGTTCGGTTGCTTCGACTTCGCTCAGCAACCGTGCCTTTACATTCAAGTGTGCTTTCGCCACCGCACTGACCTCTCCTCTAAGGTGCGGTTATTAGGCTTTCAGCTCTTGCAGAATTGAGACGACGGCGGCTTTTTGCGGCTCGATCGTCTTTTCTGGCTCTATCTTTTTGAGCACGGCGGCTATATTGGCCGGCATTTCGGGGGCTTCGCCGCACATTTGCCTGATGCTGTCAGCTGAAAACGCCGGGTGGTCTCTTGAAATGAGAACCACAACGCCGCCGTCTTCTTCAATCATTTCGGTGCGCTTAAAAGCTGCCGCATAAGCGTCTGCCGTCTGCGGCGAAACCATGATGTTATAGTCTACAAAAAGCCGCCTTGCAGCTGCCTTGCGGTCCTCCTTAGAAACTTCCGCCGGAAAGACAAGCCCCTTCATTACGGCCGGGCTTGTCTCAAACAGAGATTCAAGCCGCTCAAGGTTAGAAGGCACAGCCGGGTTTGCAGGGCCGCGCTTTGAAAGCGGAATAGCGGCGTCAGTCAAATCGCACATATTCATCGGGTCAACGCGCAGCGATGAAGTGCAGTCTGTGATAAAGCCGTTGACCGGCAGCGAGAATTTCCAGCTGTAAAGCCCTGCAATCAAGTTTCCGTAGTTGCTCGAAGAAAGCGCGTAAAAAATGTCGCTGCAAACGCGGTTCTTTAGGCGCGTAAACGCAAAAGTATAGAAGAACGTCTGCGGCAGAAGCCGCCCGATGTTCGATGTATTTGCAAGCGTAAGCCCATATTTTTCGACCAACGCGCGGTCATTATAGATTTGCCTTACAAGCTCAATGCAATCGTCTATAGAGCCGTTCACCTCAACCGGGTAGATGTTTCCGCCGTTCCAGAAAAAGCTTTCAGGCGAAAGCCCGCGCATTGAGCCTTTCGGATAAAGCAGCACAGCTTTAAGGTGCTTTTTGTTCTTAAAGGCACGCTCAATGCTTGCGCCAGTTTCGCCGGTTGTGTCCGTTATGACAATTGCTTCAGTCTCTTTCATTATGCAGATATGCTCAAGGCAAGACGCAAGATAAGAGATACCGAAATCTTTATGAGAACCGGTCGGGCCGTGATAAAGCTCAAGGTGATAGAGCCTGTCGTCAAGCTGATTCAGCACCGGCTCAAAAGTGAATGCGTTCGTAGCGATTGCTTCAGAAATAATCGGGCTGAACTCTTCTTTTATAAGTGCCGACGTAAGCGAGCCGGCTATTGACGTAAACGATGTATTTTCGTTCATGTACAAAATCCATGAACTCAAGTTTTCTTCATAAGCCGGCGTGTAAAGGCCACCGTCTGAAGGAATGCAGTCCAAAACTGCTTTTGAAAATGAAACTTTTTTATCTGGATTTCTCGTACTTACAAATTGCATAATTTCCTCCCATAAGGTGCAAGCAAGAACCCATGTCTGAAGTTTTCAACAATATAACAGAGTTTTTCCGTTTTGTCTTTATGATTTTGCTTTTTGCTTTTAGAATATACCAATTTTTGCCGGGCTGCACATTAAAGTGCTGCATTACTTGAGCGTGTATTTTTCAATGAATTTGCACGGTCTGTACGTCAGTTTTGACTGGCGCAAGCCTTCATCGCCCAAATCTTGCTCGCGGTTTATAAACTGAATCTCGTCGCTGAGCCGTGCGGCGGTCATCTGGTTCAGATATTGGTAAATGCCTTTGTAGCTTTCTATGCCTTTTTCAAAGTGCGTGCAGAAAGTTTCGCCGCCGCACAATGTTTCGCCAAGCGCAAAGCCCACCGGCTTAGACTCAACATAAACGATTATACCGAAAAACGGTGCTTCGCCCACAAGCTGCAATGCTGCTTTTGCCGTTCCATAATCAGACTGAATGTCGAGGTGCTCTTGCTGCCAGGCTTCGAGCACGACTTCTGCGTCATGCACGTTTTGCGCCGTCAAAAGCTCAACTTCCGGCGAATAAGCTTTTACAAACGAATTCACATGATTTTTCTTTTTGTGGAACTGCTTGCCCTTAAGCTCTGCAAGGTCTGTCTTAAGATAGACATAATCTGCGTTGTCGCGGTCTGCTGCAAAAAGCCCTGCCTTTTCAGGTGCGTTCTGCAAAAAAGCTTTTAGAATTGATTCGCCGATAAGCACTGGCTTGAAGCCGTCTTTTGCAAGCATTTCAATTTCAGCAGCAGACGGCATGGCGTTAAGCGGCACGAAATAGTCTTTTCCGTTCTTTTTGCGCAAAAGCAGCAGCGCCCCGGATTTTGTGCTGCTCAACCTGTAGTCATATTTTTCTTTATGAATAAGCAAGCTGTAAAAGGTCAGCTCTGAAATTCCGTCTTGCAAGCTGTTCAAGACAGGCTCAATTGTGTCTTTTAGGTCTTTTGAAAAAGCCGCAGATTCCGGATATTCAGGGATTTTGCTCATAAAACTGAGCTTAATGATTTGAAATGCAAATGTCAAACAGCAACGGCGATTCTTCCGCGTTATAACAAAAGTTTCAAGATTGCCCGGTCAAGCCGGGCAATGACATGTCGTCAAACACTGCAAATATGCGCGTTTTTTGCAGATATTGCGTTTTATGTGCGTTTTGCGCATAATAAGCACATGAGCTTTATATCACCTGCTTATGACGTAATTGTCGTGGGTGCAGGCCACGGCGGCATAGAGGCAGCACTTGCGTGTGCAAGAACAGGCCTCAAAACATTGCTTTTGACACAATCAATAGACGCAATCGGGCGCATGTCATGCAACCCTTCAATCGGCGGCATATCAAAAGGAAACATCGTCCGCGAAATTGATGCGCTCGGCGGCGAAATGGCAAAGCTCATCGACAAATCGATGATTCAGTTCAGAATGCTGAACAAAAGCCGCGGCCCGGCAGTTCAAGCACCGCGCGCACAGGCAGACAAGCTGCTTTATTCTTCGCTTGCACGCAAGACGGTTGAAGACCAGCCGAACCTCGATTTGCTGCAGGACACAGCCGTTGACCTTATTACAGAACCTCTCAAAAACACAAGCGACGGCAGATTGAACTGCAAAGGCGTAATCACAGAGCGCGGCCGGCAGATTCCGGCTGAAGCAGTTGTGCTTACGACCGGCACATTCATGGAAGGCAGAATCTTCATCGGCGAATATGATGCGCCGTGCGGCAGATTAGGCGAAATGGCGGCTTTAGGCTTGGGCAAAAGCTTAAGGCGGCTCGGCTTTACAGTTGGCCGCTTAAAAACAGGCACGCCGCCAAGAATTTTGCGCTCTTCCGTAGATTTTTCAAAGCTCGCCATACAGAACGGCGACACGCCGCAGCCTTTTTCGTTCAGAACAGAACGCGTCGACCGCCCTTCTGTGCCGTGCTGGCTTGTGTACACAAACCCGGAAACTCACAGAATAATCAGAGAAAACATACACCGCTCGCCGCTTTTCAGCGGCAAAATCGAAGGCATAGGCCCGCGCTACTGCCCTTCAATCGAAGACAAGGTGCGCCGTTTTCCGCAACGCGACAGGCATCAGCTTTTTGTTGAACCAGAAGGGCTTGCAACACAGGAAATTTATCTCAACGGTTTTTCGTCTTCTCTGCCAGAAGAAGTACAGGACGCATTTTTGCGCACGCTTCCGGGCTTTGAAAAAGCCGTAGTAACGCGCCCGGGCTACGCTGTTGAATACGATTATCTTGACCCGACGCAGCTTTTTCCGTCTCTTGAAACAAAGCACATGTCGGGGCTTTTTTGCGCAGGGCAGATTAACGGCACTTCCGGCTACGAAGAAGCGGCAGGGCAAGGTCTTGTGGCCGGCATAAACGCTTCAAGATACTGCCACGCACAGAAATCGAAGGGCGCGGCAGAAGTTGCACCTTATGAGCCGCTCGTGCTTTCAAGAAGCGAAGCTTACATCGGCGTTTTAATCGATGACCTTGTTACGCTCGGCACAAAAGAGCCTTACAGAATGTTTACGGCGCGTGCCGAATACAGGCTTGCGCTGCGCCACGACACTTGCGACGAGCGTCTTTGCCAGAAAGGCTTTGAATCGGGCTTGCGCACAAAGGCTGAACTTGACGCTGTAAACGAGCGCAAGGCCGCAAAAGAAGAGATTATCGCCAAAATTCGCAAAGACCCGAAAATTACAAAGCTTGTCTTTGCCGCGCGCCAGACGGAAGAGCCGGCCGAAGCAGATTTTGCCGATGAGCAGCCGCATAATTCCATAAACAAAGAAGACCAGCTTTTCGCGGATATTCCGAATCCGGGCTATCCGCAAGATTTGTGGGAAGCGGCTTTAGTTGATTACAAATACGAACATTACATAGACAAGCAGAACAGACGCATCGAGAAAATGCGCCGCATGGACGAAACAAAGATTCCGGCTGATTTTGATTATGCAAAAGTCGTAAGCCTTTCAGCTGAATCGCGCCAGAAGCTTGAAAAGATTAGGCCGCAGACGCTCGGTCAGGCGGGGCGCATTTCGGGCATCCGCCAGTCTGACATAATGCTTCTGATGGTTCATTTGCGCTAAAAGGTTTTACACGTCTGCCCCGCCGTGCCAGTGACGGCACAACAAAAAAGGCTGCCTGACAACACTTGTCCGGCAGCCTTTTCGCTTTATTTCTTAGTTTTCTTTGGCTTTACAGCTTTTTCTGCTGGCGCTTTTTTAAGCGCTGCCGGCTTTTTAGGTGCGGCTTTTGAAGCAGCGTCTTTTTTGACGGCTGGCTTCTTGGCTGCGGTCTTTGCAGTTCCTTTTTTAGCATCAGCTTTTTTGGCCGCCGCTTTAGCCTTTGGCTTCGGCGGTTCAAGAAGCTTAAGCAGATTGTCTGCGTTATATTCAGCTTCTTTAACGTATTTGTTCAGCAGCTTGTTGAAAGAAGCAAGCTTTTCAAAGCCGAGCTTCTTATAATGCACAATGCCCTGCGCAAGCGCAATCTGCTGCAGCGTTGCTTCCATCTGCTCTTTTCTGAACCAGCGGACATTATTGTATGTGTTCAAGCCCGTCAAAGCATAAGCTTCTTTGTCGCTGAACAATGCAGAAACAACTTCGAAAGCAGCAAGCTTTTCAGTTTTGGCTGAAACCGCTGCATCGCAAAGCGCCGCCATGGCGACAGTCTGACGCTGTGCAACATAAGCATCAGAATCGACAGAGACCGCATCTTTAAGCAAGGCAAACATCTTGCGGCTCAAGCCCCAGTAACGTGCAAGCTCTGCACCGTCAGCGGCTGTTGCTTTTTTGCCGATTGCAAGCCGTGTCGCGTTAATAACGGCAAAAATCAATGCGTGTTCCGCACCGTGCGGCTTTGCAAGCAGCGTTTCGTACAAATCGCGGATATAAGAAATTTCCTGCTTTGAAATGCTTGTGCCCGGCTTTTCGGCAAGGCTCTTGAACTGAGCAATCTGCGTTAGGTCAGCTGCAAAGCTCTTCCAAAGTTTCTTTTCATCAACAGAAGCATCGATAAGCGATTTTGCAAAAAGCTGAGACGCGCCGTAATTTCCGCGGACAAACTCGACAAGCTTTGCAAAATAAGCTAAACCCGGTTCTTCGGCTTTCTTCAAGACATCAGCAAGCTTCGGTGGCTTTATCTTTGACTGCTGCAGCACAACCGACGGAGAGCAGATATACTTGAAGCTCTCGAACAATTCCTTAGAAGCAAAATCGCTCAAAGCTTTGTAAAGGTCTTTTAAGAAAATCTCTTGAAGCGCAATCTCAATGTCTTCAACGCCTCTGCCGCCAAGAGTTTCGTACAAGATGCGGTATTTTCCGGTTTCGTCGTCTTCAACCTGGCTGAAATCCATCAAAACTTGCGATTCAAAACCGTTAAGGCTTAGGAACAAGCCTTTTTCGTGAATTTCCTTGCATGTGCGGATGTACCACAAGTTGCTGCGCTGTTCGCGGAAAATGCAGTACATTCCGTCTGAAGTTGAAAGGCCGAGCGCATTGCCGATTGAGCATGTGCGCTGCTCAACACTGTCTTCGCCAGTCTTAACTGCGTAGCGGCAAGACTCTTTTATCCAGCCGACAGCCTGCTGGTAGACATTGTTATAGAAAACAACAGCTTTTTCTTCGCCGAAAGCATTTGAATAGGCGAATACGTTTTCGTTTACATGCCCATTATCCCAAACATCATAAAAATAAAAATTGTCAACTTCGGCAAAGAGATAGCGCTTTTTCATCAGCGGGAAAATCTCGCGGTTATGGCGGTCTATCAAATCATAATCGGGCGTTTCATTCCAATATGCCTTCTGATATTCCATGCCGTATTTTTCGGTGAAGCCTTCAATCTGACCGTGACCGAACATCGGCAAGCCCGGCATTGTTACCATGAGCGTACAAACACCGAAATATTTGTCGCCTTTGCCGAACTGTGCAACCGCCGTCTCTTCGTCTGGGTTGTTCATAAAGTTGACGAAGCGGCGCAGAACTTGCGGATCAAATTCAAGCGTGTTCTTGACCGTCTGCCGATATTTGTAGTTCTCTTCTTTTTTGAGCATGTTCATGAACGCGCTGTTGTAAACGCGGTGCATACCGAGCGTGCGCACAAAATAGCCTTCCATCATCCAGAAAGCTTCGGCAAGAAGCAGAGTATCAGGAATTTCTTTAGCGCAGCGGTCAACTACTTCGCGCCAGAACTCATTCGGAATGCGCGCTTCAAATTCTTCGCGGCTCAACGCTGATTCAGAGCGCGTCGCAATGTCGCCGCCTGCACCAGGTTCAGGGTACCAAAGGCGCTTTATGTGCTTTTTGGCTAGAACCATTGCCGCGTCAAAGCGGATAATCGGGAAATTTCTTGCAACGTGAAGGATTTCCTGAATTACGGCTTCACGCGCTTCCGGGTTCAAAAAGTCAATTTGCGCCGTATCGTTCCACGGCATTCCAGTACCGTCGTTTCCGTGATAGATGTAGCGCACGTCGCCTGTGTAATTGTCTACGCGCTTGAACACAACAGCACAGTCTGATTTCTGGTAATAGTGGTCTTCAAGATAAATGCCCACGCGGCCGTCATGCGAAAGATTCTCGCCATTGAACGTATAAGTCGGGAACGGGCAGTCGCGCCGCTGAATGAACAAATCAGGCCGCTCAACAACCCATTTTGCGTCCATACCGGTGTGGTTCGGCACCATGTCAGAAGCAAGGCGGATTCCGCGCTGCCAGCATCGGCGGCGCAGATTGTCAAGCGCGTCCCAGCCGCCGAGGTTTGAAGCTATATTGTAATCTTCAAGGCTATATGCGCTCGCGGCGGCTTCGGGGTTGCCGTTAATCTGCTTGATGCGCTGGCTTGCGTGCGAACGTTCCCATAAGCCGATAAGCCACAAGCCTGTAAAGCCGCGCTGTGCAAGCAAATCAAGCTCTTCATCAGGAATCTGGTCAAGGCGTTTTATGTCGCGCTGATATTTGCTGCTGAGCTGGTCAAGCCAGACAAGCACGGTTTTTGCCATAAGCACAACGCGCGGCATCCAGTCGCGGTCAGGGCTGTAGCGTTCGTATTCATTTGTCAGATAATCATAATTGTATGCGTCCATCGGTGGCAGGTCGCCGCCGCCGAAGCCGTGCCAAGCCGGTTTTTCCTCTTCTGAAATCATATCGATTCCGGCAAGAAGCCGCTTGAGCCAGTCACCGAGCAATTCTGCCCAATAAGTGCGGATATAATCGAGCTGGCCTTTCAAGCTTTTCGGGCTGAAAACGACAGGCTCTTTGAGCATTGTAATCAGGTCATTGTTTTTCGGGCCGAATTTCGGCTGCCCGGCGAAGTATTCCTTTATTTTAAGCCAGAGCTTTTCATAAAGCGGGTTCTGCGCAAGGTTTTTGTCGCTGAACAGCATGAGGAAAGGCTCAAACGCCGGGTTTTCGTTCGCAAGGCGCAGAAGAATCATCTCTTCAAGCGTGGTTATGCGGTTGTTTATGCCGGTCGCCGGGTTGATGCTTTCAAGGTATGTTTCTGCAAAAACCACGTTGTTGTACACGTCATTCGGCGGAAACTCGCCTGTAAAATCGAGAAGTAGCTCGTCGATGTTTTCTTTGCCGAATTCGTCGTCACAAATTTTCAGCAAATTAACAAACGCCTGTGGATTTACTTCCCGGCGGTAAAGGAAGCACACATAATGGAAAATCTCGTCGATGAGCCCCATCGCGTTAAGCTGGCCGGCTTTTATCATCTGTTCAGGGTGAAGAACCGGGTCAATCGTGTCGTTGATTTTCTTGGCGAACAAACGGACGTTCTTAAGATTTGCAAGAATCACGTTGCCGGTTGTTGCGAAAAGTGTGCCGTCAAACTGACAGCGGTCGCGCATTTCTCTTGAAACGTGAAACTCAAACCACGGGTATTCTGAAAGCCGAAGTTCTTCTTCAGCGGAAAAAATCGTATCAAATTTATCAGCGTTCATATCTGCTCCAAAAATCAAAATCTAAGAAAGTTCGGCTGTTTATCGATGAGCCGCAACTATTTCCTTTATGGCATTAATCAAAGCCTTATCTTTTGCAAGCTGTGCAACAGGTTTCGGAATTCTGTAAGTCCAGTTGAAGTCTGTAACACTGCCCGGAATGTTTATCCGCTCGTTTTCGGGGTTTTCGTCGTAATAAGACGGCGAAAGATGCAGCAAATCTTGCAGCGGATGAATGCAGAACGCGCTTTTTGCGCTTGCAATCGTCTTAAGCACAAATGCCGCCGTATGCTCGTCAAAGCCGTCGGGCGTAATTCCATTTTCAGCCGGAAAATCGCGCATAAAATCTTTGCCCGCATTTTCGTTAAGCCACCAGCCTCTCGTTGTTGAAGAATCATGCACAGAATTGCACGCCACGCTCACTTCCGGATAATCTTCAGGTTTGACGTAAGGCTGACCGGGTTCGTCCCAGATTCTTGACCAGCGCATAACACGGAGGCTCAAAATGTTCAGCGCTTTCATGACGCGCGGCACAGATTCGGGGTTCACGCCCAAATCTTCAGCACATGGAATCATACTCACGCTTGAAGTCAGCTCGCCGAGAATGGTCTTTGCCTGCTTTTCCCAGAGCTTTTCCATTTTAGCCTGCTTTTCCTTGAAAAGCGTTTCAAGCTGCTGCTGCTCTTCACCAGAAAGACTTTTCCACGCTGTTGAGTCGCGGTAAGTCCAGTTGTGCGTAAACTTGCCTTTTGCAACTTCAATAATTGCACGGTTGCGCCAGAATTCGCACAATCTGTTCTTCACAGCTTCGGGCAGCTCCGCATTCATGATGTCGCTGTCTGTGACAATTTCTTCTTTGAAAAGCCACATCTCTTCTTCGCCGATTCTGTCCATCAATTTATGAAGAATGCCGTGCGTTCCAAGATAGTCGTTGTTGTTTACGGCTTCAATTTCACGTGTAGGCACATGCGGCTTTGAAAGCCAGCGTATGCGTTCCGGCGTAAAACCGAGCGCGGCAAGCTCTTTTGTTGTAATGCAGACAAGCGGCTGCGTATAACCGAGCGCGGCCGTTCTTTCGCCTTCAGGCACAGCCCAAATGCGGAAAAAACCGAGAACGTGGTCAATTCTATATGCATCGTAATAAGCTGCAGCGCTCGCAAGGCGCTTTTTCCACCACGAATAATCGTCTGCTTTAAGATTTTCCCAATTGTAAATCGGAAAGCCCCAGTTTTGCCCGAGCGGGTTAAAACCGTCGGCTGGCGCACCGGCGCGAAGACTCATGTTGAAATATTCGGGGCAAGACCAGACATCAACCGAATCTTCGTTCATCATAATCGGAATGTCGCCTTTGAGAATAAGCCCGGCTTTGCGCACTTCTTCAGCAGCTTGAGAAAACTGCTCGTCAAGGCGCATCTGAACCCACGCCCAGAAATAGTGGTTCTTCTTTTTTGAAGTTTTCTTCCATTCAGATTGAATCAGCTCTTTCGCGCCGGCAGAATTGTCTGCCCAGCTTTTCCAAGAAGCTTCGTGATTTTCATGCTTCTTCTGCATAAACACAGCGTAAGGCACAATCCATTCGTGCGCCTTAATCCAGTTATTAAGCGCGATGTCTTTTATCAGCTTGTCCGCTTCTTCGCCGAATATCTTGATGAGAAGCTCTATTTTGTCTTGCCTAAGCTCACGGTAGTTGAAGCGGCTCTTTCCGGCATGTTTCTTGCAAAGCTTTGTAATCTGCACCTTGAAGTTTTTAGCTTCGGGCAGGGCTTGCAGGCGCATATAAATCGGGTTGAGCGCAAATGCAGAAAGCGCGCTGTAAGGCGAACTTTCAGTTCCAGTATCATTTACAGGCAGAAGCTGAATAAGCTTTAGCCCGCATGAAGCGCAGAACTCTGCAAAGGGAATAAGATCAAGGAATTCGCCGCAACCGCAGCTTTCGGAAGTTTTCAAAGCACTGACAGGCACGGCTGTGCCGGTCAAATGTGGTAATTTATTGTTCTGTTTCTTAGTCATTGCAAAATATTCTAACACAGAAATTTGGCAATTACCAGAAAAAAGCTTTGAAAAACACAGAGCTGTTCGGAAGCAGCTGCGTTTCTAAGCATCAGAATCCCGTATGTTTGCTTTTTTCCAAAGAGATACCAAAAACTTACAATACTTTCTTTAGTGCTTCCTCGCCGCACCAGTTTTTGATTTTTTCTTCAAGTTCTTTTATGCGGCGGTCACCATCTTCTTTTGTGTAAAGCTTCATATTCAGGATGCCCTTTTCGTCATAGACATTCAGAAGGTCTTTACGCTCAAACTCGGCTGCGCAAAAATCGACATAATCATAAATCAGTTTTTTGAGTGCGGCAAAATCTTTGCGGGCGGCTTTGATATTTTCGGCGCGACCGGATTTCAGTTCACCACAAATCTTAAAGGCATACAAATCCTTCACAAAGCCCTGGCAGAATGGCTTCATTGTCGGATCCTTGCAGATTGCAAAAATTATGTTCAAAGCCCATTCGCAATAGTCGGCCGCCAGTTCAGGCTTGTTCCAGAAATAAGTTTCTGCGGAATATACAAACTCCTTGTTGAAGGGCAGGCACATGAGCTGAGAATTATTGTGCTGGGCCTTAAGCTGTGCCTCTACGCCATTTTCAAAGCCTTCCAGTTTGGCAAGAATACTTTCCTTGAGCATGTTAGATTTTATGCTCGGAAGCTTTGCTATGTGTTCGCGAGCCTTTTCGTATTCCTTGCAGTGAATGTAAATCCAGGAAAGAGCGAAGTGAGTTTTTTCAACAAAATCTTCTTCCTTGCAGTAGCGGATAACCTGAACAGACTTTTTCAAAGCCTCGTCAAAATATTTGTCGTAGGTTTCATTCATGCCTTTTTTGTATTCGCCGAATGGATCGATATTGCGGCTTAAGTTTGCAACACTCTGAACAAAGTACATGTAGATTTCAAAGTTCAAGGGATTTGCCTCGCATTCAGAAAGAAGATATTCGCAAGCTTCCAGAGCTCCCTTCTTTTTATCAATCTGACTGCGCAGCTCGCGGAATTTTACATGAACCTTTGCGGCTGTCACTGCATCATAATTTCCCTGCTCAAGGCCAAAAAGTGCGTCAGTTGAAATATTGAGCACTTTCGCCAGTGGAACAATCTGCGCAGTATCCGGCAGACCCGCGTCGCTTTCCCATTTGCTCACCGCCTGAGAAGTTACAAAGAGCTGGCCCGCAAGTTCTTCCTGTGTGAGCCCCAGCTGCTTTCTGTAATATTTGATGTTTGAACCAATTGAGTTTTTCATTTTGTTTTGTCTCCTTGTGTTCCGGCAAGCTTGATTTATGAGACCCTGAAACAAGTTCAGGGTGACAGAACTGAAAGCTGCCAGTCTTTAATTCCGCGCGGTAATTGTATATTAGCAGATGTCTAAGAAAAATCCTAACAATTTATTTTTGGAAATGACTCAACGGAAAGTTGAAAATACGGGAGAAAATCTGTTGCTATAAAACAATGACAGAGTTGAAAAGGCTGCTAGACATGCACAGCGCGCGCCACACTCAAAGCTTAGGCACTGGCCGCGCACAACATGAAAGCCGGTAATCAGCTAGTAAAGCACAAGCCGCCCCGGATAATCACCTTCAATAGCAGCGGCTTCTGCTTTGTCTTTAAGCAAATAGACATATTCGGGGTGTTTCTTTTTGAGCGCATCTATAACGGCGGCTTTGCGCTTAACATCTGCGTCTAAAGCTGATAAGTCAAAACCTGCAACACAGGCGCAGTCTTTAAGGCGGCGCGCAATATGATAGAAAAGCGCGTTCAAGTTTTCTGCTGCTTCTTCTGTGGCAACAGCACCGGCAAGCAAAGGCTTGAGCAAGAATGCTGCGCCGCCCTCTTCAAGCTTTTTCAAGCTTTCGCGGAAAGACGCAAGAAAGGCTTCATCGAATTCATCTGGCGCAACGCCTGCAAAAGCAGAGTCAAATTCAATTATACAAAGCTTGTCTTTTTGGGCTTTTTCGATTGGTTCAAAATTGTCTTTTGACGAAAGCTTAATGATGGACGCCGATTCAAATTGCTTTCCGGCTGCGGTTGCAAGCTTATAATCTTGCGCAAAATAGTCTTTTTCTGATAGTTTCATAATTTCTTTTTAGGAATTCGCTATAAAAAACAATAGACCGCCAGAACAGCGGTCTATTCACGTTAGAAAAACAAAATTTCAGACTATTCAGTCAAAATTCTGATAACTTCTGCTTTATCAACAGTCTTCAAAATTTCCTGACGTTTTTCAGCGCTCTTGAAAAGAAGGCTTACTTCAGCGAGGAACTGAAGATGCGGACCTGTCTTGTTGACTGGAGACAATGTCATAATGAAAATACGGCATGGTTCCTGGTCGAGCGAATCGAAATCAACAGGATTATCAGAAATACCGATACAAGCAACCAAATCGTCAACAGTATCAGTCTTTCCGTGCGGAATGGCGATTCCATGCTTCATGCCGGTAGACATCTTATGTTCGCGGTCAAGAACACAAGCTTTTGCAGTCTCTTTATCTTTTACCTTGCCAGCATTTACCAAAATATCAAGCATCTCATCAATAATCTGCTCTTTTGTTGTGCCTTTGAGATGCAAGTTTACAGTGTCAGTGGTTAAAACAGTTCTTAAGTTCATAAACTCAGTTTACGTTTACTTAGATTTAAAGTCAAGAAAAAATTCAATTTTTTGCGCCTATTTTGCAATAGACGGACGCGCGCAAAACAAAGCATAAATCTTTTCAAAATAAAGAATTATCAAAATTACCGCGCTTTAATCATGCAAAAAGATTTCTTGCCAGAATTCTTTACGCAAAACTTCAAAGCCTATAAACTTATTTGAAAATCGGTTATCATAAGGCTATGACAGATTTAGGAAAATTTTACGCCGACGTTCAGCGCTGCCTTAAGCATGAACGCGCAGACCACAACGGAAATTACGACGGCTTGAGGGCGAGCCGCGCCATAGAAAAGCTTTTCATTTCATACAGCAGAGGCTTGGAATGCATTGCAGAGCCGCTCGCCGAATATTGGGAGCAGACTTACATTCAGAAAAGCGCGAATCTTGCGGAAGAACCGCAGAAAACGAACATAGACTGGCTTGCAAATGTGCTTGCTCTTTTTGACGGTCAGCTTGAGCCAGACCAGGATTTTCCCAAAAAAGACTGGGCTGAAATCAACGATACAGTCAATGCAGAAGCAGAAGATTTGCCGCTTGAAGTGCTTTCTTCTATAATGAGCGCAATCGTCGAAAGAAAGGTGCTGTAGCTTAAGCTTGGTGCCGGGCGGAAATCAGCTGGTGCGAATCAGCAGTGTTTGCAAGCGCCAGCACAAACGCGCCACGCAAAATCTGGTGTAACGGCATACAAAGTTGGTGCAGCGGCACACCCACAAAAGCTGGTGCAACCACGAGCCGGTGCAAGCTGCGCACAAACTAACCGCACCTCAGCGGATTATCTCGGAAGGATTTGACCAATGCCAGATTGGGCGGGCAAGCTCAGAAGAGAAAGGCTGAACGCGGTTAAAATCGGGCAGCCATTCGGTGTCTTGCACAAGTTCTTGGTAAAAGCCATTTTCAATTTCATAAGATTCTATCAACTGCTGTAGCTTGTCGAATTCGTCTTGCTCAATGTAGCGGTTCTGAAACGCGCTCAACGCTTTTTGCCGCTGCTGCATCTCTTCTTGGCTGAAAGGCACGGGCGTATACTGGCTCATCAACGAAAGATAAGCCCTTTTGTCAGCGTGTTTCTCGAACCAGTCGAGAACTAGTGCAGAATCCTCGATTCTACCGGGTAAAGCAAGGTGACGCACGATTACGCCCGAAAGCATTTTCTGATGTTTTTTACCCTGCTTGTCAAAAACTGTAGTGAATTCAGGATTGCTGTGCTCAATCATCCATTTTATTGCCCGCTTTGCAACTTGCGGATAATCTTTTGCGGCAAAAACTGCTTCGCTTATAAGAGGGTTGAGCGTCTTCAAGTCAGGCAGCCAAATGTCCACCACATCTGAAAGCAGTTCAAGCGCTTCAATCGATTCATACGCCGAACAGTTCCAGCAGACTGGAATTTTTAAGCCCGAAGACTTGGCGCATCTCAAGAAAGGTGCTAAAGAAGCAATTGCATGGCTGCCGGTCACTATGTTGATGTTTTCTGCGCCTGCTTCTTGAAGCGCAAGGCAAATTCGTATGAACAATTCCTGCCCTACGGCTGAACCTGTGCCTTTTTGCGAAATCTGATAATTCTGGCAGAAAGCGCATTTTAGGTTGCAGCCCGTAACGAAGATTGTGCCCGAACCGCCGGCAGCGGTGATGAAAGGCTCTTCGCCAAAGTGAAGCCCTGCCCACGCAAGCTTAAGCTCCGAAGTTTCGGCACAAAAGCCAAGTTTTCCGCTGTTTCTGTTTGCATTGCAGCGTCTTGGGCAGAGAAGGCACGACCTATAAAAGACAGACGAATCGCTCATTGATTATGCTAGTTAAGAACAGCAACCCTTACAGGCTGACTGGTTTCAAGCTTTGCAACAACTTCTTGCGCGAACAGCGAATCAAGCCCTTCGCGGTAGCTCATGATTTTTGAAACGTAGTCAAGCGTCATCTGCGGTGTAGAACCCGATTTAACCTTTACAGTTCCGGCATTGTACATTGCAAGAGCCGCAACTTCGTTTCCGGCTGTGTCAAGGCAGAAGCGCAAATGGGTCAAGCCATGCTTTGCGTTTATGTCCGGGTTGAAGCACTCTTCTTCAGAAAGCTTTGAGAAAGACGCGCTGTTAAGCTGAAACAAGCCGCGGTCTGTTGTTGAATTCTTGTTGTGGTTTACGGCCTTTGCCTTATAGCGGCTTTCAACATAAGAAAGGGCAAACGCAAGAGAAAGCGGAATATCATTTTTATCTGCATTCACAAGAATCGCGTTTGCAACAGACTCGCTGCCGGTTATGTGGCTGTAAAACCAGACAACTTTCGGTCTTGAAGCTTCATCTCTGTAAAGCAAAAGCCCCGAATCAGTTTTGCGGGCATGGTTTACGGCAATCTTCTGAAAATCATCAGGGTTTACAGAAGGAATTTCTTCTACAGCAGGTTCCAACTGAATAATTTCATTACCGGCATTCTGAATAGCAGGCTGCAATTTCGTTGTAATAGCCAAAACAAGCAAAGCACAAATAAAAAGACAAACTAAGAATCTCAAAAAATCAGGATTAATTGCAGCGTTCTTCATTTTTCGTGAATAAGTTTTGCTCATAGTTATCATGCTGAAAAGTATGACAAAAAACCGCAACAATTGCAATATATTCAAAAGAAAAACAATTAACACACTGATATGTCAGTGTAAGAAACATTGTACATATTTTTTGACAATATCTGCCAAATGGAATAACCTTTATGACATGGAATGCAAATTTTCAGATGCTTCGCTTATAGCTTTGCTCAAGAAACATTTCGGCTACAAATCTTTCAGACCAGGGCAGCTTCAAGTCATAAAGTCTGTGCTTTCTAGCAACGACACACTGGCGGTAATGCCGACCGGCGGCGGAAAGTCGCTCTGCTGCCAGATTCCGGCGCTTGTATTCAAAGGCATTACAATCGTGGTTTCGCCGCTGATTGCGTTGATGCAAGATCAGGTTTCTCAGCTTGAAGAGGCCGGCATCGATGCGCTTTTTTTGAACAGCTCGCTTACGCTTGACCAATATTCGCTCAACACTTCTCTTATAAGAGGCGGAAAAGTAAAGCTGGTTTATTGCGCCCCGGAAACGCTTGTCACCGAACGTATGCAGCAGCTGCTTGCCAACGTTCAAGTTTCGCTCATAACGATAGACGAAGCACATTGCATTTCAGAATGGGGTCACGATTTCCGCCCCGAATACCGCATGATTGCGTCTGTGCGAGCACAGCACCCCGAAGCAGTGTGCCTTGCGCTAACAGCAACGGCCACTCAGACTGTTCGCAGCGACATAAAGCGCAGCCTGAAGCTCGGCTCAAAGGCTTACGGCTTCGGTTTCAACGAATTCGTTTCAACTTTCAACAGACCGAACATTTTTCTTGAAGTTAAATCAAAGGCGGGGCAACCGCAGAATGTTCATAAAATACTGAAAAAGCCCACAAGTTTTAAGCTTTCAAGGGCAGACGAGCTTCTCCTTGAATTTTTGGCAGAACACAAGAACGAAAGCGGAATAATCTACTGCTTTTCGAGAAAGCAGGTTGATGAGCTTACGGAATTTTTGCAGGAACAAGACTACAAAGTTCTGCCCTATCATGCCGGGCTGCCAGATTCAGAGCGTGCTGAAAATCAGCGGCTTTTCGTTCAAGATGAAACGTCGATTATTGTTGCAACGCTTGCTTTCGGCATGGGCATAAACAAGCCCAACGTGCACTTCGTTGTGCATTACGACATGCCGAAATCGCTTGAGCAATATTACCAGGAGATTGGGCGTGCGGGGCGCGACGGCGAAAATGCGCACGCGCTTTTGCTTTACAGCTATGCCGACACAAACAAGATACGATTTTTTATGCAAGACAAAACCGGCACAGAATTAGCCGCCGCCGAAAAGCAGCTTGAAGCGATGAACGCCTTTGCGCAGAGCCGCACTTGCCGGCGCGCCCTGCTTCTTGCGCACTTCGGCGAATTGCTTGATGAGTCTGAAAAGGCAGAGCCTGATTTGTGCTGCGACATTTGCGCTTCGGGCTTAAATATAGAAGAAACTGAAACAGATGTGACTATTCCGGTGCAAAAGCTGCTTTCCGCAATCTTGCGCACAGGCGAAAAATTTGGCGCGTCTTATGTTATAGACGTGCTTCTCGGCTCAAGGCAGAAACGTATTCTCGATTATGGGCATCACAAGCTTTCTGTTTTCGGCATCGGCACTGAATTTTCAAAGCAAGACTGGTATCAGCTTGTGAACTTGCTGATTGAGGCAGGCTTCTTGCGCAAAAGTTCAGATTATCAGGTTTTAAGCCTTACACGCGACGCAAAAGACACCTTGCGTGACCGTGGCGAAGTGCGCCTGCCGTTCGTGCCGCACAAGATGCAGCCACAGCCGAGAGAGCCGTTCGCTTCAAAAAAACCGGGCAAGGGCGGTGCTTTCAGACAAGCTTTGGAAGCTTCTGACATGAAAGGCATGGCTATTCTTGAAGCTCTCAAGGAAATGCGGAAAAAACTTGCAAGAGAAGCAGAAGTGCCGCCGTATGTGATTTTCGGCGACAGAACATTGCAGGACATTGCGGCTAAAAAGCCTGTTGCTTTGTCACAGCTAACGGATATTTACGGCATCGGCGAAGTAAAAGCCGACCGTTACGGCGATGAAATCATCAGCATTGTAAGGCAGCATTGTTTATAATTTTTTTTCCACTTTTAAAATAAACCGTGATATAATCTGCTATAAAGGACTTATTTCTAAGCCCTAATTCTTCATCACGAGGTGAATGCAATGATATTGTCTATTGTTCTCACAATTTTGATTGGTGCCCTTGTTGGCTGGCTTGCCGGAATGTTTATGAAAAGCAAGCACGGTTTCTGGATGAACTGTCTTCTTGGAATTGTCGGTGCAGCTCTCGGCGGCTGGTGTGCCAACCTCCTTCATATCGGCGGCGGCTTGATTGTTCAGCTGATTATTTCAGTTTTGGGCACATGTCTCTTGATTTTCATTGTTCGTCTTATCATGGGCAAGAAATTCTAACCGCAAGATAAATATCTTAAAAGACAGCACGCTCGGCGTGTTGTCTTTTTTTTTAAGTCACTGTATAATGAAAATCTAAAATGACACAAACAACAAAGAATGTCATTTTATAATAAACAATATACATAATCGGAAAACTTATGGACCAGACATTACCAAAACTGCTCAAGCGCATTGCCGAAGAGCACCCTGATGTTGCTTCACACTACAGCAAGAACGAAAAAGACGAATTCGTTCCGACACTGTACAAAGACTATTTTCAGACTGCACTTGATTTTGGTGCAGGCCTTTTGTCGATAGGCTCAACAAGGGGCGAGCATATCGGGCTTATTTGCGACAACAGAAAGGAATGGGCCATTTCCGACATGGGTCTTTTGTCTATAGGCGCAATCGACGTACCGCGTGGCTGCGACGCGACAGAGCATGACCTTTCATATATTCTTTCTTTTGCTGAATGTAAGGTAGTAATTGCTGAAAATCAGACACAAGTAAAAAAGATACTGAGCTTAAAGCCGAACCTACCGCTGATGACCGCGCTCATAATCATTGATGCGCCTTCAGACGAAACAAAGAAGCTTTGCACAGAAAACAATACAGAACTTTACTGCTATGACGACCTGATTGCAGCAGGCAAGGCATGGCGCATCAATAATCCGGGCACAGTTGAAGCAGAGCTTGAAAAAGGCTCTTGGGACGATGTTGCAACAATCATCTTCACTTCAGGCACAACTGGCGAGCCGAAAGGCGTTGTGCTTACGCACGGAAACTTCATTACACAGCTTGACGAACTGCCGGAACGCATCAACATACGCACAGGCGAAAGAGCGCTTTGCGTGCTGCCGGTCTGGCACGCGTTTGAGCGTCTCTGCGAATATGTCGTGCTTTCAGTTGGCGCGGCCGTAAGCTATTCAAAACCGATTGGCAGCGTGCTTCTGCCGGACTTTCAGAAGCTCAATCCGCAGATTATGCCGGGCGTTCCGCGCGTCTTTGAAGCAATCTATGACGGCGTTCTTCGCACAATGCGCAAGACCGGCGGCATAACGCTCATATTGTTCAATTTCTTTGTAAAAGCTTCGATTCTCTTTTCTAGAATTGACCGGCTTCTTTTCAAAAAGGGCGCGCGGTTCAGAAAGCAGCCTTTATGGCTTTTCTGGATTCTGCTGATAATTCCATATCTTTTGCTGTGGCCGCTCAAGCTGCTCGGCAATCAGCTTGTTTTCAAGAAGATTCAGGCAAAGCTCGGCAACGCTTTCAAGCACGGCGTTTCTGGCGGCGGTGCGATGCCGCCTGTTGTAGACGAATTCTTCTGGGCTATCGGCGTTGAGATTGTTGAAGGCTACGGCCTTACAGAAACTGCGCCTGTAATTTCAGTTAGACCTTACGACCGCCCGATTTTCGGAACTGTCGGCAAGCCTATTAGAGGTGTTGAAGCGCGCGTCGTAGACGACAACGGCAACATTCTTCCGCCGGGCAAAAAAGGTTCGCTGCTTGTTAAGGGCGCAACCGTAATGAAAGGCTATTACAACAAGCCCGACCTAACAGCAAAGGTCATCGACAAAGACGGCTGGTTTGACACCGGCGACCTTGCGATGCTCACAATTGACGGCGAAATCACATTGAAAGGCCGCAAGAAAGACACAATCGTTCTCAGAGGCGGCGAAAACATCGAGCCGCTGCCAATCGAGATGAAAATTGCCGAATCTCAGTATGTTTCACAAGCTGTTGTAATCGGGCAAGATAGCAACGGCCAAGACCAGCGTTATCTGGCTGCATTGATCGTGCCGAGCAAAGATGAAATTATCGCTTTTGCTGAAGAAAACAGCATTGAATTTAAAGACTACAAGGAATTGCTTGCAAATTCCGAGATTATCAAAAAATATGACGCTGAAATCAAGAATCTTGTAAACGCGAAGAACGGTTTTAAGATTTTTGAAAGAATCAACCGCTTTGCACTGCTCGAGAAGCCGTTTGAAGTTGGCGTTGAGCTTTCTGCAAAACAAGAAATAATGCGCCACAAGATTCAGAAAATCTACGCAAAAGAAATACACGCTTTGTTTGAATAAGCTGATAAGTTAAAAGCTGAAAACAAAAAAATAGCCTTCCGAAACTGACTTCAGTTTTTGGAAGGCATTTTTTTTAGCTGAACACCATCGCGGCGTTTCAATCCAGCGCGATTGTTAAAAAGCCGGTTTTGCTGTCTTTGGGCAAAGCTGCCTTTTTTGATTCGTCTATTTTGATGTTGACAAGCGAGCCGGATCTGATGCCTTTAAGACGGCGGCCTGTCAAAAGCACTGCACCCCATCTGCTGCAGCCGTAACGCCCTTTCAAGCCGTCCGGCAACGCGATTGAGTCAGACACAACGCGCACTTGCAGCGCGTCTTTTGCATCATTTTCTTTTGCAAGGCCGCAATCTGAAGGCAGCGCAAGAACAAATGAAATTGCTGCCCTATCTTTCGGCAGCCCGGCTGCTTCTGAACGCTTCGCAAGCGCGTCCGGCGCTTCATCTGTGCCGCGCACAAAATGGCACCATTTTGCGTTTCTTGTGCCGGGGAAGACACATGCGTCGCAATGCGGGCACGGTGAACAAATGTAAAAGCCTTTTCTTATAAAGCCGTCGCGGAACAAAGAGATGAATCTGCTGCCGCGCGGCACGCCCGGTTCAACCACAAAGAACGCGGCTTTTTCGGCTGCATAAGCGAACAGCTTTTTCTGAATAGATTTTGCATCTTCGTCGGGCGTGCGCTCTGAATCTTGCACAAGCTCGTTTATCATGTTCGTGCAAATTACGAGCGAAGCTTTTTGGCGGATTTCAACACCGAAAGTACCTTTCACCCTCGTTATGCGCCACGGCTCTTCGCCCTCTGAGCAAGTGCGCGCGGCGACGGCCATGTACAATTCTTCGCCAAGCTGAAGAACGCTGTGCGACAAGTCTGTAACGATGATGTTAAGCTTTTTCTTGCGCAGCTCTGGGCGCGAAACCCACAGCGCAATTATGGCTGTCAGCGGTCCCGAACCAATGTCAAGGACTGTATCGCCGTCGCCCAAAAAGTCAAAAGCTTTGGCTGGCAGCGGTTCAAGCACGCCGCAAAGCCTGTACAAATTCCACCACGAAAAATAGCGCACATAAGCAGATACAGACTCTTTGCTGTTCATATAGCCCATGCGGCGTTTGCCGCGCGCGTCTGTCAGCTCGTGCGACAAATCTCTGATTTTATAGGGCAAAGTGCTAAGCTGCTTGCTGTTGAGCGGGCTTACGCTCTGAATTATTTCGTCAAAGCCTTCAAGCAGGCGTTTTGTATGTTCAGACAAAGGCATAAAAATACCGGTCTTCGCTTCATATTTGGCGGCATTAGCAGACTTGGCTACGACAGGCTTTGTGTCAGACTGTTTATAGGGCTTTTCAGCTTTTTCAAGCCCGGCGCGGCCGCCCTGATTCTTCGATTTTTTTCCGGCTTTGCTGCTAGAAACATCTGACATAGAATCAGATGCCGGTTTCTTTGCGGCTGAACCAGATTTTGCTGTTTTTTTTGCCATTATATCAGCATAAAACGGCTTCTTTTCGTTCTTGTTCAAAGATTTACTGTTCCTTTTGAGTTTTCGAAATGCTGTTTACTTTTGTGTACAAATCTATAAGTTCGTTCTTGAGCAGATTAATGTCTGTCTTGAGCTTTGAATTGTCAGTTTCGGTGCTTTCGCGCATAAGCTGCTCCGCCGCGCCTTCAACCGTAAATTTGCGGTCGCCCACAAGATATTTCAGGCGCAGCACAAGCTGAACATCGCGCGAAGAATAGACGCGTCTGCCGAAGCCGTCTTTTTGCGGCGAAAGGAACGGAATATGCTCTTCCCAATAGCGCAGCACATGAGCCTTTACACCCGTCAACTGTTCTACTTCCCCAATCGTCATTGTCGCCATATTCAAGCCCTAAGTATCTCTTTCCTTTTTGTAATTTTCCCACTTCTTGCGGCTTGCCTTCAGCTCAAGCTTAACAGGAATCTTATCGTAGCCCAAGTCGCTTCTTATGCGGTTCTTGAGAAAAGTCAGATAGCTTTGCGAAACAACTTCAGGCCGCGTGCAGAAAAGCAGAAAATTTACAGGCTTTGTGCTTGTCTGCACGATATAGCGCACCTTGAACTGGCCGCTACGGCTTGCAGGCGGCGGATAAACCGCAACCCAGTCTTTAAGCGCAGTGTTGAGCGGGCCTGTTTCAATCTTGTGCGTCAGCTGGCCATAAACTTCGAGCGCAGTGTTGAGCAGGTCTTTGATGCCCTTGCCTTCAAGAGCAGACAAGGCAACAACAGGCGCATAGCTCATCTGCCCGAACATAATCTTCATGTTCTGCTCTGCATTTCTGAAAGTCTTGCGGCTTTGGTCTTGCGTATCCCATTTGTTTAAAACGAAAATTACGCCGAGACCGCGTTCGCAAGCTAAAGAAACAATCTTTTTGTCTTGCTCGGCAAGCCCTTCCTGCGCATCTATCATGTGAAAAACAATGTCCGCATCGTCCAAAGATTTTATTGCACGGTTCACGGAATAATATTCAACGTTTTCATGCACTTTTGCCTTGCGGCGTATTCCGGCTGTATCGATTATGTGAAATTTCTGGCCTTTGTACTCAAAATCGCCTTCAACGATGTCACGCGTAGTTCCGGCGTAATCGCTTACAATTGAAGCTTCTGAATGCGTCAGCCTGTTTGCAAGCGTAGATTTGCCTGTATTCGGCTTGCCGACAATTGCAATGCGTATTTTGCTCTCTTCCTCGCCTTCTTCAACTTTAGAAAAATCGAGCTTCTTGACGAGCATCTCGGACAGCTCATCAACTCTGTCGCCATGTTCCGCGCTGATAAAGATAAGCTCGTCAAAGCCGTACTGATAAAAGTTATAAGCTTCTTCTTCGCGTCTGCCGCCTTCAGTCTTGTTTACGGCGGCAACAACCTTGCTCCAGTATGGGCGCAAAAGCGCGATAAATTCTTCGTCTTCGGCTGTAATTGTGCCAGCTTCAAGCAAAAGCAGAATCAAATCGGCTGATTTAAGCGAAGCAAGCGTTTTTTCGACGACAAGCTCATCGAGCATGGCTTCAACTGTACCAGGTTCGCGTTCAAGCTTAAAGCCGCCCGTGTCCATTATGCGCACAGGATAACCGCATATAAAGCAGTCTTCTTCAATCGGGTCGCGCGTAACACCCGGCGTTGGGTCTGTTATTGCGCGGCGCTCGTGCAAAAGGCGGTTGAACAATGTAGACTTACCCACATTCGGGCGACCTGCGATAACCACTTTGGGAAGGTTCTTATATTTTTTGTTCTCATCGAAAAGCGGCTGCTGTTCAGCAGATTCAGCATTTTCAATGTTCTCGATTATTTCATTGTCTTCTATCATAAAAAGTCCTTTCGTTTAGGGCTTGTCCACAGGACAACTTAGTTCAGCAAAGATTCTGCAAGCTTTTTGATTTTTGCGGCAGAAGAAGTGTTCAAGGCTTTTTGGGCAAGTGCTTCAAATTCTTTTACAGAATGCTTTGAGAGAAGCTCTTTTGCGGTGCAAACCTGACTTGCGCTCATGCTGAAATTACGCACGCCCAGACCTGCCAAAACAGCAATTCCGACCGGTCTTGAAGCCATTTCGCCGCAGACAGAAACCGGAATGTCTTTTGCCGCCGCATTTTTCACAACCTGCTGAATCATGCGGAGAATTGCCGGGTGCATTTCATCAAAAAGATAAGACACCCTTGTGTTGTCTCTGTCTACGCCGAGCGAATATTGCGTCAAATCGTTCGTGCCGACTGAAAAGAAGTCTGCCATGCCGGCAAAAAAGTCTGAAATAAATGCGGCGGCAGCTGTTTCAACCATGATGCCGGTTTGTACATCTTCTGCAAACTTTATCTTCTCTTCTTTAAGCTCTTGCTTGACTTCAGCGGCAATTTCGAGCGCCTTTTCAAGCTCTTCAACAGTGCAGACAAGCGGAAACATTATGCGCAAGTTGCCGTGCACACTTGCTCTGAACAATGCACGGAGCTGCGTCTTGAACAATTCAGGCTTTGCAAGGCTAACACGGATTGCGCGCCAGCCAAGCAGCGGGTTCGTCTCGTCAGCTTCGGTAAGCTCTTCAAGAGGCACAACTTTGTCTGCACCGGCATCAAGCGTGCGTATAGTCACAGGCTTTTTGCCCATGGTCTTTAGCACTTTTGAATAGACTTTGTACTGCTCGTCTTCAGAAAGAATGCGGTTTGCGTTCATGAACAAAAATTCTGTTCTGAAAAGCCCGATGCCGTCCGCGCCTTCTTTAGAAGCGGCTTCGGCTTCTTCAGTTGAGCCGATGTTAGCGTATATGCCGAATTTTACGCCGTCGCTTGAAACGGCCTCTTTTGTCTTAAAGGCGGCAAGCTCTTTTTCGCGCTTTTCTTCTGCGGCACGGTCGCGCTCATATTGGCGCGCCTTCACTTCATCAGGGTTTATAACTACAGAGCCGGTGTCGCCGTTTACGATGGCACGGTCGCCGTTGGTGGCGTTCTGCAGAATGTCTTTTATGCCCAAAACAGCCGGAATTGCATAATTTCTTGCAAGAATCGCGAAATGGCTGTTCACGCCGCCTTCTTCAAGCACAACCGCCGCCGGATGACGCTTGGCAAGCATAACCGCATCGGTCGGCATCAGCATTTTGGCAACGATTACAGCTTTTTCAGGCACAGACTCAACGTCGAAGCGCTTTTTTTCAAGCAGCGAGTTGACCACTCTGCCGAAAACGTCGCAAATGTCGTCGGCGCGCTGGCTTAAATATGCGTCGCCAGTGCTGCGCATAGTTTCTGCCATAAGCTGATACTGCTCGTAAACAACGTATTCAATGTTCAAAAGGCTTGAAGCATGTGCTTTCTTTATCTGATCTGCAAAAACAGGGTCGTCAAGCATAACAGAATAAGCCGCAAAAATGTCAGCCTGTTCCTTGTTGTCTGAACTGGCGGCAGCGTCGCTTATTGCGCTCAAATCTTTCTTTACTTGCTCAACAGCTTGCAAAAAACGTTTCCACTGGGTTTCAACTTCTGATTCTGAGATTGGTCTTTTATCAACAGCTGCCTGCTCTGCTTCAGGAACAACATAAACAGCACCTGCACCGATGCCGGCTGAGGCAGATACGCCCTGTAAAATCTTCATGAATATGAATATATCAGCGCGCGCGATGACTGTCAAACCTGCCCAAAAAAGTTTTTACAAACAGCAGTACAAGGCACAGAAACAAGCTTAAAAAGCGGCAGAATCTCTAAAATTTTATTGAAACGCTGCTTTTAGAGATGACCTTTAATTTGATTTGTATTATAATCTTATGTGCTATGTCTGATAAAAATAATTCATCCGTCGCGTTGTTCTGCGTTGTTTTTGGCGCAATAATTCTTTCAGTTTTCGCGATGAACCTTAACCGCATTAAAGAAGTTCTCGAAGAAACACATTTTGTTGAATCTGTGTTCGGCAGACCCGAAAAAGAAACAGCCAAAAAACCGGAAGAAACCAAAGAAGTTGAAGTAAAAAACGAAATCGACTTTGCAGTGCAGGAGCCGGTTGCATCAGAAAACGTTACGCGGCCGCTTCAGCCGGAAGAAAACAACTTTTCGATTGACATTACCACAGTTTCAGAATCAACCGGCAACGAAGACGCGAACACAATTGCACCCGCGTTTCAGCCTGATGTGCCGGACATAGCCGCAAGAACCGATAACAAGCTTCCGCTTCAGCCGGAAGAGAACGTTGCAGAGCCAGAAACAAAAGATTCAGACAAGCCTGAACCGGCCCGCACCGAAATGCGGGATTATTCGCTTTATTTTATGTACATCGACGCCACCGGCAATCTTATCCGCAAAGAAACCCACCGCTCAATTCCGGCAACAAGCTCGCCGCTTACAGCAACATTGCAGACGCTGCTTGCAGGCACAAGCACAGAAGAAGAGTCAAAAGGCTACATTTCGCTCATCCCGGAAGGCTCGACGCTGCTTTCAGCAAGCATAAAGAACAAAGTTGCATATCTTAATTTCAATGACGCTTTTCAATGGAACAAATACGGCGTTGAGGGCTATTTCGGCCAGCTGATTCAGATTGTGTACACTGCAACCTCGTTTGACTCTGTAGACAGCGTTCAGTTTCTCATTGAAGGCATGAAGCAAGACTATCTTGGCAGCGAAGGCGTGTGGATTGGTTCACCGCTTTCAAGAGCAAGCCTTAAGTAGTTATACCGGTACGAACCGGCAGATTCCAATGCTATAATTCAATAAGGATAATTTATAATCACCATGGAAGCGTTATGAATTTGTTTAAAAACATTTTGAAAAACATCGGGGTCATAATTTTAGCTATTGCTATTTTTATTGTAGGAAGTCTTTCTTCAGATCTTTTAAGGCGTTTTATTAGCAATCAATATCTGGGGGCTATTGTCTATTGTATTATTAAAATAGCCGTTATTTCATTTCTGGCATGGATTGTCTCTGCAAAATTTTTGAAAATGGATGCAGAATGTCTGGGAATTAAATTTACCGTAATCAATTACCGTTGGATTGTTATTTCAATTCTTCTGCCAGTTTTGATAATAATCTTTTATTCTTTTATTTTGCCTGGAAAACCTTTTGTTGCAAAAGAGGGAAAACTGTTAGAGTCTTTAATCTTTGGATTTTTTGTTGCAGGACTTTCTTCTGGAATAACAGAAGAGTTGATTTTTAGAGGTATGATTTTCCGATACATGAAAAAAACTTTAGGAACTAAGATAGCTGTCATAGTTCCTGCTATCTTATTTGCATGCCTTCATATTCTGAATATGACAAACTTTAATTTATTAGATTTAATACTTCTTATTCTTGCAGGCTCTTCTGTTTCTATAATGTTTACTTTATTTGCACTAGAATCTAATTCTATATGGCCAGGAGCTTTAGCTCATTCTCTCTGGAATTTTTTAATAATCGGCAATGTATTTGGAATCGGCGAAATCGTTAACGGAATGAAAAACAATTCCTATATTGTTATTCCGATTGAATCAACAAGCACATTGCTTACAGGCGGAAACTTTGGAGTAGAAGCAGCATTGCCGGCTATTATAGGATTTGTTCTGGTTTCAGTTATCGTTTACATGAGGATTAAAAAATCTGGCAGTTGATTTTCCAAAACGTCATGATGACGCACCTGCTTTGACCGACAGCTAAAAACGGCATAAAAAAAGCACGCCATTGAAGCCGACTGCTTCGGGCGTGCTTTTTCGTTTTAAATCTTCTACAAAAACAGCTGGAGAACAATTTCAACAAAATCATGCAATTGATATATAAATAATCCCCAGTTGCGAACTTTACATTTTGTTGACTCTGTCAGCCATAGAATCACTCATAGACTTAACAATCGATCCCAATACATGAAGAAATTTATCCAAACCAGAAGCATTCCCGGCTTTAACTTTTTGTTTGTATACAATATCCCTCTCATTCTGTTTTTCTAAATAATCATTCCTTTGTGAGTTAAAATTATCTCTTTTTTCTTCAAATTCTTCTCTTGTCATATAAAATACCTCTTTAATCTATCTCTTTTATTGAGATCTACTGCAAGCAGTGTTGTCCTGTAGGTGAATTGCGGCAAGAAGGACCTGAGCGTGTCCAAAGTGCGTTACTGCTAGTTGTCTTTACAGCTTCACCACAATAAATACAACTATTACCATCCGTAATTGCTACATGCATTTTTGTTATGCTTGTTTTGCAAAGTTTTCCGTAACGCCCCCAAAGACATTTATCACTTCCAGTTTTTAATTCTTCACCACAAAATCTACACTTCATAAACTTGAACAATTTTCCTTTTTGAATGTGAACCTTGTTGTAGCAACCATTTTCCTTTTGCTTCAGCTTTCGAGTTTGCCTGAAGAACTATAGAACCTTGAATTCCACTTTCCTGTACATAAATAATTTTAAATTTTTTCATACACAACTCCTTTGGTTTATTATTACTTGCATATTGCAAGTATAACTCACCATTCCGCTAAACGCAAGTGTAAAAATTTAATAAATACTATCAAAATGCAAGTAATGACAGAACAACAACTACATGAAACCCTTTCTCAAAACATAAAGAAATATCGCAAAGGGAAATTTACTCAAGAACAACTTGCTGAAAAAATCGGTGTATCTGTACAGAATATCAACGATATTGAAGGCAAACGTCGTTGGCCACGAGAATCAACACTAATCAAAATAGCAGAGGCTTTGGAAATAGAAGTATATCAATTATTTATCCCTCATGATTTGAGTAATATAAAAATTGATGAAATTGATGAAAACATAAAAATCCGTTTAAAAATTCAAGAACAGTTGATTTCTGATTTTCGAAAATCTATGAATAAATTGCTTGATAAATGGGAAATAACAAATTTATAAATAATTCTTATATGAGTTTGCTAGAAGATTTGTAATTAGTGCGCGAGAACGTTCTGTAATCGGTGTTAGATTATTCGGTTTCGGAACAAGTAATAAAAAAAGGCTGCCCAGAAACTTGAAGTTTCCGGCAGCCTTTTTTCAGCTTGTGCTGATTTAGGCGTTTGCTGTAATCAGGCGGACTGCGATTACGCCTTCGATGGCCTTGAGCTTTGCTGCAACAGCATCATCGATTGCATTTTCAACGTCAATGATGTTGTAAGCTACATCTGCGCGGTTCTGGTTTACCATAGCGGCGATGTTGCATTTTGCGTCTGCAAGAACTGTTGTAATCTGACCAACCATGTTTGGAATGTTCTTGTTGGCGATGCAAATTCTTGTGCCGTTTGCAGGAACCGGTTCGTCCATCTTGCATTTCGGGAAGTTGACTGAATTGACGATGTTGCCGTTTTCAAGGAAGTCGCGGAGCTGGGCAACAGCCATGAAAGCACAGTTGTCTTCGGCTTCTGGTGTAGAAGCACCGAGGTGCGGCAAGCAGATAACCTTGTCGTTTTTCAGCAATTCTTCGTCAGCAAAGTCACAAGCGTAGCATGCAACTTTTCCGGCTTCAATTGCAGCAAGAATGTCTTTGTTTACCACAAGACCGCCGCGCGCAAAGTTCAAAATGCGCACGCCTTTCTTCATGATTGCAAGGCGGTCTGCACCGATATAGCCCTTTGTGTCGTTTGTCTGCGGAATATGAATTGTGATGTAATCTGATTTTGAAAGCAGAGAATCAAGGCTTTCTGCCTTGTGAACGGCGCGGCTCAAGCTCCAAGCGGCATCAACTGAAAGGAACGGGTCGTAGCCGATTACGTTCATGCCAAGTTCAATTGCAGCATTTGCAACCATTGCGCCGATTGCGCCCAAACCGATTACGCCGAGAGTCTTGCCCTTAATCTCCGGGCCTACAAACTGGCTCTTGCCTTTTTCTGCAAGTTCAGGGATTTCATCACCTTTGTCGATGAGTGTCTTTGCCCAAGCTGCGGCCTTGTGTACAGGGCGGCTAGAGAAAAGCAATGCGGCGATTACAAGCTCTTTTACGGCGTTTGCGTTTGCACCAGGCGTATTGAAAACAACTACGCCTTTCTCTGTCATAGCCGGAATCGGAATATTGTTTGTGCCTGCACCGGCGCGTGCAACAGCCTTAACTGTTGCAGGCAATTCCATTGAGTGCATGTCGGCAGAGCGAAGAAGAATTGCATCCGGGTTGTTGATTTCTGAAGCTACTTCATATTCTTCGCGCGGAAATTTTTCCAAACCGGCAACTGAAATCTTATTTAAAGTCTGAATCTTAAACATTTTATTCCTCCAAGAATGATTTGATAAAACCTAAAAAGGTTTTGCGGAATGCTGAACCAAGTTCAGCATGACAATCGCTTGCCCGGCGCTTATTCGCGCCGTTCCGATTATTTGTTTTCTGCGGCGAACTTATCCATGTATTTGATAAGTGCTTTTACGCCGTCAAGTGTCATGGCGTTATAAATTGAAGCGCGCATACCGCCAACAAGACGGTGGCCTTTCAAGTTTACAAGACCTGCTGCTGTTGCGCCCTTAACAAAGGCATCGTTGATTTCCTTTTCTTTGGCAACGCTTGCATCGTCTTTTGCACCAGTTGAATACTTTGTAAGAAAAGGCACGTTCATAATTGAGCGGCTGCCCTTTTCAGCTGTTGCATGATAGAAATCTGACTTATCAAGATAGTCATAAAGCAGATTTGCTTTCTCGTAGTTGCGCTTCTTCATGCCTTCTGCGCCGCCGTTCTTTTCAATCCAGTGCATAACCTTGCCGAGAACGTAGATTGTGTAGCAAGGCGGTGTATTGAACATTGAACCTTCGTCTGCGTGTGTCTTGTATGTAAGCATTGTCGGTGTGCCTGGGCGAGGTGTGTCTGTAATCAGGTCTTCGCGGATGATTACAAGAGTAACGCCGGCCGGGGCGAGGTTCTTCTGAGCACCAGCATAAAGCAAGCCGAACTTTGAAACATCAAGCGGTTCGCTCAAAATGCAAGAAGAAATATCTGCAACCAACGGAATATTGCCTGTATCTGGAATGTACTCGTAATGAGTTCCCATAATCGTGTTGTTGAAAGTGATATGAACATAGTCATAGTCGCCTGTTACTTTTTCAACACGCGGAATATATGTAAAGTTCTTGTCTTCGCTTGAAGCAAGTGTTGTAACTTCAATGCCGAGCTTCTTGGCTTCTGCTTCTGCTTTCTTTGCCCAAACGCCTGTCTTGATGTAAGCAGCCTTGCCAGTCTTAATTCCGAGGTTAAGCGGAATCATTGCAAACTGTGTAGATGCACCGCCCTGAAGGAACAAAATCTTATAGTTTGCAGGAACGTTCATCAGCTTGCGTACCATTGCTTCTGCGTCCTGAATAATCGGTTCAAAAGCCTTTGAGCGGTGGCTCATTTCCATTACACTCTGACCTGTTCCGTTGCAATCAAGCATTTCTGCTGCACATTCTTTCAAAACTTCTTCCGGTAATGCTGAAGGACCAGCACTGAAATTGAAAACTCTTGCCATTTTAGACTCCTATAACCGCATAGCTGAAGCGGTGCTTTTCCGAAGATTTTATCTTCTTGTTGTTGTATTTGAACTGGAAAACCAGATCGTTTACTTTTCTAAAGACTTGCACGACAGATTCTGAAGTGCATCTATGACCGACAGATTCTCAACTGCGGTCGTTTCCGGCAAATGAAGAATTGCCGCCGTATAATTGACTATTCCTTTTATGCCGCAAGCAGAAAGCCTTAGCGCCACCTGCTCCGCCACAGATTCCGGCACTGCCAGAATCGCGTATTCAATCTTTTCGTCTGCGATTACCTGTTCAAGCTTTGAAGTTGAATAAAGCGGAAACGGCGCCCGCAGTGTTTCCGTTCTATTGATACTTGAATCAAATCCGGCCGCAATAACGAAAGACGAATTAACAAAGCCTGTGAAACCTGCGAGGGCTTCGCCTAATCTGCCAAGCCCCACGATACAGCAGCGTTTCTCAGCTGCTCCCAATGAAAGCACAGTGCCTATCGTATCTTTAAGCATTGCCACATTGTAGCCAGCAGCATTCGCACAACGCACGCCAAGCATTGATATGTCGCGCCTTATAGTAAAACTTGTCCAGCCTGTACGACTTTGAATTTCAGCGGAAGAAACTGTCTGCTTGCCAGCTTTTTCAAGCTGCTCCAGCAATCTGGCAAGCCGAATCAAACGTTCCCTTGCAGGTTTTGAAATTTTCTGTTCCATCGCACCACCACAAGTCTGAGCTTCTATAAACGCAAAACCAATGTGAAGGTTTTCACAACACCTTATGGCGGCATACTATCACTCTCAAAAAAAAGAGTCAACAAAATTTCAGTTTTTCTTGTGAAAGCTTTCACAGCTGTCTGAGATTAAGCAATTTTCCTTAAGAATTAAAGTTTTTAGAGTTTTTCATAGCACAAAACTTCAAAACCATGATATAGTTTATTAAGACATATTGCAGTGGGTCAAATTTGCAATTCTGCCGATATTTACAATGTATCGCAGAGTTGCGCTGAATTGAATTTTTAAAAGTATTTAGAAGGTTAAAAAAGTTTAATGCCCGTACAGCACATATCAATAGAAGAACCTATAAAGCTTCTCAAAGAAATAACGCAGCTTGTAAATTCTGCAAGCAATGCACATGACACAGCCGTAATCAACAAGGCGCTTCTCTCTGTGGCAGAAGCCGCAAAAGCACAGACCGCCGAGCTTTGGGCTGTAACAAAATCAGACGGCGCTTCGTTTCTCTGCCAATGCAGGGCTATTGCCATTGCAGACAAAAGCCTGAAAAAGCAAGACGCGGCGCGCCAGATTAGCTTTGACACAATTTTCAAGAGCAGGCTTTCAAAGATTTGCTCCGGCGAAATTGACAGGCTGCCGCTTCTAGATTCAGACACAGTTTTTCCGGTTATTCAGAACAAGAATTTTATAGGCTTCGGGCTTTTGAAAAACCGCGCCGTGCAAAGCCTTTCTCAAGATGACAGCACTATCCTTTCAGAGATTTTTCATGTGCTGGCGTGTACTTATTTTGAGCAGAACAATAATTCCGAAAACTGCGAAGAAACGCTTGAGCTTCAGCAAATTCACAGGGACAAGCTTTTAAAGACCACAAACGACGTTACGAATATCTTCAATTCATCAGACGAAAGCAATTTTGAGCAGCGCATGAACGAGGCGCTCCGCATTGTAGGCGAAGCTGTTGGCGTTGACCGGGCTTATGTCTACCGCAACACGCGCGAAGAAAGCGGCGGCTGCTTCATCGAGCTTTCGTTTTCATGGCAGGCGGCAGGCGCACCGCCTTATCGCCCGGGCAAAAACCATTCGGGCTGGTTCATGAGCGCAGAAGAGATTGCGCTTAAAAAGCAGCCGGAACAGCGTTTCTTGAACGCGCGCATTTCAGACAAGCCGCGCGACTGGGAAGGCAAGCAGCAAGACAATATACTTTCGCTTTTGGTTGTGCAGATTTTTCTCGGCGATAAATATTGGGGCTTTATCGGTTTTGACGACTGCCACCGCGAGCGACTTTTCACCCAAAACGAAGAGAACATTCTCAACACATGCGCCTACATGTTTCTTGATCATATCACCAAACATGACGGAATGCTTGCAAAGCAGAAGCAGGACAAGCTTGTTGAAGCAAGCAACGAAGTAACGCGCGTGCTGACAATAAACGACGGCACAAATTTTGATGAGCGAATCCTCAACGCGCTCCGCGTAATCGGCGAATCTGTTGAAGCTGACCGCATAGTAATCTGGCAAAAGACCGAAGACTGCGAAAACGGCTGCTGGCTTACGCTGAAGTATTATTGGGAATCACAGGACGCACCGGAAAATCCGCAAGGCCTTATAAACCGCAAAAGACTTTCTCATGAAGACGTTGAGCATCACATGCGGCCGGACAACATGCTGATGAACATAAGGGTTGCACGCGACAAGCCGCGCGGCTACGAAAGCCTGCTTGAGCAGCATGTGCTTTCTCAGTTGACAATTCAGATTGTTCTCGGCAACGAATACTGGGGCTACATCGGTGTAAGCGACTGCCGAAAAGAGCGGCTTTTCTCGCCAAGCCAGGAAAACATCATAAACACTTGCGGCCACATGATTCTGGCATATATTTTCCAGCAAGAAAGCATCAGGGAAATCGGCGCAAGAGATTTTCTGCTTTCTACAGTAACTGAAATAACGAAGGAACTCACTTCAGTTTCTCAGATAAGCTTTTTTGACCGCCTCAAGACAGGTTTGAAAAAAATCGGCGAGCAGCTCGGCATTGACCGCGTGCATATTTGGCGCAATTCTTGGGCAAGCGCCGAAGGTGAAACCGATTCATGCAAGCTTGTCGCATTGTGGCAGTCTCCGCGCATTGCCTTTCTGAACACGCCGGCTCTGCCCAAAGTTTATGAAGACAAGACGGGCACGCTCCGCTCTTGGAAGCACAAGCTTGAAACTGAAGGCATCAAAAACGGAAACTATTCGGCGATTACGGCATCTGAAACTTTGTACCGCCCGCTCGAAATTCTTTCGGCGCTTGTAATTCCTCTTGTGTTTCAAGACCAGTTCTGGGGCTTTATGTGCTACGACAACTGCCACGAAGAGCGGGCTTTTACATCTGACGAAGAAGCGATTCTTGCTACGTGTGCCAGAATTTTTGCAGCGCAGATTATTCAAGACGAAACTTCCCATTCTTTGATTGAAGCAAAGGAAGTCGCGCTTCAGGCTACAAAGGCAAAATCAAACTTTTTGGCGAACATGAGCCATGAAATAAGAACGCCGATGAACGCGATTCTCGGCATGTCTGAGCTGATTCTGCTTGAAAAGCTGCCGCCGCTCATCAAAGAATATGCACACGACATCAACACGGCGACACGCAGCCTTTTGAGCATAATCGACGACATTCTCGATATTTCCAAGATTGAGTCGGGCAGGCTCGACCTTGTGCCAGTTCAGTATGATTTGGGCGCGCTTATTAACGATGTGCTTACGCTTATAAAGATGAGAACGGCAAGCAAAGGCCTTGCATTCTTTGTGCGCATAGACCCGAATTTGCCGCACAAGCTTATCGGCGACGAAAACCGCGTAAAGCAGATTCTCATCAATATTTTGGGCAATGCCGTAAAATATACGCGCGAAGGCCATGTAAGAATTGACGTTACCGGTTCGGTGCAAGGCAGAACGATAAGGCTCAATTTCCGCATTGCAGATACGGGCATCGGCATAAAAGACGAAAACTTCTCTAAGCTTTTCGAGCTTTTCTCGCGAGTTGACACAAAGCGCAACCGCAACATTGTCGGCACAGGCTTAGGCCTTTCTATTACAAAGCAGCTCTGCGAAATGATGGAAGGAACTATTTCGGTGCAGAGCGAATACGGCAAAGGCTCTGTCTTTACGGCCACAATCGAACAAGAAGTTGAGAGCGACGAGCCGTTGATTGCGCTTTCGGACAGCACGGAAAAATCTGTGCTGATTTACGAGCCGCGCAAGGATTATGCGGACAACATCATAGAAATTCTGAAAGATTTGCATCTCAATTACGTTCATACTGCCGAGCCGGACGAATTTGAAGCAATGCTTAACGAGAAAAGCGAAGACGGCGAAGGCTTGTTCGATTTTGTGCTTGTATCTTCGATTCATTACAGAAAGCTTTTCATCTCTGCAAAGCAGAAGAAGCTCAAAACGAAATTCGCCGTGCTTGCGGAAGGCTCAAACGATTTTCAGTATGACAAGAGCCTTTTGATAGTGCCGATGCCGTTAAACTGCATTCAGCTTGCGCAGGTGCTTTCTTTAGGCTTTGTAACGCAAGCGTCTGCAAATCTTGTTGCAGAAAACAATTACAAGGTAAGCGCGCCAGACGCAAAAGTGCTGGTTGTTGACGACAATGCGGTGAACATCAAGGTTGCAGCCGGTCTTTTAAAGAGCCACGACATCGATGCAGATACGGCGCAGTCCGGCTTTGAGGCAATCAACAAGATTAAAGAAACAATCTACGACCTTGTATTCATGGATCACATGATGCCGGAAATGGACGGCGTTGACGCGACACATGCTGTGCGCGGTCTGAACAATGAAAACGGCAGCATTCCGATAATCGCGCTGACGGCAAACGCAATAAGCGGCGTGCGCGAAATGTTCGTTTCTGAAGGCATGAATGATTTTCTTGCCAAGCCAATTGAGCCTGAAAAGCTCAACGCCATTTTGCAGAAGTGGCTGCCCGAAACAAAGATTTTCAAGAAAAAGCGCACGAGCGAACCAGCCGTAGAAGACAAGCCTTTTATAGCAGACGTAAACTACAAGATTGGCCTTTCTTTTGCGGGCAACGATTTGAACGCTTATCACGATATTCTTACGACTTTCGTTATAGATGCAGCGAACAAGATTCAGCAACTTCAATATGCGTTTGACCAGCAGGACTGGCATCTTTACGCGGTTTATTCGCATGCGCTTAAAGGCGCGGCGGCAAACATCGGTGCAGAAGAGCTTTCGGCTTTTGCGCTGCGCATGGAGGATGCCGGCAAGCAAGTCAACACAGCTTATATTCAGACGAACATCACGGCGTTTCTGCTTCAGCTTTCGCAGATGACAGACAACATAAAGGAATATCTTGTTTCGGTTGAAAACATGAATATTTTTGATAATCTTGAAGCCGGAGACAACGAGCTTTTGAAGCGCAAGGCCACATTCATTTTGGACAGGGCGCAAAACACGGATATTATCGCCATTGAAGACACGCTCGACGAGCTTGCAAAATATTTCTGGAAAGAACCTTATTCGGCGCACATAAAAGCTATAAAGGCCGCCGCCGATATTTTCGATTATGACGGAATCATCGCCGCCGTTTCAAAGTTGCTGAACAATCTGAAGTAAAACCGTGTCATTCCCGCGCTTGACGCGGGAATCTCGGGGCTGCAATTGAGCTAAATCTACAACACAAGCTTTTTCTGGATAAGCTTTTTCTGGCGAACCGCTGCAAGTTTTCACAGGCAAAAACTTGTTTAGTTTGTAGCGAGATTGCCGGAGCACGCCCGACAATGACAAATTCTAACTAATAATGAAAAAGCCGCCGAAGCATCAACCTCTGGCGGCTTTTTTTTGTGCAAAAGTTGCCGGGCCATTTGTCTGCCACAGGCAGAAGCCCGACAATGACACGATATTTAGACTAATAAGTTAGTCTGCCAACGCTTTGTATTTGTCAAAGGCGGCAAGCACTTCTTCGTCTTTTTTGGTGCACAAGCTGACAACAACAGCGAGCAAAAGGCAGACGATGAAGCCCGGAACGATTTCATAAAGCTTGAAAATTCCGCCCATCCACGCAAAATTGTGCCAAGCAACAACAGTTATGCCGCCGCCGATAATGCCGGAAATTGCGCCTTCTTTCGTGCAGTTTTTCCAGAAAAGCGAAAGCAGAATAAGCGGGCCAAACGTTGCGCCGAAGCCAGCCCAAGCGTAGCTTACAAGACCGAAAATCGAGTCGTTGTTCGGCAAAAGGCAAAGCCCGAATGCGATTATTGCAATCACAAGAACAGAAATGCGGCTTATGAGAAGCACCTTCTTTTCGTCGGCGTCTTTGTTGATGATTCCTTTGTAAATGTCAAAGCTGATTGAAGAAGACGCGCTCAAAAGCTGGCTGTCTGCGGTACTCATTGAAGCGGCGAGAATTGCGCACAAGAAAAGACCCGCAATAAAAGCCGGATACATCTTGAGCATTGTTTCGCTGAAAACTGTTTCCTGCGCACCGCCGGTCAAAAGCATAACCGGGTTAGAAAGGTTTGAACCGGCAAGATAAACAGTGCCAAGCGTACCGATGATGAATGTTCCGATATAAGAAATTACCATCCAAGATGTGCCGATGCGTCTTGCTTTCTTGATTTCATCATTTGAGCGGATGCCCATAAATCTGATGATGATGTGCGGCATTCCGAAGTAGCCCAAGCACCAAGAGAATGCAGAAATTCCGCTGAACAAGCTGAAATTTGAGTTGCCGGCGAATGCGTTCTTGATTTCTTCACCGAATTGACCGGCAAGCGCAAGCGCGTTGAACTGAGAAGCTTGATCGATTGCGTTTCCGGGGCCGCCCAATGTGATAACGAGAATTATCGAAGAAATTACGAACGCGATGAAAATCAGCGAGCCCTGCAAAAAGTCTGTTGTGCAGACTGCAAGATAGCCGCCAAGAATCGTGTATGTCAAAATGACCACAAGACCGATGATAAGACCGACATAATAATTCAAGCCGAAAACAGAGCGGAAAAGTTTTGCACACGCAACAAAACCAGAAGCAGTATAAATCGTAAAGAAGAACACGATAAAGAAAGCAGACACTATCGTAAGAACGTGTGACTTGTCGTTGAATCTTTTTGAAAAGAAGCTCGGAATCGTGATGGCATCGTCAAAAGCCACAGAGCATTTGCGGAGCGGCTTGGCCACAAAAAGCCAGTTCAAATAAGTTCCGACAATCAGACCTAAAGAAGTCCAGACTGTTTCTTTTATGCCGCCTAAATAGCACAATCCGGGCAACCCCATCAAAAGCCAAGCAGAAGAGTCAGAAGCTTCTGCGCTCAAAGCTGTTACCCACGGACCGACCTTTCTGCCGCCCAAAAAGAAATCTTTAGGGCTGTTGTTGTTCTTTGCACTTCTCAAGCCAATGTAAATCATAAAACCCAAGTACAAAACAAATGCAACGATTTTTGCTACAATCTGTACAGACATTTTTTTCTCCAGTTAATTTATTAAGTCAAAGCAGACTTTATAATTTTAAGGGAAAAACTCTTTGAAGTAAAGAATAATTCTTTTAGAAAAAAACGAAAATGATAATCATGCACGAATAAAAAAAGCCCGGCTTCAAAACAGAAACCGGGCTTGCAAATAGACTTGCAAACAAATGTAATTAATATACCTATTATTACGGCAGAGCTACAACATTGCTGCTCAGAGGATTCGAATACCATCTGACATCGTTTGCAGAAGAAGATGCCCCTGTAACACTTAGCTTGCAGCCTATACCTCCAAAGAAAAATTTTACTTCGTCATCCCTAATTACTCGTATTGCATTTTCAATTGGATTATAATCCCATTGACTTGATTCCGTAAGAGTAAAGTTGAATTCCATTGTGGTTGACTGATGCATTCCAATATGACGGAATTTTGAATTCCAAGGATTTGCCGGTGCAGATGAAATATGGGAAGTAAAAGTATTATCATCCAGAGAATTAAACAGCACATAAGAGTGGGTGGCAGCGACTCCAGAAGGAAGGGCAGGTGTAATATTAAAACTAGGGCAGTTAAAAGTTATAGTACCGGAAGAATAAGCAAGAGTTGGTGTTGTAGTTAACAAGCCGGGAACTTTGTTGAAATCAAGATTTCCAATACCACCTTTTGCTGTTATTTCTATATTTTCAAAATAACTTGTTCCCATGTGGACATTGTCAGTATGCATAGGTCTGATAGTAACTTCAAATTTATAATTTTTCCCTGACGAACAAAGAGGCCATAATAATGAATAGCTACTGCTGTTTCCAGGATTCCATATCTGTACCCATACATAATTGTCAGTGTTATCTTGTATTTTAATCTCTTCAATTCCAGTTGCAAACGAACTGTCGGTCGGCTTTAAGACAACAAACTGAATCCCATTGGCTTGGGCAGTTGCAATTACATGAGGAGCAACAAAAACGTCTGTGCTCACATTTCCTGAACCACTTGCAGTAGCACCACTGCCATCATTAAGAGCAAGTGAATCACCTGTAAAAACCATAACAACATTGCCAACAGCATCATATGTTATGGTATATGAACCGTCAAAAGCTGCACGGGAATGCATTGCAGAAGCAGAAGTTGTTTTTGAATAGCTTCCTGTCAAAGAACCACTGCTGCCTGCAAAAGTTGCAGTACCGCTTTCTGTGGTACCTTCCATAACAAGTGTATTATAGCTTTGACCATTGACAGTGAAATTTCCTGTGTATGTGCTTTTAACATTTGCGGCTGTACCAGATGAACTGCCACCACCACCGCCGCCGCCTCCTCCACCGCAAGCGGTAAGAAGTGTAAGAGCCAATAATAAACCTACAACCTTTGTAAAATTCTTCATCGCATTTTCTCCTTAATGATGAACAAGATTGAGACTTTTAGTGATGGTACTTATTGTTAAATTTGGTTGTATCTATTTGCAAGATAGTACTGCTATTACCAATACGATATTATTGATATTGACAAGCTGTCCGAAAAGTGATTTTTTCGGACAGCTTGTATTAAATTTTTATAAAATTACGGTATATCTGCTAAAGCAGGATAAGCACATGTAATCTTACCAGTGTCCCAAAAGTTATTTCCATGTATGTCTAATATAGGTTCCTCATAATTAGGAATATTAAGACTGCATCTAAAATAATATGATGCAGAAAGATACTGATATCCTTGCTGATATGCATTTTTATAATTAGCATTAAACATATTAATCCAATTTGAATCAGGATTAATATCAGCATAGGTATTATTTGATGCTGTATAATCCATAAGCCATTTGCAATCACTCCAACCCAATTCGGGAGTTTTTGCTGCTACAAAACCGACCCAAATTCCTGCATTCTGCGCACCTGAAAACTGATTCTGTATTTCAGGAGGGAGCAACGATGGAGTCGGAACAGTTCCGCCTGTCACATTAACATGAGGTCTGCCACCAGAATACGACACAACAGTACTTGTGTCGTAATTAAAACCGTTTGGAACGATTGCACCCACACCATTTCTCGCTGTTATTTCAATATCTCCATTAACACAAGCCTCGGAATTCCATGTTGCAGAATCTATCTGATAATAAAAGTTGAATTTTTGGCCAGCATCAACAAAGGGATAAAGAATACTTACATAATCCCTGTTCGGAGGATAGTGAGTTGCTTTAAAAGTTGCTTCAATGATAACTTGTCCAAATCCTGTAGCATAAGAGGGATGATTAGGTTTCCGTATAATAAATTGAATTCCATTGTCGAGTGCTGTTGCTATTATATATTCCGTAACGACAACATCACCATTTACTGTTGCAGAACCACTGGCGTCTATCGAACCACTTGAAAATGAAATATTCGAGCTTGAAAGTGTGATTGTTATGCTTTCACCATTATCAAATGTAATAGTAAATGTGCCATTTATAGCAGCTGCTGCATTAGTTGCTTGTTTTTGGTATGTTCCGTCCAAAAAGCCGTTTGTCCCACACAAGCTTATTTTACCGCTTTCATCGTTTCCGTCCATAACAAACGTATTGTAGCTTTTTCCGCCAACAGAAAAATCTCCGCTATACGTGCTTCTTCCGGTAGAAGCACTAGAACCACCACCTGCAGCTCCTCCACCGCCGCCGCCGCCGCCTCCACCGCCACCGCAAGCGGTAAGAAGTGTAAGAGCCAATAATAAACCTACAACCTTTGTAAAATTCTTCATCGCATTTTCTCCTTAATGATGAATAAGATTGAGACTTTTAGTGATGATACTTGTTATTAAATTTGGTTGTATCTATCTGCAAGATAATACTTGCTATTGTCAATATATTATTATCGGTATTAACAAGTTGTCAATTGAATTTCCTATATTTTACAACAATAAATGCTCGTTATAAGTTATACCGTGATACGATATTAGCAAGTTGATAACTATTACTTTTACCATAGAATTTGTAGCATGAATCAGCTTGAACTAAGAAAATGTTTATCATCCAATATAAAGAAACGCCGTAAAATATATGCCTTTACACAAGAAAAGCTAGCAGAAGAAACAGGCCTTTCTGCACAAACAATAAATGATATTGAAGGCTGCAGAACTTGGGTCAGCGACAAGTCAATCATTAGAATTGCAGAAGCACTTCATACATCTCCAGCAGAGCTGCTAATGCCGTCAGACAGCAACATTGATTCAGATAGAATCAACCTGTTCCGGCTAAAAAGAGATTTGCAGGAATCTGTAAACAGACAAATCGAAGAAATTATTCTAAAGTATTTGAACTCATCTAAATGAGCATATTTATAAAGCCATAACTCATATCAAGTTTTTTTAATATCAAGTAATCATTTGCATTAAGATAGATTCCCACATTTAAATGCAGGGCTTTTTTTAAATTCAAGACCGAATAAAAAAGCCCGAAAGCGAAGTTCTTTCGGGCTTATCAAAGCGCGTTTTGCGCAGGTTATTTGGTTGTTGCAACCCAAACGCCGGTCGGCCAGCTTGAAAGGTCAGACGCAAGAAGCGCCTTGCATTTGTTGCAATAAGCTTGCGCCGCACGGTCTTGATTGCGGATTTTCTCGAAAGCGTCAAGCGCCTTTTCGAGCGCACCGTCGTAGAAAAGCTTGCGCGCCGCATCAAAAATAGGCAGCATGTCTTTCATGGCAGTGTATTCTTCTGTGTTGAGCGGCTGAAAAACGCGCACGGCTTCTTTTTTGCCAACAACAGCAATTCTTGCAAGTTCGCGGAAATGCACCGCAGTTCCGGCCGCTTCGGCAGCGTTTTTCATAGCTTCAGTGCACATCGTATAAGTGCCGAACTGCTTGTTCTGCCCTTCAAGGCGCGCCGCAAGGTTTACGGAATCGCCGAGCATGGTGTAGTCAAACCTGTTGTGCGAACCCATGTTGCCGACAACTGCGTTGCCTGTGTTCAAGCCGATGCGCATGTACACACCGGAATTTACGCGGAGCGAAAGTTCGGGGCGCATTTCATGCAGACGCTGCTGACATTTCATTGCGGCTTCAAGGGCGCGCCGTGCATGGTCTTTCTGTTCTGACGGCGCATTCCAGAACGCGATTATCGCATCGCCTTCATATTTGTCGATTGTTCCGCCTGACTCAAGGATTACATCAGACATGGCTGAAAGATAATCGTTCAAGAAAGCCGTAAGCTCTTCCGGATTCAGTTTTTCAGAAATACTTGTAAAACCCTGTAAATCTGAAAAGAAGATACTTATCTCTTTGCGCTCGCCGCCGAGCTTGAGCCGGTCTGGATGCGCAATAAGCTCGTCAATTACAACAGGGCTAAGATATTGCTTGAACGCAGATTTTATGTACTTTTTCTGGCGGCCTTCAAAAGCATAGTCAACAAGCACTGTAATCAGATAGCTGAAAACAAGCGTAGACGCTGCCGAAAGAGACGGAACCCAAACGCCGTTGACGAACAGCGACAGTGCAATCGCAAAAATTGCACCCGCAAGCAGCGCCACAAACAGCAGAGAAAAAACTAACGAGAATCGTCTTATAAAAGGCAGAGTTTCCGTAATCATCAGAACGAATGAACCGAGCAGCGCCGCTGCAAAAAGCAACAGCACATTCCACAAGAAAGAAGACGGCTTTATGAAATCGCCCTGAAGATAGTTGTCGAGGGTCGTTATATGAACGCCGACCCCTGGATAGAAAGTCGATATCGGAGTGGCGCACACATCGAAAAGCCCCGGAGCATAAAAGCCAAAGAACACATATTTTCCGGCAAAATTTTCAGGCTCAATCAGCGGCTCTTCGCCGTTCTGAATGGCGTAATAGCTTTGCAGAATCTGCATTGCGCTGTACGGAATGTATCTGTCAAGCTCGCCGCGGAAACGCAGAAGCGGCTTGTATTCTGAATCAACCGGAATAGGCTCGCCGCGGAACAAAACTGATTTGCTCTTTGAATCATAAGACAGCGGCTCGTTCACGCCTTCGCGCACAAGCAAAGATTCAATGCCCAAAGACGGCACGGCACGCTCGTTTACTATATAGAACAAATTGCTCCGGCGGATTATTCCGTCTTTGTCAGACGTGCTTCTTATGTTACCGATGCCGCCCGCCGTCTCGCGCAAAGCCTTTATCGGAAACAGCGCAGGCAGAACAGGCGAGGCACGTTTCAAGCTTTTGCGGTCAAAGCCTTCAAGCTCAAAAACAGGCGTTTCAACTTCATCAGGCCAGTCTTGTGTGTTTCCGTATTGCTCGCTTAAAAAGACTGTATGAATAACGCCGGTAAACTGCTCCGATGCTTCTTTGAAGCTGCGATCGTCTTCATCGCCATAGACAGACGGCTCTGTGAACATAACATCAAACGCGCAAGAGTTTGCGCCGCCGTCTGCAAGATAGCGCACAATGTCGCCATAAGCCTTTCTAGGCCACGGCCAGCTCCAGCCGAGTTCCTGCTGCGCCCAGTCAATGCTTTCCTGGTCAAGCAGAATAATCATTATGTCGTCTGAAGGCATGGAACGGTCTGCTGTTGCGCGCATCATTGTGTCATAGACTTTATTTTCGGGGTAAGAAAGGACGTTAATTGCAAGAAACAGCACCGCAAATATTGTTGTTCCCAAAGCGATAATTGCGGTGCGTGCATATTTATTGTTCAATAATTTCATAGGCCTGCAAGAGCTGCCTTAAAGCGCGGCATGCGCACAGACTGATTTGAAACATACTGGTACTTGCCCAGCCGCATGTTGACGTTGCTCAACCGGCTTTCTGGCGACGGGTGTGTCGAATACATGCCGCCGCTTGAGCTTGACGCTTTCTGCTGAAGCGTTTTGAGCATTGACTCAAGGCCGTGCGGGTCATAGCCAGCATTTTCAAGCAGCTTCAGCGCGTTATTGTCAGCGTCAAATTCCTGCTGCTTAGAATAACCGGCTGTTGTCATTGTTCTTACAATGTCGCCGATGTTCTCGTCAAATGAATCAACCATCTCGTTGAGCGCGTCGTTTCCGAGCGCATAAGTGGTTGTCTTGGCAGCAGAAGAAATTGCCGCGCGCGTGCGTTTTGACTTGATAGCCTTTACTGCATGCTGCAGCTGAATATGCGCAACTTCATGCGCGATTACGGCTGCAAGAGCATCCTCGTTTTCGGTGCACTTTATAAGGCCTTTCGTAACAAGAATATGCCCGCCCGGCGTTGCAAATGCATTCACTTCGTTTGAATCAAGAACCATAACGCGGTAACCGTTGTACAATTCAGGCTTGTTTGAATTGATTACGAGCGCATAGCAGATTTTATTCAGATAAGCCTGAAGCTTTTCGTTTTTCAGCGGCTTATACTGCGTAAGCAGCTGTGCGGCTACGGCGCGCCCGATGTAATATTCCTCTTCGGGCGTAATTTCTTCCTGAGCTTTTCCTAAAGCTTCAGAAGTCTTTTTTGCACTTTCTTTTGTCTTCTGGTCAAACTGAACTTTTTCCTTCAAGTCTGAAAATTTGAATTTTTCTTTCTCTGCAAAGCAAACACCTTGAAGCAAAAGGAAAGCAACTGCAACAATTGCAGCTATTTTTTTATTCATCATCAAGCTCCGTTACTCAGCTCCGTTAAGATCGCCGTCTTCAAGAAATGTCTTCAAAGAAGAATCTGTAATTCTGAATGATTCAAGCTTGTCTACGCTTGCATAATCAAGTTTCTTGTTTGACGTCTTATAGCCGTCTTCAACCTGCTCAGAAAAGCCTTTTCCGGCAAGTGCAATTTCATCAGCTGATGCTGTTACTTTTTTTGAGCTTGCTACGATTTTCTTGGTCGTAACGCTTGTTGCAGGAATCCATCCAGTTATTGACGGATCGCTTGCTTTATGAACTCGGTGAAATTTGTTGCTTGCTTTATCTACAACAAGCTCGTCACCATAAGAGGCTTGAGCTACAACTTTGTCGAAATTTCCAGTTCCAGATTTAATGGCAGCTTTTTTTACCGCAACATACACTGTTTCGCCGTTCTGAACGGCAAAAAGGGCAGCCGCACATAAAAGAATACCTAAAATGCAAATAGTTTTTTTCATAAACTCCTCCTAGTTGAACTTATGAAAGTGTTCCATAATGCAGTTATCTGCATTTTTTAAATGATTGATAACCATTTAGGTTACACTTTTGTAAAAAAGTTTTCGGTGCGCATTTTATCTGGCGCGGGCACGTTTTTTTGAAGATTTTTCCGTATACATCAGCTTGTCTGCCTTTGCGATTATCGCTTCAACAGAAAGTTTTTCTGTTATCAAGGCAGACTGTGCGCCGAGGCTTGCGCTCACCTTATAAGGCTTGTCCGAAGCTTCATTCGCATCGTCAAGGCATTTCTGAAACCTTCCGCGGAAATCTTCTATCGCCTTATCACAGCTTCCGGCTTCAATCTTGGCGCAGACAAATTCATCGCCGCCGAATCTTGCAGAAACTGAATTTTCGCCCGCGCTTTCAGAAATTGCATCAGCAAGCAGCTTGATGGCAAAATCACCGTCGTGGTGACCGTATGTGTCGTTTATCTCTTTCAGAGAATCCATGTCGATTGAATAAATTATAAGGCTGCTTCCGCTGTTTTTCTTGATGCTCTGAAAAATAAAACGCTCAATCTGGCTGTAAAAGCCACGCCTGTTGAACACGCCCGTAAGCTGGTCTCTTACAAGCAGATATTCAAGCTTTTCGCGTGTCTTAACCGAAGCAAGAGACTGGCTCAAGTTCTGCGCAAACCGCTCGTATCTTGAAATTTCAAGGTTCGTGTTCTCAAAAAGAACTGCAAGATAGCCCAAGAATTCTTCGCCAAAAATGAAAGGCATAAAAATTATGTTCGTGTAGCCTTTCTTAAAAGCTTCATCAAGATTCGGCAGATATTTCTGCCTGTCAATCGGGCGGAATTCGCGTGTCTTTCCGTCTTGTATGCACAAGAAAGTGTCAATGCAATCGTCAAACGGCTTTTCTTCAGAAAAATGCTTGTCTTCATCTTTGTTCATAAAGCCGTGGTTGAGCATTATCCACGCATTGTTCGAGAACGGCATCTTCTTTACAAGAATCTTCTTCAAGTCAGCAAGGCGGTCTGATGCAGCCGAATAAGTTGCCAATTCCTGCTGAATATAGTTCAAATAAAGCTGATGTCCAATGTCGCGCTCCGAAAGATATGCGTAATTGTTCGCGTTCAATATGTCGATTTTCTGACAGCCACAAGACTGTCTGAACATCATGGTCGGTTCAAGCAGCCTTAGCCGCGCAATGTCTTCGCCCTTAAACAGAGACGCCATAATTCTTACAGCTTCCCGTCCGGCATAAACGTTGTCGCATTTTACGGTTGAAATCTTCGGTATGTGATAATCGGCGAGGTCTATGCCGTCAAAGCCTGTGACAATCACGTCGTCTGGCACATGAAAGCCTTTTTCGAAAAGCTTTTCGCAGACGGCAATAGACATCGCGTCGTTGGCGCAGACAAAAGCGTCTGGCATAGGCGCGCCTGACGCAAAAAATTCGTCCATCCGCTGCAATGCTGGAATCCGCCAGAAATCGCCGTACATGATTTCTGAATCGTCAAACTGAAGATTGTGACGCTCAAGCGCCCTTTTGAATGCGTTTAATCTTGTTATTGAATAGCCGTTGTCTTTCGGGCCGGCGACGAAGCGGAATTTTTTGCAGCCGTGCTTTTCGATAAGATGCTCGACCATCATCTCAAATGAATGATCATCATCAAAGCACACTGAAGGAATCTGCTTGTCAGGGAAATTCAACGAAACAACCGGAACGTTATGCTTTTCGCAAAGCCTTATTATTTCTTTTGAAGTCTGAGACGCATACATTACACGCTGCGAAATGATTACGCCGTCAATGTTTTCGTAATCTATAAGCTTGAAAATGCCCCGCCCGATTTTGTCTGTAAGCTTTGATGCGTAGTTTTCCGGCGCGTCAAAAATAAGCGTCGCAAAACCTTGCTCTTTGGCTTCAAGACAGATGCCCTGAAGCATCTCAAAATCAGAACCGAATGAGCAAGTCAATGTGCATACAGCTATCGTCTTAGGTCGTGATTCTTTCATAATCGTTGTAATTATACCCCCTTATATTACATTTGCAAAGAAACATTTTTTAATGCCTGAAATATTATTACTTTGTTTCAGCTGAACCGCATCTTGTCTTTTTTATTTTTTCTGATATACAATGATTCTCACCACAAAAGAGGAGTCTCTTCATGGAAATGAAATGGCTTGTTCTGGCACTGGCAGTCGTAATGTATCTGCTCGTAATCTGCTTTCAGAACAAAAAAATCTGGTTCACCACCCTTGCGGCGTTGATTATTGTCGTTTTGTCGGTTTTTCAGCCGGAAAAAATCTTCAATCTCGGCTCTTACACAAATGCGCCCTCCCTTGCCGTGCTTTATCACGTATTTTTTGAGCTTATCAACTGGAATGTGCTGATGATTTACGTCGGCAGCATGATTATCGCCGCGCTTTTCATTTATTCGCGCGTGCCGGCATGTATTGCAGACAAAATCACGGAAATTTCGCCAAGCACCGGCATCGCAATCGTGCTTATTCTTGCAATGACAGGCATAATCTCAATATTCGTCGAAAACGTTGCCACGGTGCTTGTTATGGCGCCGATTGCGCTTGCAATGTGCAAGAAGCTCAAGCTCAACCCGACCTGCTTCTTAATCGGTCTTGCGGTTATGTCTAACCTTGAAGGCACGGCAACTTTAGTCGGCGACCCGCCATCAATGATTTTTGCGTCTTATGCGAACTACACGTTCAACGACTTTTTCTTTCATAATGGGCATCTTTCGATTTTCTTCATAATTCAGGCTGGAATGCTTTCGGGCTGCATTTTCTTTTACTTTTTCTTTGCAAAGGCAAAAACCAAGCCCGAAATCGAAAAGACTGTTCCAGTTTCATACGTTCCGGCAGTGTTGCTCGTACTGATGATTGTCGGGCTTGCGCTTATTTCGTTTTTGCCAGAAGCGGTAACAGAGTCATTCAGCTGTTTTTCGGGCAGCTATGTAATGCTTCTGGGCTTGGCCGGCATTTTCTGGTACAAAGTTCCGCAGAAAAAAACGAAGCAAGAAACCTTTGATATGATAAAAGACCTCGACTGGGAAACAATCTGCTTCTTAATCGGCATTTTCGTCGTTGTCGGTGCGATAAACGAGACAGGGCTTTTGAGCGATTTTGCGGATTTCCTTGCAGTTGTTTGCGGCGGTAGCGTTGTTGCAGGCTTTCTGCTGATTATGGCTGTTTCGGTCATAATTTCGGGCTTTGTAGACAACGTGCCGTACATCATCGTCATGCTGCCGGTTGCAGGCATTCTTGCTGAAAGCATGGGCATAGCAAAAGAGCTTTTCATGTTCGCGCTTCTGATCGGCTCTTGTCTCGGCGGTAATCTTACGCCTTACGGCGCAAGTGCAAACGTAGTAACGATGGGAATCTTGAAAAAAGAAGGTTATCCTATAAATTTCGGCAAGTGGCTTCAGATTGGCGGCACGTTCACAATTTTGACTACCGCCGTGGCTGCGCTCGTTCTCTGGCTCTTGTGGGCTTGAGCTTAAAAAGATGAAGCGGCAGGCTTGACGCTAAAATTGTGCAGCGTAGATGCTGAGCTGAAAACCACCGCGCCATCAGCGTAATCATTGACGGAACATGGTGCTGACCTAAAAGTATTGCCATGCTGAATTTATTTCGGAATGACGCTGCGTAACGAACGTTTTGGTCAGCCCCAGCGGCAGATTTTTCAGCTTAGTCTTCGTCGCGCACCTGAACTTGGTTGATGCTGCTCAAGAACTTGTTCAAAGCTTCGCGCTCAATCAAGTCAATCGGGCGGCCGTCAATAAATTTGCGCGATTCGTCGCTGAAAGTGCCTGCCGTAAAGCAGATGCCTCTTCCGGCTTTTGTATCTCTAATCTTTTCGTGAAAATCTCTTACATAAAGCTCGCCGACAATGCTCGTTGTGCGGTAAAAGCGGAACAAAACAACGTCAGTCCATTTAGACGTGTCAATTTCCGCAAGAATTTCAGTATTATCGTTTGAAGAAGTAATATCGAGAATGCGCGCAACTGATTTTGAGAAATAGCAAGAAACAATCTGCTTGCACAAAAGAGTAAAGTCGCTCTGGTTTGCAATCAGATAAATCTGAAGGTTCTTGTTCTGGTTCAGCTCCTGATATTGCTCGATGAGCGCTTTCGTGTCCTTGTAACCAGGCATGATAGTCTGAATCTGGTTGAAAAGCTCAAGCGCTTCACCGATGTTCTGCAACTTCAAATGAACCTGCGCCATTCTGTAACGCATTTCCGCTCCGATGTCAGCCGGAATATTTTCATGCTTCAAGCCGATTTCAAAGTCCTGCAACGCCTTTTCCGGCGAATTTGTGTTTGCATGAAGAATGCCCACCTGAAGGCTTGATTTCGGGCCATAAACAGGGTCAGACCGCAAATGCGTGAAAATCTTTATAGAACGTTCAATCGCGTTCGTCTCGGCAAAAGCTTCGGCCAGACAGAAAAGCACTTCCTTGTCTTCTGGGGTATTGTCGATTGACTGCTTAAGATAAGCAAGCGATTCTTTGTATTTCTTGCCTTTTTCAAGCGAAAGGCCGAGAAATCTGTACACTTCCATGTTTGAAGGAAAAACTATGAGAGTGCGCTTGAAAAGCGGCGAAGCTTTTTCGTAATCGCCGCTGAAATAAAAAGCCTGACCGAGATAATAGTTCACTTCTGCATTGTTCGGTTCAAATTTATGGGCAACAACAAGCCCCTTAAAAGCGTCTGCCGCTTTGTCCATTTTGATTGCGCAAATGCCATATCTCAAGCCGGTCGTCACGGTGTTGATCTCCGGATGGGCGGCTGAAATGTCAAGCATAAGATTATATAAAGGAAAAGCCTTGTCCCAGGCTGCTTCACTGAAATATAAGTCGGCAAGCATCTTGAGCGCCTGCGGATTGTGCGGATCTTGCGCAAGCTTGCGGTTCGCTTCGCGCATGATTGACTGCCTGTCACGCTTCTTTTCAGGTTTGTTTGTTTTTTTCTGCTCGGTCATAAAGCTCATTATGAGCAAAAAGGCGAGGCCAATAACGATTATTGAAATAATAATAGGAAAAACCATATAGTTTATTATGCTGTTACATTTTGAACCTGTCAAGAAACTGCGTTGACAAGAAAGACATACCATAATACCATGTAAAGTATATTATGAGCAAAAATATTATAGGCATAAAACAAGCCGACGGAACTTTTTATCCAATTCTCAAGAGGGGCACGCCCGCAAAGAAAAGACTGCAGATTACTACAGCCAGTGACAATCAGACAGCCGCGCAGATAACGCTTTTTTGCGCATCTGACGAAAGCTTTTCCGATGCCGAATATGTCGACACGCTCATGATAGAGGGGCTGAAACCTCACGAGAAAAGAGCCGTGGATATAGACTTCGTTGTTTCGATTGACGAAAACGATGAGCTTTCTGCTGAAGTTTACGACAAGGAAAGCGGCGGCTCAACAAACAGCGCCGTCTCTCTTGTTGCCATCGGCACTAACAGCTCTGACAATGACTTAAGCATTTCAGATGAACCAGTGCCGTTTGATGCAAGCACAAATGCAGGCGATGATTCGCTCGCTCTTGCAGACCTTGACGATTTTGATTTGCCCGAACCTGATTTTGCAGACGGCGGCAACGAGCAAGCTTCAGACGGTGACAGCCAAGCTTTAAGCAACGACGACCTGAATTTTGACATAAACGACCCGTCTTTGTACACAGACGAAAGCGTTGCAGACGACGCGTTTGCAGATGATGCATTTGCAGACGAAACTTACGAAGCTATTGCAGAAACAGCCGGGGTCGGTGCAGCTGCAACAGCAAGCGCAGAAAGTGCGCTTCTTGCTTCTGACGACAATTACGATATTCCGGATTATGACGGAACAGACCATGACGCTCTATCTGATGATGCGCCAGACCTTTTCTCAGATGAGCCGGCGGCGGCTTCTGGCGGCTTTTCAGACTTTGACTTTCTTGACCCGAACGCGGGCAAATCTAAGATTCCGCTCGTGCCGGTTATTTGCGTAGTTTGTGCGATTATCTCGCTTTTGTCTTGCATTTTCATTTGGCTTTTCAGCCAGAAGAACAAGCAGCCGCTGCCGCCTTTAACTGTTGAAAAAGCGCCGGCCGTAAGGTATCAATCTGTAACAGTCGTTACGGAAAAGCCTGAGCCTGTTGATGCCGCCTTGATAGACCGCATAAGCTCGACCTCTTTGGCAAAAGAAGATTCAATCGTCATCATTGATGCGCCTGTCGTAATTCCGGCACCGGCTTCAAAGACTGTCTCTGAAAAAGACACCAAAGATTATCAGATTAAGTGGGGCGACACGCTCTGGGATATTGCCGATACGTTCTACAAAAATCCGTGGATGTATGACAAAATCGCCAAGGCAAACAATATCAAAAACCCGGACTTCATCTTGTCTGGAACATGGATAAAGATTCCGCCTCTGTGATTTTAATGCGTATATTATGTCTCATCATGGCTGTCTGCATGCCGCTTTTGGCATGTACGGCTTGCAAAGCCCAAAATACAACTGAAAATCAAGAAAAATTATTGAGAATTCTCAACGACCGAGATTACGCCGCGCTCGATGAGCTTGCGTCAAGCCCGTCGTCGCTTGCACTGACGATTGAGCCTGATTCATGCTACTTTGCGGCTCTGCATCTTTTAAAGCAAGACAAAACCGAAAGCGCGGTTGAGCTTCTGCAATACGGCAAAACCCACGCCTCATGGCAGATTGCACAAGAATGTGCGCGAAAGCTCTGCACGCTCGGCACTTCGCAGCAAAAAGAAGCGGCCGCAAAATATTTTGCAGAAGCTTACCCGCAGGAACGCGACGCGGAGTTTTATCTGCTTCAAGAGCTGTTCTATCAAGGCAAGTACAAAGACGCGCTGAAAGCTTGCCCGTTGATGCCGCTGGCAGATTTTGCTTTTCCGCAAGATGAACAGAAAGCAAAAACAGAAACACAGAAAAAGCGCATAAGACAGAACATTGAGGCGCAGAACAAAAAAACAAAATATCAGCTTCTCTGCCTTTTAAAGACAGACAGCCCAAAATTTGCAGATTATTTTTCTTTATGGGTGAACAACTGGGCAATTTCTGGCGAGCATGAATCGTTTCTTGACATTTGGAACGAACTTTCGCAAGAAGAAAGAGATTCGGCGCAAATTGCGAACGGACAGAACCCAAGCACCTTGGCTGATTTGCTCAAATTCAGGGTGACTGTAAGGCAAAAAAAATACAGAGACGCTCTCAACCAGCTTGAAAAGCTGCCGTATTCGCCGGAAACTTTTACAAGCCAGCTTTTTTCTGATTTTGGGCGCGCGCAATTATACGGCGGCGTTTCAGCAAAAGAAGGCGCAGCAACATTCAGGTCAATCGCGGAAAAAACAAAAGACCCTGACATTGCGTTTCTTGCCTGGTTTTATTGCGCGCAGTTTTCGGTCAACGAAAAGAATTTTGATGCCGCGCTGAATGCGTTTGTGCTTTCAATGCATTCCGCGCCGACACCGGCAAAATATGACAACGCATTGTGGTATTATCTTAAAACATCAAAGACTGTCTCGCTTGAAGCGGCAAAAAACGCGCTAAAGACTTACGCCTCAACATGGCAAGACCCTGAATATTTTGAGGATTTTCTGCGCGACTTTGCGGTTGACTTGCTGCAGGGACGTTACTGGGATGATTTTGTCGAAACATACGCGGCGGTTCAGCCTTATGCAGACCCAAATTCTCAGGCGCAATATGCTTACATCAGCGGCCGTCTTATCGAAGATTCAATGTCGAAAAACCCGTTTCCGAGGCTGAGCCGGCTTCAGGCGGCGCAATCTTGCTATGAAAAAGCTTACGACGGCAACCACACGGCGCTTTACTACAGATTTCTGGCAGCAGAGCAGCTCGCCATTGCGATTGAAGAAAACATTGAACGCGACGACACAGTTCAGCCGGAAAGCGACAAAGCTTTGGAGACACTTGTGCTTGGTTATGCGGAGCACGCGCTCTTTGAAGAAGCGTACAAAACTTACATCGCGCATTATCAGGACATAAGCATTGAATGTGCTTGCGAGCTTTCAAAAATTTTCAGCAGGGCGGCGGAAAAAGACTGCACGCTGCATTATGACGCGCTTAGCATTATTAGCTACGCTGCGAGCCGCCCCGACACGCCGCTGACAAAAGATGTGCTTTATCTGCTTTATCCGCGCCCATATCTTCAAGAAGTCAAAAACGCGGCAGAAACATTCGGCGTAAGCGAGCCGGTGCTTTTCGGGCTGATAAGGACAGAAAGCTATTTTGACAAGACCATCTCATCGAGTGCGGGCGCGACCGGTCTTGCACAGCTTATGGAAGGCACAGCAAACGACATTGCAAGAAAGCTGAAAATCAAAGAATTTGACTTAAAGGACGCACAGACAAACGTAAATTTCGGCGCATATTATTTGAATAATCTGACGGAAAGGCTGGATAATTCTGTTATGATGGCGCTTTTTGCATATAACGGCGGTCCGGGCCGTGTGCGCCGGTGGCAAAAAGAAGCGAAAGATTTGCCGATAGACTTGTTCCTTGAAACTGTTCCGTTCCTTGAAACGCGGAGCTACGGCAGAAAAGTGCTTTCCGCCGCTGCACTTTACGGTTATCTTTACTATAACAAGACTGTGCATCAAGTTGTGCAAGAAATAATCGGCACAAAAGAAACACTTGAAGGCAACAAGCTTTCAGACGGAAAAGACGCCAAAAGCGGCGACAAAGCAAAATGATTGCACCATGCGCTTGAAGAAACAAACAAGCCGCCCGCGACGGTTGGTCTGGCGCTCAAAGTGCACCAACTTGATAATTTGCACAAGCCCGCGCAGTTTTGCCCAAACAGGCGAGCCTGTGTAAATTATCAAGCTGCAAGCACGCAACGCTAAAACAAGAAAAGCCCAAGAATTCCGAGCGGAATCAAGTAAATGGCGAAGAAGCCGAGCTTGCCGCTTTTTATAAGCTTCATAAGCACGAACAACGCGCCAAGCCCAGCCACAAACGCACTCAAGCAGCCAGCTACAAGACTTGATGCGGGCACAACGCTCGCCATTTCGCCCAAATCTTTGACTTCAAGAACAAACGCACCCAAAATGGCCGGAATCGACAAGATAAAAGAGAATTCGCCTGCGGTTTTGCGGCTTACGCCCGAAAGAAGCGCCGCCGAGATGGTGCTGCCCGAACGTGAAATGCCAGGCAATGTGCCAAAGCCTTGTGCGATGCCACAGATTATGCCTTGCTTTATCGTTACAGTGCCGTTATCTGGCTCTCCAGACTGATTTTCGGCTTCACCTTGCTTTGCACCAGCCTTGCCAGATTTATCCAGCAACGTAGCAACAACAAGAAGAATGCCGGTCAATATAAAGCCAATGCAGACAAACTTTACAGGCACATCTTCTATAAAATGGCTTGAAACAATGCCGAGCACGCCGGTTATCAGAGTTGCAACTATAACGGCAAAAATCATCATCTGCTTTGGCTTATCGCCGTGAAGCGGCTTCCGTGTTATCATGCGTAAAAACACGCAGATTAAATCGATTATGGTTTTTCTAAAGAAAATCACAACAGCTACAAGCGTTGCAACGTGAAGGCATACATCAAAAATTAGCGGCACATCGTCCAAGCTGAACAATTTTTGAGCCACTGCAAGATGCCCTGAGCTTGAAACCGGAAGGAATTCCGTTATTCCCTGCAAAATTCCAAGACAGATTGACTGAAATATATTCATAAAACACTCCCTGATTCGCATTTCAGTATATTAGAAACACTGATTAAATGTCTGCATGTCTTTGCCATATTTAGCGGATTCAACAAAAGCGCAACCCAAGATTATCGGGTCAAGCCCGATAATGACACAACACATAAGTTAATCAGCAATTTCTAATAAGTTTTATCGGAAAAAAGAAAGGAGGAATGCAGACCGATGATTCAAAATCTGCATTCCTCCAGAAAGCAAGAAAGTAAGTAAGGAGGAAAAAGGAGAACAATCAAATCTCAAATGCAACAAGCAATACATGCTTACAGCATTTTAACAAGCCTGTGTCAAACATAAGCTTGTTGAAATGCTGTATCCGCAGAGCCGCACACAAGATGCAGCCCTGCAAACACATTATCTAGTCAAGTCAAAGACATGAACGATTGAAGCCGAAAGCGTAACATCGCCGGTGTCTGAAACTTGAACACCTACAAAATCGCCTTTGTGAACGTCGCCCAGCCCGATGCTTATTACGCCGCGTACACGGCTGTTGTTGTTCGGGTCGTCATTATCTTTAAACACTTTTGTTGAAGCAGAAGCCGCCACGATAAGCGTGTCGCCGTCTGTGTCAATTACCAAAGTGCCGGCATCAGGGTCTATAGCCTTGACCATGCCCTGGACAGAGCACTCATAGTCAACGTCATACACATATTCGTATTCAACCTTTGATATAGGCAAATCACGTCTTACTGGCGGCGGGTCACGGTAAGTGCTGCGTGTGCTTTTGTAAACTGTTACCGGCCGTGAAATATGGATATACACCCTTGAGCGTGGCGGCGGCAGCGGCCGTCTCGGCGGATGATGGTGGTGATGCATCGGCGGCGCAGGTGCATGCTTCGGTGTAAGAAGCAGCGGCGAACTAGGCGGCGGCCCCGGTCTGCGACGAGGCGGAGGGCCAGGCTGCGCACAAATATATGCAGCTGCAACGCAAGATATAAGCAGACAAGTTATAATCAGCTTTTTTTTCATAATAAGCTCCTGATTTGCATAACAAGCAAAATACAATTTTCAAAATCCGGCTGAACTAAGCAGGTTTTCAGTCGTCCTCTAAAAACCTGTTTATTCCAGCCTTTTATCCAAATGGAAATTCAGTTTGCCCTAGCAATCTTTATGAAGTCAGTATAACCTTGCTTTTTCAACAGTACATTAAAATAAGATTAAAACTATATTATAAAAAATGTGCAGATTTTAGCGAATTTTAATGTACTGTTATTTCAATACGGTATATACTCAATCTGGATGTTTAGAATAAAATGTTTTTCTCATACATTTCCAGTCTTTCTCATTTCTATAGGCTTCTGCTTGGCGGCTGTTTGTGCTAATGCGCAATCACGGCATCAGCAGCGTATGCCCATTTCGGCAAGTTCCCGTGACGAGCTGCAAAGCAACGTGAGCAGCTTTGCCGAAACACAGCAGCGCCGTCTTACAGTAGAAAAAACTTCGTTGCAGCAGACAGAGCTTTCAGTAATAGTTATAGTAACGTTCAATATTCCCATAAATCCGAAATCGATTAGCCCTTCTTCGGTGTCAATCAACAAAATTCCGCTTGATTCCGCCGTTGTCATTAAATTCAACAGAATAGGCAACGAAGTTCATATTTTCATTCCAATGGATAAAATACACGAAATCGATTCTGGTAACAAAAAAAAGCTTCTTGTTCACATTGATAAAATAACAGCCAATGATGGCTCAAATATAGACGGCCGCTCAATTGAAAATCTTGAATTCAGCGTTGCTTATAAATAACAGGCGGAATAATTGTGAAAATTCTTATAGTTGAAGACGAACCGAATATCGCAAGCTTTGAAAAGCTTGAACTGGAACACGAAGGCTACACCGTAACTCTGGCACAAACCGGAAGGGAAGCGCTTACAATCTTTGAGAAGAGCCTCAACGACAACACGGAAGAGCCTTTTTCGATTGTTCTTCTTGATATAATGCTGCCAGAACTGAACGGCATCGAAGTTTTGCGCCGCATCCGCAAATTGTCGCAAATTCCGGTTGTGCTTGTAACGGCGCGCGGCGAAACCTTTGACAAGGTGAACGGACTCGACGCAGGCGCAGACGACTACATCGCCAAGCCATTCGCCATTGAAGAGCTTCTGGCACGCATAAGATCTGTGCTCCGCCGTTCTTCAAGCAGCGAAGCAGGGCGCGCAAATTCGCCGTCACCGTCTCAGCTGATTACTTTTGACCGGCTAACGCTGAACCCGGCAAGCTACGAAGTTTTTATCGACCAGACGTTGGTTGCGCTTACAAAAACTGAGTTTCTGCTTTTAAAGTGCCTGCTCTGCCATCAAGGTGAAGTGCTTTCAAGAACTGAAATAATCAACGAAGTCTGGGGCGAAGACCACTACATTGACGAAAATTCTGTTGACGTTTATGTGCGCTATCTCCGCACCAAAATCGACGAAGTTTTCAACGTTTCGTATATAACAACAGTCCGCGGCGCAGGCTATACAATCCGGAAGCCGTCAAATGTTTAAAAGGCTTAAGCGCAAAGACATAAGATTATCAATTTCAACGCGAATCGCATTGATTTTCTGTCTGCTCACGTTTTTGATTGTTTCGATTTCAACATATCTTATAACGAACATCTTGAAAACTACGGTGCTCGCCCAAAAATCTGACGAGCTTATCGAAAACACAAAGCGCATTTCAGCCGAATTCAAAGACTATGACATTCAATCTGAACTGATAACGCTTGCGATAAAGCTTTCGGACGAAAAATCAGCGCGCTGGCAAGACAGGCAGAACAGCTATGACATTGTAGACCGCCTCGTGCGCCAGGCGCGCATTCCGTATTACATTTCGTACACAGTCTATTTTATAACGCAGACAGACAAGCCTGTGCTGCTCGGCTCGAACGACCCGTATCTGCCGGTGCTGCCGCTGTCTGACGATATGCAGCCCGAACGCCACTTTGAAAAGAGCTACTACACCGACGGCGATTTGAACATTCTTTATCTGTCAATCCCGTCCGGGTCGCTGAACATACAGACTTCGCTGAACATGGAAGTTGACAGCATCGACAAGCTGCTTACAAAGCTGCCGATTGTCATGCTCTTTTTTGCTATTCCGCTGCTGATTATCTCGTTTTTGATGGCTAAATTTCTTTCTTCAAGAATGTTGCGCCCGGTTGCAGACATTACGCGCACGGCAAACGAAATAAGCGCGTCTCAGCTTGACAAGCGTATTCCAGAACCGAACTCAAAAGACGAGCTTCAAGAACTTGCAAAGACATTCAACAGCCTTTTTGCAAGGCTTCAGCAAGATTTTAACCGTGAACGGCGCTTCACGTCAGACGTTTCGCATGAGCTTAGAACGCCGCTCGCCGTTCTGCTTGGTCATCTTGATTTGCTTCGCCGCTGGGGCAAGACAGACACCAACGTGCTTGATTCTTCGCTTGAAACGCTTTATGCAGAAACAAAGTCAATGCAGTCTCTTGTAGAAAATCTGCTTTTGCTTTCAAGAAGCGAGCGGCAGGCCCCGCCCGAAAAGCTGCTCGTCAAAATCAGCTTTATGCTGAACAAGATTGTCAACGATTTCAAGCTTGTTTCGCCGGAAGTTCAGTTTTCTATAGAATGTCCGCAAGACGCTGTGCTTTTTACGAACCCCGACATTCTTACGCAGATTTTGCGCATTCTTATAACGAACAGCATTTTTTACAGCCCTGCACCGGCACAGATTACGCTTACATTTGAGCCTGAAACAAACGCGCTTTCTGTTTCAGACAAAGGCAACGGCATTGCGGAAAAAGACTTGCCGCATATTTTTGAGCGTCTTTACAGAACAGACGAATCGCGCAACCACAGAACAGGTGGCTCCGGGCTTGGGCTTGCAATTGCGCAGACGCTCACAAAAAATCTAGGCGCAACAATTTCAGCCAAAAGCGAAGGCTTGGGCAAAGGCACAACCATGACAATTCGCTTCTCAAAAGAAAGCGGCACGATATAGGCGCAATACAAACGGAGAAACAAATGAAGAAGATTATCCTTACAATCGCTTGTACAATCTTATGCGCTACCAGCCTTTTTTCTGAAAAATTTAAACTGGATACATACTATGTTGGTAGTCATGAAGAAAAAATGATTCCGGGTGTTGATAAACACTTGAATGAATACGGCTATATGATTTGGACTGTTGATACAATAGTTATAGATGGAAAATATGATTATCAGTTTTTTAAAATTCCTGATATGCGCGCTAGCGAATTTTCTTATTCTACAATAAAGAAAGATTCTAAAACTTATGAAATGTACAAAAGAGGCTGCCCTTCATTAGTTTCCTTTGTTGATAACATAAAAGCTTCGTCTACGCTTAAAGACAAAAATTATTCTTATGATATTGAGAATGTCACTTTCCCATGCAGACCAAACTGCTATGTTCAAAACTTGCCTTGGGCAGAAGGAAAAGCTGACGAAGGAATTGGCGAAAGCATCGAGTTTGATATTATGAGCGTTTACGATGCTTATTCAGATGGTGCTGGAAGAAAAGAAATTAGAGACGATATTAAAGTTTCTATTTTGAATGGTTTTGTTAATCCTTATAAGCAGCCGCTTTTCTATGAAAACAACAGAATTAAAAAAGCAAGCATTTATGTAGACGGCAAAAAATACATGGATTTGACTTTTAACGATTTCGTTGAATTCACTGAATTTGAAATTCCTGCTGATTCAAAGCACGTAAAAATCGTTATAGACGAAGTTTATAAAGGTACAAAATACAATGATACCTGCGTAACCAAAATTGATGTTTTCTACTATATGAACTTTTTAGATTAAACAAAACCATGAAAATCCGCATTGTCAATTCCTTATTTTAAGGTTTTTATAATGCATTTACTTAAGCATTTTGACACACAACTTGCAAAAACTGCGCATAATAGGCTATTTTATATAAATGGCACGCATAAAACCCTGTATTTTACTTTTATTAATTGTTTTATTGCTTACATCTTGCGAGACAAGCAAAGGTACATCAAAGCAAAAAGGCGGCATTGAAACAGAGCCAGCTTCTGAACAGACACAAGCACAATCACAGTCCGCCAAGAATCAGTCAAAATCAAATCCAAAAGAGAAAGAACCAAACATCGTCAGCGCAAACCTTATTGCGGTTGGCGACAACTTGATTCATGCGCCAATTTATAACCAAGCGGAAAACAGGGCAAAAGCCGCAAAGCTGGAAAATACAAACGAAGAAATTCCAAAATATCTTTTTGAAAACGCATACTCGGAACTGCTGCCGTTCGTAAAGCTTGCAGATTTCGCGTTCATCAACCAAGAAACGCTAATTGCGCCGTCATTTCCGCCTTCAACATACCCGCGCTTCTGCTCGCCAAAAGAAATGGGCGACTTTGTGCTTGATTCTGGCTTCAACATGATAAGCATTGCAAACAACCACATGCTCGACAAAGGCGAAGCAGGCTTGCGCGATTCGCTGAATTATTGGAGCGGCCAAGACAAAGCAGTAGTTTCCGGCGCTTTTTTTGATGAAGAAGACATGAACACAATCCGCGTTATCGAAAAAAACGGCATAAAGCTAGGCTTTTTGGCTTTTGCGTCTTCGCTCAACGGCCTGACTTTGCCGGTGCAGTCAAGCCTTCAGATAGCCTATGCTTCAGATGAAGCGCAGCTTGAAAAGATGATAAAAGACGCAAGAGCGCAAAGCGACCTTGTTGTGGTTTCTGCACACTGGGGCGAAGAATATGAAATAAAGCCAAACAAACGGCAGACAGACATGGCGCAAAAGCTTGCCGACTGGGGCGCGGACATAATCATCGGCACGCACCCGCATGTGCTTCAGACAATCGAAGAACTTCGCGCAAGCGACGGCCGGCTCGTGCTTGTTGCTTATTCGCTCGGCAACCTCATTTCAAGCCAGAACGAAGGGCTGCGCGTAATCGGCGGCATGCTTTCAATGACAATCGAAAAGAACCTCGACACAGGCGAAGCACAGTTCAGCAACGTTTCTCTGCTGCCGCTCGTAACGAATTACGGCATCGGCTTTACAAATATTGGCATTTACCCGATTACCACATACACGCCGGAACTTGCAAGCAAGCACGGCGTAAAGCGTTTCACGCCGGGCTTTAACTACAATTACATTTTGAAGCAGACAAAGCAAATAATTCCGGCTAAATATCTGATATTGCCCGATACGCTTTATACAGACACGCCGCTGCGCTACAAAGTCTGGATTATGCGCTAATTTGAGCCGCCGCATTTTGCCTATGCTTTACCGTTCCGTTTCAAGCTTCTACAAGGAAAAATTCGGCTGCAAAGTCTACAAGATTTCGCTTGATGCGGGCTGCACATGCCCAACACGCGACGGCACAAAAGGAACAAGCGGCTGCATCTTTTGCAGCGAATCTGGTTCTGGCGATTTTGCCGCCGCGAGAAGCCTTCCGATTGAAGAACAAATTGAACAGGCAAAACAAAAAGTGCTTGCAAAGCTCGGCAAGCACAAAGACGAAGGCAGATTCATCGCCTATTTTCAGAATTTTACCAACACTTATGGCAACATCGAGCGGCTTGAGGCGCTTTGGAATAAGGCGGCGCAAGCTGAAAAAGTTGTGGGTGTAGCTATTGCCACGCGCCCGGACTGCCTCGGTCAGGCTGTCTTAGACGCTTTAGCCCACCTTTGCCGCAAGACTTTTGTTTCGGTTGAGCTTGGGCTTCAGACGACAAACCCAAAATCAATTGAATACATCCGCCGCAATTATGAAACAGCCGAATACGATGAAGCTGTGCGGAAGCTTCACGGCATTTCAAAAGATATTCACGTTGTTACGCACATAATTTTCGGGCTGCCGGGCGAAACTGAAGAAGATATGCTTAGCACTGTGCGCCATTCAATAAAAGCCGGAACAGACGGCATAAAAATTGCGCTGCTTCATGTCTTGAAGAACACCGGCCTTGCGGAAGATTATCTTGCGCATAAGTTTGAATGCCTTTCTATGGAGCAATATTTTGAGCTTCTCGCAAAGGCTTTGGACATAATTCCTCAAGATATAGTTATTCACAGGCTGACCGGCGACGGCGCAAAAAAGATTCTGATTGCGCCGCTTTGGAGCGCAGACAAGAAGCGTGTGCATAACGAGCTTGAAAAATATTTCTTGAAAAACCACAAAGCTATGGTATGATGTAACAAGGTTGCAAAAAAACGAGGAAAATATGCCGGAACAGATAACTAACGATTTTATCGCACAGTTCAATTCTTTGAGCAATTCTGGAATGCTCGAAAGGAACCAAAGTCTTCAGCATGAGAACAGACAGCTTCGCAGGCTCATTGACGACAGCGCAGCTCTTCTGCTGATTACGAGCGCAGACAGCATGTTCGAATTCATCAGCACAAGATTCCTCGATTATTTTTTGCCGCAGTTCATGGCTTTCATGATTCAGCCGCCAAGAGAAAATTCAATCATTCAGTATTGCTACAAAAACATCGGGCGCGTTTCAGAGAGGATTGATGACTCAAACTACAAGACGCTCCGCAAATATTATGAAGAAGGCAACAGCGAAAACGAATTTGAAAAAATCAAAGTCAAAACCGGCAGCGACTGCTTTTCAAAAGATTTTCTTGACATTCATCCGCTGATGATTTTTCCGCTGAAAGGCATCGGCGGCATTTACGGTTTTGCAATTTTCAGCGACAAACTGACCGGCAACGCTTATACCCGCGCCGAAATCGACTATATTACGCACATGTTCAGCGTTCTCTCTGTAATGATTCAGAACGACATGCATTACAAGACTTCGATTACAGACCCAAAAACAGGGCTTTACACATACGATTATTTTATCAACAAGCTGGACGAAACTACGGCTATCGTGCGCCGCTACAAGCACACGGCCGGCCTTTTAATGATAGACATTGACCATTTTAAGAATTTCAACGACACATGGGGTCATCTTGCCGGAGATAAGGTGCTGATTACTATGGCGGCTTCTATGAGCGCGGTTTTGCGCAAAGAAGACTGCCTCTGCCGGTTCGGTGGCGAAGAATTTGCAATACTTATTCCAGAAACCGATGCTGTCGGCTTGACCACACTTGCGGAGCGGCTAAGAAAAACAGTGAGCCAGTCTGAAGTAAACGTGAACGGTAACAAGCTTTCTGTTACGATAAGCCTCGGCGCGTGCCTTATTTCAGCGTCTGAACGGGCCGAGCCGAAAGTGCTGCTTGACCGCGCTGACAAGGCGCTTTATTTTGCCAAGACAAGCGGAAGAAACTGCTCTGCTTTGTTCCCAGACGGGCTTTTAAGGCGCGCCGCCATTCACCGCGGCATAAGCGAAATCGAGATTCTCGGGCAAGCTCAGATAAGCGGCAAAGCTTGAGCCGCGTCTAAAAACTAGGAGATTTTTCATGATTGAAAACCTTACAGCCGGAACATTTGATGAGAAAATTTTCAAAAGTACCGGCTTGATACTCATTGACTTTTTTGCAGATTGGTGCGGTCAGTGCAAAATGCTCGCGCCGATTCTTGAAGACTTTGCAAAAGAATATGCCGATAAGGTTAAGCTTTACAAAGTTGACGTAGAAGCAGAGCCTTCAATTGCAGACCGCCTGCGCATTTTGAGCGTGCCGACTTTGATGGTCGTCAAAGACGGCAAGATTCTAACACGCGTTGAAAGCGGCCGCGACGAAGACGGCTTGAAAGAGCTTTTAGGGCTTTAAGCAATGACCAATCAAGATGCCGTGCGGTACAACCAGTTGTTATGTGGATGCCCGCACTTGGGCGCTTTTTGGAGAAAAATGAAATTGAATATTTTTGATTATTCAGGAATTACAAAAAAAAGAAACTTTTGGAAAGTCTTTTTAGTGTATTTTCTTTTTTTTACTATAAGATTTTGTTTTATATATTTTCTTACATTTAAAACTTATTATTGGACTTTATTTACAATAATTTTTGATATTGTTTTCCTATTAGCTTTGTTTCAACAACATGTAAAAATTTTTAATGGAACAGGTAAAAAAATAGGATATTTTTTTACCTGTTCCATTTTATAATCTTAAATGCATATTTTCAAAGTCAAATAAAGAACAGATAAATAATCATAAAAGGTTTTGGCTTGTTCCAATTTTTATCTTTCTTTCCATTGTTTATGCTTTTGGAATTTTAATTTTCACACTAAGTATTTCTGATACTATCCGTAAAAAAAATGCACTTATCAA